>JAJYXE010000045.1 GCA_021791145.1 Actinomycetes bacterium | reverse complement strand
GGATCTCGGGCTCGACGAATCGGTGCTGGAGAAGTTCACGAAGTCGTAGCCCGCGACGCGTCCCGTGGAGTGCGCTCGGGGGGAGACCGAGGGCGTCCTTGCTCTGTACGGGAGCTCTGTACGGGATCCCGTCTTGGAGCCAGTCGGGCATCCTCGGCGGGAGGAGGAAGAGCTGTTCTCGATCTCCGCCTACCGGTGCATGGTCCAGCTTTCGGCCGCACCCGGTCATGTCGCCAACAGGTATGTGTAACCGTCTGCAACGCTTCCGATTTCGCGAGAGCTGGTCAGCGGGAGTGTTCAGGACTGCCCGGAGCTCTGCTGCGTACTTGGGGTCTTCGGCAGCATTTGAGCCAGGGCGGTTGATCAACGCGTTGGTGACGAACGCGTTGTCACACGCGCACGGGGCAGGACGTCCAGACCGACAAGGTCGGGCGTCCTGCCCGGATGTGGATGACGGATGCATTGCGAACGTCGAGCGCGTCCTCGTCCGACAGCGTGATCGGAGGCGCTTCGTCGAGGGACACCTGCAGCTCGCCGGACACGACGTAGCAGAAGACGTCGTGGTCTTTGGTGGGCAGCGGGAGGTGCGGCTCGTCTCCAGGGGAGAACCGAAGTGCGATCGCGGTCAGCTGGAGCTCGGGGTGAGAGAGCTCGATCAACGGCTCGTCCTCGGACAGCTTCCCGGTGCGGACCCGGCTCGCTCCCTCGGCGACGAGGAGCGTCGGCAGGTCCGTCTCGAGGGCATCGGTGATCCGCACCAGCGAAGGGAGGGAGGGGAGGTTCGTGCCGTTCTCGACAGCCGAGAGAAAGGAGACGGAGAGGGTCGAGCGTTCGGAGACCTGAGCGAGGGTCAGTGCGAGAGCCTTCCGTCGCTGGCGGAGCTGACGGCCGATCCTTGCAGCGAGGGTGGTGTTCGCAAGGCCCTGAGATTGCGCTGGCGCCCCTGTGCTCGGGTCTTCGGGACGAGGGGCGGGCATGGGACCATACGGCCGTCGGTTCCTCGGGTCGGTCACAGGAGCGCAGGGGTGACGACCCAGAGGATGCGCGCCGGCTGGGGGGACGTGACGCGGACGAGGTGCGCGGGGTGTGAAGAGTAGTGGAGCGTGTCGAAGGGACCGAGGGTGTACTCCTCTGCGCCGATCCACGCCGTTAACGTGCCCTCGAGCATCACGAGGAATCGCTCGCCGAAATACCGGTAGGACGTCTCGTCCGGAGTCGGTGCAAGGTCTTCGATCAGGCCGGTGAAGGAAGGCTCGAGCCTCCGCGACGACAAGATGGTGTAGGTCTGGCTCGCGGTCTGCGAGATCCGCAGGCGACGCGAAGACGCGGCTCGCTGGACGTGGACTCTCTCCTCTGGAGCTGAACGGAAGAAGGCGCTCACGTCGGCGCCGAGCACGGCAGCGAGGGTCGAGATCGAGCTCAGCGTCGGGGTGATCGCTCCGCTCTCGACGCTCGACAGGTAGCTGTCGGTGCAGCCAGCCCGACGGGCCAATTGGGCGAGCGTCATCCCTCGAGAGCGTCGAATGCGCCGAAGTTGGCGACCCACGTTCCTCACCACTTCGTCTGTCGTCATCGTTCCCCCGGGGGCCGTGCCGTGGCCCCGACCACTGGCGATCGTAGATTGCCCGGCGCAGAGGCCCTGACAGGTCCAGCCACTCCCATCGCGCCCTTGGTGTCTCGTTGTGCGTGGCCAGCTGCGGACGGCTTCCGCCACGGCCGACTTGACTGGTTTCGAACACCGAGTTTACTGTCTGGGAAAGGTAACTTCTGTGAAACCGGAAAGTTGTCGAGCTCGGCACGGGGGGTGACGTGGTCAGAAGTGTGCTCTACCTGCGGCAGGTCTCCGGAGGTCCCGGTGCGATCGAGCGGTTCTTCGCCGCAGAGGGCGTGCTGGAGCGATCCGCCAGGACCCCGGGCTTCCTCGGGGCGGAGCTGCAGGTCCCCGACGACGAGGAAGCTCCCGCGCTCGTCACCGCTCTGTGGCAGAGCAGGCAGGCCTACCGAACCTGGGTCGAGGATCCGTGGCGGGCGCAGAACGCGAAGAGGGCGGCTGCGGTGTTCACGCCCGTCGAAGGTCCGGACGGCGGTGGATCGCTCTACGAGGTCGCGATCGCCGTCGGACCGATCCACGGCCGTCGTGGCAGCGAGGACCGAGAGCCATGAGCCGATACCGCGTGTCGATGGACATCGGCGGCACCTTCACCGACGTCGTCGCATACGACGAAGAGACGAGAACCTACGCCGCGGCGAAGTCGTCGACGACGCCCGCGGACTTGACCGAAGGCGTGTTCGCAGCGCTCGATCAGGTCATCGACTCCCCCGGGGAGATCTCCTTCACCGTGCACGGGACCACCCAAGGGCTGAACGCGTTCCTCGAGCGCCGAGGTGCCAGGGTGCTCCTGCTCGTCACCGAGGGCACCGGAGACGTGTACCAGATCGCGCGCGGTCCTCGGATGAACCTGTACGACCTGCACTACCGCAAGCCGGCGCCGTTGGTGCCCCGACGGGACACGATCGAGATCGGCGGCCGGCTGAACTACGCAGGGGAGGAACGGTGCCCTCTCGACGAAGATGCCGTGCGGCGCGCCGCCGCGCGTTTCCGCGAAGAAGGCTTCGAGTCGATCGCCGTGGCGTTCCTCTTCAGCTACCGTAACCCGGCACACGAGCGTCGCGCGGCCGAGATCCTGCGAAAGGAGCTGGGGGAGGACACGTCGATCTCGCTCTCCCACGCCGTCGCGAGGGAGTGGCGCGAGTACGAGCGAACGTCTTCTACGGTGCTCGATGCCTACATCGGACCGATCGTCCGCCGGTACCTCGAGCGTCTCGAGCGCCAGATGGTCGAGCGCGGGCTCTCGGTCACCTTGCACGTGATGCAGTCGAGCGGGGGGATGGTCTCCGCGGCCGCCGCGCGCGACGTGACCCTCCAGACGCTGCTTTCCGGGCCGGTCGGGGGCACCATGGGTGGAGTCGCGCTGGCTCGTCTGCTCGGTCGGCCGAACCTCGTCTGCATCGACATGGGGGGCACGAGCTTCGACGTGAGCCTGGTCGTCGACGGTCGTCCTGACGTCTCCACCGAGACCGCGCTCGAAGGGTTCCCCCTCCTCCTGCCCGTCGTCAACATCCACACCATCGGTGCCGGAGGAGGCTCGATCGCCTACCTGGAGGCAGGAGGCCTGCGAGTCGGGCCGGAGAGCGCTGGCGCGGAGCCGGGGCCGGCAGCCTACGGGCGAGGCGGGACCCGCCCGACCGTGACGGACGCGAACGTCGTCTTGGGCCGTGTCGACCCGAGCTGGTTCGCCGGCGGTCGCATGACCCTTGACGTCGACGCCGCCCGCAGGGCAGTCGCGTCGCTCGGAGAAGCCCTGGGCCTCGAGACCGTCGAGCTCGCTGAGGGGATCTGCGACGTCGTGAACGCCAAAATGGGTCAAGCCATCCGGACTCTCACGGTCGAGAAGGGCATCGAGCCGCGCGACTTCTCCTTGGTCGCGTTCGGTGGGGCAGGCGCGATGCACGCGGTGTTCCTGGCGCGAGAGCTCGAGATCGACGAGGTGATCGTCCCCCCGCTCCCCGGCGCGTTCTCTGCGTGGGGGATGCTCGAGACCGAGCTCAGGAAGGACTCCTCGCTCTCCTTCTACGCGCCCTTCGCCGGCGCGGACCGCGCGGAGCTGGTGAAGCTGCTCGCCGAGATGGAGAGCGAAGGGCGGATCACGCTCCTCGACCAAGGGGTCGCGGAGCCGGCGGTCCGCGTGGAGCACAGCATGGATCTGCGCTACGAGGGCCAGGAGTACACGCTCGTCGTCCCGCTCGAAGACCTGGACGAGGTCCGGGCCGAGAGCTTCGTCGACGTCGTCGGTGATCGCTTCCATGCCGCGCACCGCAGGCGGTTCGGGCACTCGAACCCAGGTGCGCCGATGGAGGTCGTCGCGTTGCGCACCACCGTCTTCGGCGACCTCGGCCGACCCGAGCCGGTGCCCAAAGCCCCCGACCCCGATCCTCGGTGGCAGGCGGAGCGACGCCTGGTCGTGTTCGGTCGTGCCGAGCACGAGACCCAGATCGTCCGGCGCGCCGCGCTCCCGGTCGGCGCCGAGCTCGAAGGACCGGTCGTGGTGCTGGAGGAGACCGCGACGACCGTCGTGCCGCCAGGAGCAGCGGTGAGAGTCGATCCGCTCGGTGCCCTCGTCATCAGCGTCGGTGAGTGAGAGCATGAGGCGCGTTGCACGCAGAGCCCAAGAGGATCCCAGAGAGCAGGGAGGCAAGAGATGACGACCACGCTGGCCAGCCCCGCGCCGGCCGCACGAGGAGCGCTCACTCGAGCGGTCGATCCGATCACGACCGAGATCATCAGGTCGGGGCTCAACGCCGCTGCCGACGAGATGAACGCCACCCTGATCCGATCGGCCTACACGCCCGTCATCTACGAGATGAAGGACTGCTCGGTCGGGTTGCTCGACGACCGGCACCAGATCCTGGGCCAGTCCGCAGGTCTTCCGATCTTCCTCGGGAACCTGGAGGTCGTGACCGAGCTCACCGAGGTACAGATCGGGCGTGAGGGTTGGCACCCTGACGACGTGTGGATCCTGAACGACTCGTACCTCGCTGGGACCCACCTTCACGACATGACGGTGTACGGGCCGGTGTTCGTGGACGCCGAGCTCGTCGGGTTCGCCACGTGCCGAGCGCACTGGCTCGACGTGGGCAGCAAGGATGCCGGGGGCTCGACGGACTCGACGGACATCTTCCAGGAAGGGCTGCGACTGGGTCCGACGAAGGTTGTCGACGGGGGCAAGCTCTTGGACGACGTCGTGGACGTGCTCACGAGGAACGGACGGTTCCCCTATCCCGCGAGAGGCGACCTCTTCGCACAAGTCGCCTGCGTCAGGACCGGCCAGGACCGCCTCGCACGCCTGGTGCGCCGCTACGGCATCGAGACCATCCGAGCAGCTCGGGAGCAGATCTTCGAGCAGACCGAGCGCCTGGAGCGTGCGGCCGTCCAGGCGATCCCGGACGGGATCTACGAAGCCGAGGGTTGCCTCGACGACGACGGGGTGGTCCCCGGCGTCCCGCGGTGGGTGCGCGTGCGGGTCGAGGTGGTCGGGGACCGGATGGTCCTGGACCTCTCGGGCACCGACGACATGGCGGAGGGTCCCGTCAACTGTGGTGCGGCGCAGGCGGTCTCTGCAGCCCGGGTCGCGTACAAGCTGCTCGTGAACCCGGACAAGCCCGTCGACGGAGGTGCGTTCCGCCCGCTCGAGGTCAAGGTGCGACCGGGCTCTCTCCTCGCTGCAGAAGAGCCTGCGCCGTGCGAGTGGTACTTCACCCCCCTCGGACTGCTCATCGACCTCGTGGTGAAGGCCCTGGCCCCGGTCATGCCCGACCGCTGCGCCGCGGCCAGCTACGGAGACTCGATGGTCATCGGGATCGCAGGAAAGGATCCACGCAACGGGCTCCCGTACCTCGTGTACGAGCCGACGGTGGGCGGATGGGGTGCATGGCGAGGCGGTGACGGCCAGGATGCCCTCATCAACAACGTGAACGGGTCGCTGAAGGACGTCCCGATCGAAGTCGCCGAGACCAAGTACCCCGTCTACCTTCGGCGGTACGCCATCCGGCAGGACTCAGGCGGTCCTGGCACCTGGCGGGGCGGCAACGGCGTCGAGCGTGAGTACGTGCTGGAGGCCGACGGGGTCATGTCGTTGTGGTTCGAGCGTTCGAAGACCCCCGCGTGGGGGCTGTTCGGGGGGCAGGACGCGACGCCTCCCGAAGTGGTGGTGAACGAGGGACGACCCGGCGAGACGAAGATGCTCAAGGTGAACGCCTTCCGGTTGAAAAAGGGCGACACCGTGGTCTGTCGGACCGGAGGGGGAGGCGGCTTCGGTGACCCCGCCGAGCGGTCGCGGGTGCTGGTCGAAGCCGATCTCCGTGACGGGAGGATCTCGATGGAGATGGCGAGACGCGTCTATGGGTATGTCGAGAATTGACACAGAAAGGGAAGGGAGCACAGATGTCATCGATTGAGAGACGGGGGGAGAGCACTGTGACAGGACAGGAGCGTGTGGAGAGCCGGAGGAAGAGTCGACGACGCGCCACGACGCGGGCGCTTCGGTGCGCCGTTCCCGGCGTGGTGGCCGCGTCCACCGTGCTGGGTATGGTCGGGATCGCGGGCGCTGCGCCGGCAAGGGTCGAGGGACGGCTGAAGAAGGTGCCGCACGTCGCCTTCTTCGGGTTCGCGACCGACAACTCGTTCGCTCAAGCGACGTGGAAGGGGGTCCAGAAGGCTGCCAAGAAGTTCGGGGGAACGGCCTTCTTCTTCAACGGCAACTTCTCCGCGACCACCCAGATCGCCCAGATGGAGGACGCGATCACCTCTGGAAAGTACAACGTGTTCGTGGTGCAGGCCAACGACGGCAGCTCGGTCGTTCCCGAGGTGAGGGCCGCGATCAAGAAGGGGATCGTGGTGGTCGCGGAATTCACCCAGGTGGGCTCGAACTATGCCGCCATCAAGCCGCAAGTGAAAGGGGAGATCTCTGTCGTCGAGGACTCCGTCCTGAACGGTACCGACTTGGGCAAGCTGGGGATCGGCGCCTGTGGGAGCCTTCCGAAGTGCAACGTCGTGTACCTCCAGGGTTTTCCGACACTGCCGCTCACAGTCGCTCGCACGAAGGCCGCGTTGGCGGAGCTGAAGTCCGACCCGAAGGTGGATGTGCTCGAGACGCCCAAGGGCGGGTACACAGCGTCGACAGGTGAGACGGTCACCGAGGACGTCCTGAGCGCGCACCCGACAGTGAACGTCATCATCGGGTCCTCCCAGGCGATCGAGGGCGCGACGATCGTGCTGCGGGACCACCATCTTCTCGGGAAGGTGAAGCTGGTCGGCAACGGAGGCTCCGTCACAGCGGTCACATACGTGCGGAAGGGCGACTGGTACGCGACTTTCGGCATTCCGGAGGTGACCGACGGGTACGAGGCAACCCTCTTCGGCATCGAGAAGTTGGAAGGTGGAAAGCCGCCGACGGCGACCAACTCCGCGACACTTGGGCCGAACAAGGGCCTCTGGACGCAGCCGGTGGTGAGGAAGCTCCACCTGGAGGGTCAGTACCGAGACTGAACCATCGAGACTGAACCATCTCCATCGAGACTGAACCATGTCCCGCGGTGCATGGGAACCAGGTCGGGGGACTGGGAGACGTCGGGCCACATGCTGGAACTGAAGTCGATCTCGAAGTCGTACGGCCCGGTCCGGGTGCTCGACGGCGTGGACCTCACCCTGCGCGAAGGGGAGGTCCACGCCGTCTTGGGCGAGAACGGCGCGGGCAAGTCGACGCTGATGCGCGTTGCCGCCGGCCTGGTCCGCCCCGACGCAGGTTCGGTCTTGCTCACAGGCGAAAGACTTCGGGAGGGCACAAGGAGGGCGTTTCGCTCGGCAGGAGTCGAGATCGTGACTCAAGAGCTCACGTCGGTGCCCGCGCGCAGCGTTCTCGAGAACGTGTTCCTCGGGGAGCCCGTCGCTGCCGTCGGGACCCTGCGTCGATCGGCGGCGGCGGCTCGTTTCCAGGAGGTGTGCGAGGATGCCGGCCTCCAGCTCCCACCCGACGTGACCGTGCGGGAGCTGTCGATCGCGGACCAGCAGATCTTGGAGATCCTTCGGTCCCTCATCCGCCGCCCGAAGGTGCTCATCCTCGACGAGCCGACCTCCTCGCTCGACGAGGAGCGGGCGAGGAGACTTCTGGCATTGCTCCAGCATCTGGCGAGTGCCGGGGTCGCCGTTGCCATGGTCTCTCACCACCTTCACGAGGTGATGGCAACGGCGACCACCGTGTCGGTCCTACGTGACGGACGGCTGGTCAGCACCGGGCCGGCAGGTTCCGAAACCGAGCAGACCTTGATCCAGAAGATGGTGGGACGTCCGCTGCAGCTCACCTTCGCCGAGAAACGACCGCCTCCTCCAGGTGCTCCGATCGTCCTCCAGGCGACTGGCGTGCGCCGATCGCCGGTGGTGAACGGCGTCGACCTGTGCGTTCGCGCTGGGGAGATCGTGGGCTTGGCCGGCCTCGTCGGTGCTGGGCGCTCGGAGCTCGCTCGCTGTCTCGTCGGCGCGGACCGTCGGGACCGAGGGGAGGTCCGAGTGGGGGACGTGCTGCTCCCACCTCGCGCGGGT
Source organism: Actinomycetes bacterium (assembly GCA_021791145.1). The sequence continues at coordinate 27,248 of JAJYXE010000045.1, read as the reverse complement.
CCGCGATTCGCTCGCAACGCCGGCCTTGTCATGGTGCCAGAAGATCGCAAGCTCGGGGGCCTCGTGCTCGCCAGGTCCGTCGCAGAGAACTTCGACTTGAACCAGCCACGCCGTCTCGGCTGGGCTGGCTTCGCCCTCCCGAAGACCTTGGCGGACGCCGCGCGAGAGTGGATCGAGCGTTCCGACATTCGTCCCGCGGATCCAAAGGCCGTGGTGCGACAGCTATCGGGGGGCAACCAGCAGAAGGTCCTGCTCTCCAAGTGGCTCGCGTGCAATCCGAAGGTCCTGATCGCAGACGAGCCCACGCGAGGTGTGGACGTCGGTGCGAAGGTCGCGATCCACACCGTTCTGGCCGAGACTGCGGCCCGTGGGGTCGGGATCCTCCTCATCTCCTCCGAGCTCGAGGAGCTCATCGGCCTCGCGCACAGGATCGTCGTGTTCCGTCAAGGCTCGGTCGTGGCGGAGTTCGAAGGAGACGAGATCGAGCAAGGGCGCGTGATCGCCGCCGCCTTCGGTGCCACGCGCGCGGGGATCGGTTCATGACCGTCGATCGGCACGCGCTGGTCCCTGGCGTCGTGGAGACGGCCGGTACGAGCCGCCGCCGGGTGTCGGCACGGGACTTCGGGATCGTGGTCTTCGTCATCGCGATCGTCGTCGCACTGTCGATCGACTCGTCGTCGTTCCGCACGTTCGGCAACGTGGCGAACATGTTCAACCAGATGAGCTGGGAGGGGATCGGCGCCTGCGGAGCGACGATGACGATCATCTCTGGCGGGTTCGACCTCTCCCAGGGGTCGGTCTACGCCTTCTGCGGGATCGTCGCGGTGATGCTCTCGACCTCGATCGGATGGCTGGGCGCGTTCGTCGTCGCGGTCGCGGTGGGATTCGCCGTGGGTGCGGGGAACGGAGGTGTGATCACCTTCGGCCGAGTCAACAGCTTCATCGCCACGCTGGCGTCGAGCTATGTGATCCTTGGGCTCGCAACCGTCGTGACCGGAGGGAACGTCGCGTCCACCAGTGCAGCCAACTTCATGGTGATGAACAACGTGTACGGCGGCATCTCCGTGGCCGCATGGTGCTTCGTCGGCGTCGCGATCGTGACGGGGATCGTCCTCGCCTACACGAGGTTCGGACGGGGCCTCTACGCGATCGGTGGGAATGCCGAAGCAGCCCGGCTCTCCGGGGTCTCGATCTGGCTCTACCGAGTTCTCGTGTTCGGCATCAGCGGGGCGTGCGCAGCGCTGGCCGGGGTGATCGGGGCGTCGCAAGCAGGCTCGGCGGACGCGACGATGGGATCGACCCTCGCACTGACGGCGATCGCCGCGACCGTGGTCGGAGGCACGAGCATCATGGGCGGGGAAGGCGCGATCTGGCGCGCAGTCGTGGGGACGGTCATCATCGAGCTGATCAACAACGGCTTCGTGTTGCTCGACATGAACCCCGTGTACGAGGACATCGTGTTCGGCGGGCTCATCCTGGTCGCCGTCGGTCTGGACCAATTGCTCCGTCGCCGGGCGACGTAGCTTCGAGGAGGGAGGCAAGGTGCCCGACGACGCTTCGCGCCCGAGGGCAGATGGTGAGCGCAACGCATCGCTGAGCGAGCACGACGAACGCCTCTGCGCCCAGGCGGAGGAGCTGGCGACGAGCCTGCTGCAGGAGGCGTTGGCGTCGATCGACGGAGCCGAGCGCCGCCGCCGTGCGCGTGTCGCAAGGCTCGTCGACGACGAGGACAGCCGCGAGCTCCTCTTGGCGTTGACCGACCAAGTCCTGCGGATCGGCACACGTCGCCGTGCGGCGTCCCGATTGGAGGAGCTGCTCGCCGCCCACCGGGCGCCCGCGATGGCCGGTCCCCTCGATCGGGTCGCGCTCTTTCTCGCGAGACGAGCGGCACGCGTGGTCCCGGACCTCACGGTGCGGCTCGTCACGGCGAGGCTGCGCCACGAGCTGGAGACCCTCGTCCTCCCGGCGGAGCCGCGACCCCTGAGCCGTCACCTCCAGCGCCGACGCCGCGAGGGAATGCGCTGCAATGTGAACCTTCTCGGGGAGGCCGTGCTGGGCGAAGGCCAGGCCGCACGGCGGAGCCGGATGATCCAGGCGCTCGTCGAGTTGCCAGATGTCGAGTGCGTCTCGGTGAAGCTGTCGGCGCTCGACTCCCAGTTGGACGTGCTCTCCTACGACCAGAGCCGGGAACGGGTGCTCACCCGGCTTCGGCCACTCGTGGAGGCAGCGGCACGCCACCGGCCGGTGAAGCTCGTCAACCTGGACATGGAGGAGTACCGAGACCTCCACATCACGGTGGACACCTTCTTGGCACTCGGTGAAGAGCCCGAGCTGCTCGACGTCACCATCGGGGTCGCGATCCAGGCCTACCTTCCCGACTCCGTCGGAGTGCTCGAGCAGATCTGCGCCTCGGCGCGCAAGCGTCGTGACGCTGGCGGCGCCCCGCTGCGCGTCCGCCTGGTGAAGGGTGCCAACCTCGCGATGGAACGCGTCGAGGCGGAGCTGCGAGGCTGGCCACTGGCTCCCTTCGAGAGCAAGGAGCTCGTCGACGCGAACTACAAGAGGTTGCTCGACATCGCCCTGGCTGCTGAGAACGCCGGTGCACTGAAGGTCGGCGTCGCGAGCCACAACCTGTTCGACGTCGCGTGGGCCATCGTGGTCGGTCGGGAGCGTGGCGGCGACCGTGTCGAGATCGAGATGCTCGAAGGGATGGCGAGCCCCGAGGCAAAGGCGGTGGCGCGCGTCACCGGAGGCGTGCTCGTGTACCTGCCCGTCGTCGAGCGCGGCGATTTCGAGTCCGCAGTCGCGTACCTCGTGCGCCGCTTCGACGAGAACACCGCTCCGGAGAATTTCCTCGCGCGCCTGGCTTCGCTGCGGCCAGGGTCCGATGCGTGGGAGGACCAGCGCCTTCGATTTCGCGCTGCCGTGGCGCACCGTCACGACCCTGCGCCTCCGTCGCGCCGGGTGACGGCGGCCGTGGCTCGACGAGAGGGAAGCGAGGTGTCGGGGTTCTCCAACGCTGCGGACACCGATTTCTCCGTCGTCTACAACCGGTCCGCGGTGCTCGACGCGCTCGCGAAGCTGAGGCAACCGCTGAGGAGTCCAGTGGCCGCGATCGTCGGTGCCGAGCGCGTCGAGGTACCCGCAGAGGGTATCGGCCGTGACCCCTCTCATCCCGAGGTCGAGTGGTACCGCTACGTCACCTCCACGCCCGAGACGGTCGAGCGGGCGGTGGCCGTCGCGCGGCGCGCCGGCAGTTCGTGGGCGGCGACGCCGGTGGCCGAACGCCGGCGGATCCTTCGAGCGGTCGCCGAGCGGATGGAGGCGGACAGGTTCCGGACGATCGCGACGATGGTCCGAGACGCGGGGAAGATCGTGCGTGAGGCGGACTCCGAGGTCTCCGAGGCCGTCGACGACGCCCGCTACTACGCAGAGCTCGCTGTCGAGCTCCCCACGCATTTCGGTCCGCACGGGACCTTCGAGCCCTACGGCGTTGTCGTGGTGGCGCCCCCGTGGAATTTCCCGTACGCGATCCCAGCAGGGGGGGTGCTGGCAGCGCTCGCCGCGGGGAACGCGGTCATCTTGAAACCCGCGCCCGAGACGGTGCTCACCGGCGCGCTCCTGGTCTCCCAGTGCCACGAAGCTGGTGTCCCAGCGGAGGTCCTGCAGTTCGTCCCGTGCGCGGACGACGACGCGGGTCGTCGGTTGGTGACGCACCCGGACGTCGGTGCCGTCGTGCTGACGGGAGCCTTCGACACGGCGCGCACGTTCTTGCAGTGGCGGCCCGACATGGGGTTGCACGCAGAGACGAGCGGCAAGAACGCGTACGTGGTGAGCGCGGCGGCCGACCAGGAAGACGCCGTCCGGGACCTCGTCCACTCGGCGTTCTCGCACGCCGGCCAGAAGTGCTCGGCGGCGAGCCTCGCGATCGTGGAGGCGCCGGTCTACGACGACCAGCGTTTCCGCCAGCGGCTTGCCGATGCCGTGGCGAGCCTGCGGGTCGGTCCCGCAGAGGACCCGGCGACGGCGGTGGGACCGTTGATCAGGCCGCCGGCGGGACCGCTGCGTCGAGCCCTCACCACCCTCACACCCGGTGAGGAGTGGCTGGTCGAGCCGCGTCAGAAGCCCGAGAACCCACAGCTTTGGTCCCCGGGGGTGAAGCTCGGCGTCGCGCCGACAAGCTTCTTCCACCTGACCGAGTGCTTCGGGCCGGTGCTGGGCGTGATGCGTGCGAAGGACCTCGAAGAGGCGGTGCGCCTCCAGAACGGCACGCAGTACGGTCTGACCGGCGGCCTCGCCAGCCTGGACGAACGAGAGGTTCGTTTCTGGGAACGCCACGTCCAGGTGGGCAACGCCTACGTCAACCGGCACATCACCGGCGCCATCGTTCGCCGGCAACCCTTCGGCGGTTGGAAGCGCTCGTCGGTGGGGTCCGATGCGAAGGCGGGTGGCCCGAACTACGTCGCCAGCTTCGGGCGCTGGCAGCGCAGCTCAGGTGCTCCCCTGGAGCTGGCCTTCGAGCTGGAAGCGGTCCGGGTCGCTGCAGATCGCCTGCTACGAGGTGTCGACGAGAGCGGGTTGGCGGCGGAGAGCAACGTCTTTCGCCTGGCGCCGCTTCGGCGCGCGGTGCTGCGTCTGGGCACGGCGCCCGACGCCCAGGTGCTCGAGCTGTCACTGCTCGTCGCTGGCCACCTCGGTGTCGACGTCGAGGTGTCGGCGCCACCGGAGGTGTCCGAGCGCTTGGCCGGGGCGGTTCGACAGGAGTCCGACGAGGAGTTCGTAAGGAGGATGCACGCGCAACGACCGGAACGGGTCCGACTGGTCGGCTGCACACCGCAGCTGCGGCTGGCTCTGCTCGACGCATGCTTGGAGCTGGACGTCGAGCCACTGGTCGCGCTCGGACGCTACGAGATGCTGCGGTGGGCGCACGAGAAGGCCATCAGCACCACCCGTCACCGGCACGGCAACGTCCTGCGGTCGGCATCGGCGAGCCGCCGGGACGACTCGCGACCTGGCAGGGTCGATCTTGCCGGGGGGCGTGAGGGTGCTCATTCGCCGACCCGCAGCGGGCATTGAGCCGGTTGGCATCATGGAGAAGGCATGGAGAAGATCGCGTAGCTCGGCGCCGCGAAGCATCCGCTGGCGAGCGCGACCATGGCCCTCCAGCCGTTCGCCGGCGCGTTCCTCGTGGTTCTCGGCTTTGAGGATGCCACTCAGGAGTTGGTAGTTTGCGAGCAATGGTGCGTCCCTCGCTGGGTAGGTCGCGGCCCGATCGCCGAGGCCGGTTTGCAGCGCGACTGAAGAGATGGCTGGCTCTCGCGGGAGGTGTCAGCGTAGCCATTGCAGGGTTCTCCGGGTGGCCCGCTCCGGCAGGCGCAAAGGCGCTGTCCAGCGCCTCGAGCCTCGGCTCGGGCCACGCGCGGACCGACGGGGTGCAAGCGTCCAAGGGCATGGGTCTGCTGACCTGGGACAAGCCTGGCCGCTACCGCTTCGTCGTGCCGAGCGCGGCTGCGGGAAGCATCTTGTCGGTGTCGGTTCTCGGCGGGTCTGGAGGAGGCGGTGACGCCGGATGGGTCCGCGGGGACGGGCAAGGCGCCGCGTACACCTGCGAGGCTCTCCAAAAGTGCTGGGGAGCCGGGGGCGGCGGGGGTGGGGCGTCGGCCCTGGCTGGACCCGGCCGCTTCCTGCTCGTCGCCACCGGGGGCGGCGGCGGTGGTGGTGGCGTGACGCTCGACGCCGGGTACGGCAGCTCCGGCTCGGGTGGCAACGGTGGGAGCGGGGCGGAGGTAGCGGTCCTTGTCCCCGTGGCCGGCGGGCGGTCCAACGCCTGCGCTCTGTCCTCGAAGGTGCCCGGCGCAGTCGGCACGCTCCGCTTCTACGGCTGTGTCAGGCCTGGTGAGGCGCTCACTGTCGTGGTCGGAGCCGGTGGCCAGGGCGCGCGGGGCGAAAGCCCTGGCGCCGGCGGGGCAGGGTACGGGGGACCTGGGGGGCGAGGTGGCGTGCGCTGCGGAGGAGCGGGTCAAAGTGGGCTGCCCTTCAGCGGTGGTGGCGGTGGCGGCGCGGCCTGCCACTGGGGCCAGCCCGGCGGCGCGGGAGGCGCCGGCGCGTATGGAGGTGGAGGTGGCGCGGGCACGCGGCCGAGCCCGTCGTGCGCCACCGGTAGGAGCGCTGGGCCGGCCTGCGTGCTCGACGGCGGCGCCGGTGGGGGCTTCCTCGGGGAAGGCGCGCCGAAGAGCGCGTACAGAGGCGCAAGCGGCCAGGCGGGCCACGATGGCGGTGGCGTTGGCGGGGTGGCACGCAGGCCGGTGACCCCCTTCGTCGGTGCTGGCGCGTTGAAGGGTGGTACGGGAAGTCCCGGGCCCAGTGGCGGCGAAGGACAGAACGGTGCTGTCACGGTCGAGTACTGACGCACAGCTGCGCGTGCTGACGTACAGGTGCGCGAATGCCTGGCAGGCGGCCGAGCTCGTGAACCCCTCGCGCGGGCTCTCCCCATCCGCACAACGGTTCCGAGTGGGCCTCGTGTGAGGACCTCCAGCGACGTTCGGTTCGTGTCGGCCGACGAGCTGCAGTCTCCCGAGGTGATGGCGCGCTGCATCTCTGCAATCGAAGAGCGCCTCGCCCGAGGCTGGGACGTGGTCGAGCCTGCCCGCGTCGTGCATCGAGTCGGGGAGGGGCAGCTCTTGCTCATGCCGGGGTGGGACCGCGCCGCGTTGGCGGTCAAGGTCACCTCGGTGCTTCCCGACGGTGTCGCGCGTGATCGCCCGCGCCTGCAGGGTGTGCTGGTCGTCTTCGAGCTCCCCGAGATGACGCCGGTGATGCTGGTCGACGCCGCCGGGGTCACGGCGCTTCGGACGCCGGCGATGTCCGCGGTGGCGACCAAGTACCTGGCGGCCGCCAACGCGTCGCGTCTCGTCGTGTTCGGGACCGGGCCACAGGCGGTACGCCACGTCGAGGCGATGCGGCTCGTCCGCGACATCGCTTGGGTGGGCATCGTGGGCCGCACGCCCGAGTCCGCCGAGCCACTGGCCGCTTGCCTGCGCGCGTCGGGTGTCGACGCCGAGGCGGTCTCCTCCGACGCGGTCGCCGACACCGATCTCGTCTGTGCGTGCACGACGAGCCGTACCCCGATCTTCGACGGATCGCTGCTGCCAGCGCGGGTTCACGTCAATGCCGTCGGTTCGCACGAGCCCAGCGCCCGGGAGCTCGACGCTGCGACCTTCGATGGAGCGATGACGGTCGTGGACAGCGTCGAGATGGCACTTCGTGAGGCAGGCGACGTCCTGGCGGCGCTCGAGTCGAGAGCGTTGCAGAGCGAGACGACACTGGTTTCCCTCGACGCGGTCGTTCGTGGAGAATCTCCCTACGCTGGTGCGGCGCGGACGATCTTCAAGTCCGTCGGGACCGCGGGTCAGGACTTGATTGCCGGTGAGCTGCTCCTCGAGCTGCTGGCCCCTGAGCGCGAGCGGCGCTGAGCCGCCAGCACCTCTCCGATGCGGCGGGCGCAGGGCGGCCGGCGAGCCCCGGGGCTACGCGGGCGGCGTTGGCGCGGTGAGCTCGCCGTCCACCCGCCGCCAGATCCGAAGCGGGTTGGCGTCCTGGAGGGCAGGAGGCAGGAGCACGTCCGGCACGTCCTGGAAGCACACCGGGCGGAGGAAGCGGTCGATGGCCGCCGCGCCGACCGAAGTGTCGCGAGCCGAGGTCGTCGCCGGGTAGGGGCCCCCGTGGTGCATCGCCCGCACCACGGCCACTCCGGTCGGCACGCCGTTCACGATCACCCTCCCGGCCTTGGCGGCCAGGAGCCGGACGAACGACGACCACCTCGGGGCGTCCTCGGGCTCGAGGTGCACCGTCGCGGTGAGGCTGCCCTCCAGGGCCTCTGCGACGGCGACGAACGCCTCCTCGCGGCAGCGCACCACCACTCCTGCGGGGCCGAAGTGCTCGCTTCGCAGCGTCTCGTGGGAGACCAGCGCCTCGAAGGAGGCCGAGAGCAGGGCGCCTGGGACGGCAAAGGACCCCTCGGCGTCCGAGGCGGTGCCGCCCTCTGGCACCTTCGCCTGCGAGCCGAGCTGCGCGACGCCTTCGAGCGCCGAGGCGGCACGGATCGAGGCGAGGAACCCGTCGCGCACGCTTCGGTTGAGCAGCGGGTGCACGGGCCGCTCGCCGAACGCCCGGGCAAGGGCGCGCTCGAGCGCTTCTCCTTCGGGCCCCTCGGGCAGCACGATCAGGTTCGGTTTCGTGCAGAGCTGCCCGGCTGATCCGCTCAGCGAGGTGGCGAGCGCGTCGGCGATCTCGCCGGCACGGCATCTGGCGGACGCGGCGGTCACGAAGAGGGGGTTCGGGCTGCCCATCTCGGCGTAGACGGGGATCGGGTCGGGGCGCCGGCTCGCGGCGTCGAACAGCGCACGCCCGCCCTGCAGGCTGCCGGTGAAGGCCACCGCCCGGACCTGCGGCGCGGTCACGAGACTCTGGCCCAGCGCGTGGGAACGGCCCTGGAGGAGCGCGAACCAGCCCTGGTCACGGTCGCAGACCTCGAGCGCGCGCAGCATCAACCGACCGCACAGCTCGGAGGTGGCCGGGTGCGACTCGTGGGCCTTCACCACGACCGGACAGCCGGCGGCGAGCGCGGAGGCCGTGTCGCCTCCGAGCACGCTGAAGGCGATCGGGAAGTTGCTCGCGCCGAACACGGCGACCGGGCCGATCGGCATGCCGACCCTGCGCAGGTCCGGCCGCCCCGCCGCGGCGTCGGCCCGGTCGATCGTCGCGTCGAGCCGCTCGCCGCGGCGCGCGAGCGAGGCCATGAACCGCAGCTGGCCGGAGGTCCTCGCGACCTCGCCGGTCAGCCGCTCCTGGGTCAGGCCGGTCTCCTCCATCGCTTGGGCGACGATCGCTGCCACATGGTCGTCGAGGAGGTCGGCAGCGGCCAAGAGCGCGTCGAGAGGAGCTTCTCCTCGCGCCGCTGCGAACGCGCCGTGTGCCCTCGACAGCGCCTCGGTCACCTCGCCGGCCGCGGCTGTGCGGAACACCGGCCCGGTCTCCTCGCCCGAGCGAGGGTCCCGGGCGCGAAAGCCGTCGCCTTCCCCGGGCCGCTCCGTTCCCCCGACGAGGGAGACGCCGGATGCCACGAGCCCGTTCGCCATCGCTCCTCCTCTGCTGCTCGCGTCTGCTCGCGTCTGCTCGCGTCGTGCCGACGCCGAAGGGGGGACGTGTCCAATCGGCTCGGCTGCAAGACGGCGCCGCAGCCGCTCGGTCGCGGCCGCATCGACGTCAAGGCTCGCTGCGTCGACCACGACACCGTAATCCCTGGCCGCCCCCTCGGCGCTCACGTATCGCTCCCGGACGTCGCGCGCGACCTCCGCCGGCGGCCGCTCCAGGGCGGGACCGTACCCTCCACCACCTCCGGTCTCGATCGTGACAAGAGCACCGGCTCGCAGGGGGAGGCAATTCACCTTGAGACCTTCCCAGGGTCCGCCGGGCCCCTCGACGCGTACTCGTGGCCCGGTCGCAGGCATGCCGCCTTCCAGGCCCCACGCGGGCGTGACCGATCGGTCGAACCACAAGGAGAGGCTTCCATCGGCGAGCAGTCGGTACGCGCGGACGACGCCGCACCCTCCCCGCCAGCGTCCTGGGCCGCCGCTGTCGGTTCGGATGGCGAACCGCTCGATGCGGACCGGGAACTTGCTCTCGTAGATCTCGACCGGGATGTTCTTGAACGAGCCGTTGGTCAGATTGATCAGGGCGCTCTCTCCGTCCCCGCCGGGATGGGCCCCCCAGCCACCGGCGGTGGGCTCGATCACCACCCAGAGCGGGCGCGCACGGCTCGCGTCGATGCCGTTCAAGTTGATGACCATGGAGTCGCCGTAGTGCGGCGCCACCACCCTGTCGCCGACCGCAGGCGCGAGTGCCGTCATGATGAGGTCGCAAAGAAGCCCAAGGCCCGTGAAGTACCATTCGCAGGCCGCGGGCTCTTTGGCATTGAACACGCAATCGTCAGGCACGCGGACGTCGAGCGTCGCAAACGTCCCGCCGGTGACCGGCAGATGGGTGTTGACGAGGGCTTTGTACGTCAGTCGTACGGCAGAGACGGTCTGGGCGTAGCCGCAGTTGATCGGACCTCGCGTCGCACGCGCGCTGCCGTCGAGGTCAACCACCATGCGATCGCCCTCGATCGTCACCGCCACGCACACCCGGACTGGCTCCGCGCCGTAGCCGTCATTGTCCAGCCAGCCCTCTGCCCGGTACGTGCCGTCGGGCAGCTCGGAGATCGCCGCACGATCCAGTGCCTCAGCCTGCTCGAAGATCCGTTTCTTCGCTGCTTCGAACACGTCGACGCCGATCCGGTCGAGCATTCGAGACACCCGCGCTTCACCAGTTCGGATCGCTGCCACCTGGGCGCTGAAGTCACCCATCAGTTCGTAGCCGAAGCGGCTTGCACGCCGAAGGAAGTCCATCCATTCCGGAAGCGGTTCGTATCCCTTCACGACCCGCGTCGGCCCCATCCTGAAGCCCTCTTGGAACACTTCGATCGAACCCATCGTGGTACCCGGGTCCCGCCCACCGACGTCCTGCCAGTGGGCACGCGTCGCAGCGAACCCGACCAGGCGTCCTGCGTGGAAGATGGGGCCGAAGACGGTGACGTCGTGGAGATGGGTCCCTTGGAGGTACGGATCGTTCATCGCGACCACGTCGCCCGGGCCGAACCAGTCGAGCCCGAACTGCTCGATCGTGAGCTTCACGCAGACCTCGAGGTTGCCGAGGAAGATCGGCACACCGGTCGACATGCCGAGTGGTTCTCCGTCGGAGTCCAGGAGCGCGACCGCGCAATCCCGTCCTTCGTAGATGACCGGCGTGTACGCAGATCGGAACAGGGCGGCGTTCATGTCCTCCGCGCACGAGGTCATGAAGTTCCGAACGACCTCCGTCGTGACCGGGTCGACTTGCACGGCCTCGGCCCTACCTGCGTCAGCTCGATTCGGCTTCCCTCGAGCGTTCGCGACCTGCTTCGTTGCAGCACCGGTACGGCGAATTGACAGATGGCCACCGGGCATCCGGCAGACCGACCAACCGGGCGGGACGACCGCCGTCGCCGTGGCCTCCGTGATGATCATCGGCCCTGGGTACGTCTCACTCGGAGCCAGCTGCTCCCTGGGTACGATGGCGGTGTCGATCACGGCTCCCTTGAAGACCACCCCGCGCAAGGGCCAGTCGCCCCTGGGCTCGCACGGCGGCTCGCAGGGAGCCGGCCGTGGCACCGTCCCCGTCGCAGCGACCCCGAGACGCACGATCTCGACCGGAGCTTCGGGACTGGAGTGGCCGTAACGGTCGAGATAGAGCTGGTCGAACCGTCTGCGCAGCTGCAGCAGGTCGATCGGTCCTGGCGGGCCGAGGGAGAGGGTGAGCGAGTACTCCTGGCCCTGGTAGCGCAGGTCGGCGACGCGCTCGAAGCTCATGTCATGGCTCTCGACGCCTTCATCTCGTAGCAGCGTGCTTCCCTCCTCTTGGACTTCGAGGAAGGCGGCCTCCAAGGTGTCGCGGTCGACCTGAGCGAGGGACGCATAGAAGGTTCGGCGGACGTCGTGTCGGATGTCGGTCTCCAGCATGCCTGACGCAGAGAACGTCCCGGGCGAGACGGGGATGACGACCTCGGAGATTTCCAGCTGCTCGGCGAGCTCGACGGCGTGCATCGGTCCGGCCCCGCCGAACGCCACGAGACTGAACTCACGCGGATCGATCCCTCTCCGCACCGTGGCGGTGCGGATGGCGTCGGCCATCTTCGCGTTGACGATGTCGACGATGCCTTGCGCGGTCGCGCGCACGTCGAGACCGAGCTGCTCTCCCAGCCGCGCTGCTGCCTTGCTCGCTGCTTCGATGTCGAGGGGCATGCCGCCGCCGGCGAACCTGCGCTCGTCGATCCGGCCGAGGAGCAGGTTGGCGTCCGTCACGGTGGGTTCGGTCCCGCCGCGCCCGTAGCAGGCGGGTCCCGGATCGGCCCCGGCACTCCGCGGCCCGACCCGCATCGCGCCTGCTTCGGTCCAGCCGATCGAGCCGCCTCCCGCTCCGATCCCATTGATCTCCACGATCGGCATCTGGACTGGCAGCCCTTCGATTGTCGCTTCGTCGACGATCGTCGCAGAGCCGTCCACGATCAGGCTCACGTCGAACGAGGTGCCGCCCATGTCGATGCTCACCAGGTTGTCACGGCCCAGCATCCGGGAAAGCTGCTGGGCGCCGATCGCGCCCCCGACGGGCCCTGACAAGAGGGTCTGAACCGGCGTGTCGCGTGCTGCTCGCGCCACCGTGAGGCCGCCGTTCGATTGCATCACGAACAGCGGAGCGGGTGAGTGCTTCTCCAGTCGATCGATCAGCGTCGTCAGGTAGCGCGTCACGACGGGCGCGACATAGGCGTTGAGGGCCGCCGTGGAGGTTCGAGCATACTCACGCCACTGCCGAGACACCTGGTGCGACGCCGTGACGGTCACGTCAGGAAGGCGTTCGGAGAGCTGCTGGGCCAGCGCCACCTCGTGACGCGGATCGAGATAGGAGAAGAGCAGGCACACCGCGATCGCCTCGATCCGCTCTCGGCGGGCGAATTCGACGACGGCGTCGATCGAAGCCGGGTCGAGCGGGACGACGACGGAACCGTCTGCGGCCAAGCGCTCCCTGACCTCGACGACACGGTCAGGCGGTACCAGCGGCACCGGTTTGCGATAGCGGAAGTCGAAGATGTCGCGCCGGTCGTTCCCCGCGATGGTATAGACGTCGCCGAAGCCCTCGGTCGTCACGATCGCCAGCCGCGCGCCGCGGCGTTCGACGACCGCGTTCAGGCCGACGGTGGTGCCATGCACAAGGAAACTGATCTCACTGCCGCTGGGCACGAACGTCCCGAGGCCGGCGAGCACGGCTTGTGCGGGATCCGACGGCGTGCTCAGGATCTTGCCCGTTCGCGTTTCACCCGATGCAGCGTCCTGAAGGACGAAGTCCGTGAAGGTGCCTCCGATATCGATTGCGACTCGGTACGTGCTCATCGTTCCTCCGCATCCGGATCTCGTGATCTGCTGTTCGTGGCCCGAAGAACCACCCCGGCGCGCACGCGGTCACCTCGCGCCGAGGGGCTGCCCGCGTTGCTCACGTTCCCGACCTCGCCCATGCGTCCGCGACCACCGCGATGATGATCAGCGCGCCTTCGACGATCTCCTGGTACGTCGCGTTCAAGCTCAAAAGGGCGAAGCCGTTGCCGATCATTGCGAAGAGGAGCACGCCGAGGACGGTCCTCCAGATGGCTCCTTCGCCGCCGAAGATGCTGGTGCCGCCGATGATGACGCTGGCGATCGCGGGCAGGACCAATCCCGTCCCGGTCCCGGCCTGAGCGGTGCCGACCAGAGATGCTGCCAGGATGCCGCCGATCGCAGCGGTGGTTCCGCTGATGGCGAAGGCGGCGACGACGACGAAGCCAATCCGGACACCCGAGAGCCTCGCCGCCTCCCGGTTGCCGCCGACGGCGTACACGTACCGACCGAACACCGAGCGGGCAAGAAGCAGTCCTGCTGCAATTGCCAAGCCGAGCATGATCCAGACCGCCCACTCGACCCCTCCGCCACGTCCCTGCCCGACGACCAGGAAACCAGGGTTCGTGTCCAGGACGATCACTCCACCGGTCACCACCAGTGCCAGGCCGTAGATGATGTACTGGGTCGCCAAGGTTGCGATGAACGAGTGCACACGGCCCAGGACGACAAGCCCGCCGTTCATGATGCCGAGCACGGTTCCGCACAGGACTGCGATGACGCACGCCGACACGGGACCCAGCACGGGAACGAGCATGATGCCGACGATGCCCGCCAACGAGTACACGGACCCCACCGACAGGTCGAAGTTGCCGCTGATGATCGCGAACGTCTCCCCGAGCGCCAGGGCTCCCATGGCGGCGTTCTGGTCGAGCACGTTGACGAGGTTCGTCTTCGTCAGGAAGGCGCTCGTCCAGAGGCTCAAGGCGATGAACAGGAGGAGGAAGATCACGACGATCGCGTAGTCCTGGGCTCTCTTCAGGCCCGGGAGGGCCGGGAGGGGCAGCCGACGAAACGGCCGCGCGGTCGGCGCGTCGAGCTGCTCGGGTGTCACGGTGGACCGGCCCGTCATGCGGCTCCCTTCGTCCCGGTCCGACCTGCGGTGAGCACGAGACGCATGACTTCGTCGTAGGTCGTCTCTTTGGGGTCGACCTCTGCGACGATCCGGCGGCGGTGCATGACGAGGATCCGGTGGGCGAGACCGTAGACCTCCTCGATCTCGGGGCTCACCATGAGGATCGCCATCCCGCTCTTCGCGAGATCGGACAGCAACCCGTAGATCGACGACTTTGCACCGACGTCGACGCCTCGGGTCGGCTGCATGGCGACGAGCACCTTCGGGTTGACGAACACGCATTTGGCCAGCAGGACCTTTTGCTGATTTCCGCCCGAGAGCGTGTCGACGCGCGCGTCGATGGAGGACATGCGAACGTCGAACCTCCGTAGCCGGCTCTGTACCAGCGCCGCCTCGGCATGCCGTCGTACTACGCCCCAGCGCGACACGGCGGCCGCGTTCCCGATCGTCACGTTCTCGCGGATCGGTCGCCGCATGAAGAGACCCCCTTCCCTCCGGCTCTCGGGGAGAAGCGAGATGCCGTGGCGCAGCGCGTCGGTCGGAGAGGAGAGGCGCACGCGTCTGTCGCCGACGAGGATCTGTCCGCGCGTCGGACGAACGACGCCCGCGACCGCACCCGCGACCATGCTGGCTCCGCTGTCCACCAGACCCGCGATCCCGACGATCTCACCTGGCCGTAGCTCGAAGGACACGTCCTCGAACCGTCGACGCAGGCCCAGGCCACGGATGGCGAGCACGGGATCTCCGCGGGCCGGTTCGTGCCGGGTAGGAAAGCTAAGGTCGTGCGCTCTGCCGAGCATCGCCGCTGCGAGGCTGTCCGGAGTCTGGGAGCTGGCCGGTCCGTTCCACACGACGAGGCCGTCACGCATGACGGTTACCGTGTCGGCGACGTCGAGGACGTCCTGCAATGCGTGGGACACGAAGATGACCGTCATTCCCTTTGCAACGATCCGTCGAACGATGTCGAGAAGCTGAGCGACCTCATTGGCGACGAGGGCAGACGTCGGCTCGTCCAACACGACGAGCCGCGCTGTGCGTGCAAGGGCCCTCAGGATCTCTGCCTTCTGGCGATCGGCAACGCTGAGGTGGCCGACGGGTCGCTGCGCGGGAAGGTCGAAGCCGAATTGCTCCGTCAGCTTCTGGAATCGCTCGCGTGCTTTCCTCCTTTCCACTAGTCCGGCTCGGCGCTCCTCGACCCCCAGGAACACGTTGTCGATCACGCTGAGCTGCGGGACCAGCGTGAGCTCTTGGCTCACCGCGACGATCCCAGCCCGCTGAGCGTCTCGGGGCCGTCGGAACCGGACCGGCGAACCGTCGATGTACAGCGACCCCGTGTCGGGCTGGAGGATCCCCGAGAACACTCGTCCGAGGGTGGATTTCCCGGCTCCGTTCTCTCCGACGAGCGCGTGGACCGTCTGCCTGGCAACCGACACGTCGACGCCCCGGAGCGCCTGGACTGATCCGAACCGCTTGGTGACCGCGCGGACCTCCGCGATGAGCTGGTCAGGGTTCGCGCTCATCGCGTCACCGTCCGGCACGACGTGCCGGACGGTGACGCTGGTGGCGAGATGAGGAGCACCCGCACACAAGACGCGCAGAGCTCATCCGGCCGTCCACTCTCCCTTGTACGAGCCGACGTTCGACTTGGTGAGCTCCAGCGGAGCTCCGCAAAGGGTCAAGCTGTTCACGTAGGGTTGCTTTACCTTTTGCCCCAGGACGGCCTGGATGTCGATCCGGGTGGCGCGTTCGGCTTCGCGGGTGGGGCAGTAGTTCACGGTGCCGAACCAGTCCCCGCTCTTGAGACCGGCGATCGCCTGGTAGGTGCCGCCGCCCCCGATGAGCTTGACCTTCTTGAGATCGCCGGCCTGCTTGACCGCCTCCTCCACGCCGACGATCGCCTGGTCCGCCGGTGAAGCGATCACGTTGACTGTCGGATGGGCGGAAAGCGCGTCCTCTCCAGCTGCGTACCCCTTGCTCGATGTGTAGCCGCCTGTGATCGTTCCCACGATGTGGATGTTGGCGTGCTTCTTGATGACCGCCATGAAGTGGTCGGTGCGGTCGACTGTAAGGGGGAGCTTTGCTGTCCCGGTCAGGTAGACGACGTGGCACGGATCGATCCCCGTGCAGGCCTTCACAACCAGGTCGCCCGACGCGGTGCCGGTCTCGTCGATCGGCGCGATGACGCTTCCGGAGAGGCCTTTCACCTGAGGCTTGATGGCGTTGATTGTCGGGCCGATCGCGACGAAGTCCGCCACTACCTTGATGCCTTTGGCGATGGCTTCCTTCACACCCGGGACGACCGCGTCACCGGACACCGAGTACACCACCATGCCATTGAATTTCCCCGACGTGGCGGCGTCCTCGACCTGCGCCTCCTGCTTTGTCGCTGTCGCTGTCGGCGTGTAGACGGTGACGCTCGCGCCGTACTTCTTCGCGACGTCCTTCACCCCCAAGAGCGCAGCCTGCGTGTACGCATTCGCCGCCGAGTAGCCGAAGAACGCCAGGTTGACCTGCTTCTTCGCGGTGCTTCCCGCTGCAGTGCCCTGTGAGAGCGCAGGCAGCGTCGCTCCGACACCCGCGAGGACCATGACCGCCCCCGCCATCCGCATTGCCCGTCGCGTGAGGTTCATCTCGCCCCCCTGTTCTCGACCGATCACCGGTCGTGTGATTTCGTCGATTTGGCCGTGCCCGGCTGGTGCGGCATGAACGCTTGGCCGCCACGGACCGGGCTGACGACCCCTGGTCGCGAAATGCTAGTGCGCCGAATGACCCAAAGACATCGACAAATGTTGTAACCTAGATGCCATTCGTCCGACGGCTGTCCATTGTGCGTCGCGCGAACGACGGCGAAGGCACGCGCTCAGGAGAGGCGCTCGTGCACCACCTTCCCGGCCTGCACCACGAGCCCGATCCCATCGGCGCGGCCGAGCAGGGCGGGATCCTCGAGGACGTTCCCGTTGGCGACGACAAGGTCTGCGACCTTGCCAGGCTCGATGGTGCCGATCTCGGCTGTGAGACCGAGCAGCTCGGCGTTGGTGCGCGTCGCGGCGACGATCGCACCCATCGACGAGAGCGCTCTGGCCTTGATCCCGATCTCCTCTCCCTGGTAGCGGCGCATCGGTCCGAGCAGGTCCGACCCCGAGGCGATCTTCACGCCGGCTTGGGTCGCGATGCGCAGGCTCTCCAGGCCGGCGTCCAGCACACGCTCGAGCTTGTCCAAGCTCTCCTTTGCGATCCCGTGCTGCTCTCCTTCTTCGTGGAGCTTCTCGTAGGTCACGAGGGTCGGGACGAGGTAGGTGCCGTGCGCTGCCATGAGCTTCGCGCTTGGCTCGTCGAGCAGGTTGCCGTGCTCGATGGACCGAACGCCCGCTTCGACGCACACCTGGATCGCTTGGGGCGTGTAGGCGTGCGCGAGCACGTAGCTCCCTGCGGCGCTGGCCGCAGCGACAGCCGCCGCCAGCTCCTCGTAGGAGTACTGCACCGACTCGAGCCTGTCGGCCGGCGAGACGACGCCGCCGCCTGCCATGACCTTGACCTGGTCCGCGCCCCGGCGCAGCTCCTCCCGCGCGGTCCGGCGCACTTCGTCCGGTCCGTCTGCGAGCGCGTGGACCATGCCCACGTGCGGAGCGCAACCACCGAGGGTCGAGATCTCCGCCGGCATCCGCTGGTCTCCGTGCCCCCCGGTCTGGGTGAGCGGACGGCCCGAGACGAGCAGCCGTGGTCCGGCGATCGCACCGCTCTCGATCGCCCGCCGGAACCCCGCGTCGACACCACCTGCATCACGCACCGTGGTAAAACCGCGTGCCAGCATCCTCTCGAGCGAGACGCCCGCGAGCAGCGCGACCTCGCTCTCGTAGCGTCGGTGGGCCTGGCCGGCCAGGTCGGCGTCGACCGCGGCCGCGTGCACGTGGGCGTCGATCAGTCCGGGGATCAGGCTGCGCCCTGCGAGCCGCACGACCCTGGCGCCATCGGGCGCGTCACCCCCGTCGCTTGCACCTTCCAGGATGTCGACGATGCGATCTTCTTCCACGACGACGGCACCCTCGAACGGCTCTGCACCGGTCGCGGTGATCACGATCGCCTCGCTCAGGACGAGGACCCCGCTTCTTCCCATCCTCTTCATCGGTCGCTCCTTTTCATCGGTCGCTCCCCTTTCCGGGCCGAGATGGTCGGGGTGAAGCTTCCAGCTCAGGGGCCAGCACCGTCGAGACGTGGCAAGCTCCGGCGCAGCTCCGGCGGGCGCTCGGGGGTCATCTCGTCTTTCGGATCAGACATCCGAGTTGAGACGCACCGGTTGGCCCGGGACCGGCTGACCTGCAAGCCGGGCGAGCTTCAGTCCGAGATGCACGGAGAGCCGGTCGTACCCGTTGCCCATGTCGATGGATGCCAGCCGGGCCGCCTTCTCGAGGCGGTAGTACAGCGTTCCACGGTGCAGGTGCAGGTGCGCTGCCGTCGCCCGCGCGTCGCACGCCAGGTCCAGGTACGTCTCGAGCGTGACGACGAGCGCGTCGTCCCCCGAGCGCAAGAGCGTGCTGACCCTCGGATCGATGGCCGAGGTGACGGCCTCTCTGTTCGGCAGTTGGGCGAGCGCGCGGAACACCCCGAGATCGCGCCAGCGCACCACGTCGCCCATCACTGGGATGGCGCTCGCCACCTTCATCGCCTGGCGCGCCTGACGGTACGACAAGACGACCTTCGTGAGCTCAGTCTGGGGATCGCCGAGGGTCGCGACCACCCGCACCGGTGCGGCCAGCTCCTTTGCCGCGCGGCGCTCGAGACGCTCTCGACAGGCAAGCGACAAGGTGGTCGCGGCTTTGTCGTCGGACACGTCTGGCAAATGGACGAACAAGACGCCGTGGTCGGCCTGCGTGAGCCGGAGCAGGGATCCGGGAGGCGCGTCCCAGGCTACGTCGAACAGCGCCTCGTCGATCGCGATTCGCAGGTCCATGCCGTCTGCGATCGGCTGGACGACCACCACGACGGTCGGCTCGCCGTCACGGGCGAGCGCCTGGTCCACGAGCTGCATCGCTGCCGCTTCGCGCAGCTCTTCGGAGGACGAGAGCAGGTGGGAGAGCGCCTGGCCGACCAATCGCTCCGCCAAGTGGTCCTCGTACAGCAGCAGCGCGGCGTGCTCGGAAGCCTTTTGGATGACCTCGAGGTCGCCAGCCGAGAACGACTCGCCCGCGTCGATCAGCCACAGGAACCCGAGCAGCCGACCGCGGTAGCGGACCGGCGCGCACACGCGAGGAAGGATCTCCAACGTCGGGTTCGCAGGGATCCGGACGATGTCCCGGCTGGTGGTGATGCCGAAGCTTCGGAACCAGGTCATGAGCTCAGCCGAGGTGGTCCGGTGGAGGATCGAGTCTCGGCGAACCGAGTCGATGGGACCCGCCTGGCTCGAGTGGACGATGGCGCGCTGCTCGTGGTCCTCGAGGACTGCCGCCGCTCCGATCCGGTTGGAGAGCTGGTCGACTAAAAATTGCAGATCAGATGCCAAAGAGTTCGCCCCCCCGGCTTGCGGCCCATCCCGGCCGATCGCTGGCGAATCTAGACCCGGGGCCGGCGATCCGCCGACCGCGCCAGGCGGTCGTCGGGTCTCACGAGCTCGTCGTTGCAGTGGACGTCCCCGTCCCCATACCTGGGCTCGCAACCTGCGCGACCACCGCGAGCGGGACGGGAGTCGCCACGGGGCGCTTGTGCAGGTCGCCGACCTGCGAGGTGCCGGTACCGAGCGCCTCGGCCAGGATCAGCTGCACCAGGGGACCACAGGTCCTCCCCTGGCAGTAACCCATCCCGCAACGCGTCACATTCCGCACCTCCCTCGCCGTCATCGCTCCGGCGCCGAGTGCGGCGAAGATCGCTCCTGCGTGCACGTCCTCGCAGCGGCACACGACCGTCTCGTCACTGATGAGCCCGAGCGGGACGGAGTGACCGTACACATGGCTGAGGCGCTCTGCGAACCGTCGAGCCCGCCGCAGCCTCCGGCCGATCGTCACGCCGGGGTGACGATCGCCGCCATCGTCTGAAGGGCTGCAGCCGTCCTGAGCCCGCAGCGCCCGCCCGAGGCAGTAGGCAGCAGCCGAGGCGCCCGCCACCGAGCCTTCGAGCGCAGCCACCTCTCCGCCGGCGATGCCGGTCACTTCGCCTGCGGCGAAGACGCCGGGCACGGAGGTGGCCTGGGCGGCGTCGCACGCGACCGCTGAGAACGGCTGCCCAGGAAGACGCACTTCGTCCACACCCAGCTGCCGGGCGAGCTCGAGGCGCGGGACGAACCCATAGGAGGTGCAGACCGCGTCCACGTCGTACACGCGCCCGCGGAAGTCCCTGGATCCGAACCCGTCGCGCGCCTCTACAGTCGGGATGACCACCGCCTGCCGCAGCGCGCCGTCGCTCCCTGGTTCGCAGCGTGCGATCACCCGGTTGGTCCGGATGGGGACGCCGCGCCGGGCGAGGGAGGCGACGTAGGCGGCAGCCTCGCTCGCCTTGCTCGGATGGTGCGCCAGCGCCGCGAAGATCGGCGTCAGCCGGCCGGCCGGCAAGGCTTCGACGACGGCGAGGACCTCGGCACCGGCGTCCGCCAGGCTGGTGGCGACCGGGAAGAGGAACGGACCGGACCCCGCGACCAGCAGCCGGCGACCGACCAGCTGACCGTGCGCCTTGAGCAGGGACTGGGCGGCGCCTGCGCTGACCACGCCCGGCAGCTCCCAGCCGGGGAAGGGGACGAGGAGCTCGGTGGCGCCCGGGGCGAGCACCGCGGCGGTCGCCTGGACCCGTCTTCCATCCTCCAGCCACGCGACGACGCCGCCCGGTGCGGCGCGGAGCTGCCAGACCGCGGCCCCGGTGGCGACGACGAGCCCCGGTGGGTCGGCGAGCCTCGGATGGCGAGCCGCGAGCTGGGGGCCGATCGGCCTGGCACCTCCTGTCTGGTCCGACGATGGCTGGCGGTACAGCTGGCCTCCTAGTCGCGCTGCATTGTCGACGAGCACGACCGAGACCCCGCGTCCGATCGCGGCCTCGGCGGCCGCCAGTCCCGCCGGACCTCCCCCGACCACGAGGACGTCACCGCGCAGCGCTCGTGCGGCGTTCCCCGCCGCCCTGGCGCCCCCCGTGTCTTCGCCAGAGCGCTTCTCGAGTGGCCCGACCTCGATGGAGCCCCGCGACACCGACGTGCGGAGCGCGTCGCCCTCGTGCAGCGGCGTGACGCACGCGCGCACCGCGTGCGCGGAGCCCACGTCGACGAGGCAGTCGAAGCAGTTGCCGATCCCGCACAGGAGCCCGCGCGCTGCGCCCGTCGACCGGGTGCGACGCCAGGACCGGACCCCGTTGGCGAGAAGGGCGGACGCGACGCTCGCACCGAGCGGGGCTTCGAGCGGCCGGCCGTCGAACGTGAAGTGCACCTCGAGGTCTGTCACATCACGGCTCCGGTCGGGTCTCGGTCGTCTTCGAGAAGCGAGCCGGATCGAAGGGTTGCAGCCCTACCGGTGGCACCGTCTTGCAGAGGAGGCACTGCACGGCTTCGGCGGTCGCGAGGGAAAGGCCGATGCCCGCACCCTCGTGGCCGGTCGCGTGCAGCAGCCCAGGGACGCGAGCGTCCCATCCGATCGCCGGGAGCCGGTCGGGCGTCGCAGGCCGGAACCCCACGTACGTCCGCAGCAGTTTGGCGGCGGCCAGCCCCCGGAACAGCCTGATCGCCCTCGCGGCGATGCTGGCGACGATCTGGGGGTCCGGCACCGCCGACCAGCCCACGAGCTCACGGGAAGAGCCGAGCAGCATCGTGCCGCTGGCGGTCGCCTCCACGACGCTCGAGCAGCGCCATCCGTCGTCCTGGTCGTGGATCGAGCCCACGTAGTCGGCCTCGTAGACCTTGTGGGCCGTGACGACGGGCATCGGCTCGGTCACGAGCACGTGCCCCCTGCGCGGAGCGACAGGGAGGTCGGATCCCAAGCGCGCGGCGAGCTCTCCCGCCCAGGACCCCGCGGCGTTCACGACCGCCGTGCCGACCCGTAGCGACCCGAGCGTCGTCTCGAGCGCCTGCGAGCCCCTCGGAGTGGTACGCCACCCGCACACTTCGGTACCCCGCATCATTCGACAGCCATTGGCCGCGGCCTGCGCGAGCAGGTGGGCGACCGCGTACATCGGCTGTACCTGGGAGTCGGCCTCGTAGAAGACCGCCCCGGCCACCTCGCCACTGAGGTGCGGCTCGGCGTCGACGAGCTCGGTGCCGCCCAGGTGGCGGATCGCGACACCGGCGGCCTCCTGTGCCGCGGCGAGGGCCTGGAGCGCCGCGAGCTGCGCCTCGTCCCACGCCACCACGAGCCCGCCCTTGCGCTCGAGCTCGATCCGTTCGGCGGCCTCGGCGTCGACCTCCTGCCAGAGGACGAGGCTGCGCAGCGCGAGGTCCAGCTCCGGGCCCGGGAGCTTGTCCGAGACGAGCAGGTTGCCCTCTCCTGACGAGCTGGAACCGGCGGCGGGCCCTGATCGCTCGAGGAGGCACACCTCCGCACCGGCCCTCGCCAGTCGGGCGGCGATGGCGGCGCCCACGATGCCGGCGCCCACGACCACGACGTCTGCGCCCGCAGGGAGCTCGTCGCTCCACTTCGGGCCGGCGAGCTCGCTCAATCCTGTCGGCCGAGCAGGAACCCCGTCGGGTAGGGGTCGTCGGGGTCGAGCAGATAGCTGGCGAGGCCCGTGATCCAGGCTCTGCCCCGGAAGCTCGGCAGGACCGCGTCGAACTCGCCGACCTTCGCCGTGCCGAGGAGCCGTCCGACGAAGCGGGAGCCGATCACCGACGCGTGGACGTAGTCCTGCTCGAGACCGAGCGCCCCCCGGGCGTGGAGCTGCGCCATGCGGGCGCTCGTGCCCGTGCCGCACGGTGAGCGGTCCAGCCAGCCCGGGTGGATCGCGGTGGCGGCCCGCCCGGACACCTCGCCGTCGCCTGGTTCGGTGAGCATGACGTGGTGGCAGTAGTCGACCGTGGTGTGCTCGGGGTGACAGAACTGCAGCTGGTCGTTGACCGCGGCCATGACGGCGAGACCTGCCTGGATCAGCTGGTCGTGCGCGCCGGGGTCGACCTGGAGGCCGAGTGCCGCCGCGGGCAAGATGGCGTAGAAATTGCCGCCCCATGCGAGGTCCAGCACCACGGGGCCGATGCCGGGAACCTCGACCGTCGCGTCGCGCAGGTGCAAGTAGGCCGGGACGTTGCGGATGGTGACGCTCGTCGCGTGGCCCTCCTGCACGTCGACCGAGGCGCTGACGAGCCCGGCGGGCGTGTCGAAGCGGATGACCGTCTCGGGCTCCTTGACTTCGACCATGCCGGTCTCGACGAGCACGGTGGCGGCGCCGATGGTGCCGTGCCCGCACATCGGGAGGCATCCCGACACTTCGATGAACACGACGCCGACGTCGGCGTCCGGGCGCGTGGGTCGCTGCAGGACGGCGCCGGACATCGCGCTGTGCCCGCGCGGCTCGTGCATGAGGAAGCGGCGGATGTGGTCGCGCTCGTGGATGACGTAGAGCCGCCGATCGGCCATGGTGTCGCCCGGCAGCTCGCCGAACCCTCCCGTCACGACCCGCGTCGGCATGCCTTCGGTGTGGCTGTCGACGGCGGTGACGACCAGGCTCGACCGCATCAATCGCTCTCGACGAATTGGCGGACCTGGTGGCGGACCTGGTCGGCGTCTTGGGGCACCAGCGGCAGCCGAGGCAAGCGGACCGCGCCGCCGACGAAGCCCGTCTCGTCCATCGCAAGCTTGATCGCCTGCACGAATCGTGGGTCCGCGTCCCAGCGCAGAAGCGGGAGCATCCGCAGGTAGAGGCCGATCGCTTCGTCCCACCGGCCAGCACGGCAGAGGCCGTGGAGCTCGACCGACGCCGCCGGGAAAGCGTTGGCGAACCCGGCGATCCAGCACGTCGCGCCCATGAGGGCCGCCTCGACGTAGGTGTCGTCGCAACCACAGATGACTTGGAGGCGAGGAGCCGACTGACGAATGGCCGCGACTCGACGGACGTCCTGAGAGAACTCCTTCACGGCCACGATCGCGTCGTTCTCAGCCAGACGAGACAACAGGCTCGGGGTGAGGTCCACGCGGGTCGAGAAGGGGTTGTTGTAGGCGATGATCTCGACTCCGGTCCGTCCCACCTCGTCGAAGTGGGCGACGACCTCGTCAGGGGTCGGCGTGTGCGCGGTCGGGGGGAGGCACATGACGGCTCGGCATCCGAGCGAGGCCGCCGCGTCCGCCCACCGCCGGGCCTCCGCGGCGGACTTGCCCGAGACCCCCGGTACGATCTCGACGCGTCCGGCTGCTGCGTCCAGGGTCGCCTTGACGACGCCCGAGCGCTCGTCGTCGGTCAGCGCCTCGTACTCGCCGAGCGAACCACACGGCACGATGCCGTGGACCCCGCGCTCGATCAACTGCTCGCAATTCCGACCCAGTGCGTCGAGATCGAGCGCGCCGTCCGGACCGAAAGGCGTGGCGATGGCCACGTACACGCCTTCGAACCTCGGCTCAGCTCTTCTCTCCATGCGTTCGCCTCCGATCCCGTCGATCGCTCCAGGCGGCAGGTCCATCGACCGGTCATTGGCACACTAACCCTGGCCCGTTGCGCTGGCCACGGACATTGCTCCAAGGAGTGGTGCGTAGTTTGGGACGTTTGTTCAAGCGGGCCCAGCTGTGGCAGCCTGAGGCTGGGCACATGGACACCGGGTCCGCTCCACGGCGGGGCCGGAGCGCGTGTCGGCCCAGCTGCTCCATCCCCTCAACTTGCCGGCGATCGTCACCGCTTGGCCGTGCGAGACTGCCGAGCACGCGCATCGCCGTGAGCCACCGCTGCTCGGACCTACAGGTGCGTTCCAGTAACGGTGGCCGGATGGGACTGGCCAGGAGGAGAGGAGGAGCGCGAGGCTGATCGGATCGCGAGAGCAACGGTGGTTGTGCGAGCGCCGTGGGGAGGGCGCGCTCCTCTCCGACAAGTTCGACAGGGACCTTTCGTGCAGGTCGTGCTCGTCCCGGGACGTTGGTATCCCAAGGTGGCAAATACGATGAAGGGCGTGAAGCCGGCGAACCGACGCATCGTAGACGCTCAGTGAATCAGTGAACCAGTCGACTCTACCTGGTCGACCTGCAACGAAACCAAGGCCGGTCCAATCTGCTCTGTCTGTTCTGTCTCCTCGATGCTCACCTCGTATGGCACCTGCGCAAGGCCTGGGCGCCGCTCACAATCCGCGACGAGGAGCCACCGCAGCGCACAGACCGGGCGGCGACCGCCCAAGTGGAAGGAGTGCACCTCACAAGGGCTTCTCGATCACTTGGCGAACCTCGCGCGCAACCCCTCCACGGTGCCGGGAACCACCGTCGCCTTCGGACGTCTCTTCGAGCCGACCGAGGCCCTGCGAAAGGCTTTCGAGCTCGTCGAGGTCCCGATCCCGCTGCGCCTCGCGTAGTCAGCAACGAGTCGACGTCCGCAGCGAACATCCCTGGCCAGCCTGGAGAAACGGCAGTTCCCGGACGTACTTCCGTCTACTATGCAGTTGTGCAGGTGCAGGTGCAGGTGGAGGAGGCGGCGAGCCAGTACGTGCAAGCGCACGGCGGCTCGCTCTGGGTGCGTTCCTCTCGCCAGCGCTGCTGTTATGGAACGACGTGGCTCCGTTCGACGACTCGCCGACCGCGGGACGCCACACGTTATGCCCCGCTCCCGGTCGAAGGCCCCGTCAGGGTCTTCTTCCTTGCTGCTGCGGGCTGCCCGCGGCGACTCGACATCAAACTGCGCGGGGTGCTTCGCCGGCGACCTGTCGCGCTGTGGGACGGCTGCGTCTTCAGGCTCTGAGGTAGATCTGCTCGAAAGACGGCTACGACATCGCCAACGTCAGCCCCTGCCTCGACGCCGACGACGTCAAGGTCGTCGAGCGCAGACGCGTGCTCGTCGATCTCAGCGAGATGACCCAGGGCCGTTCGCGCACTACGCAATCTCACCCAATCTTCTGACGCCCCGCGGTGCTTGCAAGATTCCACGACTTCGGTTATAACTACACACAGATCCTCGTTACCCCTCGGTTGTCCACAGATGGAGGTGGGCATGGCCGTGGCGACCATCCCCGAGGAGCGCCGGCTGGCGATCGCAGCGGCGATCCGACGGCAGCCCCTGGTGCGCGCCGGGGAGCTCTCCGCCCGCTTCGGGGTGTCGGTCGAGACCGTGCGTCGAGACCTCGTGGCGCTCGAGAGCCAGGGAGTCTTGGAGCGTGTCTACGGCGGCGCCCGTGGCGTGCCCGCGCGCACCTTCGAGCCGCCGGAGCACGAACGCAGACGTCGAGAGCTCCCCGCCAAGCGGGCCATGGCGTCGCTCGTCGTCTCGCTGCTCGCGCCCGGCAACACGATCCTGCTCGACGTGGGCACTTCGGTCGCCGAGGTGGCGCGCCAGCTGCCGTGGGACTTCCACGGGCGTGTGCTCACGCCGTCACTTCCGGTCGCCGCAGCGCTGGACAGCCACGAGGGCGTCGAGGTGCTGGTGACCGGCGGGCAGATGCGCCACGGTGACATGGCGCTCTCAGGACGTCAGGCGGAACGGTTCCTCGGCGACTTCTACGTCGACAAGGCGATCCTCGGTTCCGGCGCGGTGCACCCCACAGCCGGCCTCACGGACTACTACCCCGCCGAGGTCGCTGCGCGCCAGATCGTCCTGAAGCACGCCGCCGAGACCTACGTGCTCGCCGATGCCACCAAGGTGGGCCACATCGCCCTGTGCAAGGTCTGCGACCTCCAGGACGTGACCGCAGTCGTGACGGACTCCCGGGTGACGGACCGATCGCTCGCCGAGCTGCGCGCGGTGGGCGCGACCGTGCTGGTCGCGGACGTGGAGAGACCCCCGGGAGGTGCAGAGGCGTAGCGGTCGGGGGGCAGGGGTCGACTGAGCAGCAGTTTGCAGACCACACCGACTGGGCCGACCGGGCCCAGTCGACACCGCAAGGGGGGCGCATGACCACCGAGCTCACACGAGCAGCCAAGCAACTCGAGGAATTCGGCTACCGCCAGGAGTTCAAGCGGAGCTTCCGTCGCTTTGCCTCCTTCGCGATCCCGATGTCGTTCATCTCGATCACGACCGGCATCTTCACCACCTAT
>JAJYXE010000033.1 GCA_021791145.1 Actinomycetes bacterium | reverse complement strand
GTTCATCGACGGCAAGCTACAAGAAAGGAGCGATCAGTCGGGGCAAGAGACCGCCGACGCCGACGAAAACACCGGGTCCGTCGCAGCCTGAGTGAGATTTATCGTCCACAACTCTTGACAATGACTCATCGAACTGCTCGATCCGATCGAGCCAGTCGGGCCACACGGCGAGGGGTCGACCAAGCTCGTGTGACGCCCGGCGGGCGAGGTGCGCGCTCGCGTACGCGGATGCGCAGCTGCCCCCCGATCCCAACCCGATCGCCGAGAAGTCCATGGCCTGGCCCGCCACCAGAAGCGTGCCGTCGCGGGTTCGTATGACAAGGGACTGATGCCCTGGGCTGTGCCCAGGGGTCGGGAGCACGACGAGGCCGTTTGCGATCTCGGCCTCGCCATCAATTCGGTCGTAGATCGCTCCGTTGAAGTCGATGAGCTCACGGAAGGTGTACTGCTCCCCATGTGCGGCATCGAGCTCCGCTGACTGGGCGACGATGCGCCGCCCGGCAAGGCTGGGGTTCGCGCCGCAGTGGTCAAAGTGCAAGTGGCTGTTGACCACGACATCGATCATCTCGATGCTGGAACCCACCTCTCGGCAGGCAAGATCGAGGGGCCGCCGATGCGGCTGATAATGCGCCTCGGTCTCGGGATCCGCCGATCCGATTCCCGTGTCGAATATGACCGTGATCTCGGGATGGACGACGAGATAGCTGTAAACAGCCTCGACTCGGGGCTGGCCGGTGCCGGTTTCGGCAGCGGGGCGCACGAAGAAGCCGAGATCGAGGCGGCGGACCTCGTCGAAACTGGCGAGGCTGCTCATGGCCAGCGGTCCTCGTGGCGCAGTGCTCCTGCAACCGGAGCGACAACCTCGACGCCACGCGACACATCGCGCCAGTTGCGCCGAGGCATGCGGCAGGCGAAGAGGCGGCTGGCGAAACGGCTGTAGGCGAAGAGGCGGCTGGCGATCTCGTCGGAAGCCGCGAAGGCACGCGATGGAGCCGTCGAGAGGGCCTGGAACTGGAAACGACGCGATCGCACTTGGGCGTGGAGCCTAATTTCGAGAGGCCGCGTGAGGAAGAAGGCGCGCTCGGCCCCGGCCCGACAGCCGCCAGACTGGGGCACGGAATGGCCGTCCGTTTGCGTCACAAGACGCCAGACGGCGTGCCGTGGCCGCAAACGGGCAGACCACAGCTGTGCCGCGACCACACGGGCACGGGCGCAGGCCCGGAGGGCACGGGCGCAGGTTGAAGGGTCCTCACGAAAGGCAGCGTGCGAGACCAGGAGCGGGCTCAGACAGCTACGATGCGGTCCACCCGCCCTCGGGACGCTCGAAGAAGACGTGGACCTGACCGGTCCCGACCGCCGACTCGTACGCAGAGCACTGGATCCCCTTTGCCCTGCATCGGCGCCCGCCGATCGCCCCGATCATCATGAGGTAGTGCCCAAATCGACCCTCGGGCGACACAGCGGCGTACTCCGGCATCGAGTCGATCACCGCGGCATGCTCACCTGCGGAGAAGTGCTCCAGGATCCGCTCGTCGGCCTCCCGGGCCTGCGGGGTGATGATGTGCATCGGATCCGAGGACTCGTGCTGTCGCAGCTGCCGAAGCGGCCAGAACCGATGGCTCATCCCCCCCGACGCGAGGAGGAGCACCCGGCGATCCAGTCTCCGGACCGCCTCCGCGAGGATCTCGCCCAACAAGAGGAAGTCGTCGACCTCTGCGGTCTGGCAGATGCCGGCACTGACCCACCGCTCGCCTCCCTGGAGGAAGCCGAGGAGGTTCACGGTCGGATAGTGGATCGCGATGTACGGGTCATCGGTCGCATGCACCCACGTGCCCTCCGTCTCGGCGCCGATCTCGGCGACCGCACGGGCGAGCTCGGGGTCACCCGGGACGTCGTAGGGCATAGCGGCCATACCGCGGGGGAGCTCGTCGGACGTGAAGTACCCCACGCGACGCTCATGGGCGGTGAGGCAGTGCTCGAACGTCGTGAACCAATGCGTGTCGAAGACGACGATGGTGTCCGGTTCGAGGCGGTCCACGTACTCCCGCCGTATGCGGTGCAGCCCTGCAACGAGTGAGATGTCCTTCCCGCCGTTTAGCGCTCGGCGCTCTGCTTCCGGCATGACGATCGTAGGCACGTGCGCCACGAGAGCGGCTCCGACGATCTCTCCCATCTGCTCACCTCCAGTCGGTCCGTATTCGCCCGTCCCCCCTGCATTCGTGTTGCGCACGACCTCGCGCCTCCGTGTTGCCGCCGGCCGACCACCGTCGCTGGTCGCCGACGGAATCGCACAGCCGGCCAGCCGACCAGGCCGACCAGCCGACCAGCCGACCAGCCGGCCAACGGACCGACCGACCAGCCGACCAGCCGGCCAACGGACCGACCGACCAGCCGGACCAGGGCGAACGGCAAATCAGAGGAACGGCAGGTACTCGCGCAGCTCCCAATCGGTCGTGGCCCGCCGGAACCTGTCCCACTCCGCACGCTTGATCGCGAGGTGCAACGCCACTAGCTCTGATCCCACCGCCTCGCAGAGCGCCTTGTCCGCCTCGAGCACGTCGAGCGCGCTCGCGAGGTCCGGCGGCACGCACCGCCCGCTGTCGGAGCTCTCGAGCCCGTCGGAGCTCTCCGGGGGCGGGCACTCGAGCTGGTCGGCCACCCCGAGGAGCGCAGCCTGGAGCGCGGCGGCAATGGCCGTGTGGACCACCGCGGCGCCATCAGCGAGCCGGTGCTCGAGTCGCGCACCGCTGCCGCGTTCGGGTGGCACCCGCACCGTCGTGCACCGGTGGTCGTGGCCCCAGTTGGCGAAGCAGCCGGAGAGCAGCCCGGGCACGAGCCGCTTGTAGGCGTTCACCGTGGGCGCGAGCAGCCCTGCGAGCGCTTCGTGGTGCTCGACGAGGCCGGCGATGCAGGACTTCGCGAGAGCGGACATGCCATCGTCGGCTCCGGGGTCGTCGAAGGCGTTGGATCCATCGGTGCGCAAGAGGCTGAAATTCACGTGCAGGCCGCTGCCGCCCCGGTCCGAGAAAGGCTTGCCCATGAAGGTGAGGAGCAGGCCGTGGCGCTGCGCCACCTCCCGAGCCAGCACCTTGAAGAGGAACGCGTCGTCTGCGGCTTCCAGCGCGTTTCGGTGGGCGAGCGTAAACTCGAATTGCGGCGTGTCGTACTCGCTGTTGACAGCCTCCATGGGCAGGCCGCTGCGACCGGCGACCTCCCAGATCTCGTCGATCACGCCGAGCGGATCGACGGCGGTCCCGGTGCCGTAGACGAACGCGCCGGGCGTATCGAGCGGTCGCCATCCTCCCGACCCGTCGGGCTCGAGCAGGTAGGCCTCGAGCTCGATGCCCACCTCGGGCAGGTAGCCGCGCTGCTCCCATGCAGCGATGGCTCGGCGCAGCGCGCTTCTCGGCGCGACCGCTACGGGCTCCCCGTGCTCGACGAGATCGGCGACCACGACGCCGGTGCTCTCCTCCCAACCGGGGCGGACCTCCGAGAGGTCCACATCGGCATCCATGTCGGGAAGGCCCTCAAAGAAGTGGGAGCCCGGGGCTCCCGGCACCATCTCCCGGCTGTAGCCCAACGCCCAGGTCCCCGTGCAGTGCCGGACGCGCCCGAGCTGCTCCGGGGGCACGTACTTGCCGCGGGCGAGCCCGAGGTGATCCGGCCACAGCACCCTGATGCGTTCGTAGTCGGGGCCGTTCCTTGCGCTCATAAGCCTTCTCCCCCCTTGCTCGCGCTCGGCGCGAACACAGTGTCCTTCACGTCACAGTAGAAGTCGAAGCTCCAGTTGCCGCCCTCGCGTCCAATGCCAGACTCGCGAGAGCCGCCGAAGGGGGCGCGCAGATCGCGGACGTAGAAGCAATTCACCCACACCGTCCCGGCGACGACTCGTGCTGCGACGCGTCCAGCACGGGAGTCGTCGGACGACACGATCGTGGCGGCGAGCCCGAAGCGGGTCGAGTTCGCCATCGCCACGGCTTCGTCGTCGGAGTCAAAGGTCTGGATCGTGAGGACCGGTCCGAACACCTCCTCGGTCAGGATCTCCGAACCTTCCTTCGCACCGCCGATCAGCGTTGGGAGGTAGTAGAGGCCGCCGAGCGCGGAGTTGGGACCGCCGCCCGAGAGCACCTCGGCACCGTCGGACACCGCGCGCCGCACGAACCCGTCGATCCGTTCGAAGTGCGCACGAGTGATCTGGGGGCCGATGTCGGTGTCGAAGAGGCGCGGATCGCCCTGGCGAAGCGACGCGATCCCTGACAGCAGCCGCTCGGTGAACTCCTCGGCGATCGCAGAGTCGACGAGCAGCCTCGTCCCGGCGAGGCAGACCTGGCCCGCGTTGTCGTACTGCTCGATCGCAAGGCGCACCGCCAGGTCCATGTCGGCATCCCCCAGCACCACGAGGGGCGACTTCCCGCCGAGCTCGAAGCTCACAGGAACGAGGTTCGCCGCCGCCCGCGCGGCGATCGCCCGCGCCGTTGACCCCGAGCCGGTGAAGCTGATACGCGCCACGCGGGGATCCGAGACGAGCGCGTCGCCCACCTCCTCGCCGATCCCCTGGACGACGTTCAACACTCCAGGCGGCAATCCCGCTTCCGCAGCGATGTCCGCGAGGAGAGACGCGGTCAGTGGCGACCACTCTGCCGGCTTGAGCACGACGGTGTCACCGGCGGCCAGGGCCGGAGCGACCTTCCAGGTGGCCAGCATGAGCGGCGCGTTCCAGGGCGTCACCAGCACCGCGACGCCGGCAGGGTCCCAGGTCACGTGGTTGCGGTGACCACGGGTCTCGAAGTCGTCGTGACGGAGCTGGAGCAGCCGATCGGCGAAGAAGCGGAAGTTGTGCGCGACCCGCGGCATGACACCGCGCAGGTGCGAGCGAAGCAGGGCGCCGTTGTCCTCGGTCTCCACCGCGCTCAAGGCCGGGATGCGAGCCTCGACTCCGTCTGCGATGCGGTGCAGCACGGCGGCGCGGTCGGCAGGTGGGGTCTCTCCCCACTTCTCGAAGGCGGCCGTCGCCGCGTCCACGGCCAGACGCGCTTCGTCCCTCCCTCCCCGCGCCACCTCGCCGAGCACGTGCTCGTCGATCGGGCTCACGTCCTCGAAGCGATCGTCGGACGCGACGCGCTCACCCCCGATGTAGTGGTCGAGGGAGACCTCGACGCCTGCGACTCGTGCCATGCGGTCTCTCCACGTCCTCCCTGGTCTCGAACGCTAACCCTTGCGCGGCGGTCGCACGCCGCGGAATTCCCAGTCGCCGCCGAGCGCCGTCGAGACCACCTCCTCGGAGGAGGACGGCTGCGCGCCCACGTCGCTGCGTACGGGGGCGGGACCGGCGACGATGGTGTTGGTGAGCGTCCCGAGGCCCTCGACGGTCACTGAGACCACGTCACCGGGGACGACCGGACGCGAGCCTGCAGGGGTGCCCGAGAGGATCACGTCGCCAGGCACGAGCGTGATCGTCCTCGCGAGGTCGGCGACGAGGTAGTGCATGTCCCAGAGCATCTCGTCGGTGGAGCCTGCCTGCACGGTCCGCCCGTTGACGGTCGTCTCGATCGACTTGTGGCGGAAGTCCCATCCCCCGACCAGCCCGGGGCCGAGCGGGCAGAGCGTGTCAGATCCCTTCACGCGCAGCATCGACCCGGCGTCGGTGTCCCGGAAGTCGTGCAGCCCGAAGTCGTTGGCAACCGTGTAGCCGGCGATGTAGGCGTCCGCGTCGTCGGGTCCGACGTTGCGGCACGTCGCACCGATGACGATTGCGATCTCCCCCTCGTAGTTGAGCCACCGACAGCCCTCGGGCCGCACGACGTCCCCACCGTGCGCGTTCAGGGCGGAGACCGGCTTGTGGAAGTACGTCGGCGTAGACCCGAGTGCGATCATGAACTCGTCGACCCGGCTGCGGTAGTTGAGATGGACGCAGAGCACCTTGGTGGGGGTGCACGGCGGGAGGTGGACCGCCGCGTCGGAGGGCACCGACCGCCCATCGGCGGACACGAGGAGGTCGCCCTCCATGCGCATCTCGGTCGTCACGCCGTCGAGCAGGATCCGGCGAGTGTGCACGACGGGCACGATACGGTACGAGCGTGGCCCGGCTCAACGGCTTCCTCTTCCCCCGCTCGGCGACCGGCAAGTCGTCGCTCCTCCCCCCACCGCCGTGGCACTACTCCGGCGACCTGCTCACGATCGAGTACCGCACGGACCCCGCAGCGGTGGCCGAGCTCCTTCCCGACCCGCTCGCGCGGCCACGAGATGACGAGGACCCCGGGGCCGTGGCCTTCGTGGTCGCCGACTGGCAGTCGTGCTCGGACACCTTCGAGGAGGTGCTCGACCCTGTACGGCTGCAGTACAAGGAAGCCTTCTTCGTCGTGCGGTGCCGCTACCGCGACCAGCTGTGGTCGCGCTGCGTGTACATCTGGGTCGACAAGGACTTCGCTATGGTGCGCGGCCACCTCCAGGGCTACCCGAAGAAGCTCGGATCGGTGCACCTCACCCGGCCGGTGACGGTAGGGAGGGCGGGCCCGCGGCTCGAGCCGGGCGGAAAGTTCGGGGCGACGCTCGCCGCCTACGACCGCCGGCTGGCCAGCGCGCGGTTCACCATCACCGGACCCTCGAACGAAGCGGGGTTCGTCAACGCGCTGCCGATGCTCCACCACCGCTGGATGCCCCGCATCGAGTCCGACGGCACCGACTCCCTCTCCGACGTGGTGACGATGCGCGGAGTGGATGTGGAGCTCGGTCCGGCATTCCGCGGTGACGCCGAGCTGGAGCTGTACGACTCTCCGGTGGAAGAGCTCACCAGGATCGCCCCAGTCGAGATGATCGGCGGCTACTGGCGCAGCGTCGGCACCACCTTCGCAGGCGGGACCACCCTCGAGCCCTGAGCGCCGCTCGCTCCGCGCCGCTTCGCTCGGAGAGGGCAATGCCGTGCGGGCCGGGCCGGGCCGTGCGGGCCGTGCGGGCCGGGCCGGGCCGTGCGGGCCGGGCCGTGCGGGCCGGGCCGGTACGCCGACACCCGCCCCGGGGTTACTCCGCGGCCTCGGCGATCGCCTCCGCGAGCGTCGGGTGCACGAGCATGCTTTCGACGATGTCCTGCACCCGCAGCCCGGTCGTAACAGCGAGCGCGATGACCGAGATGAGCTCTGCTGCGTGCTGCCCCACGATCGAGCCTCCGAGCACCACACCGGTCGCCGGGTCCGAGATGATCTTCACGAAGCCGCGTGCGTCGTCGTTGATCAGCGCTTTGGCGGTGGCGGCGAACGGCACCTTCGTGACACGGATCTTCCGCCCCTCCGCGAAGGCATCGGCTTCCGCGAGCCCCACGTCGGCGATCTCCGGCTCGGTGAAAATAGCGGAGGCAGCCTTGTCGTAGTTGAGGTGGCGATGGGAGACCGTATGCCCGATCACGACGTGCTCCGCGATCTTGCGACCCTGCATCGTCGCGACCGAGGACAGTGGGAGCTTTCCGGACAAGTCGCCCGCAGCGTAGATGTGGGGCACGTTGGTCTGACAGTGGTGGTTCACCGGCACGTAGCCGTGGTCGTCGACCTCCACGCCGGCGGTGTCCAGCGCCAAGCGATCCGAATTGGGCACCGAGCCGATCGCCAGAAGCGCATGCGATCCGCTGGCGACGCGGCCGTCGTCGCAGCGGACGGCGACGCCGTCTGCGGTGCGCTCGATCTCCATCGCCCGCGCACCCTTCATGAGCCTGACACCGCGTCGGAGGAAGTCCTCTTCGAGCACGGCTGCGACCTCGGGGTCCTTGCTGGGCAGGACCTGCTGGCGGCTGACGATCAGGGTCACCTCGGAGCCGAGCGAAGAGAACATGTGCACGAACTCGACGCCGGTCACCCCCGAACCGATCACGACAAGGTGACGGGGCAGCTCCTTGGGGGGGTACGCGTCGCGCGTGATGAGCACCCGGTCGCCGTCGATCGGCGCCCAGTCGGGGATCCGCGGCCGGCTGCCGGTGGACAGCAGGATGGCGTCGGCGTCGAGCTCGGCAGGTCCGTCGGGCGTGTCCACGATCACCGTGTGCGGCCCGGCCAGACGCCCTTCGCCGCGAATGAGGCGGACGTCCTGGCTCGACAGGATGGTCTCGGTCGCCTTCCCGAGCCTCGCCGTGATCGACTCGATCCGCTCGCGGAGTCGTTCGAGGTCGAGGCTAGGAAGGACAGGAGAGAGGCCCATCCCGTGGCTGCGGTCGAGGAACGACATCGCACCGCCCGTTGCGATCATCGCCTTCGAGGGCACGCAGTCCCACATGTCTGCCGCGCCGCCGATCACGTCGCGCTCCACAAGGGTCACCTCGACCCCGAGGCGTGCCGCGTAGGTTGCCGCCTGAGTGCCTGCCGGCCCGCCGCCGAGGATCACGAAGCGCATTCCATGAGGCTAGAGCCAATGACGTTTGCGAGGGGTCGGCTACACCTCGGGGGGTCGGCTACACCTCTGAGGGTCGGCTACACCTCGGGGGGTCGGCTACACCTCGGGGGGTCGGCTACACCTCGGGGGGTCGGCTACACCACGGAGAGCGGCCGGCGCGAAGCTCTGCTCATGCGCAACCCGATGTTCGTCTTCGACGAGCGCACGACCGACCTCGTGCTCTCCTACTGCAGGGAGCGGCTTGAGCTCGATCCGGTGCCCCTCGACTACGGCGGGTACGCGACCGACTTCAGCGGCATGCTCGACGGCATCATCGGCCCGGCTGGCAACGACCCTCAGAAGGTTCTCGACCTGTTCGCGTCGTCCCTGTCGACCGCGGTCGTCTCAATCGACAGCCCCCGGTTCCTCTCGTTCATTCCGGCCGCGCCGACCAAGGCCGCCCTCCTCTTCGACATGGTCGTCTCCTGCTCGTCGCTCAACGGGACGTCGTGGCTCCTTGCCGCCGGGGCGGTGGCCGCAGAGAATCAGGCAATCGGCGTGCTCGCGGAGCTGGCGGGACTCCCTCCCGAGGCCGGGGGCACGTTCGTATCGGGCGGATCGGCGGCCAACCTGTCGGCACTGCTCGTCGCCCGGGACACCGCCTACGCCCCCAACGGCCCGATGGCAGCCTCCCCTCCCGGGGTACGGCCCCGGGTCGCCGTGAGTGCCGAGGCGCACTCGTCTGTCATCAAAGCGATCCACATCCTCGGCGCGGACCTGCTCGTCGTGCCGACGCCCGACCACCGTCTCACCGGCTCGTGCCTCGAGGTGGCCCTCGACGCCGCACGCGGCGACGGCGGCGGCCCGGTAGTGGCCGTCGTCGGGACGGGAGGCACCACCAACGCCGGGATCGTCGACGATCTCGCGAGCACCGGCGCCGTCGCCCGCGAGCGCGGCATCTGGTTCCACGTCGACGCCGCCTATGGAGGCGGGGCCCTCTTCTCCCCGGTGGCGAGAACCCGGTTCGCGGGGATCGAGCAGGCCGACTCGGTCGCGATCGACCCCCACAAGTGGCTGTTCGCCCCGTACGACTGCGCCGCGCTCTTGTACCGCGATCCGTCGCTCGCCAAGGCGGTGCACACCCAGGACGCGGCGTACCTCGCGGTCTTCCACACGACGCCGCGGGCACCCGGCCAGCCTCCCGCGGGCAGACGCGGCGGCGGGGACGAGCCGTGGAACCCGACGGACTACGCGTTCCAGCTCTCTCGCAGGCCCCGGGGTTTGCCGCTGTGGTTCTCCCTCGCCGTGCACGGAACCGACGCGTACCGGGAGGCCGTGGAGGCGGCGCTCGAGACCGCCAAGGAGACGGCCAGGCTGATCCAGGCGACGCCCCACACCGAGCTCCTGCGGGAGCCCGAGCTCTCGATCATCCTCTTCCGGCGGCCGGGTTGGACTCGAGACGACTATGACGCATGGTCGGCGAAGCTTCTCGCTGATCAGATCGCGCTGTGCGTCCCCACGACCTGGGAGGGCGAGCCCGTCGCTCGGCTCGCGTTGCTGCACCCTGAGACCACGCTCGCGGTGATCCAGCAGGTTCTCGACTCGATGGCCTGACCGCCGGCTCGGCTGCGAGCCGAGCCGGGCCGGGAACGGGCTCAACCCTCGACGCTGTCCGCGACGCTGCGGCGGTACACGTTGGTCGAGCGCCGCGTGAATCCCATCCGCGCATAGAGGCGGTTCGCAGCTTCGCGGTCGGGACGCGACGTGAGGTCCACCGTTCGGGCCCCCGCCTCCTCGGCGCGCCACATGGCGGCCGTCACGAGCGCGGCACCGACGCCGCCCGCGCGAGCCCCCTCGTCGACCACCACGTCTTCGATCCAGGCCCGCACCCCCGTCGGGATTCGGAACACCACCAGCGTGAGCGAGCCGACGATGAGGTCGGAGAGGTCGCGGGCGACGAGGAGCGTCGTCGCGGGCGAGCGGACGATCTCCTCCAGCTCGGGCCGCCCGGGTGCGGAGGCGCTGCGCGAGAGCTGCGGCACCAGCCTGGCGAACGCGTCGACGAGAAAGTCATCGACTTCGGTCACCTCCTCGACCCTCATCTGGCAGGTTCCCGCCACAACGGCTCGCGCACACGGTCGTAGAAGACATCGCGGTGCTCGCCACGGATCGCGGCGAAGACCGGTTCGCCCCACCGCTCCAAGCCGACGAGCGGCGAGGGAAGGTGCTCCGCGTCGAACCAGCCGACGTCCCGGCACTCGAGGGGATGCGGCTCGAGGGTGCCTCCGACAGCCTTGCAGTAGAAGACGAGGGAGTAGAGCGGGATCCGGGCGAAACCCAGCCTGAGGCCGTCGAGCACCGCAATGAGGCGCACTGGCTCGACCTCTATCCCGGTCTCTTCGCGCACCTCCTTCACGACGACCTCCGCCGCCGAGTAGCCGACGTCGCACCAGCCGGTCGGATAGAGCCAGGCTCCTGAGTCCGCCCGCTGGATGAGGAGGAGCTCCCCTCGGTCGTTGCCGACGGCCGCGCCCACGGCGACCTTGGGGGTGACGTAGCCGGGAACTCCTTCGCCGACTTGGGTCAGCCACTCTTCGACGAGACCCTCTGCGTCCTCCGGGGCCCCGGGGTCGGCGGACGCAGCCACACGGATGTCGGCGGCGATCCGGAGGATCTCCTCGAACCGCTCGCGCTCGTAGAGGCTCTGGGAGAAGCCGAGGCCCGTGCGCGCAGTCGCCGCCAAGCTTTCAGCCCATCGCAGCAGCGTGCGGGTCGGCACGACGGGATCCACGACTCGACGCTACCGCCTGCGTGCCACGACGACGTGCGCCGGAGCGGCAACAATGGGGACATGGCCGTCAACGCGAACTGCCGCCATTACGTCATGCAGAGCACGCCTGCCGGCGAGAAGGTGGAGCGCTGCAAGCTGGGGGCCAACGACCCTCTTCCGTTTTCGTGCCCCGACGGCTGCGTCTTCTTCGAGGCTCGACGTGTGTCTTCGACCGGTTGGCAAGTCCCGGGCACGGACCGAGCCTGAATCCGGACGGCGCGCTGCGGTTCGCCGCCCGGTGAGGTGCTCGGGCCGGGGCTCTCCGCAACCTCCGTGCTCAGCAGGGTGCTGAGCCCGTGAGAGCGCGGTTGAGGCTGCCCGAGCGGAAAGCCTCGAGGTCGAGCGAGACGAAGTCGTACCCAGCAGCCTTTACCACCGCCACGACCTCCTCGCGCTTGGCCCACACGAGCGCGAGCTCGCTTTCAGCCACCTCGACCCGGGCCACAGCGCCGTGGTGGCGCACCCGGAATTCCCGTAGCCCCAGCGCCCGCAGCCCTGACTCCGCGTTGTCGACCGCCCTCAGCGTCGGCGCAGCGACCGGCGTCCCGTACGGCACGCGGGAGGCGAGGCATGCGCCCGCAGGACGGTCCCACGTCCGCAGACCTAGTTGCTTCGACAGCTCCCGGACGTCCGCCTTGGAGATTCCGGCCTCGACGAGCGGAAAGCGCGCCCCGGCTGCCGCCGCTACCGCTTGGCCCGGACGGTAGTCGCCCAGGTCGTCGGTGTTCACGCCAAGGACCACCGTCGCCGACTCCCTGACGGCGAGAGGGAGGAGGGCGGCCATGAGAGCGTCTTTGCAGCGTGCGCACCGATCGGCGCCGTTCGCCACATAGGCCGGGTCGTCCATCTCAGACGTCTCCACCGTGCACCACCGAAGCCCCCACTCGGCGGCGAGCGCCCGGCAGTGCTCCACCTCCCCGCTCGCGAGCGACGGCGAGACCGCCGTCACGCAGAGCGTTCGCTCGGGTCCGAGGAACCGGTGCGCGGCACTGCTGAGAAAGGCGGAGTCCGCGCCCCCGCTGAAGGCTACGACGACGTTGCCGATCTCTTGCAGGACGGAGCCGATCCTGTCCAGCCTCTCGGAAGCATTCATCGCTCCGACCATCGCTCCGACCATCGCTCCGACCATCGCTCCGACCCCGTGCGGCCACGACGGGGTCGCTGCACGCTCACCGGACGGGCAACAAGCTCCATCACGTCAGCAGCCTTGTGAAGGGCGCGGACCGGTCACCGCAACGACCATCCGATCACGGTCTCGAGGTCCGCCACCATCCCGGTGTAGAAAGGTCCGAACTCCGCGTAGAGCGCTGACGCCTCATCGAAGCGCATCTGGTACACGCACTCCTTCAGGTCATCGGGATGCACCGCGAAGAGGGTGACCCCCCACTCGAAGTCGTCGAGCCCGGTCGACCCGGTGATCAGCTGAAGGACTCGCCCGTGGAAAGTGCGGCCGATCCGTCCGTGCGCGACCATGAGCGCGAGGCGTTCGTCGTAGTCGAGGGAATACCAGTTGTGAACGTCGCCACGGCGCTTCGACATCGGATAGAAGCAGAACGCGGGCTTTCCCGCAGGAGGCAGCTGGGGGTAGAGCCGTATCTGCTTCAACGCGTCGGGCAGCCCCGCGGCGTACTCGGAGACCTCGGTGAGCGAGACGTATGACGACACCACTTCGAGGCCAGCGGCGGTGACCGCGGACTGGAAGCC
The DNA here is from genome assembly GCA_021791145.1 of Actinomycetes bacterium. Next base: position 102,244 of record JAJYXE010000033.1, on the reverse strand, counting down.
CCGGAGCCGCCACAAGTCCGGTCCGAGGACCATCAAGGCCATGTCCGCCTTGTGGCCGAGGATCGACGCGGCGACGACCTGGTCGCCTGCCTTGCGGGCCGCCTCTTCGGCGTCGAGGATCGCCGCAGGGTCGAATGTGCTGCGGGCCCGGCAGAAGAGGTGCACGACGCCGAGGCCGGTGGTCGGCGCGAGCGAGGGCTCGGCCGCTTGCTCCGCCGCGGTCATCGCGCCCACGCCTTGGTCGTCACGCCCTCGCTTCGGTCATCAGGGGCGACCATCGGGTCATCGTTGTGCTTCGGTGGGCGGTTTCGCACGTCGGTGGACATCCGGGCCAGTGTAGGAACTTCCGGAGCGGGCGGGTCCCCGGAGCTTCCCCACCCCGAGCCTCGCTGGCGCCTGACACTCACCTCGCCGGCGCCTCCCCTGTAGGGCCGACAGCGGCGCGGGCGCATCGGGACCGGGCCCTTGCGCCAAGTCGCCGACCTCGCCCCAGGCCCAAAACCTCGTCGTCGGGACGACCGGCGGGGCGGACGCCGCGAGGGAACCTCGAGAGGCGGACGCGCGCCGCGAGGGAACCTCGAGAGGCGGACGCGCGCCGCGAGGGAACCTCGAGAGGCGGACGCGCGCCGCGAGGGAACCTCGAGAGGCGGACGCGTCGCGAGGGAACCTCGAGAGGCGGACGCGTCGCGAGGGCACCCCAGATGGTGCCCTCGCGACGTTACGTCCTGGACCGGGTGGTCGAGGTGGACGGAGAGGATGAAGGACTAAAAGTCCTCCATGCCGCCGCCCGGCATGGCGGGAGCCTTCTCCTCGGGCTTGTCCACGATGACCGCCTCGGTCGTGAGGAACAGCCCCGCGATGGAGGCGGCGTTCTGGAGAGCCGAGCGCGTCACCTTCGCCGCGTCGATGACGCCTGCGGTGAAGAGATCCCCGTACTCACCAGTCGCGGCGTTCAGCCCCTCGGCGCCCTTCATGTTGCGCACCTTGTCGACGACGACGCCTCCCTCGAGACCCGCGTTCACCGCGATCTGCTTCAGCGGCTCCTCGACGGCCCGGGCCACGATCCGCGCGCCGGTCGCCTCGTCACCCTCGAGCTTGTCGGCCCGGTCGGCGACCAGTGCCTGTGCACGCAGGAGCGCGACACCGCCACCGGGCACCACACCCTCTTCGATCGCTGCCTTGGTCGTGGAGACCGCGTCCTCGATACGGTGCTTCTTCTCCTTCAGCTCGACCTCGGTCGCCGCACCAACCTTGATGACCGCGACACCACCCGACAGCTTGGCAAGGCGCTCCTGGAGCTTCTCACGGTCGTAGTCGGAGTCCGTGTTCTCGATCTCAGCCTTGATCTGGTTGATCCGGCCCTTGATGTCGGCGTCGGAGCCGGCACCCTCGACGATCGTGGTCTCGTCCTTGGTCACGACCACCTTGCGAGCGCGACCCAGCAGGTCCACGCCGACGTTCTCGAGCTTCAGACCTACCTCCTCAGTGACCACCTGGCCACCAGTGAGGATGGCCATGTCCTGCAGCATCGCCTTGCGGCGCTCGCCGAACCCGGGTGCCTTGACCGCGGCACTCTTGAACGTCCCGCGGATCTTGTTCACGACGAGGGTGGCCAGCGCCTCGCCCTCCACGTCCTCGGCGACGATCGCAAGCGGCTTGCCGCTCTGCATCACCTTCTCGAGGACGGGAAGAAGGTCGCGCACCGCGGAGATCTTGGAGCCGACGAGGAGGATGTACGCGTCCTCGAGCACCGCCTCCATCCGCTCCGGGTCCGTCACGAAGTACGGCGAGATGTAACCCTTGTCGAAGCGCATCCCTTCGACGAGGTCCATCTCCATCCCGAAGGTCTGGGACTCCTCGACCGTGATGACGCCGTCCTTGCCGACCTTGTCGATCGCCTCGGCGATCATCTCGCCGATCTCGGTGTCCGCCGCCGAGATCGCGGCGACCTGGGAGATCTGGCTCTTCGACTCGGTCTCTCTGGCGATGCCGCGGATGGCATTGACAGCCTCCTCGACGCCGGCCTCAATGCCCTTCTTGAGGGACATCGGGTTGGCGCCTGCGGCGACGTTGCGCAGGCCCTCACGGACCATCGCCCACGCAAGCACGGTCGCCGTGGTGGTGCCGTCACCCGCTACGTCGTCGGTCTTCTTCGCCACCTCCTTCACCAGCTCGGCCCCGATCTTCTCGTAGGGGTCCTCGAGCTCGATCTCCTTGGCGATCGAGACACCGTCATTGGTGATCGTGGGTGCTCCCCACTTCTTGTCGAGCACGACGTTGCGACCCTTGGGGCCAAGGGTCACCCGCACGGCGTCGGCCAGCTTGTTCATGCCGGTCTCGAGCTTCCGCCGGGCGTCTTCGTCGAAGGCGATCAGCTTGGGCATGTGGTCTGTCCTCCGTGGATGTAGTCCGGTTCGTTCCTGCAAGACATCGTAGCAGCGCGATTAGCACTCTCGTACGTCGAGTGCCAACAGCAAACCACGCCTGGCGGCAGTCGTCAACCTCGTGCCCCCGACCCCCGCCCGACAGTGCCCCCGACCCCCGCCCGACGGTGCCCTCGACCCCTGCGCGACGACGCCCCGACGTCTACGCCCCACCCGCGACGGCGGGAATGATGGAGACGGTCGCCCCCTCGGGCACCGGGGTCTCGAGGCCCAGAGCGAACCGGACGTCCTCGTCGGCGACGAAGACGTTCACGAACCGCCGGAGCGCCCCCTTCTCGTCGAAGAGGCGCTCTCCGAGCCCCGGGTAGCGCGCGTCCAGCGCCCGCAGCGCCTCGCCGGCCGTGGCGCCCTGGACCTCAACATCGATCTCGCCCTTCCCGTCCGTGAGCGATCTCAGCTGGGTCGGCACCCGGACGCTCACCACGGGCACGATGCTGCCTCCGACACGATCCCGTCGTCGCCGACGGCCGCCTCGAACGCCTCGAGCGACGGCGCCACCGTCACTCCGGGGCCGGCACCCTCACCGAGCGCCTCCACCGTCTTGAGGCCGTGCCCGGACACGATCGCCACGACCCGCTCGTCGCTACGAACCACCCCGGACGCCGCAAGCTGCGCGAGCGTCGCGATCGTGACGCCGCCGGCGGTCTCCGCGAAGATTCCCTCGGTGCGGGCGAGCAGGCCGATGGCGTCGAGGATCTCGGCGTCGCTCACCGACCCGACCGCCCCCCCCGACCGCCGCACCGCCGCGAGGGCGTAGTAGCCGTCGGCCGGGTTGCCGATGGCGAGCGACCGGGCGATGGTGGAGGGGCGCACCGGCACGACGTCGTCGGCCCCCTCGGCGAAGGCCGTGGCGACCGGGGAGCAGCCGGCGGCCTGGGCTCCCGAGACCCGCACCGCTTCACCCGCGCCGCCGGGCAGCAGTCCCACTTTGCTCAGTTCGGCGAACCCCTTCGCCACCTTGGTCAGCTGACTGCCGGAGGCCACCGGGACGACCACGTGGTCGGGTGCGCGCCAGCCGAGCTGCTCGGCGATCTCGAAGGCGAGCGTCTTCGACCCCTCGGCGTAGTAGGCACGCAGGTTGACGTTCGCGATGGCCCACGACGCGTGCTCGGCCGCAAGCTCTGCGCAGAGTCGGTTCACGTCGTCGTAGTTGCCGTCGACCGCCACGACCGTGCCGCCGTAGACGGCGGCCATCGCGACCTTCGCCCGCTCAAGGTCCTTCGGCACGAGCACCACCGATGCCATGGAGGCCCTCGCGGCGTGCGCCGCGACGGAGGCGGCCAGATTGCCGGTCGACGCGCAGGCGGCGACTTTGAAGCCGAGCTCGCGTGCCTTGGTGAGCGCGACCGAGACGACGCGGTCCTTGAACGAGCCGGTTGGATTGACGGTGTCGTCCTTCAACCACAGCTCACCGAGGCCGAGCTCGGCTGCGAGCCGCTCGGCGCGGACGAGCGGGGTCCATCCTGCGCCGAGCTCGACGGCTGCCACGTCGTCGCAGGGAAGGAGCGCTCGGTAGCGCCAAATGGTCGGAGGACCCGAGGCGATCGTCTCCCGGCTCAACGCGGCGGCGATCGCCTCGTAGTCGTAGGTAGCTTCGAGTGGCCCGAAGCAGAAATCGCACACGTGCAAGGCTTCGAGGGGGAACGTCCTGCCGCACTCCCGGCACGAGAGTGCGCTCACATGGCTCATCACGCCTCCTCATCGGTCGGGCATTGGCACCTGGTGCTGTGCGGTCGCACTGCGCACTGGTTGCCGCGGCGTCACAGGGCCCGTCCCTCAGCCGCTCTAGATGATCGAGGCCATGATCGCCCGTCTCGAGGCGGGCGCGCAAGTTGCCGGGAGACGGGCACGGGGACGGGCACACGGAGACGGGCACGGGGACGGGCACACGGGGACGGGCACACGGGGACGGGCACGGGGACGGGCACGGGGACGGGCACACGGGGACGGGCACACGGGGACGGGCACACGGGGACGGGCGCGGGAGGCCCCTGCCAGGCAATTGGCGCGGAGTCCGTCGCCGTGGACGATGATCTCGACGTGGCCGCTGTGCGCACCTTCGCCCGTGATGCCTTCGACCTCGACGCTGTCATGGCAGCGAAGGGCGGACGGACCGTGTCGGTCTGCATCCCGGCGCACAACGAGGCTGCAACCCTCGGCCTCGTGCTCGCAGCGGTGCGGACGTCCCACGTTGCTGCGGCGGGCGGCTCCGGCCTCGTCGACGAGGTGCTGGTGGTCGACGACGGCTCGACCGACGCCACTTGGGACGTGGCAGCCCTCGGCGGCGCCCGCGTGGTCCGCCTCGCCCGGCGAGCGGGCAAGGGAGGCGCCATGCGGGCCGCCCTCGATGCCGCTGAGAGTGAGGTGCTCGTCTTCCTCGACGCGGACGTCGAGAACATGGAGGGTGCATTCGTCACGAGCCTCCTCGGTCCGCTGCTCGTCGGACCAGGCGACGTCGCGCTCGTCAAGGGCTACTACGAACGTCCCATCGGCGACGCTCCGACGGGCGGGGGGCGGGTGACCGAGCTCGTGGCCAGGCCGGTTCTCGAGGTCCTCTTCCCCGAGCACCCCGAGTTGCAGCTGGTCCGTCAGCCGCTCGCCGGCGAGACCGCAGCGCCGCGATGGGCGCTCGAGAAGCTCGGCTTCGCCCCCGGGTACGGGGTCGAGATCGGCCTCCTCGTCGACGCGGTGGTCCGCTTCGGTGCGAGCGCGGTCGCGCAGGTCGATCTCGGCACGCGCGTCCACCGCAACCGATCGCTCCATGAGCTGCGCCCCCAGGCGAAGGAGGTGCTCCTCGCCGCCATCGAGCGGGCACGTCCCGGCGCAGTCCGCTCTGGAGCTCGGCGGGGCTAGCGGCACCGGCCGGTAGCGTCGTCTCCCGTGCAGGACGTCGTCGTCGTCTCGAACCGGGGGCCGCTGTCCTTCCGGGCGGGCGAGGGCACAGTGCCGGTGCCCGCCGGGACCGGAGGCGGGCTGGCCGCGACCCTCCACCCGCTCCTCAAGGGGACCGGGGCGACCTGGATCGCGGCGGTGATGGGCGAGCCCGACCGCCGGGCCGCGGCGCTCGGGCTGATGAAAGAAGAGGGCCTTCGGATCGTGACGGTGGAGCCCGACGCCGCCAGCTACGACATGGCCTACAACGTCGTCTCCAACGCGACCCTGTGGTTCTGCCACCACCACCTGTGGGATCTCCCACGCCGGCCGCGCTTCGACCGTCGTTGGCAGGTGGCGTGGGAGTCCTACCGGGCGGTGAACCGGCTCTTCGCCGAGGCGGTCGCCGAGCACGCCCCGCACGGTGCGCGCGTGCTCGTTCAGGACTACCACCTCTCCTTGGTGGGGGAAGCGCTCGCCACGATGCGGCCTGACCTGCGCTCCTCGCACTTCTCGCACACGCCGTTCGCCGACCCGGGGATCCTGCGCGTCCTCCCGTCGGCGGCCGCCGGCGAGCTCCTCCGCGCGATGGCGGGCTTCGGCGCGTGTGGCTTTCACACCTCGAGGTGGGAGGCCAGCTTCCGTGGCGCCTTCGCGGACCCGAGTCTGCTCGCAGCTGCAGGGGTTCCCGGTCCGCCGGCGACCTACGTCGCCCCGATCGGCCCGCACCCAGGGGCCCTCGAGGTGGAGGCCGGCTCGGAGCCGGTCGCCGTCGCCCGCCAGCGGCTCGGGGAGCTCACGGGAGGGCGGCGCCTCGTCGTGCGCGTCGACCGCGTCGAGCTGTCGAAGAACATCTTGCGCGGGTTGTGGGCGTTCGACGAGCTGCTCGAGACCCGGCCGCACTGGCGCGGCCGCGTCACGATGCTGACGCTCGCGTACCCCTCACGCGAAGGGCTCGCCGACTATCTCGCCTACCGCTCGGAGGTGGAGCACACGGCCGAGCGGCTCAACGAGCGCTGGGGGTCCGGCGACTGGGTCCCGATCGTGCTCAGCGTCGCCGACGACCGTGCCCGCTCGATGGCCGCGCTGAGCGCCTATGACGTCCTCCTCGTGAACCCCGTGCGCGACGGCATGAACCTGGTGGCGAAGGAGGGCCCGCTCGTCAACCGCACCGACGGTGTGCTCGTCCTCTCCCGGGAGGCCGGCGCGTGGGAGGAGCTGCAGCCGGCCGCGCTCGGGGTCAACCCGTTCGACGTGTCCGAGACGGCAGCAGCCCTTGACGTCGCGCTCGCCATGAGCACGGGCGAGCGCGCGGCGCGCGCCAGGCGGCTCCGGGGGATCGTCCTGGGCCAGACCGCCGCTGACTGGTTCGCAAAGCAGCTCGACGTCACCGCCCGCGTGCAGAGCTCCTGACCGGCTCAGTCCCCGCAGTCGAGCCCTTGGCGCCGACCCGGTGCCCTTCCACGCTCCTCCCGCCCGGGACCGGCCTCGCGTCCCGGGCGCCTCCCGACCCGGCTCCCTCCCGGTCAATCTGCGCCCGAGAGAGCCCGCTCCAGGTCCAAGAGGAGGTCGTCGACGTCTTCGAGCCCGACGGACAGCCGCAGCAGGGCCGGGTCTACGGCGAGCGAGGATTGCGCCACGGACGCGTGCGTCATGCGGCTGGGTTGCTCGATGAGGGACTCCACCGCTCCGAGTGACTCCGCGAGCGTGAAGAGCTCGGTCGACGCGGCGACCTTCAGCGCCGCGGGCTCGCCGGCGCGCAGGGTGAACGACACCATCCCGCCGAATCCGCGCATCTGGCGCGCGGCGGTCGCGTGACCGGGGTGCGAGGCGAGACCGGGGTAGTACACCCGCTCGACCGCGTCGTGCCCCGAGAGCATCTGCGCGATGCGCCCAGCGTTGGCGCAGTGCCGTTCCATGCGCACGGCGAGGGTCTTCACCCCGCGCAGCACCAGGAAGCAGTCGAAGGGGCTCGGGACGGCACCCACCGAGTTCTGCAGGCGCGCCAGGTCGGCAGCGAGCTTCGGATCGTTGGTTGCGACAAACCCTCCGACCACGTCGCTGTGGCCGCCGAGGTACTTCGTCGTCGAGTGGACGACGACGTCCGCGCCGAGCCCCAGCGGCGACTGGAGGTAGGGCGTCGCGAACGTGTTGTCGACGACGAGCAAGGCGCCGCGCTCGTGCGCGAGCGCAGCCACTGCCGCGACGTCCGCGATCCGCAGATAGGGGTTGGAGGGCGTCTCGATCCACACGAGTCGGGTCTCGGGGCGCCAGGCCGCCTCCAGCGCCTCGGGGTCGTCCAGCGCGACCGGCGTGAAGAGCAGCTGCGTGTGCACCTGCGCGAGCAGGCGATGGGTCCCGCCGTAGACGTTGTCGCCGACGAGGACATGGTCTTTCGGCTCGAGCCCGCGCAGCACCGCGTCCTCCGCTGCGAGCCCGCTCGCGAACGCCGAGCCGTACGTCGCGCCTTCGAGGGCCGCGAGGCACGATTCGAGCGCCGCGCGAGTCGGGTTGCCCGTGCGGCTGTACTCGAAGCCACGGTGCTCGCCGACGGCGGTCTGCGCGAACGTCGTCGCGAGGTGGATGGGCGCGACGACCGAGCCCGTGAGGGGGTCCGCCGGCTGGCCGGCATGGATCGCAAGGGTTTCGAACCCGGCCACGCGCGTCAGGTCCGCTCGAAGTAGGAGAGAAGGTCCGAGCGCGTGAGGATCCCGACGGGGTGCCCGCCGTCGAGCACGAGCACGGCCGGGGATGCCTGGAGGCGCTCGGCGACGTACTCGGCGGTCTCGCCCAGCCCGACGGTCACGAGCGGGGGGTCCATGACCGCGCCGACGGGCTCGTCGAACGCCTCGGGGTGACCGAGCGTCCGCTCGAGGAGGAGCCGGTCCGTCACCGAGCCCACGACCTCGGCGAGCGCGAGCGGCGGCTCGGCCTTGACGACGGGCACCTGGGAGACGCCGTACTCGTCGAGGATCGCGATCGCCGTCCGGACGCTCTCGTCGGGGTGGACGTGCACGAGCGGCGGGATCCGGCCCACCCTCCCGGTCTCCTTGGCGGCGAGGACCGCCTCGGCGGTCGCGCCGTGCGCCCGGACGAAACCGTGGTCCGCCATCCACGCGTCGTCGTAGAGCTTCGAGAGGTAGCCGCGCCCCGAGTCCGGCACGAGCACCACCACGACGTCCTCTGGGCCTAGCGACTTGCCGATCTCGAGCGCCGCCCACACGGCCGTGCCCGTCGAGCCGCCGACGAAGATCCCCTCTTCCCGGGTGACCCGCCTGGCGGTGAGGAACGAGTCGCGGTCCGACACGGCGACGACGCGGTCGACGACGCTCGGGTCGTACGTGGACGGCCAGAAGTCCTCACCGATGCCCTCGACGAGGTACGGCCTCCCGCCGCCCCCCGAGTAGATCGAGCCCTCGGGGTCGGCGCCCACGATCTGCACTCCAGGGTTGCGCGACTTGAGGTAGCGGCCAACGCCGGTGATCGTCCCCCCGGTCCCGACGCCCGCCACGAAGTGGCTGACGCGTCCCGCCGTCTGCCGCCAGATCTCCGGCCCGGTGCTCTGTTCGTGGGAGAGCGGGTTGGCCGGGTTGGCGTACTGGTTGGGCTGGAAGGCGCCCGGCGTCTCGGCGGTGAGACGCTCGGCGACCGAGTAGTACGAGTCGGGATGCTCGGGAGGCACGGTCGTCGGGCACACGACGACCTCTGCCCCGTACGCGCGAAGCAACTGGCGCTTCTCCTCGGCGACCTTGTCGGGGACGGTGAAGATGCAGCGGTACCCACGGACCGCGGCGAGCATCGCGAGGCCCACGCCCGTGTTGCCGGACGTGGGCTCGACGATCGTCCCTCCGCGGGTGAGCAGCCCGTCGGCCTCCGCCGCGTCGAGCATGGCGCGTGCAGGGCGGTCCTTGACGCTCCCCCCGGGATTGAGGATCTCGACCTTCGCGAGCAAGTGGCAGGGGAGGTCGCGACCGATCCGGTCGAGGCGGACGAGCGGAGTGCTCCCTACGAGGTCGAGCACGCTGTCGGCCGCGGCCATCGGCGGTCCGGGGTCCCGGATCGGGTGCACCGTGACACCCGGAGGAGGCTCGACGGGGTCATCGGCGAACAAGACGGTGGGGAACCCGGCCCCGTGGACCTCCTCAGCGATGCGCACCGCCATCGTCGGCACCGATCCCGTGACGTCGCCGACGACGCCCACGAGACCGGGGATGATGCCCCGCAGCTCTCCGACGAGCGACGCGGAGGCGTGCACGGCGGGCACGTGGACGACCCGCCGGGCACGAGCGGCGAGCACCGGAGGCGCCAGGGACGGCTCCACGACGACCAGGACGTCCACCCGCGGCGGCTGCACGCGCCCGATGATACCGAGGGTCGCGCCGGCGGCGGCCCCTGGGACGGCCACTGCCGGGGACCCTGGGGAGGGCCACTGCCGACCCTCACGCCACGATGGCCTCCAACAGCGCAACGGCGCCCTCGGGGCCTTCGACGGTCGTGTCTGCCATCGCCAGCACCTCGGGCGCGCTCTCGGCGTCGACGACGGCGACGGTGATGGTCGTTGCTCCCGCGCGACCTAGCGCCGCGACCGCCTCGAAGGCGGGAAGGTCGCCGAGGTCGTCGCCGAAACAGCCCACGACCGGGCATCCCGACCCAAGGCGGGTCACAACGGTCCCCTTGTCGGCGGCGACCGGCGGACGAAGCTCGAGGGACATGCGACCGGGCTGTGCGTGGAGCCCCGTGCGCTCGGCCGCCGCCGTGACCGCCTCCTGCGCCCAACGCGCCTCGTCCGGCGCCTGCCGCCAGTGCACCGTCACGGACAGCCCCTTTGGCTCCACCGTGACGCCCGGCGGCGCGTCGGCGAGCAGTGCCCCGGTCACCTCGTCGACGCAGCCCCGCCAGGCCTCAGCGCCGGGGTCGCGCCGCAGGGCGCCGTCGGGGCCGATCTCCTCCATGCCGTAGAGGCCGGCGAGGTGGACTCCGGCCGGCCGGCCGAGGGCGCGTTCGAGGTACGACAACGGCCTGCCCGACACGACCGCAACCACGTGCAGCCGGGCGCCGAGCCGGCCGAGCAGCGCCGGCACCCCGGGAACCGGTCGCGCTCCCTCGGGATCGTCGACGATCGGCGCGAGGGTGCCGTCGTAGTCAAGGAAGAGCGCCGCGTGCGCGGCACGGTCCCGCAAGGGCGCGAGAAGGAGTGGGAGGTCCGTGCCGGCCACGTCGCCAAGGCTCGAGGATGCGATCAGCCGGAGCCTGAAGGAACCTTGGCCGCGAGGTCGTCACCCGCCACGACCACGATGTCGGCTCGTGTGATGCCGATGACCGGCACCCTGCCGCCGAGCGGCTGCACCGCCGACGCAGGGAGCCCGAGTGCCTCGGCAACGGCTGACGCGTCCGTTTGGTGTCCTGTCGCGAAGTAGACCGTGGAGGTGGCCTCGGCTGTCGTGGCGGTGACCGGTGTGAGCGTCCCCCACCCTGCCGAGGCGAGCTTGCCCGAGTAGTACGCGGCGATGCCGTTCGTCTGGCTCGCGTTGGCGACGAGGATCTTCACTGTCGAGCTCGGCTGCGCGGCCGGTGGTGAGGTCGTGGGGGTGGTCTTGGCAGGGGGGGCCGTGCTGCTCGGGGGCGTGCTCTTGGTCGGGCGCGAGCTGTGCGTCGTGGGCGCGGGGGACGCGCTGCGCTGACCGTCACCGAGCGAGAGGAGGTAGACGCCGAGGGCGACCGCGACGACCAGCACCGCGACCGCCTTGAGCGGCGACCAGGCTGCGCCGGAAGGGTCCAAAGGGCCGGGCGGGTCCAAAGGGTTCGGAGGGTTCCGAGGACCGGGCGGAGGGTCCCTTTCGGGCACCTTCGGCTGCGCCCCCCACGTCGTCATCGGATCAGCCTGCCAACGGGCGGACCGCCTCGCAAGCCCTCTGTCCGTGCGGCGGCGCGACGGGTCGCGCCCGGGCAGCAGTCGGCTCAGCCCAGGGCCCCGCGCGTGCCGATCGCCTCGGCGCGGCGGCGGGCGACCTCGAAGCACGCCACCGCGGCCGCGACGGCGGCGTTGAGCGACTCGAGGGCGCCGTGCTGGGGGATGGCGACCACCTCGTCACAGCGACGCCGTACCAGCGGCGCAAGGCCCCGTTCCTCGCCGCCGACGACGACGCCCACAGGGTCGTCGCCGATCGCCACGTCGTAGATCGAGCGCCGCGAGTCCGAAGCCAGCCCCAGGGTCCAGACTCCCAACGACGAGAGCCGCTCGAGCGCGTTCGGAACCCCGCCAACCAGCGCGAAGCCGAGGTGCTCGATCGCCCCGGCGGCCACCTTGGCGACCGTGGGGGAGAGGTGCGCAGCGCGATGACTCGGCAAGATCACCCCGGTCGCTCCGGCGCACTCCGCGCTCCGGAGCAGCGCACCAAGGTTGCGAGGATCGGTCACTCCCGCGACGACCACGAGGAACGGCGCAGTCCCTCCTCGCGGCGCCGCGAGCTCGTCGAGGTCGATCGCCTCGATCGGACGGGCACGAGCGAGCACCCCTTGGGGCGTCTCGGTTCGCGCCGCGGCGCGCAGCCGCGCGCGAGAGACGGTCTCGACGCGCACACGCCGACGCGTCGCGAGCTCCTCGATCTCGTCGAGCTGCGGTGAGGGATCGAGCCCCTCAGCGATCCAGACCTCCCTCACGGATCGCCGGTTCGCAGCCAGCAGCTCGCGCACGGCGCGCCTGCCCTCGACCTGATCTCCGCCGAGACCGCTGTCTCTGCGTCCGCGTCCGCCGAGACCGCCGCGTCCGCGCGGCGGCGCGCCGGAGGCGTGCCGGTCGCCCGCTCCGCGCCCCCGCCGCTCGCCGGCCTTCGAGCGCGGCTGGTCGACGGCCCGGGGCGCGCGTCCCTTCGGCCTCGGACCGTGCCCGGGTGCTCCCGAGCCTCTCGGAGCCCCCGAACGCCTGTCACGCGGGGTCATCGGCGACCCAGGAGGACGACCGCGAGGCACGCGACTCCCTCCCCCCTGCCGATGGCGCCGAGCCCTTCACCCCTCGTCGCCTTGAGGGAGACAGGGGCTCCGACGACCCTGGAGAGCCGGTCGGCCGCCTGCGACAGGAACGGGCTCAGCTTGGGCCGCTCCGCAACGACGGTGCAGTCCGCGTTGAGCGCGCGAAAGCCGGCGTCGGCGACCCGTTCCACGATCTCGGCGAGCAGGCGCATGCTGTCAGCGCCCGCGTACCGCGGGTCGCCGTCGGGGAAGTGCTGCCCCAAGTCTCCGAGCCCCGCTGCGCCGAGAAGGGCGTCGCCGAGCGCGTGGGCGAGGACGTCCGCGTCGCTGTGCCCAGCGAGCCCGGGGGCGCCGTCCACGACGATCCCGCCGAGGACGAGCGGCCGTGCTGGGTCGTCCGAGAAGGGGTGGAGGTCGAAGCCCTGGCCGATGCGCAGTGTCGCAGGTGTCACCATCGGGCACCGCCGGCGAGGTGCTCCAAGAGCGCGAGGTCCGAGGGCAGGGTCAGCTTCACGTTGTGCGGCTCCCCGGGCACGACCCGCACGGTCCCGCCGAACGCCTCGACGAGCGCCGCGTCGTCGGTCGCCTCGCCGCCCCGGGCGTGCGCGCGACGGAGCACCGGTGCGCGGAAGGCCTGTGGCGTCTGGACGGCTACGAGCAAGCTGCGGTCCACGGTGCCGGTGACAGTCGTCCCCCGGCGGTCGACGCGCTTCAAGGTGTCGGCGACCGGCAGGGCGCAGACGACGGCATCGACGTCAGCAAGCTCGTCGAGGAGAGGAGCCACGACCGCTTCGAACAGCGCCGGCGACGCGAGCGGACGCGCCGCGTCGTGGACGACCACGACCTTTGCGCTCGCGGGAACGCTCGCAAGACCCCGGCGCACCGACGCCGACCGGCTCTCGCCGCCGGCCACGACCACGTGTGCACCCATCGCCCGCCCGCGCTCGATCTCGAGTGCGGGCACGACGAGCACCACGCCGTCGGTCGCCTTGCGCGCCGCCGTCACCGACCACTCGGCCACGGGCCGCCCGGCGAGCCGCTCGAACTGCTTCGGTCGCCCGAAGCGAGAGCCGCTGCCGCCCGCGACGACCACCGCCCACACAGCGCCGGCCCGCGGGCCGTCCGGCGTGCTTACGGCAAGGCCTCGTTCAAGCGCTGCTCGGCTGCCTCCTCGTCCACGCCGAGCGCGAAGGTGAGCTCGGACACGAGGATCTGGCGAGCGCGGCTCAGCATGCGCTTCTCCCCAGCCGAGAGCCCCTTGTCCTTGTCGCGGATGGACAGGTTCCGCACGACCTCGGCGACTTGGTAGATGTCGCCGGAGCGGAGCTTCTCCGAGTGGTTCTTGTACCGCCGGGACCAGTTGGTGGGCATCCGCGCCTCCTTCTTGCGGAGCACGGCGAACACCTCCTCGACCTCCTCGTCGTTGATGACCTCACGCAGTCCGACACCCTCGGTGTTGTCCGCCGGGACCATCAAGGTGAGGTCGCCGTACGCCAGGCGCAGGACCAGGTACTCACGCTTCTGGCCGAAGGCCACCTTGGTCTCCCGCTTCTCGACGACGGCTGCGCCGTGGTGGGGGTAGACGACCTTGTCACCGACTTGGAACACGGAACTCCTTGCACGTCTCGACTGCGGCGCCGCGTGCCGCCAGGGGGCGTCGCCGATGGGCGGCTGCAGCTCCAACGCTGCGGACCAAGTGGGGCCGGCGGCCAGCCATTGTACCGGATCGGCGCCGCGGGCAGTGCGGGGCGTCGGTCGGTCACGCTCCTCGTCGCGGAGGTCCCGGACGTACAGCTTCACTCGTAGCGCTCGAGGATGGTCGCCTCGACCATCCGCGACAGCCCGTCCTTCACGGACCGGGCCTTCGCCTCACCGACGCCACCGACCTTCTCGAGGTCGGCGAGAGACGCCTGCATGAGCCTCGGCAAGGTCGCGAACCGCGCGACGATCCGCTCGATGATCGCCTCGGAGACCCGCGGAAGGCGGTGGAGGAGCCGGTAGCCCCGGGCCTCTACGGGCGTGTCGAGGACGTCGGGCACGGGGTCGAAGCCGAGCACCGACGCGACGGGCGTCCTCCCGAGCAGCTCCTCGTGGCTCAGCCCGTGGAGCGCGGCGAGCGCCGAGTCGGCACGGCGCCTGAGGAGGGACACGTGCTCCCTCTCCAGATCGCCGCGTGCGGCACGCCCGGGGTGCACGCCGTTGCCTTCGGGCTGGCCCGAGTCTGGGCCACCGGCTCCGGGCTCCGAGGGGACCACGACGTAGTCGAGTGCGACGAGGCCGAGTGCCTCGTCGACGCCAGCGCCCAGCTCTTCGATCTGCATGCGGATGAGTCGCCCGTCCTCGCCGAGCTCGACGAGGTAGCCCTCGATCTCCTCGACGAACCGGAGGACCATCTCCCCCGGCTGGAGCACGCCGACGACGTCGCTCACCGACGCCGTGTCCTCCACCTCGAGGGTCGACAAGACGGCGAGCGCGAGGTCGAACCGGGACTTGAACCGCTCCGCCGCCGCGAGCGCCTGGGTGGCGCGATCGATCAAGCGCGCGGGCTGCTGCAGCGTGTGCCTCGCCGAGCCGCGGTAGACGGTGATCGTCGACATCGCCTCGGACACGGTCACCACGGGCACGCCCAACGAGCGCGCCACCCGCTCGGCCGTGCGGTGACGGGTGCCCGTCTCGCTGGTCGGGATCGACGCGCGTGGCATGAGGTGGGCGTTCGCTCTCACGATGCGCGACGCGTTCGGGTCGAGCACGATCGCACCGTCCATCTTCGCGAGCTCGGAAAGCCGTTGCGGCGTGAACTCGGCGTCAAGAGCGAAGCCTCCGGTGCAGATCGCCAGCACGGACGGCCCATCGTCGATGACCACCAGCGCTCCCCGCTTCGCTTGGAGGACCCGGTCAAGTCCCTCGCGAAACGGGGTCCCCGGCGCGACGAGCGCAAGCGCGTCCAGCAAGGCGTCGCCGGGCTCTGCCACCGCCGCATCGTACCGGCGGCGTGCAGTCGAACGGCCCGCGAGGGGGCACCGGCAACGCCAGCCGTGGCGGGCTGCACGTCCTGGGGCAGTCTGCGTCCGCTCGGGCGTCCAGACGCTCAGTCCGGAGAGCCGCTCCCCGCGAGCTCCATCGGCGGGGGCTCGACCCCCTCGACGGCCTTGAACACGAGGTGCGGGCCGTCCTGCCCCTCGCCGGGCTCGGGGTCGACGTCCGCGACGATGGTCTCGCCGACGTGGAAGTCCTTCCACAGGATCCGTTCGGACAGCGGGTCCTCGACGAGCTGCTGGATGGCACGGCGCAGAGGCCGCGCGCCGAGCTGGGGGTCGTAGCCCTTGTCTGCGAGGAAGGCGCGGGCCGCTGGGGTGAGCTCGAGCCCGAGACCCTGGCCCGACAGCTGCTCCCTGGTCCGGTTGACCATGAGGTCGACGATCTCCATCACCTCTTGCTTGCTCAGCTCGTGGAACACGATGATCTCGTCGATCCTGTTGAGGAACTCGGGCCGGAAGTGCGCCTTCAGCGCATCGTTGACCTTGGCCTTCATCCTTTCGTAGGTGACGGCCTCCGACGTCTTGTGGAAGCCGACGGACGCCTTGCGGAGGTCGGCAGTGCCAAGGTTCGACGTCATGATGAGCACGGTGTTCTTGAAGTCGACGGAGCGACCCTGCGCGTCAGTCAGCCTCCCGTCCTCGAGGATCTGGAGCAGCGCGTTGAACACGTCCGGGTGGGCCTTCTCGACCTCGTCGAAGAGGACGACCGAGAACGGCTTCCGCCGCACCGCCTCGGTCAGCTGGCCGCCCTCCTCGTAGCCGACGTAGCCCGGGGGAGACCCGACGAGGCGCGACACGGTGTGCTTCTCCATGTACTCGCTCATGTCGAGCTGGATCAGCGCGTCCTCGTCGTCGAAGAGGAACTCCGCGAGCGTCTTGGCGAGCTCGGTCTTGCCCACACCGGTCGGACCCAGGAAGATGAACGAGCCGCTCGGCCGCTTCGGGTCCTTCAGCCCGGCTCGCGTCCTGCGGATCGCTCGGGCGAGCGCCTTCAGGGCTTCCTCCTGGCCGATGACCCGCCTGTGCAGCTCGTCTTCCATCCGGAGGAGCTTGGCCGTCTCCTCCTCGGTGAGCCGGTAGACCGGGATGCCGGTCCAGTGCGCGAGCACTTCGGCGATGACCTCCTCGTCGACGACGTCGAAGAGCTCGAGCCCTTCTGCGCGCCACTCTGCCTCCATCGCCTCCTTGCGCGACAGGCGCTCCGTCTCCTGCTCGGTGAGCCGCTTCGCCTGCTCGAACGCGCCCCGGCCGATGGCCGCCTCCTTGTCCTGGCGGAGCCGGCTGATCTCCTCTTCGAGCTTCTTGTACCCGGGCGGGGTGGTCATGCGGCGGATGCGCAGACGGCTTCCCGCCTCGTCGATGAGGTCGATCGCCTTGTCTGGGAGGTAGCGGTCGGCGAGGTAGCGGTCGGCGAGGTTGGCCGCAGCGACGAGCGCCTGGTCGGTGATCGTCACGGCGTGGTGCGACTCGTAGCGGTCGCGAAGCCCCTTCAGAATGTCGATGGTCAGCGCCACGGAGGGTTGGCTCACCTTCACCGGTTGGAACCGCCGCTCCAGCGCGGCGTCCTTCTCGAGGTGCTTGCGGTACTCGTCGAGCGTCGTCGCGCCGACGGTCTGCAGCTCGCCACGGGCAAGCATCGGCTTGAGGATCGACGCCGCGTCGATCGCCCCTTCAGCGGCACCGGCACCGACGAGCGTGTGCAGTTCGTCGATGAACAAAATGATGTCTCCGCGCGTGCGGATCTCCTTCAGGACCTTCTTCAGCCGCTCCTCGAAGTCGCCCCGGTAGCGGCTGCCCGCGACGAGCGCGCCGAGGTCCAGGGTGTACAGCTGCTTGCCCGCGAGCGTCTCGGGCACCTCGTTGGCCACGATCCGCTGTGCCAGCCCCTCGACGATCGCGGTCTTGCCGACACCGGGCTCTCCGATGAGCACGGGGTTGTTCTTGGTCCGGCGGGACAGCACCTGCATGACCCGCTCGATCTCCTTCTCGCGGCCGATGACCGGGTCGAGCTTGCTGTCCCGGGCGAGCTGCGTGAGGTTACGGCCGAACTGGTCGAGGACCGGGGAGCCCGAGGGTGCGTCGGTCGACGAGGAGCCCGCCCCCGCACCCACGGCTTCCTTGCCCTGGTAGCCGGACATGAGCTGGATGACCTGCTGGCGCACGCGCCCGAGGTCGGCGCCGAGGCTCTGGAGCACCTGCGCGGCGACGCCCTCGCCCTCGCGCACGAGCCCGAGGAGCATGTGCTCGGTCCCGATGTAGCTGTGCCCGAGCTGCAGCGCCTCGCGCAGCGACAGCTCCAGCACCTTCTTCGCGCGGGGCGTGAACGGCGGCGAACCGCTCGGGGCGCTCCCCGCCATGCCGATCGTCTCCTCCACCTTCTCGCGTACCGCTGTGAGCGAGATGCCGAGCGACTCGAGCGCCTTGGCCGCGACGCCTTCACCCTCGTGGATCAATCCCAAGAGGATGTGCTCCGTCCCGATGAAGCTGTGATTGAGCAGGCGTGCTTCTTCCTGCGCCAACACAAGCACTCGCCGTGCCCGGTCGGTGAAGCGTTCGAACACGTGACCGCCTCCGTACTGGCTCGTTCCTAGAGACGCAGTGTACCCGGAGGGTGGCTCTCGGCCGCCGCGCACTGCGGGTGACGCGCCGGCCCAGCGCCCGGGGCTCCCGGGCTCGGAGAGACGTTTGCCCAGCTCACTGCTTGTCGGGAAAGAGCCCGGCGCGTGGATCGCGGCCGCGGATCGGCTTGGGTCCGCCCCAACGCCCACAAAGGTTCGTCCCGAACGACAGCGCCGGGCGGACGACCCGACGAGCGGGACCGCTGGGGGCAGGGCCGGCGAAAGTGTTCCGCTCCTGTACCGGTCGCGTAACGTGCTGGACGTGAACCCCACGGAGGCCCTCGACCTCCCCATGGTCGACGAGGATCTGCAGCGTCTCGAGCCCCTGCTCGCGGGATCGGTGATGACCGGGGAGAGCTTCCTCGACGACGTCACGACGCACCTCATCGCAGCGGGGGGCAAGCGCCTCCGCCCAGCGCTCGCGCTCGTGGCGGCGACGCGAGGCGAGCACCCCGCGAGCGAAGACGACCTCCTGGGCGGGGTCGCGGTCGAGCTCGTCCACCTGGCGTCGCTCTACCACGACGACGTGATCGACGAGGCAACGGTGCGTCGGAACGTCGAGAGCGTGAACAGCCGGTACGGCAACCTCGTGGCGATCGTCGCCGGTGACTATCTGCTCTCGCGCTCGGCGGCGATCGCCGCAGCGCTCGGCACGGAGATCGCCGGGCTCCTCGCGACGACGCTCGGACAGCTCTGCTACGGGCAGGTCGTCGAGGTGCGGTCGTGCTTCAAGACGGACCGCAACGAGGAGGACTACTTCGCGGCGATCGCGGGGAAGACTGCCGCGCTCATGTCCGCCTCATGCCGGATCGGCGCGCTGACGAGCGGCGCCCGGCGCGAGGAGGTAGAGGCGTTCACCCAATTCGGGCGCGCCTTCGGGATGGTCTTCCAGCTCCGAGACGACGTGCTCGACGTGGTCGCCGAGGACGGCGAGCTCGGGAAGCCCCCCGGCCAGGACCTCGCGGAGGGCGTGTACACGCTCCCGGTGCTGCTCGCGCTCCGCGATCCCGACGCGGGCCCTGAGCTGAGGACTCTCCTCGGGCAGCCCCTCGGCCAGCCCGAGCGCGAGAAGGCCCGCTCGATCGTGAGCGAATCACGGGCTGTCGCAGGGACGGTGGCCATCGCCCGCCTCCACCTGGCTCAAGCCATTGCCGCCGCGAGCGGGATCGCTCCTCGCCACGTCGCCTCGGGGCTCGAGCGGCTCGCAAGCTCCCTCCTCGACGACCTGCCCAGCTGACCGAGGGCCCGCCTACGGCTCCTCGACAGCTGACCGGGGCCCGCCTACGGCTCCTGCCTCGCCCCCAGCGCCCTCTGGCCGCATCATCGGGAAGGAGATGACTTCCCTGATGTGCGCCGCGTCCGCGAAGAGCATCGCGAGCCGGTCCACGCCGATCCCGAGCCCTCCGGTCGGGGGGAGGCCGTGCTCGAGCGCACGCACGTAGTCGGTGTCGACGACCATGGCCTCCTCATCGCCGGCGGCGCGGGCAGCGGCCTGCTCCTCGAATCGCGCCAGCTGCTCGGCAGGATCGACGAGCTCGCTGAACGCGTTGCCGAGCTCGCGTCCGGCGACCACCGGCTCGAAGCGCTCGGCGAGCAAGGGGTCCTCCCGGTGCACGCGTGCGAGCGGCGAGACCTCCTTCGGGTAGTCGTAGACGAAGACCGGACCCCACAGACCGCCCTCGGTCGTCTTCTCGTAGAGCTCGAGCATGAGCTTCCCCGGTCCCCACCCGTGCTCGACTGGGATGCCGGCGTCCCGTGCCCAACGCTCGAGCGTCTCGCGGGGCGTGTGCATGCTGACGTCGAGGCCGGTCGCCTCGCGCACCACCTCGGACATCGTGGCGCGACGCCAGGGCGGCGCCAGATCGAGCGTCCGTCCTTGGTAGGTGATCGAGGTCGTGCCGCAGAGGTCGAGCGAGAGCCCGGACACGAGGCTCTCGACGAGCTCCATGACGTCCCGGTAGTCCGCGTACGCCTGGTAGAGCTCGAGCGAGGTGAACTCGGGGTTGTGCCGGGGCGACATCCCTTCGTTGCGGAACAGCCGGCCGATCTCGAACACCTTCTCGAAGCCGCCGACCACGAGCCGCTTCAGGTAGAGCTCCGGGGCGACCCGCAGGTACACGTCCATGTCGAGCGCCCGGAAGTGCGTGACGAAGGGTCGGGCGTGGGCGCCGCCCGGGATCGGGTGGAGGATCGGGGTCTCCACCTCGATGAACCCGAGGTCCCACAGGCGCTCGCGCATGCGACGGACCAGCCTGCTTCGAAGCAGGAGCGCCCGCCGGCTCTCGGGGTTCGCCCAGAGGTCGACCTCGCGCTGGCGAAAGCGCGTCTCGACCTCGGTCACTCCTCGCCACTTGTCGCCAAACGACCGTCGTGCCTGTGCGAGGAGCACCCAGTCCGCCACCTTCACCGACAGCTCGCCACGGCGCGTGCGCACGACCTCGCCACTTGCCCCGATCCAGTCACCGAGGCGTAGCCGGCAGAACGCGTCGAAGTCCTCGGTCACGTCGGACAGCGCGAACAGCTGCACGGCCCCCGAAGAGTCACGCAGCTCGGCGAAGGCGAGCCTGCCCTGCGGACGCGAGAGCATGATCCGCCCTGCGACGGCCACCTTGTCACCGGACTCCTCGCCAGCGGCGAGACCGCTCCAGCGCTCGACCACCTCAGCGGCTGCAGCCGTCTGCTCGAAGCGGTAGGGCACTGTGGTCATGAGCCGCCGCGCGCTTTCGTGGTGACGTTGCGCTCGTAGACGAGACGCAGCCCGTGCAGAGTGAGCCATGGCTCGACGTGCTCGATGGTCTCCGAGTACGGCGCGACGAGCTCGGAGAGGCCGCCGGTCGCCACGATCGTCGCCGCGCCGAGCTCCGCCACGATGCGACGGCACATGCCGTCGACCTGCGCGGCGAACCCGTACAGCGCGCCCGACTGGATCGACTCGGCGGTGGAGCGGCCGATCGCCGAGCGGGGCTCGACGAGCTCCACACGCCGCAGTGCCGCGGCGTGCCGGAACAGCGCCTCCATGCTGATGGCGATCCCCGGGGCGATCGCCCCGCCGAGGTACTCGCCGGCGCTCGAGATCGCGTCGAACGTCGTCGCGGTGCCGAGGTCGACCACGACGCAGGGTCCTCCGTAGAGGTCGAAGGCGCCGACGGCGTTCGCGACCCGGTCCGCGCCCACGTCCTTCGGGTTGTCGTAGCGCACCGGCATGCCACTCCTCGTGCCCGGTCCGAGCACGACGCAGGGCACGTCGCCGAACCATCGGGCTGCAGTCTGGCGCAGCTCGCCGGTGACCGAGGGGACCGACGAGCAGATCGCGAGCCCGCCGACCGTCTCGGCGATGTCGAGACCCTCGAGATCGAGGATCTGGGTGAGCAGCACCGCGTACTCGTCGGGGGTGCGCGAGGGGACGGTCGACAGGCGCCAGTGGTGGGTGAGGTCGTGCCCGTCGTGGTGCTCCGCCCCGATGCCGAAGCCGACGTCGGCCGAAGGGACCGCTTCGCGGTCCTCGGGGCTCAGGGCGAACAGCCCGATGACCGTCTCGGTGTTGCCTGCGTCGATGGCGAGCAGCACCGCTCAAGCCTCTCGCAGGCCGGGGGGGGCGCCGTCGGCGCCACCTGCATCGGCGCGGGCGCGAGCATCGATCGCCACCTGGCGGCAGCGCCAGTTCGCGCGCCTCTCGGGGAAGTCCGCGCGCGTGTGGGCTCCCCTGCTCTCCTCGCGGCGCAGGGCGGCGTCGAGGATGGCGCGCGCGACGTCCGCGAGGTTGGTGAGCTCAAACCGTGCGGCGTTCTTTGTCCGGTTCGTGCCGCACGTGGCCGCATCCGCGGCGACGTCCGCGGCGACGTCGTCGGCGACCGAGGAGGCGGTCCGCAGCGAGGCCTCCGTGCGCACCACCCCCGCGCCGGAGGTCATCACCTCTTCGAGCAAGGCGCGCGCCTTTGCGACGTCGGCCGGCCGGTGGCGCGCGGCGTGCTCGCGTCCGGCGCTCTGCGAGCGCTCGTGCAGCGTGATCGCCAGGACCGGGATCTGCCCTGCGCCCTGCAGCGTCCCGAGCACGCCGGTGGGCGTCGGCCCGGCGCCGCCGAGGATCGCCTCGGCGGCGCGCGCGCCGAACACCATCCCCTCGAGAAGGGAGTTGGACGCGAGACGGTTGGCGCCGTGCACACCCGTGCATGCGACCTCGCCCGCTGCCCACAGCCCCTCGAGCGCGGTAGCGCCCCACAGGTCGGTGACGACGCCCCCCGAGACGTGGTGGGCTGCAGGAGCGACCGGGAGCCACTCCCGCCCGGGCTCGAGGCCGGCCGCGTGCAGCGACGCCGCGATCGTCGGGAAGCGCTCGTCGAACCGCTCGAGACCGGTGGCATCGAGCCAGAGGTGGTCGGCACCCTGCTCGGCCATCCGACGAGCCATCGCACGGCTCACCACGTCGCGCGGAGAGAGCTCGTCGCAGAACCGCTCACCCTCGAGGTCCCGGAGGAGCGCACCGTGCCCGCGCAGCGCCTCCGAGAGGAGCGGCCGGGGCATGAGCGGATGGTGGAGCGCGGTGGGGTGGAACTGGATGAACTCGAGGTCCGCGACCGGGACCCCGGCGCGCAGCGCCATCGCAACACCGTCGCCGGTCGCCTCGGCAGGGTTGGTCGTGACGGCGAAGAGCTGCCCCGCGCCCCCGGTCGCCAAGACGACGTGCGAGGCGAGGACCCGAACAGGCGCCCCGTCGGGCGCGAGCGCACGCACCCCTGCGCACCGGCCGGCGTCGATGAGGAGGTCGAGCGCGAACCATCGCTCGAGGACCGCCGCAGCGCCCGACAGGGTCGCCGCGACGAGCGCCCGCTCCACCTCGGCGCCCGTCGCGGCGCCGCCCGCGTGCAGGACGCGGGGCCTCGAGTGGCCGCCCTCACGCGCGAGCGAAAGGGCGCCGGACGCCTCGCGGTCGAAACGGGCGCCGAGCGCGATGAGCTCCTCCACGCGCGCCGGGCCTTCGTCGACGAGGACCCGGACGGCATCGACATCGCACAGTCCTGCCCCTGCCTCGAGCGTGTCCGCGAGATGGAGGTCCGTCGAGTCCTCGTCGGCGCCGAGCACCGCGGCGACCCCGCCCTGGGCCCATCGGGTCGTCGACTCGCAGAGCGCGCCCTTCGTCAGCACGGCGACGGACAGCCGTTCGCTCGCCCGACAGAGCCGGACCGCCACAGAGAGGCCCGCGACGCCGCTGCCGAGGACGAGCACATCGAACGGCCCGACCTGCGCCGGCCGCTTCTCGCGCAACTCGCTCACCCCCTCGCCCCTCCCAGGGCGCCGTCTCTGCCGAGAAGGGGAAGCTCCGACGGGCGCAGCGCCGGACAGTTGTCGATGAGCCGCACTGGCCCGATCTCTGCCGCGACGATGAGCCGCAGCGTGGCGGGCTCCGACAACGACGAGGGCACCGTCAAGTCGGCTGCGTCGACCGCAGCGGCGTAGTCGAGGCGCGCCAGCGGCTCGGCATCGACCGCGGCGGCCATCGCCGCCGCGACCTCGCCGGGACGGTCCTCACCGGCCGCCACCGCGTCCCGGCCCGCTCCGAGCGCGCGCCACAGCACGGTTGCCGCCGCCCGTTCGGCGGCCGAGAGTCGCAGGTTCCGGCTCGAGAGTGCGAGCCCGTCGGGCTCTCGGACCGTCGGGCACCCGACGACGTCCACCGGCACCCCCAGGTCCGCGACCAGCCGGCGCACGAGCACGAGCTGCTGGTAGTCCTTCTCACCGAAGTAGGCGGCGCACGTGCCGGCGAGAAAGAAGAGCTTCGTCACGACGGTGGCGACGCCGTCGAGGTGGCCCTGCCTCGAGGCGCCCTCGAAACGGGAAGCGAGGTCGGTGACCGACACCCTGGTCGTCGACCCGGGAGGGAGCATCGCCTCCGCCGCAGGCGCAAAGAGCGTCCGAACGCCGGCCTCCTCGCAGGTCCGGAGGTCGGCGTCCATCGTCTGAGGGTACCGGGCGAGGTCGTCAGGGCGGTCGAACTGCAGCGGGTTGACGAAGATGGACACGGCGACGTGCTCGCGCTCGGTGACCGCCCGCTGGATCAGCGAGCGATGCCCGGCGTGCAGCGCCCCCATGGTCGGCACGAAGCCGACCCGCTCCCCGGCCTGCCGAGCACGCTCGAGCGCGGAGCGGAACTCGGCCGGGTCGCCGACGACCCGCACCGTCAGCCGCGGGCAGCGCCGTTGACCGAGGCGCGTGCTGGCGGAGCCGCGTCCACCTCGCGACCGGGCACGGCTTCGACCGGCTCGGCGTGCAGCGGCCCGGCGTGCAGCGGCTCGGCGTGCAGCGGCTCGGCGTGCAGCGGCCCGGCGTGCAGCGACTCGGCTGGTGGCGACTGGGCTAGTGGCGGCCCGGCTGGTGGCGGCCCGGCTGGTCGCGCGCCGCCTCCCCCGGTCCCTACCGTCAGCTGCAACGCGAGACCGACGCCCGCCCTGTAGGCAGCCCGCTCGGGCTCCGGCACGGCGTCGAGGTGGCGGGCGAGGGTCTGCCAGTCCCCCCGCGCCGCCGGGCCGGTGAGGGCGCGGCGCGGCCCGAGCCGACCGGCGTCGTCGACCGCGGCGCGCGCGAGCGGCAGGAACGCCTCGAGAGGGAGCCCGGCAGCGCGGGCGATCCGCTCGACGTGGCCCAAGAGCGCGACGACGTGGTTGGCGGCGACCGACGCCGCGGCGTGGTACGCCGCCCGGACGCCGTCGTCCACATGGACGGCCGTGCCCCCGAGCGCCACGGCGACCTCCTGCGCGACGCGGTCGCCGGCGACCGCGAAGGTGATCCCGGACCGCAGGCGGGCCGCGCCGATCTCCGGGTCGGGCAGGGCGACCAGCGGGTGCAGGGCGCCCCGCCGCACGTGGGGGACGAGGACGTCGGGACCGAGCGAGCCGGCGAGATGGAGCACCGGCGTCGACGCGACGGGGCGGACCGCGGCGCCGACCTCGACGATCCTGTCGTCGGGGACCGCCAGCACGAGCACGTCGGTCCCGCCGGCGGCGGCGGTCACGTCGTCGTCCCTGCCGAGCAGCGGCAGCACGGTCCAGCCGGCCTGGTCGAGCGCGCGGGCGAGGGAGCGTCCAGCCCGTCCCGGCCCGATGATCCTCACGGTTGGCACCGAGTCCTCCTTCGGCGTTCCAGCCCCTCCTGGGTGCCGGTCGCCTGTGACGATCGGGTGGTCGCTCAGAGTGTACCGACTCGTCGGACGGAGCCTCCGGCGCGCTCGAGCGCGTCGGGAGGGACGAGCTGGGGTGCGAGATCGTGCAGCGGCGCCAGAACGAACCGCCTGCCCCACATCCGCGGGTGGGGCACCTGGAGGTCCGGCTCGTCGACCGCGACGCCGTCGAGGAGGAGGACGTCCGCGTCGAGGGTCCGGGGCCCGAAGCGGACGGTGCGGACGCGGCCGGCCGCGGCCTCGAGCGCCTGGCAGCGCTCCAGCAGCTCGCGCGCCGTGGCCCTGGTGCACAGCTCGACGACCGCGTTGAGGTACGCGGGCTGGTCCTCGGGGCCTCCGAGCGGCTCGGTCTCGTAGAGAGGCGAGACCGCGGCCACGTCCCCGCCCGCCCGGAGCGCGGCGACCGCCCGGACGAGCTCGGCACGGCGGTCCCCGAGATTCGAGCCGATCCCGATGAAGGCTCGCCGCGCGGGTCGGGGACGCTCAGGCGCGGCGGTCATCGGCGATCTCCTGCGGACGCCGGCGGGTTTGGGCGACCCGCACCCCGATCGAGCCGACATCCAGCGCGATGGGGGGCCGCACCTTGCGGACCACGACCTCCACGCGGGCGACCGCCGGATGGTCGTCGAGCACCCGGCGCGCGATGGCGGCGGCGAGCGCCTCGAGCAGGCGGAACGACGTGCCGGCGACGACGTTCTCGACGGCCGCGGCCAGCGCCCCGTAGTCGACCGTCTCGCCAAGCTCGTCCGAGCCGGCCGCGGCCGCGACGTCGAGAAAAGCGTCCACGTCCACGCTGAACGGCTGTGCCTGCTCGCGCTCGTGCGCCAGCACCCCGTGCACCCCCAAGGCGCGGAGGTCGCGGATCTCGAGCCGGCCTGTCACGGCGCTCAGACCCGCTGGCGCGGCGGCAGCGCGGCCGCGGCCACCACCAGCTCCCGGCCGGCCGACCCCATCTGGTGACCGACGAGGTGCTCCACGAGCGCGATGGCCTGCGGCTCGGACGGGACGCGGCCCGTCCACACGAGGAACCCCGCGGCGGCGCCCGTGACGAGGTCGCCGAGCTCCTCTCGATGGACGAGCACCCGCTCGCCGCGGCACAGCGCCTCGTCGAGCTCGTGGTAGCAGTCCGCCAGCACAAGTCGGGGGTCGCCGCCCGCGACGAGGGGGAAGTGCGCGTGCGCGAGGTGCTCGTCGTCGTAGGCGTGCAGGTTGTGCGGGGAGGGGAGGAGAGAGACGATCCTCGTGAAGCCCTGGGCTCGGAGCCAGACGAGCTCCTCGGTGCGGCGGACCCTGCGATGGTTGGGCGCGAAGCCCCCCGGGCGTTCGCTGAGCGCAAGCCGGTCGCGGATGATCCAGGTGAAGTTGCGTGGCGGGATGCCGGCAGCCCACTTCCCCCTCATGGCGCCCACGCGTCCGGGGTGCCCGAGGCCACCAGCGACGCCGCCCGCACGGTGTCGGCGACGTCGTGGACGCGCACCATGCCGGCACCCGCCAGCATCGACCACACCGCGGTGGCGAGCGACGCGTCGAGCCTGTCGGAGGCGGCGAGCGGCCGATCGGACGCGGGCGCGCCGTACCGGCCGAGGAAGCTCTTGCGGCTGGTGCCCACGAGGACGCCCGCGCCTTGCGCGGCGGCGCCGGCCGCGAGCTCGGGCAGCGCGGCGAGCAGCGCCACGCTCTGCGACGCGGTCTTGGCGAACCCGATGCCGGGGTCCACCCACACCTCACTGACGCCGGCGCTCTGCGCCCTCGCCGCTCCCTCGAGCACATGGTCGTGGACCTCGCCGACGACGTCGACGTAGTCCGTCAGCGACTGCATCGTGCGAGGCGTGCCGCGCCGGTGCATCGACACCCATCCCGTGCCCAGCTCGGCTGCTACGGGCCAGAGCTCTCCGGACACGTCGTTGACGAGCGTGGCCCCCGCCTCCACCGCGGCCCGCGCAACTGCCGGTTTCGTCGTGTCGATCGAGACGCGGACCGTGGGAGCGAGGCGCTCGACGACCGGCAGCACTCGTCGGAGCTCCTCGGCCTCCTCCACCCGGGCCGCGCCCGGCCGGCTCGACTCTCCGCCCACGTCGACGACGTCGGCGCCCTCGGCCGCCATCTGCTCACCGCGGGCGACCGCGTCGGCGGGCTCGAAGAACCGGCCGGCGTCCGAGAACGAGTCGGGCGTGACGTTGAGGATCCCCATGACAAGGGGCCTGCCGGTCACCTCGGACACCGCGCCAGCGTACGCGAACTGAACGCGCGGGGCCGCGGGCCGCACCGGGGAGCCGGGCCTCAGCGCGCCCCTCGGATGAAGTCCATCGCCTCGGCACGCGTTGCGGGATCGCGGCGGAACAGTCCTCGTACCGAGGAGGTGATCGTGAGCGTGCCCGGCTTCTTCACGCCGCGCATCGACATGCACAGGTGCTCTGCCTCGACCACCACGAGCACCCCCCTGGGCTGCAGCGCCTCCTCGATCGCCTCTGCGATCTGGGTCGTCATCCGCTCCTGCACCTGCAGTCGGCGCGCGTAGCCGTCGACGAGCCGCGCCAGCTTGGACAGCCCAGTGATCCTGCCTTCCTCTGCAGGGATGTAGGCGACGTGCGCGCGCCCCATGAAGGGGACGAGATGGTGCTCGCAGAAGGACGCGAAGGGGATGTCGCGCACCATCACCATCTCGTCGTGGGCCGCGGCGAACGTGACGGTCAGGTGGTGTCCCGGATCCTCGTCGAAGCCAGCGAACACCTCCTCGTACATCGCAGCGACGCGCCGGGGGGTCTCGCGCAGCCCCTCTCGCTCGGGGTCCTCACCCAGCCCGGCGAGCAGCTCGCGGACCGCCGCCTCGACCCGCGCGGCGTCGACGCTCACCTCAGCCGACCCGCTCAGCAGGCGTCCACGTTGAAGGCGTGGACGCCTGCGAGGTTCCTGTACCGCTCGGCCGCGTCGAGGCCGTATCCCACGACGAACTCCGAGGGGATCTTGAAGCCGACGTAGCGCAGATCGAGCTGCACCCGCTGCTCCCCCTCCTTCACGAGGAGTGCGCAGACGTCGACCGTGACGGGGCGCCTGGCGTGCAGGTAGCGGCGCAGGTAGTTGAGCGTGAGCCCGCTGTCGATGATGTCCTCGACGACGAGCACGCGCCTGCCGGTGAGCTCGGCGTCGAGGTCCTTCACGATGCGCACCACGCCGGAAGACTGGGTGGCGCTCCCGTAGGACGAGACGGCCATGAAGTCCACGTCGACGGGAAGCTCGATCGCGCGGCACAGGTCGCTCATGAAGAGCATGGCGCCCTTGAGCACCCCAACGAGAAGCGGAGGGTCGTCGGCGAAATCCTCGGTGATCCGCTTGCCGAGCTCGGCGACCTTGGCCGCGATCTCCTCGGCGCTCACGAGCAGGCGGCCAACCGACGGGCGCGCCCATGCCGGAACGCCCGCGTGCTCGTCGTTGCCCTCGATCACCGTCGAGACCCTTGGGTCACCGCCGAGACTCCCCGATCACCCTCGACCTCTCTCCTCGTCTCCTCGAAGCCAACGCCCCCGCCGCACACCTCGCAGCACCGGGGCGGCCGACTTGCACGTGCCGGTCCCGCATCTTGAGGCCCTCCCGCCTGTCTTGGTACCGCAGACGCCGGTCCCGCAGACGCCGCTCCCGCAGACGCCGGTCCCGCCTGTCCCGGTACCGCAGGTGCCGGTCGCCTCTGTTGTGGCACTCCCGCCTCGCACGCGGGCGCACGAGACCTTAGTGCAGCGCCTCGGCGGTGCCGGCAGTGCCGGCGGTGCCGGCGGTGCCGGCGGTGCCGGCGGTGCCGGCGGTCCGGTCCGGTGCGTGGGCGGCGGGAGGGGTCGCGCTGAGGCGCCCCTTCGACCTCCGGACGCGCCAGCCCCCGGTGAGCTCGGTTCCCGGCGCGTCGCCGGCTGCCACGGCGAGCACGCGCCGGACCTCCGCGAGCGAAGGCGGCTGGCGGTCCCCGCCGGGGTCCGTGGCACGACGGCCCCCGGCGCGGGGGGTCGCGCCGAGGTCGCGCAGCCACCGCCGGACCGCGCGACCCGCCAGCGCCTGCGGCACCCCGGTGAGCGCCGCGGCGACGGTGGGGTCGGGGACGGCCTGCGCCGAGAGCGCGTCGAGCAGCTCGGCGTCCGAAGCCGCCAGCGAGGCGAGGCGGGCGAGCAGCGGGACGGGATCGCGCCCCGCAAGCTCCGCGCACATCGGGAGAAGCTCGTGGCGGACCCGGTTGCGGAGATGGCGGGGGTCCGCGTTGGAGGGGTCGTCGACCCAGCGCAGCCCCGACTCCTCGCACACCGCTTCGGTCTCGGACCTCCGCAGCGCGAGCAGGGGATGGCAGCGGCCGGCCCTCATCCCCGCCAGACCGTCCGGCCCGGTGCCGCGCAGGAGGTTGCACAGCACCGTCTCGGCCTGGTCGTCCATGGTGTGCCCGGTCGCCACCGCGGGTGGCAGCACCGCGAAGCGAGCCGCCCGGGCGCGCGCTTCGAGGTTGGGACCGGGATCCACGTCGACTCGCTGTGCGACGAACTCCGCGCCCAGCACGGCTGCGGCCTCGGCGACGACCTCGGCCTCGGCCGCCGAGCCCTCACGGAGCCCGTGGTCCACGTGGAACGCCCGGACTCGGCACCCCGCGAGACGGGCGAGGAGCATGAGTGCCAGCGAGTCCGGACCTCCCGAGACCGCGCAGTCGAGCGCCGAGCCTTCCGGCGGGAAGGTGCAGCGGCGGAGAAGGCGATCGGCGTCGCCCATCAGGCGTCGTCCCGGACCGCCTCCACGCGGGCGATCCATCGCTGCGGCTCGCGGATCTCCTGCAAGTTCGGGAGCCACTCTGGACCCCGCCAGACCCGGTCGATGAGCTCCCGGCCCCCGCGTGCCTCGACGGCGTGGATGAACTCCTCGCCTTGCTGGTACTGGCGGAGCTTCGCTTCGAGCCCGAGCACCTGCTGGAGCACTTTGGCGGGTCCCTTCAGCGACTCGCGCCGTTCGCGCAGCACCTGGCTGAACCTGGCCGCGCCCGGCACGTCAGCCGCGCCCGCGCGATCCATCGTCACGTCGCCGTGGCCCTCGAGCAAGCTCATCATCGCCTGGAGGCTCCGGATCGCCTCGAGCTGCTGGTCGCTCGCGACGATGCCGAGCACGCCGGCGTCGTCGAGCGGGCTCTGGTGCGACCGCAGCTGCTCGCCGGCGCGGCGCACCATCTCCGCCAGACGGCCGGGATCGGCTTGGAAGGGCTCGATCGCCTTGTCGACGAGGGAGAGGAAGTAGCCGCGGAGCCACGGCACGGCGGTGAACTGGCAGCGGTGGGTCACCTCGTGGAGAGCCAGCCAGAGGCGGAACTCGCCGGGGTCGAAGCCGTGGCGCCGTTCGAGCTCGACCACGTTGGGGCCGACGTAGTACAAGAGGTCCTGGTCCTCGGCCGCATCCTCGGTGAGCAGCAGGTCGTACTGCCCGAGCACTCGGGTGGACATCCAGGCGAGCACGGCACCGAGCTGTGCGCCGCTCGCCGAGCGCCCGGCACCGGCGACCTTGCTCGCGATCGGCTCGGGGAGGTCGACGAGCCACGAAGGGCGCGTGCCGGAGCGGCGCCGCTCCTCGCGCTTCTCCTCCTTGCGGCGTTCGAACTTCACGAGCGCCGGCGTGAGCAGACGCTGGAAGGAGGCCACATTGGCCCGTGCCCATCCCGCGCGGTCGGTGACGACGGAGCGTGCCGGCGTCGGCGCACGCCATCCGGTGGAGGCCGCGACGAGCTCTTCGGCTCTCGCGGTGGCCTCTCCGAACGAACGCGTGAGCTCGTCCGCGTCGAAGGTGACGCCGGGAGCACGCCGGTTGATCACCCAGAGGGCGACCCGCTCGGCGACCCGCCAGTCGACGAGGCCCGGACCTGCGCCGGCGCCACTGCCGGCCTCACGTGCGTCGTCTGCGTCTCCGAAGTGGCGACCCTGCTCTGCAGGGTCGGGGAGGGAGGCGCTCACACCGGTCCTCGTGCGCCCGGTCCTCGTGCGCCCGGTCCTCGTGCGCCCGGTCCTCGTGCGCCCGGTCCTCGTGCGCCCGGTCCTCGTGCGCCCGTCTGGTCGGCCCGCCGAGCCTCCTCGGCGGCGATCGCCGCCGCGACGCGGGTCACGAGCGAGTCGGGCACACGGTCCTTGCAGTGGCTCGAGATGACCGCGCGAAGCTCGGCTTCGAAACCAGCGGCATGCGCGCACGGGCCGCACTCGTCCAGGTGCAGGGAGATCTTGAGCCGGCGGTCCTCGGTCAGCTCCCCGTCGAGGTAGACGTACAGCTGGCGGACGGCCTCCATGCAGCCGACGTGGTCGGCGTGGGAGCCGGCTTCGCCGCCTGTACCGCTTCCGTCGTGGCCGACCATCGAACTCCCGTCAGATCCTCGAGCTCCTCGCCCGACTTGCGGTGCCACGCGCTCCGCCGCCACTGCGTCAGGGCACCTTGGGGGCTGCACCGACGAGCCCTCGCTGCTGTGCGAATTCAGCCAACGTCTTCTGCAGCGCTCTTCTTCCCCGATGAATGCGGCTCATGACCGTGCCGATCGGGACCTCGGTGATGTCGGCGATCTCCTTGTAGCTGAACCCCTCGACGTCGGCAAGGAGCACGGCGATGCGGAAAGCGTCGGGAAGCGCCTCGATGGCTTCCTTCACCTCGTCGTCGGTGAACCCGGCGAGCACCTCCTCCTCGGCGCTGCGCTCCGAGCCGTCGCCGGGAGCCAGGCGGTGGTAGAGGTACAGGTCCTCTACGTCCTCGACGTCGCTCACCTCCGGCCGCCGTCTCGCGGCCCGGTAGGTGTTGATGTAGGTGTTGGTGAGGATCCGGTAGAGCCAGGCCTTCAGGTTGGTGCCCTCGGTGAAAGAGTCGAACGCCCGGTACGCCTTGAGGTAGGTCTCCTGGACGAGATCCTCTGCGTCGGCGGCGTTGCGCGTCATGCGCAGCGCCGCCGTGTAGAGGGCGGGCATGTGCTCCATCGCCTGCTCAGCGAACAGGGCCCGATCGGCCATGCACGAGACCCTAGCCACCACGGGGGGGGTCGACCACACCGGCACGCGCCGCGCTTGAGGCGCGAGAGGACGCCGACCCTGGCCGCCTCCGGTGCAGGTAGCCTCGGCCCGCCATGATCGCCCGACCCCCATCCAGCGCGGCGGACGCCCAGCTCACCCGTGCCGGCGACGTCGAGGTCCTCTCGTGGCCGTGGCTCGCCGACCTGGGCGTCGACGCGGTCGTGACGACGCGCGAGTGCGGCGTCTCGACGGGCACCTACCGGGCGCTCAACCTGGGACTGCACGTCGGCGACGACCCAGAGGCGGTCGTCGAGAACCGCCGGCGTGCTGCGAGCGCGCTCGGCGCGTCCCTCGACGACCTGATCTTCGCGGCGCAGGTGCACGGCACCCTCGCGACCGTGGTCGGCGCGGCCGACGCCGGGCGCGGCGCCCGCAGCGCGCGGGACGCGGTCGACGCGACCGACGCGCTCGTCACGGCGGTGCCGGGCCCAGTGCTTGTGACGCTCGTGGCGGACTGCTCGCCGGTGCTCCTTGTCGACCCCGACGCGCGCGTCCTCGCCACCGTCCACTCGGGCTGGCGCGGCGCGGTCGGCGGCGCCGTGGCCTCGGCGCTCGAGACGATGGCCGCGCTCGGGGCGCGCGCCGATCGGACGACCGCGATCATCGGCCCCACGGTGTCGCCCACCGCCTACGTGGTCGGCGCGGAGGTGGCATCGGCCGCGAGGACCGCCTTGGGCGCGCAGGCGGACCGCGTGCTCTGGGAGCACGGCGACCGGTGGCGGTTGGACGTCGCCGGGGCCAACCGGCTCCAGCTCCTCGCGGCCGGGATCGCCGAGGACCACATCGCGGCGTCCCCGTTCGCGAGCGGTGACGGCCCGTTCTTCAGCGACCGGGTGGCTCGGCCCTGCGGGCGCTTCGGGCTGCTCGCGCGCCTGCGCTGAGGCGTGCGGCCCCTCGTAGCATCTGGCTCAGGATGAGTACCGGGCGGTTCGTCTACGAGGACTACGAGGTCGACGCCGCAAGGGGGCGGATCGTCTGCCGGTACGCGCTCGGCCGACGCCGGTTCAAAGAAGAGGTCGCCTTCGAGCCACCCGCCCGCGCCGATGAAAGAGAGGCCTGGGCCGCCGCGTGGGGCTCAAAGGCCGCTGACGCGGCGGCCCGCATCCTGTTCCTCCTGGCAGGAGTCTCCTACTACAAGACCGCGGCTCCGCCGGTGGTGGACCTCGGCGCGACGGCGACGACCGCAGAGGAGCGAGCGTTCCTGCGGACCTTCTACGTCGAAGGACTGGGGGAGTTCGCCCACCGCAACAAGATGGACCTCTCGACGATCGAGGTCGTCGGGCCCCGGATCGACGCTCGGCCCCCCGCGTTTGCGGCCCTGCGGGAGGACCGCCCTCTCGTGCCCTTCGGCGCGGGCATGGACTCGGTGGTGACCGCCGAGCATGTCGCGCGCCGCGAGCCGGGGACGTCGCTGTTCGTGGTGTCCCGGGTGGGCGACCGTTTCGCGGCGATCGAGGAGGCGGCCGCGGCAACCGGTCTGCCGGTCGTGCGCGCGGCACGCCAGATCGACCCGGCGGTGCTCCGCTCCGGCGACCACGGATTCTTGAACGGTCACGTGCCGGTCACCGGGATCCTCTCTGCGATCGCGGTGACGGCGGCGGTGCTCGGAGGGCACGGCGCGGTCGTGATGTCCAACGAGCGGTCCGCCTCCTCGCCGACGATCTGGGCGCGGGGCCGCCCTGTCAACCACCAGTGGTCGAAGAGCGAGGCGTTCGAGACCGCGTTCCGCTCCCTCCTCGCCGGGTCGCTCGCGCCGGCGCCCGAGTACTTCTCCTACCTGCGGGCACGTTCGGAGCTCTGGGTCGCAAGGGAGCTGGCAGGCCTGGACCGCTACCACCGCGTCTTTACGAGCTGCAACCGCGCCTTTGCCATCGATCCCCGGCAGCGGCTCGATCACTGGTGCGGGACGTGCGACAAGTGCTGCTTCGTCGACCTCGTGCTGTCGCCGTACCTCGACGCCGCCGCGCTCTCGAGCATCTTCGACGGCAGGGAGCCGCTCGGCAACCAGACGCTCGCTGCCAACTTCCGGGCGTTGATCGGTGCCGGGGGCACCCAGAAGCCCTTCGAGTGCGTGGGCGACGATGAGGAGTGCCGGGCGGCCGCGGTGCTCGCCGCCGCCCGGCCGGACCGCCGGGGCACAGCTCAGCTCCAGACCCTCGCCGCGGACGTCCGCGCCGCGACACCCCGGTGGGGAGACACGGCGCGACGCGACTGTGCCCTCCGCCGCCTGCTCTCGGCCGACGGGAGGGACTTCGTCCCGCCGCGCTACCGCGAGGAGGTCGCCTCTGGCCGCGACGTCCGCGTGCACCCGCGGTGAGCAGGGCCCTCGACGGCGCGCGAGCGCGGGACCGGCCGTCTCTCGGCTGGTCCGACCTCGCCGGGGCGCGCGTCGGGCTGTGGGGGCTCCGCACGGAGGGCGCCGCCAACCTCCGCCGCCTCCGGCGAATGGGCGTCGTGCCCGTGGTGGTCGACGACCGCCCGGCGGCGCCGGCGTTCGGCGGGCTCCGCGTCCTCTCGGGCGACGCGGGGCTCGAGGCCCTCGCGTCGTGCGAGGTGGTCGTGAAGAGCCCGGGGATCAGTCGTCACGGCCCGCGAGTCCGTGCGCTCATCGACGCGGGTGTCGCGGTCGCCGGCGGGCTCGGCCTGTGGCTCGAGGACGCCGACCGTGCCCGCGTCGTGTGCGTGACCGGCACCAAGGGCAAGAGCACCACGGCCGCGCTCGCCGGCCATCTTCTCGCCGGTCTCGGGCTGCGCTGCCTGGTGGCGGGCAACATCGGACTCCCCCCGTGGGATCCGGGCGCCGGGGACGACTGGGACGTTTGGGTCGTCGAGACCTCGAGCTTCCAGGCGGCCGACGTCGCGTCCTCGCCACCGGTCGTGGCGGTCACGTCGCTCGCGCCGGACCACCTGGACTGGCACGGCTCCGAGGAGACCTACTACGCCGACAAGCTGTCCTTGTGCAGCCAGCCGGGCGCTGCCCTCACGGTCGCGGACGCCTCGAGCGAGGTCCTCCGGGCGCACGCGGCGCTGCTCGGCCCCGAGGTCTGGTGGGTCGCCGAGGGCGACCCCGAGCTCGACGGCCCGTGGACGGCCGCGTTGGGACTGCCCGGACGCCACTACCACCGCGACGCGCTCGTCGCGCGCGCCTGCCTCATCGGCCTCGGGATCCCCGAGGCCGATGACGACGCGCTGCTCGCGCACGCCGCCGCGGGCTTCACGCCGCTCGACCACCGGTTCCGCCCCATCGGGGTCGTAGAGGGCGTCGAGTTCGTCGACGACTCGCTCTCGACCAACGTGCTGCCGACCCTGGCCGCGCTCGACACGCTCGGCGGCCGACCGATCGCACTCCTCGTGGGCGGCCAGGACCGGGGCATCGACTACCGCCTCCTCGCCGAATCGATCGCGTCCCGGCACCCCGAGACGTTCGTTGCGACGCTTCCCGCGGCCGGTGCGCGCATCGGCGACGCCGTGCGCGCAGCAGGGGCAGAGGCTGCCGACTTCGACGAGCTCGCCGACGCGACCGCGGCGGCGTTCGCCTGGGCTCGCTGCCGAACGGGCCCAGACGGGCGGCCAGGAGTGGTGCTGCTCTCGCCAGCCGCGCCCAGCTTCGGGCAGTTCCGCGACTACCGAGAGCGCGCAGAGGCGTTCGCGGCAGCGATGCGCGACTGTGCGCGCACTTCTGTCACCGGCACGTCCACGAGCACGTGAGGGTTCATAATCCCTTCGGGGTCCAGCGCGGCTTTGAGCGCGGCGAACGCCCGCAGCTCCGCCGGGCTGCGATTGAGGCCGAGCCACCTGCGCTTCGCCGTCCCGATCCCGTGCTCGGCGCTGATGCTCCCGCCGACGGCGGCAACCGCCTTGAAGACCGCATCGTCGACCCGCTCGTCGTCGGGGGCGACGCCGGTCACGTTCACGTGGATGTTGCCGTCGCCGACGTGGCCGAAGAGCCACACAGAGGCCGCTGGGGCCACGCCATGCACGATCGAGGGAAGCCGTCCGACCGTCTCGGCGAGGACCTCGTGCGGCAAGGTCACGTCGAGCTTGTGGGGCACGCCGAGCGAGTTGATCGCCTCGGTGTGGCCCTCGCGGTACCCGAAGAGCGCGGCGATGCGCCGGGGGTCGAGGGCGACCGCCGCATCCTCGATGCCGTCGAGCCCGGCAACGGCCTCCGTCAGCTCCCCGGCCGGGTCCGCAGTCCCTGACGCCTCCACGAGCAGGTAGGCCCCGTGCTGCCCGGCGAGCGGGAGCGGTGCGCCGGTCACCTCGCACACGAGCTCCACACCTGCAGGCAGCATCAGCTCCGCCGCAGACAGCGTGGGGAGGCCGCGCCGGAGCGCTTGGGCTGCGGCGACCGCCGACGCGGTGTCCCTCACGCCCAGGATCGCGGCGACCCGGTACGGCGCCGGCGGCACGAGGCGGAGGCGGACGGCGGTCACGATGCCGAGGGTTCCCTCGCTCCCGCACAAGAGGGAGTGCAGGGCGTAGCCGGTGTTGTCCTTCAAGAGGCCGCCGAGGTGCTCGACGACGTCGCCGTTGCCGAGCACCGCCTGGACCCCGAGCAGCTGGGCCCTGGTGTCGCCATAGCGCAGGACCCGGAGCCCCCCCGCGTTGGTGGCGACGTTCCCCCCGATGGTGGCGCTGTCCCGACCCCCGAGGTCCACCCCGTAGGCCCACCCGGCGTCGCGCGCCGCCACCTGGACGTCGGCCAGCGTCGCGCCGGCCTGGGCGCTCAGCTGGCCCCCCGCCGCATCGACCGGCCCCACCCCCGCCAGCCGACGGAGGCTCACGACCACCTCGCCGTGGAGGGGGACGCCGCCGCCGACCATGCCGGTGTTGCCGCCCTGGGGCACGATCGCGACACCGCGGTCGCGGCAGAGCGCCACCAGCTCGGCGACCTCCTCCGCCGATCCGGGCCGCACGACCACCGGCGTCGCGCCCACGAACCGGCCGGTCCAGTCGACCGTGTACGAGGCCACGACGTCGGGCTCGGTGAGGACCTGCGGGTCGCCGACCACGTCTCGGAAGGACCTGAGCAGCGCCGGGTCGGGCCGCGCGGCAGCCGGAGGGCGGACGGAAGTGGTCACCGGGAGCCTGGGGTGGGACTTGAACCCACGGCCTGCGCGTTACGAGTGCGCTGCTCTGCCGACTGAGCTACCCAGGCGTTCGCTGGTCGGGTCACGGCCTCGGACCCGACCCGCCGGCCGTCGCCGACCCAGCCCCGAGATCGTAGGCGCGCCCGACGCAGGCCCACAACGCGCCGACCGGGCGCCCCGGGCCCCCACGCCCCCCGGGGCAGCGGAGCTCAGGCGTCGAGGCGCGCGAGGCGCACGAGAAGCGCCTCGAGGAGGAGCGTCTCCTGCGCGTTGCGCCGGAGCCCGGCCGCCGACTCGGTCACGAGCGCCACCGCCGCCCCGTACGCCCTCGCCTCGTCGGGGCGCCGCAGGGCCGCCCAGCCGGGATCGGGCGCCAGCGAGTCTGCGAGACGGTCGCGGTAGGTGCCGGCAAGGACCCCCAGGCCGATCCGGAGCTCCTCGGTCCGCCAGCGCCGCTCTTCGCGGTGCTGGCGTTCGAGCACCTCCTTGCGGCCCGGGAGGCCCCGCTCGCCCATGGCCTTGGCGTCCGTCTCGAGGGCGGCGAGCTCCGCTTCGTGCACGCGACGGAGCGGCGCCAGCGCCCGGTCGGTCGCGGCGAGCAGCTCGCGCGCGAGCGCTCCGGCGACCGCGCCGTGCCCGTCCAGACGCGACGGGATCGACCGCCACAGCGCGAGGCGGTCGACGAAGCCCGGGTCCTCAGCGAGCAGCCTCGCCCTCTCCACGCTGCCGCCGGCACCTTCTGCGACGAGCCGCGCCCGCTCCGGGTCCTCCCCGCCTTCGGCGAGCCACGCTGCGATGGTGGCGGTCCCAACGGGCGGGAACGGGATCTCGACGCATCGGCTCGCGACGGTCGCGAGGTCGGGCGGCACGTCGTCGGCGAGCAGGACGAACACCGTCGCTGCCGGCGGCTCCTCGAGGGTCTTGAGCAGCGCGGGCGCGGCACGGTCGGCAAGGTGGGCGTCGCCGACGACGAGCACCTGGCGCTGCGCCTGGAGCGGACGCCGCACGGCCAGGGCGCTGAGCCGACGGGCGTCGTCCACATCGATCGCGGCGCCGGTCCTCTCGACGACGACCAAGTCGGGATGGACGCCGGCGAGGGCTCGGCGGCAGGTGTCGCACGCGCCGCATCCACCGTCCGGGCAGAGCAGCGCCGCGGCAAAGCCGCGCACGGCCGCGCGCGGCCCCGAACCGGGCTCGCCGACCAGGAGGTACGCGTGCACCGGGTGACGGGCTGCGGCGCGCAGAGCGGCCACCGCCCGCTCCTGTCCGACGACCGCGTCGAAGAGCGCGGCGGACGGGCGCTCGTCGGTTGGCGGGCTCACGGCCGGCTCCTCTCCGCCGAGGCGATCTCGAGGCGCCGGACGACCACGTCACGGAGCGCCGCGGCGACGGCGGCGACGTCACCGTCACCGTCGACGACCACCCAGCGCCGGGGGTCTTGCGCCGCAAGGGCGAGGTACCCCTCGCGAACCCGCGAGAAGAACTCCTCGTCGAGGCGCTCCAGGCGGTCCGTGGCCACCTGCGCGAGGCGGGCGCGCGCCACCGGCAGCGGGACGTCGACCACGACGTTGAGGTCGGCCTCGAGCCCGCGCGCAGCCCACGTCACGATCGGGCGCAGCTCGTCAGGTGGCAGGCCGCGGCCGTAGCCCTGGTAGGCGAGCGTCGATCCCGAGAAGCGGTCGGTCACGACCAGCTGGCCGGCGTCGAGCGCGGGGAGGACCACCTCGGCGACGTGCTGCGCCCGGTCCGCCGCCACGAGGAGCGCCTCTGACCGCACGTCGGGTGCCGGAGCGCCGGGCTCGAGGAGCAGGCGCCGGATCGCCTGGCCGAGCGCCGTCGCGCCGGGCTCGAAGGTGAGCGTCGCGCCGAGCGATCGAGCGAGGATCCTCGCCTGCGTCGACTTGCCACTGCCGTCGACCCCCTCCAACGCGACGAGCCGCCCGCCCCCGAGCGTCACCCGCTCGCCGTCTCCTCGGAGCCGCCCTGCGCCGGCCTCCCGCGGGGCTGCTTCTTCGGCGCGGTCTTCTTCGGCGCGGTCTTCTTCGCCGCGGTCTTCTTCGCCGCGGTCTTCTTCGCCGCGGTCTTCTTCGCCGCGGTCTTCTTCGGCGCGGTCCGCCGGCGCGCCGGCGGGCCGGCTGCCCTGCGGTCCGCAAGCAGCTCCGAGGCGCGCTCGACCGTGATGGTCATCGGATCGTCGCCCTTGCGCAACGACGCGTTGGTGGTGCCGTCGCTGACGTAGGGGCCGAAGCGGCCCTCGCGCACCACGAGCGGCAGCCCCGTCTCGGGGTCGGCACCGAGCTCTCGGAGCGGTCCAGATGCCTGCGCGCGGCCTCTGCGGGTTTTCGGCTGGGCGAAGAGGGCGAGCGCGTCTTCCAGCGTCACGGTGAACAGCTGCTCCTCGGAGAGGAGGCTCCGCGTGTCGCTGCCACGCTTCAGGTAGGGGCCGAAGCGGCCGTTCGCTGCGAGGATCTCCTCGCCGCTCTCGGGATCGGTCCCAACGGTCCGCGGCAGGCGGAGCAGCTCGAGCGCCTGCTCGAGCGTGAGGGTCGCCGGCGACATCGACTTGAACAGCGACGCGGTCCGCGGCTTGCCGCCATCGGTGCTGGGGCCGAGCTGTACGTAGGGTCCATACCTCCCCGCCCGCACTTCGACCTCGAGGCCCGTCTCGGGATCGGTCCCGAGCACGCGGTCGTTGGACGGCGCGTCGAGGAGCGCCTCCGCCCGATCGATGGTGAGCTCGTCGGGCGCGAGGTCCTCGGGGATCGAGGCACGGTCCTCCCCACGCTGGAGGTAGGGACCGTAACGCCCCACCCGGGCGACGACCTGGCGGCCTTCGGCGTCGACGCCGATCGGGATGGAGTTGATCTCCCTCGCGTCGATCGCACCGAGATGCTCGGCGACCGCCTCCTTCAGGCCCAGCCGAGCCGTGTCCGTCTCCCCGCCGGGCGCACCGGCGCCGGCCCGCCTGGTGGCGTCGCCGTTCTCTTCTTGCTTTCCTTTCCTCTCTCCACGCGCCTCGCCGAAGTAGAAGCGGGTGAGCCAGGGAAGCGCCTCCTCCCGCCCGCTCGCGATCTCGTCGAGCTCGTCTTCCATGGCCGCCGTGAAGCCGTAGTCCACGAGGTCGGGGAAGTAGCGCTCGAGCAGGCCGACGACGGCAAAGGCGGTGAAGCTGGGCACGAGCGCGGTGCCCTTCTTCCAGACGTACCCCCTGTCGAGGATGGTCGAGATGATGCTCGCGTACGTGGAAGGGCGCCCGACGCCGAGCTCCTCCATGGCTTTGACGAGCGACGCCTCGGTGTACCGGGCGGGGGGCTGGGTGGCGTGCGGCCCGGCCTCGAGCTCGAGCGCACGCACCCGGTCACCTCGCACGAGGTGCGGCAGGACGACCTCACGGTCGGCGAGCTCCGCCTCTGGGTCGTCTTCGCCCTCCACGTACGCCCGGAGAAAGCCCGGAAACGAGATGACCCGCCCGCTCGCGGAGACCCCCGCCTCCGAGCCGGCGAGAGCAGCGGCGCTCCCGGGCATCGTCGCAACCATCCTAACCTGCGCGCTCGTCCCGATCGCGTCGACCATCTGGGAGGCGACGGTCCGCTTCCAGACGAGCTCGTAGAGACGCAGCTCTTCGCCGTGGAGGCTGTGGGACGCCTCGTCGGGAGTGCGGAAGACGTCGCCGGCCGGCCGGATCGCCTCGTGCGCCTCCTGCGCGTTCTTGACCCGGCGCTCATAGCGCCTCGGCTGCGGCGGCACGTACTCGGTCCCGTAGAGGGCGGTCGCCTGGGCGCGGGCGGCCGCGAGCGCCTCGTCCGAGAGGGTCGTCGAGTCGGTGCGCATGTAGGTGATCCAACCCTGCTCGTAGAGGCGCTGGGCGACCTGCATCGCCCGCTGCGCGCTGAGCCGGAGCTTGCGCCCGGCCTCCTGCTGGAGCGTCGAGGTCATGAACGGCGCAGCAGGAGATCGGCGGAATGGCCGCTCGCTGACCGCCCGGACGGTGAAGACCCCTCCGGCGAGCCCCTCGGCGAGCGCTCGGGCCTCCGCCTCGGCGAGGACGCGCACCCGACCCCCCACCTCCCCGTGCTCGTCGAAGTCCTTTCCCGTGGCGATCGGAGTGCCGTCGAGCGAGACGAGGGTCGCCGCGAACTGCGCCGGCTCGGCTCCGGCGGACTCCTCCCCGCCGTCAGCCGATGCCACCGGTGTCGGCGCGAAGGTGCCCTCGACCCCCCACCACGTCGCGGAGCGGAACCGCATACGCGCCCGTTCCCTCTCGACGACCATGCGCGTGGCGACGCTCTGCACCCGCCCCGCCGAAAGGCGCGGCATCACCTTGCGCCACAGCACCGGCGAGACCTCGTAACCGTAGAGGCGGTCGAGGATCCGACGGGCTTCCTGCGCGTCCACCAGCCGGCGGTCGAGCTCGCGCCACTCCTGCACCGCGCGCCGGATCGCCGCGGGGGTGATCTCGTGGAACACCATCCGCTTCACCGGCACGTGGGGCGCGAGCACCTCGGTGAGGTGCCATGCGATCGACTCGCCTTCTCGGTCTTCGTCCGTGGCGAGGTAGAGTTCGTCGGCGTCCTTCAGGCGGGCCTTCAGATTGGCGACCACCGACCGCTTCTCGGGAGAGACGACGTAGAGAGGCTTGAAGCCGTTGTTCACGTCGACTCCGAGGCGAGCCCACTCTTCGGTCTTGTAGGCGGCGGGCACCTCGTCGGCACCGCGCGGGAGGTCCCGGATGTGGCCGACGGACGACTCGACCACGAACTCGGGTCCGAGCATCCGCGAGATCGTGCGCGCCTTGGCCGGGGACTCGACGATGACGAGCGCCCTACCCAAGGCGTGCACCTCCCTCTCGCGCCCGCTCCACCGAGCTACCTCCCTGGCTCACGACGACAGGCCCACGACGACAGGCTCGGGGCTCCTTCGAGGTGCGAGGAAGGCATCGTGACGAGGACCGGGCCGTACGCCCGAGTCAGTCCGCCGCGGCAATCGTGGACGCCGCCGCGGCGGCAGGCGTCTCGGTGCCCGACACTGGCAGGGAGACGTCCATCCCCTGGGCCTTGCGCTTCGAGAACGCGATCGCGGCGAGCAGCACGACGAGCGCAATTCCGGCGATCACGTAGCGGACATCGCTGTGGCGCAGGGTGAGCACGACCGGGAGCACGAGGAGGGACACCAGGTTCATGACCTTGATGAGAGGGTTGAGCGCGGGTCCGGCGGTGTCCTTGAAGGGGTCGCCCACCGTGTCGCCGATGACGGCCGCCTTGTGCGGATCCGACCCCTTGCCCCCTTCGTGGCCGTCCTCGATGTACTTCTTGGCGTTGTCCCAGGCACCTCCCGAATTGGACAACGTGTTCGCCATGAGCTGACCGGTGAGGATCGCCGCTGCGAGGAAGCCG
The DNA here is from genome assembly GCA_021791145.1 of Actinomycetes bacterium. Next base: position 59,595 of record JAJYXE010000033.1, on the reverse strand, counting down.
CCGAGCGCCAGGTAGTTGATGCCGAATCCGACGATGACCGGAGAGAGGATCGCGAGCAGCGCAGGGGTGGCGAGCTCCCGCTGGGCCGCGGCGGTACAGATCGAGATGACCCGGCCGTACTCCGGCTGCTCGGTGTAGTCCATGATGCCGGGATGCTCCCGGAACTGGCGGCGTACCTCCTGGACCACGGTCCCTGCAGAGCGCCCGACGGCCCGGATCGCGAGGGAGGAGAAGAGGAAGGCGATCGAACCGCCGATGAGCAGACCGATGAACGTCGTCGGGTTCGACACGTTGACCTGGGTGTGGGTGTCGCTGAAGAGCTTCGCCGCCGCGAGGTGGAACTGCGAGCCGACGGTCTCCACGAAGGAGGCGAACAGCGCGACGGCAGCGATGACCGCTGAGCCGATCGCGACACCCTTCGTGATCGCCTTGGTCGTGTTGCCGACGGCGTCGAGGCTCACCATGATCCGCTCGGCTTCACCCGTGAACTCTCCGGACATCTCGGCAACCCCGGCCGCATTGTCCGAGACCGGGCCGAAGCTGTCCTCGGAGACCACCATGCCGGTCGTCGCAAGCAGGCCGATGCCGATAAGCGCCACGAGGTAGAGCGAGAGCTCGATGTTGCCGCCACCGAGACCGACCGCCACGCCGATGGCGATGGCGATGGCGATGATCGCCCACACCGAGGACTCGAGGCCCGCCGAGAACCCCGAGAGCACCGTCGTCGCGGGCCCGGTGCGTGCCGACTCGGCGATCTCGCGGACCGGGCTTCGCTCCGTCGAGGTGAACTGCTCGGTGATCTGGCTGAGGACGAGCGCGAGCCCCACGCCGGTGAGCACCGCCCAGAAGACCGTCAGGTCGTGGACGTAGTAGTCCGCGACGAAGAAGGCACCGATGACGGTGAGCAGCGCGGCGAGCCAGAAGCCCCGGTTGATCGGCGCCATGGCGTTGCGGTCCTTGGTCCGGGCGCGAACCGCGTACACCCCGATCATCGACGCCACGATCCCCATGGCGGGCACGATGAGCGGGTAGATCACCGCAGGGGTCGGGTCGGCCGAATGGCCCGCGAGGCTGTGGAACGCCGAGTAGCCGAGGATGAGCGACGAGATGATCGTGATCTCGTAGGACTCGAAGAGGTCCGCGGCCATGCCGGCGCAGTCACCGACGTTGTCGCCGACGTTGTCGGCGATGGTCGCCGCGTTGCGCGGGTCGTCTTCTGGGATGCCGGCCTCGACCTTGCCGACGAGGTCGGCGCCGACGTCCGCGGCCTTCGTGAAGATCCCGCCGCCGACACGCATGAACAGGGCGAGCAACGAGGCGCCGAAGGCGAACCCGATGAGCACGGCCGTCGCGGTGTTCTGGAAGATGAGCACGATCGACGTGGCACCGAGCAGGCCGAGCCCCACGCAGAGCATGCCGGTGATCGCACCGGTGCGGAAAGCCACCTGGAGCGCCCCGGCCATCCGCCCTCCTCGAGCGGCCGCGGCGGCGGTGCGCACGTTCCCCCGTACCGCCATGCTCATCCCGATGAAACCGGTGAGCCCCGAAAACGCCGCGCCGAAGAGGAAGCAGATCACCCGGTAGATGCCGGCCTCCCCGAAGGAGAGCGCCACCGAGCCGTCCGGTCTGGTCACCTTGGTGGCCGTGAAGAAGATCAGGACTGCGAGGGGGACGACGATGATGAGGATGGTGCGGAACTGGCGGCGCAGGAACGCCTCCGCTCCCTCTTGGATGGCGTGCGCGATCTGGCGCATCTTGTCGGTGCCCGTGTCCGCGGCAAGGACGCCCCGCATGAGCACCACGCCGGTGCCGATACCGATCAGGCCCGCCACCAGGGCCAAGATCAGCCAGATCTCGTCGGCAGAGCCCAAGTGGAAGGCCTGGTAGCTGCCCTCCGCTACAACGGGGTGCGGCATCCTCGCCGTCCTTTCCGACCTACGTCCGTGCTGGGCCGCACGCCCGCGCGTCGAGGGCTGCGACTTGGTTCACGCCACCGACTTCGCTCAATGCACCTTCTCCGGTTCCACGCTGCCCTGCGCTGCGGGCCACACCTCATCTCGATCTTCTCGGGCTCTTCTCGGCTGGACATCTCCTCGGCGCCTGCCCGCTGCGTCCGATCGGCTCCTGGCCGCCCGCCGGCACGGGCACCGGCGGTGCCGTGCGGGAGGACGCCCCGAGGTACAGCCCCCGAGGCGCAGGGGACGATAGCCACCTCCTGGGCCACCGGCAAGAGCCGGGGCAGAGCCCCGCCAAGAGCCACCGGCAAGTGCGGGGCAAGAGCCGGCGGCGACCCTGGGGCCGCGGCAGGCTCCAGCGCGGCCCCTCCCACTCGCCTGGCTCGTCCGCCTCATCCCGCCTCAGGTGGGACGAGGTCGCCATCGGTGTCCCGTTGGCCCACCAGCTCGTAGTCGGGGTTCAAGATGGCGAGCTTCCTCCCCCAGGCACCGACCATCCCCTCGGCCACCAGCCTCGCGCCGGGTTCGATCCCCGGGATCTTGGGGCGACCCTGGAAGACGAGGAGGATGCCGCCGGTCTGGTCGGCCAGGGTCGCTTCGAGATTGGAGGTGCCGGCGCTCGGCTGCACCCTGACGGACTTGACGCGACCCGCGACCCTCACGCGCTGGCGCCACTCGACATCGCCGATGGGACGCGAGTCGATCGCCCGCTTCGCCAGTGCCTGGTCCGCATCGCTGAGCTGGGCCGTGCGGTCGGTCCGCTTCCTCTCGGGCAGCCGGTCCTTTGTGCCTTCCGCCCTCTGCGCTCCTTCTGCCTCTCCTCCCCCCCCTGGGGCCGCCCGTCGCTCGGGCGATGCCGTCGCAAAGCGTCGCCCGTTGCTCGCTGCGGTGGCGACGGCCTGTGCTGCCATACGCGCCGCCACGTTGCGCCTCGTCGCGCCGCGGGTCGACGAGCGGTGCAGGTTGTACGGCACGATGGTCGCGCTGACATGTGGCACCTGGCTCACGATGCCGGCGATCTTGTCGGCCGTCCGGTCGTGGAGGAGCCGCTGCCATCCCCAGACGAAGCCGCGGCGCGGGAGGATGACGGTGCACTCGGTGTCGCCGTCGGACACGGTCTCGGCGACCAGCTCGAGGGCGGCTCGCCCGAGTCGCCGGTCCGGCACCTCGACGATGTCGAGCGGCAGCCGGGAGAAGCCGAGGCGGCCCCACTCCGCCTCGAGCGCGCGGGTGGCCCTGCTGTCGATGTCGAAGTGGACCGCGCGCAGCTCGTCAGGCGACAGCGTCCGGGCGTACTGGATCGCCCTCGCCGTCGCCATGTCCAGGCTGTCCACAAGGACGATCACGGCGTGGTGGCGGAGGATCGGCTCCTGGGCCATCCCGGCCGCGCTCACCTCGAGCTCCTCATCCTCGCGAACGTACTGCCTGTGCATTCTGATGAGGCCCCAGTACATGAGCGGGCCCACGACGACCACCACCCACGCCCCCTCGAGGAACTTCGCGAAGGCGAAGATGAGCACCACGCTCGCGGTGAGCACGGCGGCGAAGCCGTTCACCAAGACGCTGCGCCGCCAGTGCGGCCCCCGCTCGCTGAGATGGTGCTTCACCAACCCCGAGCCCGCCATGGCGAACCCCGTGAACACCCCGATCGCGTACAGGGCCACGAGCGAGTCGACGTTCGCCCGGAACGCCGTGATCAACGCGAGCGACACGACCGCCAGCAGGACGATCCCGCTCGAGAAGGCGAGCCGGTGACCGCGGCGGGTCAGCTGGCGAGGGAGGAACTGGTCGCCCGCCACGAAGCTCGCCAGGTACGGGAACCCGTTGAAGCTGGTGTTGCCCCCCGTGTAGAGGATGAGCAGGGTCGCGATCTGCACCACGTAGTACACGACCCCGTGACCTGCGATGTCCTGCACCTCCTGGGAGAGCACGGTGGGAGACCCCGCGGCATAGGGGACCGCGTGCGTCCAGCGGGCGAGCATGGTGACGCCGAAGACGAGGAAGGCGAGGACCGAGCTCATCGCGACGAGCGTCACCCGGGCGTTGCGCGACTCGGGCCGGCGGAAGGCGCTCACGCCGTTGGAGATCGCTTCGAGACCGGTGAGCGACGACCCACCGTTCGCGAACGAGCGCAGCAACGTGATGAACGCCAGCCCCATCAGCAACCCGCTCCCCGGCGATCCGAAGTGATGGCCGTAAAGGAGGTGATGCGGCGGGATCGGCCGGGGGTGCAGGTCGCCGAGCGCCGCCTTCACGTAGCCGGCCACGATCACCCCGGCCAGGCTGAGCACGAAGAAGTACGTCGGGAACGCGAAGAACTTTCCGGCTTCCCGGATGCCGCGCAGGTTGCCGTAGAGGAGGACCAGCACGACGCCCACGGTGATGGGGACCGTCCAGGGCACCAGGGCGGGCACGGCGCTGGTCAACGCCGCCGTACCCGCCGACGTCTGGACCGCGACGGTGACCGTGTAGTCGATGAGGAGAGCGACCGCGGCGACCTGGGCAACCTTGGGACCGAAGTTGTCCCGCGCCACCACGTAGGAGCCTCCAGCCTTGGTGTACAGCCGGATCACGTCGAGGTACGAGAGGGTGACGAAGAAGAGGACGCCGAGGATCGCGAGGGTGATCGGCACGACGAGCGTGAACGCCGCGAGCCCCACGAAGGGCACCAGCTGGGTGAGCATCTCCTCGGTGCCGTAGGCCGAGGACGAGATGCAGTCCGGCGCGAGCACGCCCAGCGCGATCGGCCGGCTGAGCCGCTCGCTGCGGAGCTGCTCGGAGACGAGGGGGGGACCGAGCAGCCGGTTCTTCAGGCGGTAACGGAGCGTCTCGGGGTACGCGGCGCCCGAGTCGACGGGTATGGCCGACGGCCGTGTCATCGACGGTGGCGGAAGCGGTCCCGCGACCGGCAGTCGGGTCGCGTCGGCTCCCTCGTCGTTGTCGGACATCCTCGCAAGCGTAGAGCTACACCGCCGGGGCATTTCGTGCCGGGCCGCCGGGGGTCACCCGCTCGGCGCGGGTGGCGCGGCCGGCGCGGGCGGCCTTTACAGCGGGCGGCGCGACGTGTAGCACTTGCCGGATGCACGTCGTGGTGGTCGGCTGCGGACGGGTTGGCTCCGGACTCGCGGTCTCTCTGACCGCCGAGGGCCACTCGGTCGCGCTCATCGACCGGAACCCGCGCGCGTTCCGGCGCCTCCCCGACGACTGGCCGGGCCAGCGGGTGCACGGATCGGGATTCGACCGGGACCACCTCGACGAGGCGGGGGCCAGGCGGGCGGACGCGCTCGCCGCGGTCACGAGCGGCGACAACAGCAACATCCTCACCGTGCGCATCGCACGGGAGACCTACGGGATCGATCACGTCGTCGCCCGCATCTACGATCCGCGCCGAGCCGAGATCTACCAGCGGCTCGGGATCCCCACCGTCGCGACCGTCACCTGGACCATCGACCAGGTGCGGCGCCGTCTGCTGCCCGACGTGGTCGCCACCGAGTGGTCCGACCCCTCGGGCAAGGTGCGGCTCATCCAGCGCGAGCTTCCAGAGGCGTGGGCGGGCCGGCGTCTCGCGGACATCGACCTGCCCGGCGAGATCTCCCTCGTCGCGGTGACCAGAGCGGGCGTGCCGCGCCTCGGCACCGACGACCTGATCGGGCAGGAGGGGGACCTCCTCCACATCGCGGTCACCCATCACGCGCTCGAGGAGCTCCAACGGCGCTGCGCTGCGGGGCCCGGCCCGCTGGGCGAGCCCGAGCGAGCCCGCCGATGAAGGTCGCCATCGCCGGGGCCGGGAGCGTCGGGACCGCCATCGCCCGGGACCTCCAGGCGAGCGGTCACGAGGTGCTCGTCCTCGAGCAGGATCCGGAGCTCGCCCAGCAACGCAGCGTCGAGCTGCCCCGGGTGCACTGGATCGCGGCGGACGCCTGCGAGGTCGCCTCGCTGGACGCAGCAGGGTTCTCGACCGTCGACGTGGTGGTCGCCGCCACGGGCGACGACGAGGACAACCTGGTCGTCTCGTTGCTCGCGAAGCAGGAGTTCGCGGTGCCGAGGGTCGTCGCGAGGGTCAACAACTCGAAGAACCAGTGGCTGTTCAACCAGAGCTGGGGGGTCGACGTCTACGTCTCCACGCCGCAGCTCCTCACCGCGCTGGTCGAAGAGGCGGTCTCGGTGGGGTCGCTCGTGCGCCTGCTGCAGTTCCAGGGGGGCACGGCCCATCTCGTCGAGGTGACGCTGGCCGAGGACTCGCCCGCCGACGGGGTCGCGATCGCCGACCTCGGGGTGCCGCGCGACGCGACCGTTGTCGCGGTCGTCCGGCGCGACCGGCTGGTCGTCCCGCGCGGCGACACGGTGCTGCAGTCGGGCGACGAGGTGCTCGTGCTCGTGACGAGCGACGTCGAGCAGACAGTCCGGAGCCTCTTCATCGGCACCTGAGGCGGTTCCTCAGCGTCCGGGGCAGGCATGCGCCCCTTGGCGGTGCACCGAGCTCTCGGCGGCACCACCTACGATTGCCGCGTGAGAGCGGCGTTCTTCGACCTCGACAAGACGGTCATCGCCAAGGGCTCGATCCCGGCATTCGGCCGGCCCCTCCGTCGCGGGGGGCTCGTGAACCGCCGTGCCGTGCTGCGCGCGCTGATCGGTCAGCTGATCTACCTTCACCTCGGTGCGGACGAGAACCGGCTCGCGCGCATCCGCGAGTCGATGCTCACCCTCACCAAGGGATGGCAGCGTGAGCGAGTCCGCGAGATCGTGCGCGAGACCCTTCTCGAGACCGTCGAGCCCCTCATCTACAACGAGGCGCTCGAGCTGATGGAGGCGCACCACCGCTCGGGCGACCGCGTGTACCTCGTCTCCGCCTCGCCAGAGGAGCTGGTCGTGCCGCTCGCGGAGCTCCTCGGCGCCGACGGCGCGATCGCCTCCGTCGGCGAGGTCGACGACGAGGGGCGCTACACGGGGAAGATGGCGTTCTACTCGTCCGGCGAGGGAAAGGCCGAGGCCATCCGAGCCCTCGCCGCGCGCACGGGGCTCGACCTCTCGGCGTCGTGGGCATACTCGGACTCCGCGACCGACCTCCCGATGCTCGAGACGGTGGGCCACCCTGTGGCGGTCAACCCCGACCGAGCGCTCGCCCGTGCCGCTCGCGAGCGGGGCTGGGAGGTGCGACAGTTCACCAAGCCCGTACGGCTGCGCAATCGGATGAGCGTGCGGACACCCGTGCTCACCACCGGGCTCGCGCTCATGGCGGGCGCGGTCGCGTTGTGGTGGCGGAGCAAGCGCCTGGAGGCGAGACGACGCGTCGCAAGGGCGCCGGCGCGCGCGGCACGGGGCGCGGCGCCGGCCACGGGGAGATTGGCCGACGCGGCCCGCTGGCGCGGCGTGCGGCCGCGCCACGCGCTCTAGCGAATCAGCGACTCGAAGGGATCAGGCTGACCGAAGGCGGCGCGCCGCCACGACTCCGAGCGCAACGAGGATGGCGAGGATCAGCAGCTTCTTCATCGCCGGGATCCTACCCCTGTGGTCAGACGGTGAGAAGATCCCTCGCGCCGGTGTCCGAGGAGGGGTGGCGCAGCTTCGACATCGCCCGGGCCTCGATCTGGCGGATGCGCTCTCGCGTGAGGTTGAAGTGCTCCCCGACCTCCTCGAGAGTCCTCGGCTCGCCGCGGTCGAGGCCGAAGCGCAGACGGAGGATCTCGCGCTCACGCTCGTCGAGGGGCGAGAGGAGGCGACCGATCTCCTCGGGCAGGAGGGACACCGCAGCCACTTCGAAGGGTGACTCTGCCGAGCGGTCCTCCACCACGTCGCCGAGCTCTGCGTCGCCGTCCTCCCGCAGCGGCTCGGAAAGCGAGAGCGGCTCCGCGCGGAACCGCAGCGCCTCCACGAGCTTGTCCTCGGGCATCTCGACTTCCACCCCGAGCTCGGCGAGGGTCGCAGGGCGACCGAGCTTCAGCTCGAGACGCGCCTGCGCCTTCTGGACGCGCGCGAGCGTGTCGCCCGCATGGACGGGCAGGCGGATCGTCCGTCCGGTGTTGGCGATGCCGCGGGTGATGGCCTGGCGGATCCACCACGTCGCGTACGTCGAGAACTTGAACCCCTTGCGCCAGTCGAACTTCTCGACTGCGTGCATCAGGCCGAGGTTGCCCTCCTGGATGAGGTCGAGCAGGGGCAGTCCGGACGCCTGGTACTTCTTGGCGATCGAGACGACCAGGCGGAGATTCGACTGGACGAAGGTCTGCTGCGCCCGCTCGCCAGTGTTCACCGTCCGGCGCAGCTCGCGCTTCTTGGCCGCAGCGAGCGTCTTGGGCGCCTTGCGCAGCTCCTCTTCGGCCTCGCGACCGGCTTCGATGGCCTGCGCCAGGCGGACCTCGTCGTCCTTGGTGAGCAGCGGGTACTGGCCGATGTCGGTCAGGTACAGACGTACGAGGTCCTCGTCGTCACGTTCGATGCGTTCCTTCGCCAAAACCCGTCCCGAGCCTTCCCATGTAGTACGTTTGGCACCGTCTGGACGTTCGGTCCCGTGCCGGCCCCGCAAGGACCACGACCTCTGCGTGGGCGCATGCAGCCGGTGGTCTGATTTTACAGGGGAGGTCAAGAGCCTCCCCGACCCTTCTTTTCCTCACCGCGCGAATTCCCCTTCCGACCAGGGAAGAAGATCCTCTTCGTCACCGCCTTGGAAGGCCAGGTCACCGAGCGCGCGGGTCCATTCGGCAGCCTGCTGCGCCGCCCGCGGCTCGGCAAGGAGCTCGTCGGCGAGGGCCTGAGCCCGGGCAAGCTCGTCCTGCTCGTCTCGAAGGACGAGCGTCACCGCCCGGATGGCCGGGGAGTCGGCGACCGGGACGAGGCGCCGTGCGAACCCCCGGTACGAGACGAGGAGGAGCGGCAGCACCACCCTGGAGAGGCCGACGAGGAAGCGGCGGGCGGCGGTCTCGTCGTCCCCCTCGAACGCACCGGGGCCGAGGCTCGCCAACATGGGCTCGACCGCTGCGCCCACGGGCTGCGTCAAGCGGTCCGGATCGACGCCGGCGAGCACCGGGAGACGGGCGTGCCACAGGTCGGCGTGCCACGCGTGCTGCGCGCTCGCTTCGAAGCAGAAGATCCGCGCGCCGTCGGGGACCCCGGGCGCGGCGGCCCACGACCCAGTCAGCTCGAAGAGCCGCCGCTCGACCCAGCGGTAGGCGCCGTGGCGCACAGCGGCGTCTCTGAGCGCGAGCGCGCCCTGCGCACCGGGGGGTCCGTCGCGCAGCGTTCGATCCGCCATCAGCCACCCGCCCCGACGGACAGGCCGGGTCGATAGCCGTTGGTGATCGGCATGCGGCGGTCGCGCCCGAAGGCCTTGTTGGTGATGCGGACGCCGGGCGCCGTCTGGCGGCGCTTGTACTCGGCGCCGTCGACGAGCCGCACGACACGCTCGACGAGGTCGGGGTCGAACCCGGCCGCCACAAGGTCGCCAGCCGTACGGTCGTGCTCGACGTAGGCCTCGAGAATCGGGTCGAGCAGCTCGTAGGGGGGCAGGGACTGGTCGTCGCGCTGTGTGGGCCGAAGCTCCGCCGAGGGAGGCTTCTCGAGCACTGCGCTCGGGACGGGCGGAGGAGCGCCTTGCGCCGCAGCCCGGGCATTGCGGTGCCGGCACAGCTCGTAGACGAGCGTCTTCGGCACGTCCTTGATCACAGCGAAGCCCCCTGCCGAGTCCCCGTAGAGGGTGGAGTAGCCCGTGGCCATCTCGCTCTTGTTGCCCGTGGCGAGGACGATCCAGCCAGTGGCGTTCGAGATGCCCATGAGGATCATCCCGCGGATGCGGGACTGGAGGTTCTCGTCGGTGATCCCGACCGGCGGCGAGCCGAGCGCGATCTCGAGCTCCTTTGCCATGCTCTGGTGCGCGGGCTCGATCGGCACCACCCGGAAGTCGACGCCGAGCCGCTCCGCAAGGGCCCGAGCGTCGGCGAGCGACCCCGGGCTCGAGTACCGCGAGGGCATCGCGACCCCGTGGACGTGCCCGGCACCGATCGCATCGGCAGCGACGGTCGCGACGAGCGACGAGTCGACGCCGCCGGACAGCCCGACGACGGCACCGCGAAAACCGTTCTTGGCGAGATAGTCACGGGTCCCGAGCACGAGCGCCGCATAGACCTCTGCAACGGGGTCGAGCGGCTCGGGGACCGCCGGGGTGGTCGACAGGGCGCGAGACGCAGGAGGGGTCGTCGAGATCTCGACGACGGGGACCGTGGGCGGAGGTCGCTCGGGCACCGGCACCTCGGTGACGACGAGATCCTCTTCGAATTGGACGCCCGCGCCGATGAGCGTGCCATCGGCCGCCAAAGCGAGGCTCCCTCCGTCGAAGACGAGCTCGTCCTGGCCCCCGACGAGGTTCGTGTACGCGATCGCGACCCCCGCCTCGTGCACTCGCTCGACCAGCATCGCGAGCCGCTCTGCCCGCCGGCCGCGCGAGTACGGAGAGGCGTTCAGGTTGACCACCAGCTGCGCTCCGGCAGACCCGAGCGCCGCCACCGGTCCCGCGGTCGCCCACGCGTCCTCGCAGATCGACACGCCGACCGCCGCGCCGCCCACGAGGTACAGACGGGGAGGCTCGTCGCCGGGCGTGAACCAGCGCTGCTCGTCGAAGACGCTGTAGTTGGGGAGGAGCCGCTTGCGGTACACGCCGGCGACCTGCCCGTTGACGCAGACGGCCGCCGCGTTGGCCAAACGGGGGCGTTCCGTGCAGGGGGGTCCCTCGCTCGTCTCGGCACCGGTCGACGACTCCCCGACCCTGGCGCCCGAGGGCTCCGGGAGGCGCTGGACGAAGCCGACGAACGCGGCACACCCGCGCGTCGCCTTTGCGACCTCGTCGAGCGCCGCTTCGTTGTCAGCGACGAAGCCGCCCTTCAACAAGAGGTCCTCGGGCGGGTACCCGGTGATCGCCAGCTCGGGAAAGACGCAGAGCTGCGCTCCTGCGGCCTCGGCGCGTCCGAGAGCGGCGAGGATCCGCGCGACGTTGCCCTCGAGGTCGCCGACGGCCAGGTCGAGCTGGGCCATCGCGACCCGGAGCAACATGCCGCCAGCCTACGGTCCGACCCCGGGCGGTCCTTGCGCGACGGCGGTCGGCGCGGCGTCGAACGGGCCGCCTGCCGCTCGCCGGGCGTTCACACGCTGTTCACACGCAGGACATCGTCCCGCCACCAACCCGCGGTCTAATGGGACGGGCGGAAGACGGCTCGATCGGGCGGCACGAAAGGACGGCAGCGGCGTGGGCTACCAGGCTGAGTACATCTGGATCGACGGCACCGTGCCGTCGCCCCTGGTACGGAGCAAGACCAAGATCATCGGCACCGGGAAGAAGCCGGGCGTCTGGGGTTTCGACGGATCCAGCACGAACCAGGCGACCGGCGACAACTCGGACTGCGTCCTCCAACCGGTGCTCACCTGCCCCGATCCCCTGAGGGGCGGGGACAGCGTCCTCGTGATGTGCGAGGTGCGAACTGTCGACATGGCACCGCATCCCACCAACACCCGCCATGCCTGCGTCGAGACCACCGAGCGCTATGCGTCGCACGAGCCATGGTTCGGCTTCGAGCAGGAGTACACGTTCTTGCAGAACGGCCGTCCGCTCGGGTGGCCGGCGACAGGTTTCCCGGCTCCGCAAGGGCCGTACTACTGCGGCGTCGGCGGCGACAAGATGCCCGGGCGCGAGATCGTCGAGCGCCACACGGCGGCCATGCTCCGTGCCGGGCTTGCGATCGAGGGCACCAACGCAGAGGTGATGATGGGGCAGTGGGAGTTCCAGATCGGGATCCTCCCCGCGCCCGAGTGCGGCGACCAGCTGTGGACCGCGAGGTGGCTCCTGTTCCGGATCGCCGAGGACTTCGGGGTGTGGGCGACGCTCGAGCCCAAGCCCATCCTGGGTGACTGGAACGGCGCCGGCTGCCACACGAACTTCTCGACCAAGGAGATGCGTTCGGAGAACGGCTGGGACGCGATCATCGGCGCCTGCGAGGCGCTGGGCAAGAACGTAGACGAGCACGTCGAGAACTACGGTTTCGGGATCGAGATGCGCCTGACCGGTCACCACGAGACGCAGCACTACTCGAAGTTCAGCTACGGGGTCTCCGATCGCGGTGCGTCGATCCGCATCCCCTGGCAGGTCGCAAAGGAGCGGCGCGGCTACATCGAGGACCGGCGACCCAATGCGAACATGGACCCATACGTGGTGAGCCGCCTCCTGATTGACACGGTGTGCGGCGCCGCAGAGGGCGACCGGCGCTGAGGGCAGCGCATGAGGCGCAGCGAGGAGCCGCACGTGCAGGGCCAGCGTGACTACGTGCTGCGGACGGTCGAAGAGCGCAAGATCCGCTTCGTCCAGCTGTGGTTCACCGACGTGCTCGGGACGTCCAAGGCGTTCAGCATCCCCCCTGCGGAGCTCGAGAACGCACTCGACGAGGGGATGACGTTCGACGGCTCGTCGATCGACGGCTTCTCACGTGTCCAGGAGTCCGACGTCCTCGCGCGCCCGGACCCCAAGACCTTCCAGGTGCTCCCCTGGCACGGGCACGACGAGGCCGTTGCCGCGGTCTACTGCGACATCCTCAACCTCGACGGCACGCCATTCGAGGGCTGCCCGCGCCACGCCCTGCGCCGCTCCCTCGAGCAGGCGCGTCGGGCGGGGTACACGTTCTTCGTCGCGCCGGAGGTCGAATTCTTCTACTTCGCGGACGCCGACCCGTCGAGGGGACCGCGTCCGCTCGACGCCGGCTCCTACTTCGACCTCTCGGTCGACGATCGCACGACCGAGGTGCGCCGCCGGACCGTCCTGCGGCTCGAGGAGATGGGCATCCCTGTCGAGCACGCACAGCACGAGGACGCGCCTTCCCAGCACGAGATCGACCTCCGCTACACCGACGCGCTCACGATGGCCGACACGGTGATGACCGTCCGGCTCGTGGTGAGGGAGACGGCCCGCCACGAAGGCCTCCACGCGAGCTTCATGCCCAAACCCCTGGCCGGCATGCAGGGCTCGGGAATGCATACCCACCTCTCCTTGTGGAGGGGCGAGCACAACGCCTTCGCGGACCATTCGGACCCCTACGGCCTCTCCGACACCGCCAAGCGCTTCATCGCCGGGCTCCTCCACCACGCCAGGGAGATCACCGCGGTCACCAACCAGTGGGTGAACTCCTACAAGCGGCTGGTCAGCGGGTACGAAGCGCCGGTGCACATCGGCTGGGCCCGCAACAATCGCTCGGCATTGGTCCGGGTGCCGGTCGTCAAGCGAGGGAACGAGGAGTCCACCCGGGTCGAATACCGGGCCCCCGACTCCGCCTGCAACCCGTACCTGGCCTTCGCGGTCGTGCTCGCGGCGGGGCTCCAGGGCATCGAGCACGACTACGAGCTGCCGGGGGAGGTCGCCGGCAATCTCTTCGACCTCTCGGAGCACGACCTGCGCGCGCTGGGGATCCGGCCCCTCCCCGGCTCGCTCAAGGAGGCCGTGGACGAGATGGCGGAGTCCAAGCTCCTCGTCGACACCCTCGGAGAGCACGTCTTCGAGTGGTTCATCCGGAACAAGCGCGCCGAGTGGAGCGATTACAACGTCGCGGTCACCCAGTTCGAGCTCGACCGCTACCTGCCGACCTTGTGAGAGGGGGTGGGGAGCGCCGCGGGTCCCAGTGAGCGAACCGCGCTCACTGGGCCCGGTAAGCGGGCCCGGTGAGCGCGGTTCTTGGGGCGGCAAGACTGGCAACCGTGGACCCGCTCGTCTGCTTCCCTGAACCGGTCCCAGCGGTCGTCGCCGCGGCCTTGCGCGAAGTCGGGCTTGGCTTCCGCGCGACCTCGGCCCCCGAGAGCGCCGACGCTCTCGAGAAGACGGCCACCAAGGACGGGTGGGCGGGTGCCGTCGTGAGCGCCGCCGACGACCTGTCGCGGGCGATCACCTTCTGCCGCCACCTCCGGCGCAGGGAGGACCCGGTGAGCCCGCTCCTCCTCGTGATCGCCGAGGACCAGCTCCGCGAGCTGCAGCTGCGCGACGACCTCTTCGACGACTTCTGCGTCCTGCCTTCGAGGGCGGCGGAGCTCGCCGCGAGGATCGAGCACCTGCTCTGGAGGACGGGACGCGCGGCCGCGCCGGACGTCATCGAGCACGGTCCGCTCGTGCTCAACCTCGAGACCTACCAGGCCGCCGTCGCCGGACGCGTGCTCGACCTCACGTACATGGAGTACGAGCTGCTCCGCTTCCTCGCAGCGCGGCCCGGCAAGGTCTTCACCCGAGAGACCCTCCTCAATCGGGTGTGGGGGTACGAGTACTACGGCGGGGCGCGCACGGTCGACGTCCACGTTCGGCGGCTGCGTGCGAAGCTCGGGGAAGAGCACGCCCACCTGATCCAGACCGTTCGCTCGGTGGGATACCGGTTCGGCCAGCCCGCATGGTCGCCGATGCCGGGCGCTTGAGCACCGGGCACGTCAGGCACCGGGCACGTCAGGCGCCGGGCGCTTGAGCGCCGGCGCCGGGCGCTTGAGCGCCAGCGCCGCGACCGCTTGGCGCGCACCCTCTTGGCACAATGACCCAGGGCGCTCGAGGACTGAGAGGACCGAGAGGACTGAGAGGACCGACATGGGCAAGACCCGCTTCGACTGGTCGGTTCTGCCGGCCGGTCTCCGCCACCAGCTGGCAGAGGATCTCGGCATCCCTGGCGACGACCTCGCCCGGGTGCTCACGGCGAACGTGGGTGAAGAACCGACCGAAGAGTTCGTGAAGGACGCGTGGCCGGCGCTGCGCGACCGGTGGATCGCAAAGGACTCTTCCGTGCGCCGCTCGGTCGTCTCGGCGCTACGGGCTCGGGGGCTCGGCGACACCTCGATCACCGGCAGCTCCGCCAGAGCGCAGGTCGACTACCTCCGTTCGTGTCGCAACTCGCCGGCCCTGCGCTCGATCGTGCTCTCCCACCTCCTCGCGCTCCACCGGGAGATCGCAGAGGGTCCGGGCAGCTCCGACGAGCTCCGCTCGCAGGTGAAGGAGGTGCTGCGCCAGGTGCTCGGCGTCCACGAGGTCTCGGTGGACACCGACGGCGACATCCCCATACCTTCGAAGGCAAGCCTCACCTACGTACGCGTCTTCGAGGACGCACCGATCGTGCGCGTCTTCTCGCCGATCCTGTGGGGGTTCGGCCGGCCGGCGGACATCGGAGAGACGGTCAACGAGATCAACTTGCACACCAACTGGGTGAAGGCCGTGTGGGAGAACGACGCGGTCGTGCTCTTCTCCGACGTGGTCGGAGACCCGCTGGCCGAGTCGCAGCTGGCCGCGGCCGTCCAGTCAGTCGTCCGCCGGGCCGACGAGATGGGGCCCGCGCTCCAGCAGCGGTACGGCGGGAAGACCGCGGTGGGCGCGCCGCTCCCTCCCCGCCAGCAGCCCGCGATCGGCGGCTACTTGTAGCCGTCGCGGCGCGCGCTCAGCCCTGCGGTCTGTAGGCCCACGCCTCGACCTCGACACGCGCGCCCATGGGGAGCGACGCGACGCCGATCGCCGAGCGTGAGGGTCGGGGCTCCGGCCACGTCTGCACCCAGATCTCGTTCAAGAGCGCGAACTCCGACATGTCCACGAGGAAGACGGTCGTCTTCACCACGTCCGCGAGCGTCGCACCCTCTTGCGCGAGCACGCTCGCGAGGTTGGCAAGTGCCTGGCGGAGCTGGCCCGCGGTCCCCCCCTCGACGAGCTCCGGCGGGCCCTCTGGGCTCGGTGCCGCGCCGATCTGGCCGGAAGTGATCACCCACTCTCCCACGCGGACCACCGGTCGGTACGGGCCGACGGGCCTGCCGCCGGGCGCCTGCCCTGCTGTGGGCGCGCTCAACGCGCGCTCCGCTCTGCTCGGCGGGTCGGCCACTCCGGCACGAGCCCGTCAGTGATCCACGCGGCCGCGGCGGTCGCCGCGAACACGGCGTCGGAGCCGTTCACGGGCCATCGGTCCTCTCTGTGCATGGTGACGTCCACCCAGGGAGTGTCGCGCGCGGACAGCACGCCGTACGAGCGGATCGTGAGGTCCTGGACCTCGCCTGCCTCGTCGACCGAGATCCCCTCGCTGCGGACCCAGCCGAGCGCCTGGTGCACGGCGCCCAGGCAGAACGAGCGCAGCACCACCTCGTCGAGCACCTCGCCGGCCCAGACCTCGACGTGCACAGGACCCTGTGGGCTCACCGCCACGCGGGCACGACCCCCGCCGGGAGCGGTCACCTCCACCGGCGTGCCCGGCGCCGCGCAGGCGTCCTTCAGAAGGCCGAGCACGGCCGTCGCGACCAGCACCTCGGCCCATCCGGCACCTCGCAGGTCGGGCGAGACGGGCGGTCCGAGCACGTCGACCGGCTCCACGACGAGCCCGGGCGAGAGCGCGCTGACGCGCGCGACGTAGTCGTCGAAGCCAACCGCGTGGGGCGTCCGGGCGACGCGCAGCAGGCCGGACCCGTCCGCGCGCAACGCCAGGGCCACCGGCGGTCGCTTGGGGCCGCGACGGGCGACGTCCTCGCGCGACCAGACGACGCGGACCGGCTCGCCGCGCTCGTCGGCCAGCTGCCGGGCAGTGGCCGCGACGGGCGACCGGCGCTTCCCCCCGAAGGCCCCGCCGTTTGCGAGCGGGGTGGCGGGGCGGCCGCCGGGTACGCACCACGAGGCGTCCGGCTCGAGGTAGGCGGGCTCGACCCACGTGGTGCGCAGCACGAGCGACCAGTCGCCGTCCGGCACGGCAACCGGGTGGCGCAGCGGGACGGGGGAGTTGCGCCCCTGGACCTTCCCAGACGCGCGGCGCGCCTCGACGAGGTCGGCCCCGAAGGCGGGCGTGCCGTCAGCACGAAGAGCGGCCACCACCGCGGTGCGCGGCGCAGTGTCCTCGGCGAAGCCCGCGTGACCCAGGACCGTCTCGCGCGTCGAGCTCTGGTAGGACGGTCCTTCGAGCTGGGCCCGCCAGGAGGCGAGCAGCCGGTCGCGGACCGCGGCGGTCGCCAGCACGTGAGGGGTCGTCGGGCCGACGGGGACCGCGAGGACCGCCCCGGCCGCCTCGACGATGGACTGCCAACCCGTGCACCGGCACAGGTGCGCTGCGAGGGAAGCCCGGATCCTGGCCTCGTCGATCCGCGCGCCGCGTCCCAAGTGCGATTCGAGGGCCGCCAGCCGGAGCACGATCCCGGGGGTGCAGAAGCCGCACTGGCTCGCCCCCGCCGCGACAAAGGCGTCCGCCCATCTGCGGGAGCGCTCCTCGGACATGCCCTCGGTCGTCGTCACCTCGCGGCCGCTCACCCGCCGCACCGGCGTCACGCACGACACGCGCGGCGCGCCGTCGATCCAGACCGTGCAGCAGCCGCACTGGCCCTGCGGGCTGCAGCCGTCCTTGGGGGAGCGGACGCCGAGCCTCTCTCGGAGCGCGTCGAGGAGCGACACCGACTCGTCGTCGACGAGCACCGAGCGCCCATCGACGCGGAAGGCGACGCTCATCGGCGTCGACCCGTTCTCGGTCGTGCGAGTGGGCGCTTGGCGACCCTGGGGACCCGGTGCCCGGCAGGCTCGTCGATCAGCTGAAGGACGAGCCGCACCCGCAGGTGCGGGTGGCGTTGGGGTTGGTGATGTGGAACCCGGCGCCTTGGAGCCCGTCGGAGTAGTCCAAGGTGGCGCCCGTGAGCAGCTCCGCGCTGGTGGGGTCGACCACGACCTTCACGCCTCCGAACTCGCGGACGACGTCGTCTCCGTCCTGCTCGGAGTCGAAGAACATCTCGTAGCTGTAGCCGGAGCAGCCGCCGGGCTTCACGGCGACGCGCAAGGCGAGCTCGCCGGCGCCTCCCTCCTCTGCGAGGAGCTGCGCGACCTTGGCCGACGCGCTCTCGGTCAGCGTGACGGGGTCGGGCTTCTTGCCGATGCTCACCGACGTCGTCATCGTCGTCACGGTTGCCTCCTTGGGCAGCTCACAGGATACGGCGTCGCCATGTTACCGGGGCAGTCGCTCGGAGGGCACCGCGAGCCCGAAAGGAGGCTCCTGCCGAGGTGGTGCCGCGCGGCGGTCGGAGGGCTCCGGGAGCGGGGCCAGTAGGCTTCGGTCGTGTCAGCGGCAGGCGGACCCCCCAGCGAAGCAGAGGTCTTGGAGCGCCTGCGGGCCGTCGTGGACCCAGAGCTCGGCGACGACATCGTCGACCTCGGCATGGTCCGCGCCGTCAGCGTGTCCGAGTCCGGGGACGTCCGCGTGGCGATCGCCCTCACGATCGCGCGTTGCCCGCTGCGTGCCCAGATCGAGCGGGACGTCCAAGGACGCGTCGAGGCGATCCCCGGGGTGCGCTCGGTGGAGCTGTCGACCGCCCAGATGGACGCCGCCGAGCGCGCTGCGGTGATGGCGCGGGCCCGGTGGAAGGCGCGTGAGCACGCGCCGGCCACGGCGGTGCCGCCCCGTGCCAGGGTGCTGGCGATCGCCTCGGGAAAGGGCGGGGTCGGCAAGTCGTCCGTCACGGTCAACCTCGCCGCTGCGCTCGCCCGGCGCGGGCTCACGATCGGGCTGCTGGACGCGGACATCGGCGGGTTCTCGGTCCCCCGCCTCCTCGGGATGGAGGGCCGCCTCGAGGCCCGCCAGGGCAAGATGGTCCCGCTGGAGCGGCTCGTCGGGGACGGCGTGCTGCGGGTGCTGTCGATGGGCTTCCTCGCCGAGGAGGACCGCGCGGTCATGTGGCGCGGCCTGCTGCTCAACCGCGCCGTGGAGCAATTCCTCCAGGATGCCCACTGGGGGGACCTCGACTATCTCCTGGTCGACCTGCCCCCAGGAACCGGTGACGTCCAGATGGGCTTGGCCCGCATGTTGCCCCGCACCGAGATGCTCATCGTCACGACGCCGCCGCTCGCTGCCCAGCGCGTCGCTGCCCGAGCCGCGGACATGGCACGCCGGGGCTACCTGCGAGTTGCGGGGGTCGTCGAGAACATGAGCGACTTCACCTGCGAGCACGGGACCACGTACGCGCTCTTCGGCTCGGGAGGAGGGACGCGGCTCGCAGCGGAGCTCGGCGTACCGCTCGTCGGGACTATCCCGCTCCACCCCGACATCGCCCGGGCAGGCGACACCGGGGAGCCGGTGGCCCTGGGCGAGGGCCAGCTCGCCCTCGTCTTTGCCGGCCTGGCCAGGGCGGTCGCAGACGACATCGCTCCGATCGTCGAGACCTCGGGCTGCACGGCGCGGCTCCTCGCTGCCGTCGCGGACGCCGCGGGCACGCCCGCAGGGCGGCGGGCGCGCGGCCCGGGCGGTCAGCCGGCGGGCACCCCGGTCGAGGCGACCGCCGAGCGGTAGGTCGGGACGGAGGTCCCCTCGACCTCGAGAGCCCGACCCTCGTCGGCGAGCTTGCGCAGGTGCGCCCACAAGGACAGGCGGGCGATCGGGAACCGGGACGCGTCGACGTCCTCGTAGACGGAGGGCACAAGCTCGTCCAAGGTCGCAGAGCCTGCGTCGTCGAGCGCTCGTATGACGCGCGCTTCTCGTGCGAGGCGGTGCGCGATCACCGTCTCGACCACCTTGTGGGGTTCGCCGAGCAGGCGACCGTGGCCCGGGGCGATCGCCTCGGGCAGGGGATCGAGCCCGAGCACGCGTCGCAGGCTGTCGAGGTACCGGGCCATGTCGCCGTCGGGGGGCGCGACGACGACGGTCACCCGGTCCATGATGTGGTCGCCGGAGAGGAGGATGCGGGGCTCCTCGAGGAGCCAGCACAAGTGGTCGCTCGAGTGCCCGGGGGTGTAGAGGGCCTGCATCCGGAACGAGCCGGCGTCGAGCACGAAGCCGTCGCGCGCCTCGACGTCCGGGACGAATCCCGGGCGGGCGGCGAACCCGACGACCGCCGCGCCCGCCAGCGCCGCCAGGCGTGTGGCACCGGGTGCGTGGTCGGCGTGGGCGTGGGTGACGACCACCCAGCGGATCCGGTCACCGGCCGTCGCGGCCGCTTCGAGCAGCCGGCCGAGGTGCACGGGGTCGTCGGGACCCGGGTCGACCACCGCAACGTCGCCGGCGCCGACGAGATAGGTGTTGGTCCCTGGGCCGGTCATGACGCCCGGGTTGGGCGCGGTGAGGCGTCGCAGCCCGGGAGCGAGCGCGACGACCCGACCGGGTGCCGGCTCGGGACCCGTTCCGGTGTCCGGCATCGGTGGGGGAGCCGCCTCAGCCATGGCCCGTCGCGGGTCGACGCGGCCCGCCCGCGGCCGAGCCTCCGGGCTCGCCGTAGCCGGGCTCGCCGTAGCCGGGCTCGCCGTAGCCGGGCTCGCCGGGAAGGAGCAGCCGCGCCCCGCTCCCGTGCCCCACCATTCGCGGGAGGATGGTGGGGACCGCCCTCGGCGAAGACGCCGCGGCGAGGAGCTCGGGCGCAGTCGCGAACCGGCCGATCGCTTGGAGGTTCTTGATCGTGGGCAGGATGAGCTCCATCTGCCCCGCCCTGTGCCGCTCCAGCGCCTCCGCCGGCCGGACCCAGACGTCGGAGATGGTCTCGCCGGCATCGTGTGCGGGCGTTTGCCCCTCGGGCGCGACGGCGACGAAGAAGCGGGTGTCGTACCGGCGGGGGGACCCCTCTGGGGTGATCCAGTGCGCGAAGTAGTGGAGCGAGTCGATCGAGAGCGCCAGCCGCTCCGTCTCCAAGATGTCGAGGAACGAGCGCGTGCCCGAGTTGAGTGCGGCACGGTGGCGTGCGAACCGCTCCGCGACCCCGGTGTCGGCGAACGAGACGGGGCAGCCGCCGGCGCTCGAAGCGAGGAGCAGCCCGGCCTCTTCGAAGCACTCCCGGATCGCGGCGACCCAGTAGGCGAGCCCACCGGATCCGACCCCGAGCATGGTGCTCGCGGCCTCGTCGGAACGATCTCGGAAGAGCCGCTCGGCCCTGGGACCACGATCTGCGGCGTCCACCGCGCCGCCGGGGAAGACGTACGCGCCGCCCACGAAGTCCGCCTGCAGGCTCCGGCGTAGCATGAGGACCTCGAGAGGTGCGCTCGGGTGCGGGCCGTCTCGGACCACCATGACGGTGGCCGCAGGCGTAGGCGACTTCCCAAGAGGTGCTGTCTCCTTCGACGTCACCGTCTCTTGCCGATGAGCCTCTCGCCGATGAGCCTCTTGCCGATGAGCCTCCCTCACGGCTTCTCCTTCGCCTCGTCGCCCTCCCGGGCCACGTCGGCCGAGGATACCGGTGGCCCGGTCCTCTCAGGCCCGAATGCCACCGGCCTCCGGGCCTGGTCTACGCTGGGCAGGACGCGGTGGCCCGTGCGTCCGTGGGGGGCGCCGCCCCCGGCCGTGCGGGTCGGAGCCGCGCGCCTCTCACAGCACTCGATCAAGGAAGCTCCAGCACAATGGCGGACAGTGCAAGTGACAAGCCCCGGCCCAACGCTGCAGACAAGGAGCGCAGCCGGCAGCTGAGCCGCCCGGTGAGCGGCAAGGAGGCAGCGAGGACGTCCACGGGCGGCGGTCGCCGAGCGCCACAGGGCCGGCCGCGCCAGGGGGCCCAGGGGAACGGACGTGGCCCGGCGCCGCGCCAGGCCGCCCGCACGGCCCCACCGCGGTCCGCCGGCCGTCGCCCGCCGGCGCGCCGGCCGGTGCGCCCGGCGCGCTCCCGCCAGAACATCTTCATCTGGGGTGCGATCGCGCTCGTCGTCATCATCGTGGGCGTGATCGTCGCGGTCAGCCAGACCTCCTCGAAGACAACGAAGGGGATCACGTACCACTCGACGCCGGTCCCGGCGACCGTGCTGCACGAGATCACCCACGTCCCCACCGCCTCGTACAACGCGGTCGGTACCGGCATCGCAGGCGCGATCAGCCCGCCCCGGGTCACAAGCGGGCAGAAGTTGCTCAAGATCAACGGCAAACCCGCCATGTTCTCGGTTCTCGGAGAGTTCTGCCCCTACTGCGCGGCGGAACGCTGGGCGATCATCACCTCGCTGTCGCGCTTCGGCTCCTTCACCGGGCTCAAGACCATGCAGTCCTCGCCTGTCGACGTCTATCCGCGTACCCAGACGTTCACCTTCCGCAGCGCGAAATACACGAGCCCGTACCTCAGTGCGGATCTTCTGGAGCTCTACGGTCAGGACAAGGCGACAGGCAGGCACCCGGTCCTCACGAGGCCCACCAAGGCCGAGCTCGCGATCATGCAGAAGTACGACACGTCGGGCACAACACGATCCGGCACGATCCCGTTCACCGACATCGGGAACAAGGTCTTCTTCGCGGGGGCGAGCTACAACCCCAACCCGCTGCAGGGGCTCTCGCGGGCAGCCATCGCGGCGTCGCTCAAGAACCCCAAGAGCCCGATCACCAAGCTGATCCTCGGCACCTCCAACTACATGTCCGCTGCCATCTGCAACATCGACGGAGGGAAGCCCGGCGCGGTGTGCTCGAGCCCCGGGGTGAAGGACGCCGCGAAGGCGCTGAAGCTGTGAGCACATGACGACGACCCCGAGCATGTGAGCACGACCATGAGCACGACGTGAGCACCACCCCTACGAGATCCAGGCCCACGAGGCCGCCCACCCGCATCACGCGGCGCGAACGGGCAGAGATGCAGTCCCGATCGGCGCGGGCCCGGCAGGAGGCGCCCCCGAGCACCCTCGCGCGTGCGGTGCGCTTCTGGAAGAAGCCCGACCCCGACACGAACGCCGTGCTCGAGCCTCCCCGCTGGCGCCCCTACGCCGCGTTCGCGCTCACGCTCATCGGCTTCGGGGTGTCGAGCTACCTCACGGCGGCCCACTTCTCGGGCGCGAAGCTCGCGTGCTCCGACAGCGGCATCGTGAACTGCGAGGCTGTCACGACGAGCGCGCAGTCCTACTTCCTCGGCGTGCCAGTCGCCCTGTGGGGCCTCCTCTACTACGCGGCGATGGGCGCGCTCAACCTCCCGGCCGCGTGGCGCTCGGCGGACCGGCGCATCCACGCGCTCCGGCTCGCCATGGGCGCCCTCGGCATCTGCTTCGTCCTCTACCTCGTCTCCGCTGAGCTCTTGATCATCAAGAACATCTGCCTGTGGTGCACCGGGGTGCACGTCGTCACGTTCCTGCTCTTCGTCCTGCTCGTGACCACCGTTCCCCAGATGCTCGGTTGGGGCGCGACAGGCGCGGCACAGGACTGGACAGGCTGATCGGCGCTCGCCCGAGCCGCTTCGTTCCCGAGCTGCATCGTCGGAGATGACGACCAACGACCCCGTTGCCGGCGGCGCACCGCCGGCTCCTCCCGTAGATCCCGACGCTGCGGTGCGCCGCCCCGCGACGTCGCTCCTCACGTGGGGGACGGTTGCGCTCGTCCTCGTGATCGTGGTGGTGCTCGTGGTGATCAAGCTCACCGGCACCCCGGCGGTCTCGACACCCTCGGCCGCCGTCACCCCGTCGCCGGCACCGCCTGGCGTCGTGAAGGCCGTCACCGAGATCCCGCCCTCCGTGTACGACGCCGTCGGGGTCAGGTCGTCCGAGGCGGCCCTGATCCCGCCGGTCCTCCTCCACGGGCAACCTGCGCTCACCGTCGACGGCAAGCCCGAGGTGGTCTTCGTCGGCGACGAGTTCTGCCCGTACTGCGCTGCCCAACGGTGGGCGCTCGTCGCCGCGCTTTCGCGCTTCGGCAGCTTCGGCGACACCCTCTACGCCACGCAGTCCGGCTCGAACGAGGCGTTCCCGGGCACGCCCACCTTCACCTTCGACGGCACCCGCTACCGGTCCAAGTACCTCGCCGTGACCCTCGTCGAGCGCTACGGCGACCAGAAGAACGCTGCGGGCACGGCGTACGCGCCACTGGAGCACCCCAACTCGACGGTGAGGGCGTTGCTCGCCAAGTACGACCACGCCACGGGAGGCTCGCCGGGCGGGGTCGTCCCGTTCGTCGACGTCGCCAACAAGGCGATCGTGGCAGGGGGGCAGTTCTCCCCCTCCGTCCTCCAGCAACTGAGCGCGAACGAGATCGCCTCGGGCCTGACCGACGCCAGGGACCCCGCAACCCAGGCGATCGTCGCCTCGGCGAATTACCTCACCGCGGCCATCTGCGAAGCTGACGGGCAGGTGCCGGCGCGAGTGTGCTCCAGCCCCGGGGTGGGCGCGGCTGCGCACGCCCTCGGCATCACACCCTGACCGCCGGGCCGGGGTCCGTTCGAGTCGGGGTCTACGCGGGTCGAGTTCCGCCCGGGTCGGGGTCTACCCGGCACGAGGCTCCAAGAGCTGCTTTCGCTCCATCTCGTTGAGCCCGCCCCAGATGCCATGCAGCTCCCGGATCCTGATGGCGTAGTCCAGGCACTCCTCCCGCACGATGCACCCGGCACAGATCTCCTTCGCCCGGGCCTCGCGCTCGAGCCGCTCGTCCTTGCGCTCGGCGTGCTCCGGCGGGAAGAAGGCCGTCGACTGAGGTCCCCTGCAAGCCGCCTTGGCCTGCCACGCCTCTCCTGCGCTCCGCATCGCCACTGCTCCGCCCCCTTCACGTGCGCTGACAACAGTACCGTCGGGTTGCAACTGCAAACAAGGGCGCTGAGCAGGGCTTTGTGTGACAACTTGCCTCGCGCGCGCTCGGCCGCAGCTACGCTCGCCCGAGATGGACGTCGCTGCGTGGTGCACCCAGAGCCGTGTGTGGGTCGTCGCGGGCAAAGGCGGCGTGGGAAAGACCACCGTCAGCGCGATCCTCGCAGCGACCGCTGCGGCGGCCGGCCTGTCCGTCCTCGTGATCGAGCTCGAGGGCAAGCACGGCCTCGGTGCCACCTTCGGGCGCAACGGCCCGGTCGGCTACCAGGCGGTGACGCTGCGGGGTCCGGGGCCCAAGGATGCGCCGTCCGAGGGCAAGCCCGGCCCGGGCGGGATCTGGGCCAGGCGCCTCACCCCCGATGACGCCCTCCTCGAGTACCTGGCGGACCACGGCCTCCAGCGGGTGTCCCGGCGGCTCGTGTCGACCGGCGTGCTCGACGTGGTCGCCACCGCGATCCCCGGCATTCGCGACGTCCTCGTGCTCGGCAAGGTGAAGCAGCTCGAGCGTGGCGGCGTCGCCGACATCGTGATCCTCGACGCGCCAGCGACCGGCCACGCGGTGACCTTCCTCACCTCGGCGAGCGGCCTGCTCGACGCGGCGCGCGGTGGTCCGGTTCGCCATCAGGCGGCCGAGGTCGTGGACCTGCTGCGCGACCCGACGCGCTGCCGGGTCCTGCCCGTCACGCTCCCCGAGGAGATGCCGGTCAGCGAGACCGTGGAGTCCGCGCGGGTGCTGCGGGACCGGGTGGGGATCCACTTCGGTGCGGTGGTGGTGAACTGCTACGAGGACGGTCCCGCCGAGCTCGAGGTGCCCGCAGCCGACGCGGCCCGGGACGCGGGCGTGACGCTCGATGCGCCGACGCTCGAGATGCTCGAGGCGGCGCGCACCTTCCGGCTCGAGCGGATCCACCTCGTCGAAGAGCAGGTCGAACGCCTTGGCTGCGAGCTCCCCCTCCCCCAGCTCCGTGTGCCGAGGCTCTCCGTGCCGGCGATCGGGCCCGCCGAGCTCGACCGCCTCGCCAGCGAGCTGGCGGGCGCGATCGAAGCGCTCCCCGCGCCTTCGGACGCCCCATGAGCGTCACACCTTCGGCCGAGCCGGGCGCTCCCGGCGCGGGCGGCGACGAGAGCGGCGGCCCCGACGTGCCTCCCGACATGCCTCTCGAAGCTGACGTGAGGCCGGGCCCAGGCCCCGCGGGCCGAGGCACCGCGGACCGGGGCCCCGGGAACGGGGACCTCGGGAACGGGGACCTCGGGAACGGGGACCTCGGGGACGGGGACCTCGGGGACGTCGTCGAGCAGCGGAGCGTCGTGGTCTGCTGCGGACCCGGAGGGGTCGGGAAGACCACCGTGTCGGCGAGCTTCGCCCTGGAGGCGGCACGCCGCGGGCGGCGCGCGTGCGTGGTGACTGTGGATCCGGCGCGGCGCTTGGCCGACGCCATGGGCATCGAGTCGCTGCACAACGAACCCGTCGAGGTGGTCGGGGACTGGCCGGGCACGCTCCACGCGGTGATGCTCGATGCCAAGAGCACCTTCGACGAGCTGGTTGAGCGCTACTCGCGCACAGCCGATCAGGCGGCAGCGATCAAGGCGAACCGCATCTATCAGAACATGACCGGGGCCCTGTCGGGCACCCAGGAGTACATGGCCATGGAGAAGCTCTACGAGCTCGTGGGCTCCGGCGACTTCGACGTGGTGATCGTCGACACTCCGCCGACGCGCAACGCGCTGGACCTTCTCGACGCGCCCAGACGTTTGACCCAGTTCCTGGAGAACCGCCTGTTCCGCGCCCTGATGGCGCCGACGCGCCTGTCGCTCAAGGCGCTCAACGTCGCCACGCAGGCGCTGCTGCGGACGATCTCACGAGTTGCCGGCGCGGAGATCGTCCAAGACGCCGTCGCCTTCTTCCAGGCATTCCAGGGGATGGAGGTCGGCTTCGACGAACGGGCGCGCGCGGTGCGCGAACTGCTCGCGGACCCGCGGACCGCCTACGTGGTGGTCACCTCCCCGCGCGCCGACGCGGTGGAAGAGGCGCGGTACTTCATTTCGCGCCTTGACGAGCGCGGCGCTCGCACGGCTGCACTGGTCGTGAACCGCATCCATCCGCGGTTCGGCCCCGGCGAGGTGAAGCTGGCGGCCGCGTTCGAGGGGACTGCGCTCGCTGCGCTCGCTCGCAACGCGCGGGAGCTCGACGAGACCGCCGACGAGGAAGAGCGGTCCTTCGCTGGGCTTGCTGCGGCGACCGCGCCGGCCCCCCTCGGACGCATCCCGCTGCTCGGGACCGACGTCCACGACGTGGGTGGGCTCGTCGCCGTCGCCGATGCGCTGTTCTGCGACGGCGGACCAGACCATCCCGCCGACCCGCCGGCGGGCTACGCCGGGGCTGTCGGGTAGTCTCCGGGCGTGGCCCGGATCCTCGTCGCGAGCGACGCGCCGAGCGTGCGGCGAGAGCTGGCGTCCTTCACCGCGTCACCCGCCGTCGAAGTGCTCGAGGCCTCCTCCGGCCCCGACGTCGCCCGGATGGTGCTCGACGACCCTCCCGACCTCGTGGTCGTCGACATGCAGATGGGCAACATGGGCGGGATGGCCGTCTGCCTCGACCTGCGGCTCGAAGAGTCGTACCGTGACGTCCCGCACGTGCCGGTGCTGATGCTGCTCGACCGGCGTCCCGACGTCTTCCTCGCTCGCCGTTCGGGCGCCGAGGGATGGCTCGTGAAGCCGCTCGACCCCATCCGCGTCCGGCGTGCGACGCGCACGCTCCTCGAGGGCGGCACCTACCACGACGAGTCGTACCAGCCGGTGCCCGTGCTCGTCGGCTCCACGCAGCCGTCGCTACCCGGCACCAGCGGCGACTGATCGCCGGCCGTGGCGCGCCGCCGCGCCAACCGCCCGCCACCAGACGGCGAGACGTCTTCTCGCGCGCGCAGCCGTCTGCCGTGGCGGCGCGGCGCCGCGGAGGGCAGAGGGCGCCGCTCGAAGGAGGACGCGGCGTACGAGCACTCGGACGCCGCAGAGCAGGAGCGGGTGATCGTCGAAGCTCTCGCAGACCTGCGCGACAGGGACGTGCGGGAGGTGATGACGCCGCGCACCGACGTGGTCGCGCTGACCATCCCGGTCTCCGCCGAGGATGTGGCGAACGCGGTACGAGAGTCGGGCCACAGCGCCTACCCCGTCGTGAACGGCGGGCTCGACGACGTGGTCGGCGTGCTCTACGTCAACGATCTGTTCCGTACCCGCCGCTGGCGCGGGGGCTTGTTCGGGCCGACCGGCGACCGCGCGCAAGAAGAGCTGCCCCTCGTCCCCGCGGGCCTGCCCTCGCCCGCAGCGACGGGTGCGTCCACCGACCATGCGGCGCCGCAGCGCCCCTCGGCGCCGCAGCCCCCCTCGGCGCCGCAGCCCCCCTCGGCGCCGCAGCGCCCTTCTCCTGCGAAGACCGCCGAGGGGCGTGAGCCCGCCGGCCTCTCGTCGATCGAGATCTCCCGACGGGTACGCCAGGCCTACGTCATCCCGGAGTCACGGCCCATCCTCGCCGCGCTCGTCGAGATGCGGCGACACCGGCGCGGGTTCGCGGTCGTCGTCGACGAGTACGGCGGCGTCTCGGGGGTGCTCACGGTCAAAGATCTCCTCGAGCCGATCGTCGGCGAGCTTCACGACGAGCTCGACGTCGACGAGGGACCGTCCATCGTCCGCATCGACAGCAACCGGTGGCTCGTCGA
Source organism: Actinomycetes bacterium (assembly GCA_021791145.1). The sequence continues at coordinate 31,483 of JAJYXE010000033.1, read as the reverse complement.
CGGCCAGACCAACGTGGACGAGGTCCGCGAGCGACTCGACATCGACGTGCCGGAGGGCGAGTACGTGACGCTCGGTGGCTTCATCCTCGACGCGCTCGGGCACATCCCCCAGGAAGGGGAGACCGTACGGGTGGACGGCTGGGAGCTCACGGTGCACGAGATGGACAAGCGCCGCATCGCGGGAGTGCTCGTTCGGCGCTCGGGCGACTCGGCCGCTGCCCCTGTCCGCGTCGCCCCGGAGCCGCAGGGGGCTGCACCTGCGAGCACAACGGCCCCGGACGACGAGCGGACCGGGAGCGGAACGCTGCAGGGAAGCGGGCAGGAGGAAGAACGCTCGTCCGGCACGAGCGCTGGACCCGGCAAAGGGCGCGGGGGGCCGGGATAGTAGTCTGTTCGCCTGCCGGGCATCGTCCCCCGGCGACGGGCTGTGGCGCAGTTTGGTTAGCGCGCTGCGTTCGGGACGCAGAGGTCCCCGGTTCAAATCCGGGCAGCCCGACCACATTCTTTCTTTCTGTTCAACGGCTCTACCGGCCTTGCGACCGGTTCGCTTGCTCAGGGCCGTCGCGACCCTGTCGCGGGTGCTGCGGCGTCCGAACCCGCCCGCGAAGCTCGCTCCGAGGGTGCCGGCAGGCGGCTCGCCGCCTACCAGGAGCGCCACGCCCCCTACCGGGTCCTGACCGTCGCCGCCCACCTGGCAACCAAGCTGGCCGCCCTGCTGGACCGGCCCGACAGCCTCCCGGGCCGCAAGGACCGAGTCGAGATCCTCGCCCTGCTCTCCGACCCGGCGACGGCGTCGACCCCGCAGGTCGTGACGGACACCTCGGCCCTCACCGGCGACGAGCGTCGCGCCTCAGCCTTCGCCGCGCAGGACGGCCCGGCTGCCGGCATTACCGGCACTCGTGCGCTGGTCCGCCCCGGCGCGCTGGTGCGACACTCGACTGATGGAGATCGGTGCCGATGCAGTCGGGGCCGGACATGGCGAGCATGCTGACGACGGCGACGGCGGGCTGACCGAGGCGGAGGCCGCAGCGCGCCTTGCCCGCTTCGGGCCCAACGCCCTTGCCGCCGAGCGCCGCCACCTGGTGCGGAAGCTCGCCTCCAAGCTCACCGGCCCGGTGCCATACCTGCTGGAGGCGGCCATCGTCTTGGAGCTTGCAGCCGGCAAGGTGACCGAGGCGATCATCGTCGCAGCACTGGTCGTCTTCAACGGCGTCCTCAGCTTCGTCCAGGAGGGTCGGGCTGCCAACGCCCTCTCTCTGCTGCGCAGCCGGCTGGCCGTGCGTGCCAGGGTCCGGCGCGACGGCCGCTGGCAGCTGGTGGACGCCGAGCAGCTGGTCCCCGGCGATCTCGTCCACGTGCGGGTCGGCGACATCGTCCCCGCCGACATCGCCGTCACCGAGGGGACCGTCTCGGTCGACCAGTCGGTGCTCACCGGGGAGTCCGCCGACGTCGACGTCTCTTCTGGAGGGACCTGCTACTCCGGCTCGATCGTGCACCGCGGCGAGGCGACCGGGGAGGTGACGGCCACCGGGTCCCACACCTACTTCGGGCACACCGCCGAGCTGGTCCGCACCGCCAAGACCGCCAGCCACTTGGAAGAGACGATCTTCAAGATCGTCTGGGCGCTGCTCGCCCTCGACGGCGCGCTCGTCGTGGCGATCATCGCCTACGGGATCGTCACCCGCTTGCCGGCGAGCGAGCTGCTCCCCTTCGTGCTGATCCTGGTGGTCGCGACCGTCCCGGTCGCGCTGCCCGCCACCTTCACCCTCGCCACCTCGGTCGGCGCGCTCGAGCTGGTCCGAGCCGGCGTGCTCGTCACCCACCTCTCCGCGATCGAAGAGGCGGCGGCGATGGACCTCTTGTGCACGGACAAGACCGGGACGATCACCGAGAACCGCCTGACCGTCGTCGGGGTGCGCCCCTTCGGAGGGCGCGGCGACACCGAGGTCCTCTCCCTCGCCGCGGCCGCCTCCGACGAAGCCACCCAGGACCCCATCGACCTCGCGGTGCTCCAAGCCGCCAGGGCGGCAGGCGCGCACGACGCAGGCACCCGCCGTACGTTCGTGCCGTTCGACCCCTCGACCAAGCGCTCCGAGGCGACCCTCGAGGCCGGCGGCCGCGAGGTGCGGGTGATGAAGGGCACGCCTGCAGTGGTCGTGGCGCTCACCCAGGCACCTCCCTCAGAGATCACACACGACGTCACGGCCCTCGCCTCGAGCGGCGCCCGGGTGCTCGCCGTGGCAGCCGGTGCCACGGCGACAGACGACGGAGGACTCCAGCTCGCCGGCCTCGTCGCCCTCGGCGACCCGGTCCGCTCCGACTCCGCGGCCCTCGTGGCACACCTCGGCGACCTCGGGGTCCGGGTGGTGATGGTGACCGGCGACGCGGCACCGACCGCCCTCGCCGTCGCCCGGGAGGTCGGGATCGGTGAGCGGGTGGGTTCGGTGGACGACCTACGTGCACACCCCGACGCCGACATCGACTTCGACGTCATGGCCGGCGTCCTCCCTGCCGACAAGCTGGCGCTCATCGAGCGCGCGCAGCACGCGGGGCACGTGGTCGGGATGACCGGCGACGGCGTCAACGACGCGCCCGCACTGAAGCGGGCAGAGGTGGGCATCGCCGTGTCGACGGCGACCGACGTCGCCAAGGGCGCGGCCAGCCTCGTCCTCACCGAAGAGGGGCTCAGCAACATGGTCGCGGCCGTCGAGACCGGCCGGCGCGTCTACCAGCGGATGCTCACCTACACCTTGAACAAGATCGCCAAGACCTTCCAGGTGTCCTTGTTCCTCGGGCTGGGGCTGCTCGCGACGGGGGCCTTCGTCACGACCCCGCGCCTGGTGCTGCTGCTCTTGTTCGCCAACGACTTCGTCACCATGTCGCTCGCCACCGACCGGGTCGGGTTCTCCTCCCGGCCCGACCGCTGGCAGGTCCCCGCGCTCTCGTTCGCGGCGCTGGGCGTCGCGGTCCCGTGGCTCGCCTTCGCCTTCGGCACCTTCCTCGTCGGACGCCATGTGCTCGGTCTGGGGCTCGCCGCCACCCAGACGCTGGTCTTCGTGATGCTGGTCGCGACCGGCCAGGCCACCATCTACCTGGTGCGGGAACGACGCCACCTGTGGGCCTCTCGCCCGAGCTGGTGGATGCTCGGCGCCACGGTCGCCGACCTCGTCGTCGTGACGGTCCTCGCCGCTCGGGGGGTCCTCATGGCCTCGGTCCCGCTCGTCGACGTCGGCGTGCTCCTCGGCTCGGTGCTCGTCGCCACCGTCGCGCTCGATCTCCTCAAGGCTCCCCTGCTCGCCAGGATCCGCTCGGACACGGGCCCGGGCAAGATCCCCGACACCGGCCCGGACACGGCCGCGGACACGGGGCCGGGCAAGATCGCTGACACGGCCCCGACCCCGACGAGCGGTTTGCCGAGCCGGTCGGAGCCGGCGGTAGACAAGAAGAGATGACGAGAAGAGATGACGAGAAGGGAGCCACGGGCACGATGAGCGCACTTCCGAGCAACGAGGGACCCCTGGCGCCGGACCAGCTGGCGGCGATGGACGCCTGGTGGCGGTGCGCCAACTACCTGGCGCTCGGCCAGACCTACCTGATGGAAAACCCGCTGCTCGAAGAGCCGCTCACGCCCGAGATGATCAAGCCGACCCTCCTCGGGCACTGGGGCTCCGCGCCGGGGATGAACTTCATCTACGTCCACCTGAACCGGCTGATCACCACGTTCGACCTGGACATGATCTACATCGCCGGGCCTGGCCACTGCGGCCACTCGATGATCGCCGGCGCCTATCTCGACGGCACCTACAGCGAGGTGTACCCGAGCGTCTCGCTCGACAAGGGGGGGCTGGCGCGCCTGTTCCGCCAGTTCTCCTTCCCTCGCGGAGTGCCGAGCCACGTGGCGCCCGAGACCCCCGGCTCCATCCACGAGGGTGGCGAGCTCGGCTACAGCCTGCTGCACGCGACGGGAGCGGTGTTCGACAACCCCGGGCTCGTCGTGGGCGCGATCGTCAGCGACGGGGAGTTCGAGACCGGCCCGCTGGCCGCCAGCTGGCACTCCAACAAGTTCCTCGACCCGACCAGAGACGGTGCAGTGCTGCCGATCCTCCACCTCGACGGGTACAAGATCGCGCTGCCCACCGTTCCGGCACGGCTCGAACCCGGGGAGCTCGACGAGCTGCTCCACGGCGCGGGCTGGGAGCCGGTGACCGTCGCGGGCGACGATCCGTTGGTCATGCACCAGCAGATGGCCGCCGCGCTCGACCACGCGGTGTCCGAGATCCGCTCGATCCAGGCACGCTGGCGCGCCGGCGAGGCGAAGGGGCGTCCGCGTTGGCCGATGGTGGTGCTGGCCTCCCCGGCAGGCTGGACCGCGCCCAAGACCGTCGACGGCCTCCCTGCCGAGGGGACCTGGCGCTGTCATCTCACCCCGCTCGAGCGGCCGCGGACCGACCCCGACCAGCTCGCCCAGCTCGAGACCTGGCTCCGCAGCTACCGCCCTGAGGAGCTCTTCGACGAGGCCGGCGCTCCCGTCCCCGAGATCCGGGCGCTCGCCCCCAGAGGCGCTGCCAGGATGAGCGCCAACCTGCACGCCAACGGCGGCACCCTCGCCCGAGAGCTCTTGCTCCCCGACATCGATCCCTACGGCGTCGCCGTCCCTTCACCGGGGAGCGTCGACGCCGAGGCCACCCGAGTCCTCTCGGCCTGGCTGCGCGACGTGCTCTCGGGCAACCCGGACCGGTTCCGGGTCTTCGGTCCCGACGAGACCTCCTCCAACCGCCTGAGCCACCTCTTCGAGGTCACCGACCACGAGTTCATGGGGGAGATCCGACCCACCGACGAGTCCCTCTCCCCGCACGGCCGGGTGATGGACGTGCTGAGCGAGCATCTCTGCCAGGGCTGGCTCGAGGGCTACCTGCTCACCGGGCGCCACGGCCTCCTCAACACCTACGAGGCGTTCGCCCACGTGATCGACTCGATGTTCAACCAGCACGCCAAGTGGATCTCCAAGTGCAAGGAGATCCCGTGGCGCCGACCCATCCCGTCACTCAATTACCTCCTCACCTCCCACGTGTGGCGCCAGGACCACAACGGCTTCACGCACCAGGACCCGGGGTTCTTGGACGTGATGGTGAACAAGAAAGCCGAGGTCATCCGCATCTACCTCCCCCCCGACGCCAACTGCCTGCTCGCCGTGGCCGCGCACTGCCTGGCGTCGCGAGACCGCGTGAACGCGATCGTGGCCGACAAGCAGGCAGCACCGGTGTGGCTCGACATCGACGCCGCACAGCGGCACTGCTCGAGCGGCATCGGGATGTTCGAGTGGGCGAGCAACGACGACGGCGGGGAGCCGGACGTGGTCATGGCCTGCGCGGGCGACGTCCCCACGCTCGAGACCTTGGCGGCGGTGGACCTGTGCCGGCAGCGTTTCGGCGACCTCAAGATCCGCGTCGTCAACGTGGTCGACCTCATGGTCCTCGAGCCTCCCGGCGAGCACCCGCACGCGCTCAGCGACCAGGACTTCGACGACCTGTTCACGAGGGACAAGCCGGTCGTCTTCGCCTTCCACGGCTACCCGTGGCTGATCCACCGGCTCACCTACCGGCGCACCAACCACGACAACATCCACGTCCGCGGCTACAAGGAGGAGGGCAGCGTGACCACCCCGTTCGACATGGCCGTCGCCAACGACCTCGACCGCTTCCACCTTGTCGCCGACGTCGCCGAGCGCGTGCCGAAGCTCGCCCCGCACGCGGCGTCGACCAAGCAGTGGCGTCGCGACAAGCTCGCCGAGCACGAGCGCTACATCGTCGCCACCGGCGAGGACCTGCCCGAGGTGCGCAACTGGCGCTGGGGCGGGTCGAAGTGACCGCCGAGGGCATCAACAGGGCGGCCCGCGCGGAGCACGCCTGAGGTCCGACCGGCAGGGGCTTCGCGTCATGGCATGCTCGCGGCCCGAGAGCCTGGACGACGAGCCGACTGCGTCCGCCGGCCGCGCTCGGAGGCCCGATGATCGTGTTTGCGCTCGGCGTGGCAGGTGCGCTGGCCCTGGCCGCGCTACTCGGCGTCAGCGACGCCCCCAATGCCACGGCCGCGCTGCTCGCCGCGCGCACCGGGTCCTATCCCGCCGTGGCTGCGTGGTCCCTCGCCTGGCACGTCGCCGGCGGGCTCCTTGCCGGCGTGGCGGTGGCACGCACGGTCGCCGGGATCGTGCACGTCGGGTCAGAGGCGATCGTCCCGGTGATGGCAGCGGCCAGCCTCGCAGCTGTCGGCTTCACCTGGGCGACCACCCGCAGCGGCCTGCCGACCAGCGCGAGCGTGGGGCTCGTCGGAGGGCTCGCAGGTGCCGGGTTGGCAGCCGGCGGCGCAAGGGACGTGCAATGGGGCGGGCTCGCAGGGGTCCGGCCCATCGGCGTGCTCGGCGTGCTGATCGGCATCCTCTTGGCGCCGCTGCTCGCAGCAGCCGCGGCGGGGATCGTGGACCAGCTCGCCCGCCGGATGGCCTTCCGCCTTCCGCGGTCGGCCAGGCGGCAGCTGCACGGGGGACTGTGGGTGGCCTCGGCGGCCGTCGCCGTCGCCGACGGGACGAACGACGGGCAGAAGGCGATGGGCGTCCTCGCCTTGGTCGTCTCCGGCTCGGGATCGCTCGCTGGCGCCGGTGGCGTCGCGCCGTGGGAGCGGGTGTCGTGCGCGCTCATCCTGGGTGCCTTCACCGTGATCGGAGGACGCAGGGTGGTCGCACGCGTCGCGCACGGCCTGGCGCGCGGAGGGGCGGTCGACGACCTCGCAGCGCAGCTCGCGTCGGCTGGCGTCATCCTGGCGGCCGCCGCTGTCGGGCTGCCGCTCTCCACCTCCACCGTGGTCACCTCGGGGATGGTCGGAGCAGGGGTGTCCGGGCGACGCCGGCACGTGCGCTGGGCCGGCGTAGCCCGCATCTTCGTGGTCTGGGCACTGACGGTGCCGGCATGCGCCGTCATCGGGGCCGGCGCGTTCGAGGTGCTCCGGAGGATCCCGTGAGCGCGAAGCAGGGGCGGCACCACAGGTTCCGGCGGATCTTCCTGGAGGCGGCGCCCGACGTCGTCGGGCTGCTCGTGGCGCAGGGCGAGATCAGCACGGCGGCCACCGCCGCGTTCCTCGAGTGGTCCGAGGGGGGCGGGGACGGCGGTGCAACCCTCACGACACTCGAGCACCGGGCGGACGAGGCACGCCGGACGCTCCTGGCCGCGCTGCGCTCAGCGCTCGCAACCCCGATCGACCAGGAAGACCTCTACATCCTCTCGGAGCGATGCGACCGGGTCGTGAACGCGGTCCGGGACATCGCCGTCGAGGCCGAGGCGCTCGCGTGGAAGCCCGACCAGCATGCTGCGCTGATGGCCGGACATCTCCACGCCGGCATGATGGCGCTGGTGGACGGGTTCGCGAACCTCCGCCACGACTTCGACAAGGCGGGGGTCGCCGCCGATCGGGCGAGGGCACAGGCCCGGACGGTGGTGCGGCGGTACCGGGACGCCATCGCCGACGTCTACCTGTCGGAGGACCTCCAGGCGGCCGTGATCGGCCGCGAGCTCTACCGGCCGTACGCACGGGCGGCGGACCGCCTGGAGGCGGTCGCGGACCGCCTGTGGTACGTGGTGCTCGCCGACGTCTGAGCGGCGTGCTCGCCGGCTCCTGAGCGGCGTGCTCGCCGGCTTCCACCTTCGCCTTGGCCGCCCCACCTCCCGCGCGTTCGCGGGCTTTCGGCCCTGGCCGGACGACCGTGTCGGGATCCACACTGCGGTGTGGGGATCGGCACGGGCACCGGCACCGGGAGTGGCACGGGCACCGGCACCGGGATCGGCACGGGCACCGACGAGGAATGGCGCGCGACCGGGCGCACATCAGGCCCGGCGCGCTCCCTCACGTCTCTCGGCGCCGATGAGGCCCTCGCCGCCCTCGACAGCTCGCGCCGTGGGCTCACGCAAGACGCGGTCGCCGCGCGCCGGGCCACCTCGGGTCGCAACGTGCTGCCTCCGCCGCCGCGCCGGCCGGTGCTCGCAGAGATCGCGGCCCAGTTCACCAACATGTTCGCCGTCATCCTGGTGGTGGCAGCGGGGCTCACCTTCCTCACCTACCTGCTCTCCACCCCGCGCGACCCGGCCAACCTCGAGCTCACGTTCGGGATCCTGGCCGTCGTGGTGCTCAACGCGGCGATCGGCTTCGCCCAGGAGCACGCGGCGGAGCGAACGGCCGAGACGCTCCAGAGCATGCTGCCCCACACCGCCCGGGCGCTGCGCGCCGGACAGCTCACCGAGCTGGGGGTCGACGAGCTGGTCCCCGGCGACCTGGTGGTGCTCGAAGCCGGCGACGCCGTGCCGGCCGACGGCCGGGTCGTCGAAGCCCACGAGCTGGCCGTCGACATGGCCGCGCTCACCGGGGAGAGCCAGCCGGTCAGCCGGACCGACCAGCCGGTGGAGCCCGGCACGGCGCCGCTCGACGCCCGCAACTGCGTGTTCATGGGCACCTCGGTCGTGCGCGGCTCCGCCAAGGCCGCCGTCTTCGCCACCGGGACCGCCACCGAGATCGGCCGCGTCTACCGGCTGACCGCCGAGCAGCCCCCCGAGCCGAGCCCGCTCCAGCGCCAGGTCGCCGACATGGCCCGGCGGGTGGCCGCGATCGCCATCGCCGTGGGCGCCCTCGTCTTCGCCCTGCGCATCCTCACCGGCAACGCCGCGGTCGACTCCTTCGTCTTCGCCCTGGCGGTGATGGTGGCACTCGTGCCCGAGGGGCTCCCTGCCACCCTCTCGGTCTCCCTCGCCGTCGGGGTGCGGCGCATGGCGGCGCGCCAGGCGCTCATCAAGCGGCTCGCCGCCGTGGAGGCACTCGGATCCACGACGGTGATCTGCACCGACAAGACCGGCACCCTCACCAAGGCGGAGATGACCACCCAGCAGGTCTACGCCTCGGGCCACGTCCACCGCGTGAGCGGGGTGGGCTACGAGCCGGTCGGTCGAGTGGAGGATCCCGAGCCGATCCTCGGGGTGCTCCGTGCCGGTGCGCTGTGCACCGACGCGCGCATCTTGCCGCCGTCGGGTCGGGAGGACTGGCGGGTGCTCGGCGACACCACCGAGGGAGCCATCGTGGTGGCGGCCATGAAGGCGGGCCTCGACCTCGATGCCGAGTCCGCGCTGACGCCGCGCGTCGGCGTCTTCCCCTTCGACCCGGACCGCAAGCTCATGACCACGCTGCACCGGACCCCCGACGGGGTCGTGGCCCACGTGAAGGGGTCCCCGCAGGCCGTGCTCGAGCGCTCCGTCTCTGCCGAGTGGGACGGGCGGACCGTGCCGCTCGACGACGGGCTGCGCCGGCAGATCGCCGCGGCCAACGACGCGATGGCCCACCAGGGGCTGCGGGTCCTCGCCGTCGCCGACAAGGCGCTGCGCGACGCGAAGGCGGCCCAGGACGACGCCGAGTCGGGTCTCAGCTTCCTCGGGCTGATCGGGATGGCCGACCCGCCGCGACCCGAGGTCAGCGCGGCGGTCGAGGCCTGCCACCGTGCGGGGATCGCGATCATCATGGTCACCGGCGACTACGGGCTCACCGCCGAGACGGTGGCCCGCCGGGTGGGCATCATCGCTGCTGGGCCGGCCCGGGTGGTCACCGGGGCCGAGCTGGACGCGATGGACGACGACTCCCTGTCGTCGTTGCTCGGCGGGGGCGAGCAGCTGATCTTCGCCCGGGTGCGCCCCGAGCACAAGATGCGCATCGTCTCGGCGCTCGAGAGCCGGGGCGAGGTCGTGGCCGTCACCGGCGACGGGGTCAACGACGCGCCCGCGCTGAAGAGGGCGAGCGTCGGCGTGGCCATGGGACGCAGCGGCACCGACGTGGCACGGGCGGCGGCGGTGATGGTCCTGCTAGACGACTCCTTCGCCTCGATCGCCGCGGCCGTCGAGCTCGGGCGGTCCGTCTACCAGAACATCCGCCACATGCTCGCCTACATCTTCAGCCACAACCTCGCAGAGCTGGCACCGATCCTCGTCGCCGTCTTCGTCGGCTTCCCCTTGGTGCCGATCAACGCGCTCCAGGTGCTCTCGATCGACCTCGGCTCCGACGTGCTCCCGGGCATGGCACTGGGCATCGAACGGCCCGAGCCCGGCACCATGGACCGTCCGCCACGCCCCACCACCGAGCACCTCTTCTCCTGGGAGGTGGTGCGCAGGTTCCTGTTCCTCGGGACGATCGAGTCGGCCGGCGTCGTCTTCGCCTTCTTCTGGCGGATCCATTCCGCCCACCTGCCCTACTCGGCGTTCACCTCGTCGAACCCCACCTACCGGGAGGCCCTCACCATGACCCAGGTCGGCATCATCATCAGCCAGTTCTTCAACATGTTCGCCGTGCGCAGCGACCGCCAGAGCGTCCTTCGGATCGGGCTGCTCTCGAACCGGCCCCTCCTCGGCGCGGCCGTCGTCGACGTGGTCATCGCGGTGGCCGTCAGCTACGTCCCGGCCCTCCAGGCGCTCTTCCACACCGCTCCCCTCCGGCTCTCGGACTGGCTGGTCCTGGCCGGCTTCGGTGCGCTGCTCCTCCTCGCCGACGAGGCGCGCAAGGCGTCGCACCGCCGTACCGGGAGGCGCCGCTGCGTCTCCGGGCACTCCGGCGGGGGCCCGCCCACCGCCCCGAGCCGCTCCACCGCCCTCGCACACGACCTGGAGGCCTGATGCACCTGGTGATCATCGGCTGCGGCCGGACCGGCTCCACCCTCGCCGCCCGCTTCGACAGCGAGGGCGACAGCGTCTCGGTGGTCGACGACGATCCACAGTCGCGCCGCAGGCTCCCTGACGAGTTCGGGGGCGAGTTCATCGAGGGCGACGGGCTCGATCGCCAGGTCCTCGAGGCCGCGGGCATCGAGGACGCCGAGGCGCTGATCGCGGTCAGCTCCAGCGACGCCACGAACGTCGTCGTCGCCCGTGCGGCGCGTGACCTCTTCCACGTCCCCCACGTCGTCGGGCGCATCGACGACCCCGCCCGTGCCCAATTTGGGGTCGACCTCGGGCTCACCATGATCGCCACGGTGCGCACCACGGTGGACCGGGTGCACCGGATGCTCCGCCACCCCCGCCTCGAGCCCGAGCGCACCTTCGGCAACGGCGAGACGCTGCTCGTACGCGCACCGGTCCCCGACTACCTGGCCGGGAGGAAGGTGGCCGAGCTCGACGTGCCCGGAGAGATCCAGGCGGTCGAGGTCAGCAGGGGCGGGCACTCCACGATCCCCGCCGGCACCGCGACCCTCCAGACCGGCGACGTCGTGAGCTTCGTCGTGGCCGCCGCCTCGCTCGGGCGGCTCCGCTCGTTCCTCGGAGGGAGGTGGCCGCAATGAACATCGTGGTGGCCGGCGCAGGCACGGTGGGCACGCAGGTCGCCGTCGCCCTGGTCGACGCCGGCAACACCGTGACCCTGGTCGACCTCGATCCCGGACGCGCCGCGCAGCTGGCCGGCCGGGGCCTGGGCGTCGTCGTCGGCGACGCCGCCGTCGCCGCGACCCTCGAGGAGGCGGGAGGGCTCCGCGCGGACGTGCTCGTGGCGTGCACCGGTCAGGACCCCGAGAACCTCGTCATCTCGCTGCTCGCACGCCGGCGCCTCGAGTTCCCCCGCGTCGTCGCCCGGGTGAAGGACGAGCGCCACCGCTGGCTCTTCGACGAGACGTGGGGGGTCGACGCCGCCATCTCGTCGGCGGGGTCACTGGTGCACCTCATCGAGGAAGCCACCGGATCGGCTCGCACCGTCCGCCTGGCCGATCTGTCGGCCGTCGGCCTGGTCCTCGTAGAGGCCACGGTCGGCGCGACGTCGGCAGCCCGGGGGCGCCTGGTCACGGATCTCGGGCTCGACCGCCACGACCTCGCGGCCGCGGTCATCCGCCACGGCAGGTCGATCCCGACGACCGCCGCCCGCCAGCTGCGGGTGGGAGACAGGGTGCTCGTGATCACGCGCCCGGGAGGCGAAGACGGCGTCCAGCGCGTCTTCTACCCCGACGACGCGGGAACGCCGGGTGCCAGTGACGCCCCTTCGTGACGCCCCTTCGTGACGCCCCTTCGTGACGCCCCTTCGTGACGGGAGCTGCCGACACGACGTCCTCCGCGTCGGCGAGCGTCCGACTCCTGCGCTACGGCTGCAACGCGACCGGATGCTCGGTCAGACGGCGAACCGCCCAGGGAAGCGCGACCGACGCGGCGGTCGCTCCGGCGGCGTTGCCCAGGGCGATCCCCCAGCCGACCGGCCCCATGGGGGTGCAGCCGAAGAACTGGCTCACCACGGGCGTCTGGACGATCGCCACGAGGACCCCGGCCGACGCGGCCGTCGACGCGAGCACGAGCGGGCTCGTTCTCCCGACGACCGCCGTCTGCCCGAGCTGCGTGCCGACCAGCCCGACGAGCGCGACGGTGCCGGCCCGCCTCGAGCTCCCGGTCGGCAGTGCCATCAGCCACGCGCCGAAGGCGCCAGCCGACGTCGCGGCGGCGCGAAGGGCGACCTGGCGGGCGAGCGCGCCGCCGAGCGAGGCGTCGGGCCCCTCGTGGAGGAGCTCCTCGGGGGTGCGCCCCGGCGGCGCTCGCAGGGCGATCGTCATCGCAGGCATCATGTCGGTAAGGAGGTTCACCAAGAGGAGCTGGCGCGCCCCGAGCGGGGACGCACCGGAGATGGCCGTCGAACCGAGCACGAAGCCAATCTCGCCCAGGTTCCCCCCGACGAGGATCGCGAGCGCGTCCCGGACTGACGCCCACATCGCCCGCCCTTCGACGATCGCGTCCGTGATCGTCTCGATGCGATCGTCGAGGACGACCAGGTCCGCCGCTGCCCGCGCAGCCGGAGACCCGTGCCCACCGAGCGCGATGCCGGTGTCGGCAAGCCGGATCGCCGGCGCGTCGTTGGCGCCGTCACCAGTCATGGCGACCGTGCGCCCGACGCGCTGGTAGGCGCGCACGATCCGCATTTTCTGCTCGGGCGTGACGCGGGCGAAGACGGTCGCACCGGCGACTGCGGCGTCGAGGAGATCGTCGTCCCAGGCGTCGATGTCCGCCCCGGTGATGACGTCTGCGCCGTTGAGGATGTCCAGTTCCTCGGCGATGCTCGCCGCGGTCGAGGGATGGTCGCCGGTGATCATCACGACGGAGACGCCCGCCGCCCGAAGGCTCGCCACGGAGGCCGCCGCCGTCGGGCGCACCCCGTCGGCCAGTCCGAGGAAGCCGAGCAGCTCCATGCCGGCGATGCGCTCGTCACCCAAGGCCGCGCTGAGAGAGGCCGGCCGCTCCGCGACGGCGAGGACCCGCAGGCCCTGGCCTGCCAAGTGCTCCACCTGCGCGTCGAGGTACGCCCGGACGCGCCGGCCGAGCGCCACGGGGCCGTCGGGCGACCTCCACGTGGTGCAGCGGGGCAGCACGACCTCCGGGGCGCCCTTCACCGAGACCCGCGGCCCGACGGCGCTGTCGCCCACGACGGCGTGGTATCCCCGGGAGGGCTCGAACGCCAGCTCGCCGAGGAGGGTCCAGCCGCCGAGGCCGTCTTGCGCCTGCACCCCGGCGGCCTGCGCGCCCTCGACGACCGCTCGATCGGTGGCGTGGGGAAGGTCGCCCTCGGTGTCCGACACCGGACTGGCTCGCAACGCCGCCGCGAGGACGTACTCGCACCGGGGGGCGAGCTCTGTGAGCTTCTGCACCTGGACGCCGTCCGACACGCTCTGCAGCGCGATCCTGCCGGCGGTGAGCGTGCCCGTCTTGTCGAAGCACAAGACCTCCACCCGGCCGAGCGCCTCGATCGTCCGCGGGTTGCGGACCAGCACACCGCGGCGGGCAAGTCGTCGGGCCGCCGCCAGCTGGGCCACGGTGGCCAGCAGCGGAAGGCCCTCGGGCACCGCTGCGACGGTGAGGCTCACCCCTGAGGTCACCGCGACGCGTGGCGAGCGTCCCCGCAGCAGGCCGAGGCCGACGACGGCAGCGCCGCTGGCGACTGACGCGGGGACGGTCACCTTCATGAGCGAGCTCAGCCGTGCCTCCACCCCGCTCGGCGGCGGCTCGGGCGCGCCGGCGAGGGTCCGGCCGACCTCGGTCTCGTCCCCCACGGCGACCACGACTCCGAGGGCGCTCCCGGTCATCACGACCGAACCCTCGTAGGCCATGCAGCTGCGATCGGCCAGCGTTCGGCCCTCGACGGCCTGGCTCTGCTTGGCCACGGGCAGCGACTCCCCGGTCAGGGCTGACTCGTCGATCTCGCACCCGGCGGTCTCGATCAGGCGGCAGTCCGCCGGGACCACGTCGCCGGCTTTCAGCTCGCAGAGGTCACCCGGGACGAGCTCGGACCGTTCCCTGGGCAGGACCCGGCCTCCTCGGCGGACATCGACCAGCACCGTCGTCGCCTGCAGCAGCTTGGCGATCGAGACGTCGGCGCGCACGCGCTGGACCCCGCCGATCAGCGCGTTGGCCGCGGTGGCACCTGCCACCAGCGCGGCGTCGGTCACCGAGCCCACGGCGGCCGCCATACCGGCGCCGACCAGCATCACCGGGGTCAGCGGGTTCGCGAGCTCGGCGACGACCGCGCGGCCGAAGCCCGTCCGGGCGGGGGCCGCGGGCGCCGTCGTCCCGTGCCGGCGCGCGGCTTCGGCGATCGCCAGCCCCCGGCGAGTCGTGCCCAGCGCCCGCAAGACTGCGTCAGGGCTCATGGCGTGCCACGCCACCTCGGCGACCGGCATCGCGGCGGGCCGCCGCCCGACGGAAGCCGCTGCTGCCGTTCCTGCCGCCTGCGCGGCCAGGGATGCGACGTTGACCGGCACCGCCGCCCGCCGGGAGGCGCTCGAGAGCGGGCCGAGCATGGACCACGTCGCGCCCGCCGCGAACCCTGCCGCCGAGAGCCCGACGCTCCACCGGCTGGCCGAACGCGCCGCCGCCAGCGACTCGACGACCAGGTGCGCCTGGGCCAGGCTCGGGGACGTCACGAGCGAGGCACCCCACGGAGGGTGCGGCCCGCGGCCGTCGACGCCGACCCCGACGTCCGCCGCGCGCAGGGCGCCGTGGGCCGGGCCCCCCGACACCAGGAGCACGCCGAGGCCCTCGGCCTGCAGCGACCGCACCGACCTTGCGAGCAGCGTCCCGCCGGCGACCACCTCGTGGGCTCCGATCCGCTCCCCGAGCCCGCTCGCCTTCCCCGCGAGGACGAGGCGGAGCCCCAGGCGTCGCACCGCGTCGGCGAGCGGCTGGGCCAAAGGGTCGATCTCGGGCTCGAGGTCCACGACGCCGGCGAGGCGGCCCGACTCCACAATGCCCAGCGCGCGACGCCCGACCCGGCCGCCGGCCGGGACCCCCGAGGCGGCCGGGAGCTCCTCGGCGACCGCCTCGAGCGTCCCGAGCGCCCACCGTCCGCGCCGGACGAGGCGGTCGGGGGCGGTGGGGTCGAAGAGCGCGCGCGCCTTGTCGGTCGTCGTGGCGGCGTCGTGGCCGTCCAACACCCTCACGCGGCGAACCACCATCCGACCGGACCGCAGGACGGCGGCGTCGAGCACGACCGCATCGATGCGGTCGAGCCGGCGCAGCGCGGTCCTGTCGAGCACGACGACGTCACGGGACGCCAGCTCGCGCCCGAGGCGCGCGGCGAACGCCTCGCGCCCGTGACGGGCAGCTTTGGGGACCCCTGCGGTGACGACCCCGCCGGCGAGCCGAGGGCTCCTCGTGGCAGCGAGCACCGCGCCCACGCCCGCGACGCTGACGGCGGCGGCCGCGTCGGCGTAGGACTCGACGGGACCGGACCTGAGCGGCCGGGTACGCGGGGGCGGGGCCACCGCACGCACGGGCTCGGCGTCGGGCGAGTCGCAGAGGTCCCCCTCCCGGCGCTCCCACGCACGGCGGTGCGCCTGCAGCTCGCCGAGCTGGTTCGCCCGGTGCGCCATGTCGGCCACGAGGGCGAGCGGTCCCTGCGAGAGGGACTGGGCGAAGGCGCTCGCGACCCCGAGCCCGAGGTCGGTGAGCGCGACGCCGATGTGGTGCTCGAGGAGCCCTCGAACCCTCGGCTCGTTCTCGACCAGCGCGACGAGCGAGCCGAGCTCGACGGGGAAGGGGGCCGCGCGCAGGACCTGGCCGAAGACGCTCCCGCCCAGCGCGACCACGTCGGCACCGATCGCCACGGCCTGACGGCGCAGGGGTTCGACGTCCCCGGGATGTTCGGGACGCTCGCGGGGGAAGCGCTCCTCTTGGACCTCGTGCGCCTCCTCGACGCCTTCGACGACGTCGACGAGGTCGTCGACCGACGGACCGTCAGGATCGAAGGCCACCACGACGCGTCCGGTGAGGGCGTTGACCTGCGCCCACTGCACGCCTTCGGCGGCGTGCAGTGCCCGCTCCACGTCACGAGCGAGCGCCTCCGTGCCGGCGCGGTGGACGCCGCGCACCTCGATGTGCGCCTTGCCGCTGCCCGCCCACACCCTGCGGCGGCGGCGTCCCGAGCCCAGCGCGGCGCCGAGCACCGCACCGGGTGCCGCCGCGCCGGCACGCAGGAGCGCGATCGGGTTCCTCACCACCTCGATGCCGCCCGCCGGGAGCGACGCGGCGCGCTCAAGTGCGACGATGCCGGGCGATTGCCACGCCCACACCGACGAGCACGGCCACGGGCAGGTCGACCACGCCGAGGACGACCGCCGCGCCGAGTCCGGCGTAGAAGCCGCGGGTCACCGTCGGCTCGCACAGGCGCGCATGGACGAGCGGCACGACGAACCGGTCCGCCTCGACCTGCACGGCCGGCGAGGTCTGGAACCGCGGGCTCCCCGCGGCTCCACGTGCGCTCATGGACATGTCCGCTCCCGTCGCTTCAACCAGGTCATCGTATTCCCGATCCCCGTGAGGCTGGCGGCGGGCCGCCTCCACGCCCAGGTCGGTAGTCTTGGTAGGCCAGATGCCCACCACGCGCCCATCCGTGACGGCCTTGCGTGGCCAGCCCGCCGAGGGAGGCTGACGTGGCCACGGACATGCTGTTCTCGAAGGACGCCTACCTGCGTGAGGTCCAGGCCGTCGTCACCCGCGTCGAGGGCAACCGGGTGGTGCTCGACCGCACGGTCTTCTACCCGACCGGCGGCGGCCAACCGCACGACACCGGCACGCTCGGCGGTGCCCGCGTGGTCGACGTGACGAAGGAGGGCGACGACGTCTGGCACGCGCTCGAAGGGCCGGTGCCCGAGCTCGGCGCTGCCGTCGCGGGGCACCTCGACTGGGAGCGGCGCTACGCGCTCATGAGGACCCACACCGCGCTGCACGTGCTGTCGGGGGTCATCTGGCACGAGTGGGGCAAGGCCGTCACCGGGGGGAACATGGAGCCGCTCGTCGCCCGCATGGACTTCGAGTTCGACCCGCTCCCCGAGGGCTTCGGCGCGACCGTCGAGGCCCGCGTCAACCAGGAGCTCGCCGCGGCGCGTCCCATCGAGGTCCGCTTCCTTGCGCGCGACGCCGCCCTCGCGGACGAGGACCTGATCAGGACCAAGGTCAACCTGGTGCCCGAGGCGGTGAGGGAGCTGCGCGTCGTGGACATCGTCGGGCTCGACAAGCAGGCGGACGGGGGCACCCACGTCCGGCGCACCGACGAGGTCGGGCGGATCCGCGTCGTGAAGACCGAGTCGAAGGGCAGAGCGAACAAGCGCATCCGCATCGCGGTGCTCGACTGATGGCACGGGAGGCCGCGAGGGGCGCCGCGGGCGTCGGGGACGGTGCAGACCCGCCGCCGTCGCGCGTGGTGGTCACCGCAGGCCACGTGGACCACGGGAAGTCGACGCTCGTCGAGTGGCTGACCGGGACCCACCCCGACCGGTTGGAGGAAGAGCGGCGTCGGGGCCTGACCATCGACCTCGGGTTCGCCTCGACCGTCCTCCCCTCGGGCATCGAGGCGGGCATCGTCGACGTCCCCGGGCACGTCCGCTTCCTGAAGAACATGGTCGCGGGGGTCGGGGCGGTGGACGCCTGCCTGTTCGTGGTGGCGGCGACCGAGGGATGGAAGCCGCAGACCGAGGACCACCTGCGCATCCTCGAGGTGGTCGGCGTACGCCACGGCGTCGTGGCGCTCACGCACGCCGGGACGGCCGGCCCCGAGCGGCTCGACGAGGCGCGCGCCGACGTGCGAGCCCGCGTGGCGGGGACCTTCCTCGAGGGGGCGCCGGTGGCGGCCGTGGACGTCCCCGCGGGCCTCGGGCTGGACGGGCCCGGGGGCCTGCGCGCAGCCCTCGACGCGATGGTCGCGTCCCTGCCCGCGGCACCCGACCGCGGGCGGCCGCGCCTGTGGATCGACCGCTCGTTCGCGATCCGCGGAGCCGGGGCGGTGGTCACCGGCACGCTCGCGGGCGGGAGGATCGCGCTCGGCGACCACCTCGAGGTCGTCTCGTCCGCGTCCGCCCTCCCGGTGCCTGTCCGCGTCCGGGGACTGGAGAGCTACGGCAGACGCCTCCGCTCGGCCGAGCCGGGGCGGCGCCTCGCAGTCAACCTGGCCGGCGTGGACCACCGCGGCACCGCCCGGGGCGCCGCCTTGGTGCGGGCTCGGCAATGGCACCGATGCAGCGTGGCGGACGCCGAGCTGGCGACGGCCCCCGCGCTCAGCCACCCGGTGTCCGCACGCGGCGCGTACCTCGCCCACCTCGGGACGGGGGAGCAGGCCGTGCGCCTCCGGGTCCTCGGGCGCGAGAGCGAGATCGCGCCCGGCACGCGCAAGGCGGTGCGGTTGTGGCTCAGCGCGCCGCTCCCGCTCGCGCCCGGCGACAAGTTCGTGCTCCGCGACGCGGGACGAAACGAGGTCGTCGGCGGGGGCACGCTGCTCGACGTCGCCCCCGTGCTCCCCGCCTCGCGGGCCGAGCCGAGCTGGTCGGTCGCCCGGGTGGTCGCAGAGCGCGGCTGGGTGGAGGCGGACGAGCTCGAGCGGCTGACCGGCAGGGCGGCCACCCCGACGCTCGGGCGCTGGGTGGTCGACCCCGAAGCCCTCGAGCGTGCCCGTGCGGCGGTCGCCGCGCGCGTGCGCGCGGCGGGGGCGTCGGGACTCGACCTGTCCGTCCTCGACGAACGAGAGAGAGCCGTCGTGGCGATGCTCGACGGGCTCACCGTGTCCCACGGCATCGTGCGAGCGGCACCTGTGCGAGCAGCGCTCGTGCGAGCAGCGCCTGTGCCGACCCGTGCCCCGGCCGGTCCCTCGGGCGGTCCCTCGGGCGGTGCGTCGGCCTCGGGGTCGGGCCTTGGGTCGGCGCCGGCGGGGACTGCGGGAGGCGGCCTCGACGACGGCGCGGCAGCCGACGCCGACTTGCTCGACCACCCTTACCTCACCGCGCTGCGCGCCTCGCCGTTCGACCCGCCCCCTCCGACCGGCGTCGCGCGCAACGACCTCCGCCGCCTCGTCCGCAGCGGTCTCGTCGTCGAGACGAACGGCCTGTGGTTCGCGGCGAGCGCGCTCGAGGAGGCAGCGTCGCGCGTCTCGGCCTTGCTCGCCCGGGCGCCGGGCGGCATCCGCGTGGCCGACGTCCGCGACGCGCTCGGCGCGTCGCGCCGCACGGTGCTCCCACTGCTCGCGCACCTCGACGCGACGGGGGTCACCCGGCGCGACGGCGACCTGCGCACGCCCGGCCCCAAGCTGCCCCCGCCTCCCGGCGCGGCGGGGATCGACCCATGCACAAGGAGTGCCCCATGACCCAGCACGACGCCGCCACGACTGCGACCTCCTTCGACCTCACCGAGTGGACCACCTGCGGGGGCTGCGCGGCCAAGTGGGGCGCGGGACCGCTCGACCTGTTGCTCGCGACGCTCGCTTCCCGCCCCGGCGACGGGTCGCTCCTAGTCGGGCTCGACTCGTTCGACGACGCAGCCGTCCTCGCGCTCACCGAGGACCTCGCGCTCGTGTCGACGACGGACTTCTTCCCGCCGATGGTCGCCGACCCCGCCGACTACGGCGCCATCGCCGCCGCCAACGCGTGCAGCGACGTGTTCGCGATGGGGGGCAGCGTGGTGCTCGCGCTCAACATCGCGGCCTTTCCCGAGCACCTTCCCCACGAGGTGATCGACGCCATCGTCTCTTCCGCCGCGGCCGTCGTCGCCGAGGCGGGGGGCGTGGTCGCCGGGGGCCACACGATCCGCTCCCAGGAGCCGATCTTCGGCCTCGCGGTCCAAGGTCTGGTGCACCCCGCACGGATCCTCACCAAGCGCGCCGCCCACCCCGGCCAGGCGGTGGTCCTCTCCAAGCGGCTCGGCACCGGGATCGTCCTCCAGGACGGCACCGACGAGGAGCGGCGGGCGACGGTGGCGGGCATGCGCCGGCTCAACAAGGAGGCGTCTTCGACCTTGCAAGCACTCGGTGCTGCCGTCGGCGCAGTGACCGACGTGACGGGGTTCGGCCTCCTCGGGCACGGCTGGGAGGTGGCGGAGCGCTCGGGGGTGTCGCTCGTCCTCGAGGCCGACAGGCTCCCGCTCTACCCCGGCGCGCTCGATGCCGCCCGGCGCGGGGTGCGCACCGGCGGCGACCGCCGCAACCGCGACCACCTCGAAGGACGCGTCAGGTCGTCGGTCACAGCGGCGCGGGAAGCGCTGGCCTTCGACCCGCAGACCTCCGGTGGGCTGCTCGCGACGGTGGACCGCGACGTGCTGGCGGAGCTCACCGGCCGCGGGTTCGTGGCCATCGGGACGGTGGAAGCGGGCCCTGCCGAGGTGCTGCTCACGTGACGACCCCGACCGGAGGCGGCGGCGCGGCCGGGAGGTTCGACGGCGACGGCCGGCGGGGTGGCGCGGACGGCCGAAGCGGGAGCGGGGCGAGGTCCTCCGCACGCCCGCCGTCCGTCGACGCCCTGGCTCGGTCGATGGCGCCGAGCGGCCTCCCCCACCCCGTGCTCGTCGACGCGGCGCGCGACGCGATCGCTGCAGGCGAGCCCACGAGCGCAGCCACACGCGTGGAGCGGTTCGCGGCGACGCTCCTTCGCCCCGTGATCAACGCCACCGGCGTCCTCCTCCACACCAACCTGGGGCGCGCGCCGGTGTCGGTCGCGCGCGGCGGTGAGCCTGCCCGGTTCGCCAACGTGGAGCTCGACCTCGAGACGGGACGCCGGGGGTCGAGGAGCGACCACGCCGCGCGGCTGCTCGCGCTCGCCGCGGGCGCAGAGGCCGCGCTCGTCGTGAACAACGGCGCGTCCGCGCTGCTGCTCGCGCTCAGCGCGCTGGCGGCGGGCACGAGGGTGCCGGTGAGCCGGGGCGAGCTCGTGGAGATCGGTGGCGGCTTCCGGATCCCCGAGGTGCTCGCCGCCTCCGGAGCGACCCTCGTCGAGGTGGGGACGACCAACCGGACCCGTCTCGCCGACTACCGCGACGTCGTCACCGCTGCGGACGGGGCGGTGGGCCTCGTCCTGAAGGTGCACCGGTCCAACTACCAGATGGTGGGCTTCACCCATGAGGTCGCCGTACGCGAGCTCGCGACGCTCGGGGTGCCGGTGGTCTTCGACATCGGATCGGGGCTCTTGGACGAGTCGACTCCGTGGCTCCGAGGGGGCCCGCCACCGTGGTTGCGCGGGGAGCCGGCGGCCCGGCAGGCGCTCGAGCAGGGTGCGGCGCTCGTGACGTTCTCGGGCGACAAGCTGCTCGGCGGGCCTCAGGCAGGCGTGATCGCCGGACGTCGCGAGCTCGTGCAGGCGTGCGCGCGCCACCCGCTCGCCCGCGCGCTCCGACCCGGGGGCCTCGTGCTCGAGGTGCTCCAGCAGACCGCCCTCGCCTATCTGCGCCGGGAGGGGGACTACATCGCCTTCTGGCGGATGGCGCAGGTGCCCGTCGACGAGCTGCTCACACGCGCCCACGCGCTCGGGGTGGGCGAGGTGGTGCGCTGCTGCTCGGTCCCGGGCGGCGGCACGCTCCCGGGCCTCGAGCTCGACTCCGCGGGCATCGCGCTGGACGGTGACCGGACCGCAGCGCTCCGCCGGGCCGACGTCCCCGTCGTGGCACGGGTCCACCAGGGGCGAACGGTCTGCGACCTGCGCACGGTCGACCCGGCCGACGACCGCCTCGTCGCCCAAGCTGCAGCGGCAGCGCTCGGAGGCACCGGTCGGTAGCCGGACCGCCTGCAGCCGGTGAGCCCAGGGGGGCGGGAAAGCGGGGGTCCGGGGGCGGGGTCCGGGGGCGGGGTCCGGGGGGCGCGGCGAGTCAACGCCCCCGGCGCCGCAGGAGACGCCGGAGGACGTCGTCGTAGACCTCGATCCCCTCACGGCTCAGCCGGGCTTCAGGGCCACTCGCGATCGAGACGCGCTCGGGCACAACCGCCCAGATCGGGACCTGCTCGGCCTCCCACCAGGCGAGGGCCTGGGCGAGGTCGTTGGTGCCGAGCCTGGCCGCACAGACGACGACCCCGTAGGGGATCTTCGACGGCACCATCTCGAGGGTCGCCACGACGCGCGAGAACTCGACGCCTCCCGCACGGGTCGGGATCACCACCGCGTCGGCACGCTCGATCGCCGCCCGGACGATCCGCTCGTCGCCAGGGGGGGTGTCGACCACTGCGAGCCCGTCGTGGCGCTCCATCGCGCGGGTGACCGTCCGCTCGGACGGCGCCTCGACGAGCTCGACCCCTTCGATCGGGCGCGCCTCGAGCCACTCGGCGGACGACGCCTGACGGTCGGCGTCGACGAGCAGGACCGGGTCCAAGCCGCGCTCGACGGCTGATGCGGCAAGGTAGACGGCGGTGGTGGTCTTGCCCACCCCACCTTTCACATTGCTCACGACGATGTTCACGACCGGACCTGCTGGCGTAGGGACGGTGGCGAGTCTGCCGCGCGCCGCGGGACCCGTCCAGCCGGGGCGGGAGCCGGATCACGTCGAGCTCGGGCAGCGTCGAGCTCGGGCAGCGTCGAGCTCGGGTAGCGTCCCGCTGTGCGCTTCAGCATCTGGCCCACCACGTCGCAGTCCTGGGACGATTTCCACGAGGCGGCCGCCCACGCCGGGCGGACCGGGTGGGACGGCGTCTGGGCGGCGGACCATTTCATGCCCGCCTCGCCGCCCGTCGACCGGCCGATGCTCGAGTGCTTCACGGTGCTCTCGGCGGTCGCGGCGCTGGTGCCACGGGTGCGGATCGGCTCGCTCGTCGCGGGCAACACCTATCGCCACCCTGCGGTCCTCGCCAACATGGTGGCGACCCTCGACCATGTGAGCGGCGGAAGGGTCGTCCTCGGCCTGGGTGCGGGATGGCAGGAGAACGAGCATGCCGCCTACGGCATCGAGTTCTCCGACGTGCCCGGGAGGCTTGCCCGCCTGGACGAGGCGTGCGCGGTGATGCGCCACCTCCTCGGCCACGAGACGAGGAGCGACTTCCAAGGGCGCTTCTACTCCCTCGCCGGCGCACCGGCCGAGCCCAAGCCGCTCCAGGCGCGCCTGCCGATCCTCATCGGCGGCGGCGGCGAGAAGGTGACGCTGCGGATCGCCGCGCGCTGGGCCGACGAGTGGAACACGTGGGGCAGGCCCGAGGTGCTCGCCGCCAAGGGGGCGGTCCTCGAGCGCCACTGCGAGTCCATCGGTCGGGATCCCGCAGAGATCTCCCGCTCCGCGCAGGTGCTCATCGAGCTTCCCGGCGACGCCAGTGAGCCGGGCACGCTCATGCCGCACCGTCGTGCCTATCCGAGCGTGTCAGGAGGTGTCGCGGAGATCCAAGATCTCCTCCATGCGTACGAGCAGGCGAAGGTCACCGAATTCGTGATGCCCGACTGGAACCTGGGAACGGGTCAGCGGCGCCAAGAGGCGATGGACCTGTTCATCGAGGAGGTGGCAGCGCCCTTCCGGTGACGCTGACCGGCAAGGGGTCAACGACAGGCGGTCAACGCCAGAGGCGCCGGAAGCACCCCGGCCCTGCACGAGCCGACGCGACGAGAGCGCCGCTCGCTCGAGCTCAGCGTGCGAGCGCCCCCATGGGGTCCCACGCCGGAAGGACGATCGGGTCCTGCTCGAGCGCCGTGCGTAGCTCGTCGCCCAGGAGCTCCCTCCTCGCGGAGATCTCGAAGACGTACTCGTCGAACCACGAGTCGTTCATGGTGTAGAACCCGTCCTTGCCCTTGTCGCTCCCCCAGCTGTTCTCGACGCGCCAGCGTCGCGGGTGGCCGTCGGCGAGGTCCACGCCGGTGAAAAGCATCGCGTGGGTCATCTGCGTCTCGTGGTAGAGGAGCCGGTTCGCCTTGTCGAGCGCGAACGGGGTGTCGTAGAGGGCAGCGAGGTCGAAGAGGCGTGCGTCCCAGATCCCGTAGTCGTTGCTCATCATCTTGCCGACGTCGCAGCCGAACCAGACCGGCTCGCCAGCCTCGAGGACCCTTGCCGCGATCGACTTCATGAGCGGCATCTCGACGTTGAGGTACGTGACCGGCGGGGCCCCCACCACGTTGCCCAGGTACTCGACGGTGAACGTGCGTCCCATGGGGCTCGTCGGCCTCGGGTCATGGACGAGGCAGACGTACTCGGGGAGCGGGAGGTCGACGTAGCGGCTGGCGAACTCCTGCGGGGTGATCTCGCCGTCCCTGTGGAAGTTCCGGTCCGAGTCGATCCACTGCCAGTCGAAACGCTCCGGCGGCGTGCCCAGGTGCATGCACAGCACCCGGTGGACGACGGCCAGGAGCTCGGCCTTCTCAGCTCGAGCGTCGTCCACCGAGCGTGTGCACGCCTCGCGCAGCGTCTTGGCGCCTTGGCGCATGACGTAGCGGAGCACCGAGTTCATCCGGCTCGTGTTGGAGGAGCTCTGCGTCTCCGGCATGAACGCCTTGGGGACGACCCCGTGCTTCTCCACGAGCGCGACGAACATGTTCCACTGACCGCCGTCGTTGGCCGCCGCGTCGAGGAGGAACGCGACGGTGCGGTCGTCGACCTCCCGAGCGGCGGTCTCGATGATCGCCTCGAAGAAGTAGTTCGCCCGCTCGAGCTTGTCCCAGAACATCGTGAAGTTCTGGGAGAATTCGAAGTCCTTCAGCCCCATCTTCTTCATGGCTCCGACGCGGAGCAGGTTCAGCCCGGCAAACAGCCAGCAGCGCCCGCTTCGCTCCTGGTTGGTGACCTTCCAGTCGTCGAGCGAGATCGACAGCGCATGGCCGGTGGTGTTGACGATGTCGCGGTTGACCGCGACCTCGTCGAGGCCGACCTTGGTGATGGCGTTCTGGGCCAGGCGGTAAACGGGGTTCGATACGAACTCCTTTCGGAGTAGCTCCAGCTCTTCGGCGTCGAGCGTCGGTTGCATCACGACCCCTTCCCTTGTCCCGGGCATCTGTTCGGTTGACCACTATGCATCGACCCTCCACCTCTCCTCCAGTCCGGACGCCGCTCAGCACGGGCGGCCCCCGACCCATGATCCGCGCCTCGCCAGCTCCGGCCACGCCGGCGTCAAGGGTCCTTCGGTCCCTACGGGACCTCGGGCTCGCCCGCCGAACACGCCCCGACCCCCGCCCCCGCCGAACCCCCACCGAACCACACCCCCACCGAACGCGCCCGTCCAATCCCCACCCACCCCCTTGGTACGGTGAGAGCCATGTCTTCGCTGCGCCGGCGATGGCGCGCGTCTTCGTACGCATCGCTCTACCGACTCCGTACGTTCGTCCGGCCGTATCGCGCCCAAGTGGTCGTCATGCTCGTCTGCGCAGCCCTCGCCACCGCGGCCAGCACGGTGGTCCCCCTCATCTTGGAGGCCGTGATCGACGGGCCGATCCAGCGTCACGACCGAAGCGCGCTCGTACCGATGTTCTTCCTTGCGCTGAGCCTCGGCATCCTCGAGGCGGCCCTCATCTTCGGACGGCGCCAGGTGCAGTCGGTCGCCATCCAAAAGGTCGAACGCCAGATGCGCGACGACCTGTACTCACGGCTCCAGCGGCTCCCCGTCGAGTTCCATGACCATTGGCAGACCGGCCAGCTGCTCTCTCGCGCCACGAGCGACCTCGGCACGATCCGGCGGTTCCTCGGCTTCGGGGCGATCTTCCTCGTCGTGGACTCGCTGCAGTACGGCGTCGTCATGGCCCTGCTCTTTGCGACCTACGTGCCGCTCGGCATCGTGGCGTTCGTCACGACGCTTCCTGTGATCTGGCTCGCCAAGGCGTTCGGCGGGCGCTACTCGCGCATCTCTCGGCGCGTCCAGGACCAGCAGGGGGATCTGGCGACGCTCGCCGAGGAGGCGGCCTCGGGGATGCGCGTCGTGAAGGCGTTCGGGAGAGCGCCGCTGATGCAGGAGAGGTACGGGTCTGCGGGGCGCACGCTCAGGAGCTCGAGCATCGAACTGGTGAAGATGCGGGGCCGCTTCTGGGGATGGCTCACGCTCGTACCGAACATCTCGATGGCGGCAGCAGTGCTGATCGGCGGGCTCGCGGTCGCGCACGGGTCGCTCTCGCTCGGGGCGCTCGTGGCGTTCACCACGCTGCTGTTCCTCCTGCAGTTCCCGATCATCGACCTTGGCTGGATCCTCTCGATGGCCCAGCAGGCGGGGACGGCCGCCGACAGGGTGGTCGAGATCTTCGACGCAGCGGTCACGGTCGACGACCGCCCCGGCGCGGTGTCGTTGGCACGAGCGACAGGACGGCTCAGCTTCGAGACAGTCGGCTTCACCTACCCCTCGAGTGATCGAGCGGTCCTGCACGACGTGAACCTCACGATCGAGCCGGGAGAGACGGTCGCCGTCGTCGGCCTCACCGGTTCGGGCAAGAGCACGCTGGCCAGCCTCCCCAGCCGTCTCTACGACGTCACGAGGGGACGGATCGCGCTCGACGGCAGGGACATACGCGACATCACGCTGGACTCGTTGCGCACGCACGTGGCAGTCGCGTTCGAAGACCCGGTGCTGTTCTCGATGAGCGTGCGCGAGAACCTCGTTCTCGGGTGCCCGGACGCAAGTGACGACGAGATCGCCGCCGCCCTCGAGCTCGCGCAAGCCGACTTCGTCCACGATCTTCCCTGGGGGCTCGACACGAGGATCGGGGAGCAGGGGATGTCGATCTCGGGTGGGCAGCGTCAGCGCCTCGCGCTTGCACGCGCTGTCATCGCCAAGCCGTCCGTGCTCGTGCTCGACGACCCCTTGTCCGCCCTCGACGTCGAGACCGAAGCCCTGGTCGAGAAGGCGCTCGCGCAAGTGCTCCGGCACACGACGGCTCTCGTGGTCGTGCACCGGCCGTCCACGGTGGCGCTCGCCGACCGGGTGGCGCTGCTCCGAGACGGCACCCTCGTCGCCGTCGGCACGCACCACGAGCTGATGGAGCTCCCCGAGTACGCCATGGTGCTCTCCGCAGGCCCCACCCCCGGCCCCGCGGTCCCCACCCCCCACGCATCCAGCCGAGCGGCGACGCTGTGACCACCGACGCATGGCGGGGCATCGCGGCCGAAGAGGTCGAGGACGTCCCGGCTGCGTGGACCGCGCTGCTCAGGACGCGCACGCGCCATCTGATCGGCTCGCTCGCGCGGCCCCACCGTCGGGCGCTGGTCCTCGTGGGCCTCGCGATCGTGCTCTCGAACGCCGCAGCGACCGCGATCCCCTATCTCGTCGGCCTCGGCATCGACCGGGGCGTCTCGGGCGCGCGCGTCCACGACTACCTGCCGATCGAGGTCATCACCGCGGCGATCCTCGTGTGCGGCGTGATCCAGGCGCTCATGTACCGGGTCTTCGTGGCGGGGTCCGGTCGGATCGGTCAAGAGATCGTGCTGGAGCTGAGGAACCGGGTCTTCGCGCACTTCCAGCGGCTCAGCCTGGCGTTCCACGAGAAGTACACGACGGGTCGGATGATCGCTCGGCTCACCTCGGACTTCGACTCGATCAACGAGATGTTCAACCTCGGTCTCGACACCTTGTTGAACGCGGTCCTCTCGATCGTCGGGGTCGGGGTGATCCTGCTCGTCCTCGACCTGCCGCTGGGCCTCGTGTGCCTGACCGGGTTCATCCCGCTCTTCTTGTTGTCCCGCTGGTACCAACGTGAGTCGACCGCTGCCTACCGAGTCGGTCGCAACGCGATGGCGCTGGTCATCGTCCAGTTCACCGAGTCGCTCCGGGGAATCCGAGCCGTCCAGGCGTTCCGCAGGCAACGGCGCAACGACGAGGTGTTCGGCCAGCTCTCTGAGGGATACCGGGCGGCGATGAGCAAGTCCTTCAAGCTGCTGGGCATCTACTGGCCGGGCATCATCATCGTCGGCAACATCACCACCGCCGCGGTCCTGCTCTACGGAGGATGGCGCGTCATCGACGGCGAGATGGAGGTGGGGATCCTCGCGTCCTTCGTGCTCTACCTCCAGCGCTTCTTCCAGCCGCTCGCCGAGGTGAGCCAGTTCTACGACTCCTTCCAGGCGGCAGCGGCGGGGTTCGAGAAGCTCGCCGGGGTCCTCGACGAAGAGCCCGACGTGCCGATGGTCACGACCTGCGCGCCGCTGCCGGCAGGAGGACTGCGCGGAGAGGTGAAGTTCGAGGACGTCACGTTCCGCTACCGCTCGGGCAAGGTGATCCTGGATCACTTCGACCTGCACGTCCCGGCCGGTCAGACGGTCGCGCTGCTCGGTGAGACGGGTGCGGGGAAGAGCACGATCGCGCGCCTGCTCGCGCGCTTCTACGATCCGGTCGAAGGCACCGTGTCGGTGGACGGGATCTCGCTGCGCGACTTCGACCAGCGCACCTTGCGCCGGGCCGTGGCGATGGTGACCCAGGAGAGCTTCGTCTTCTCGGGGACCATCGCGGACAACATCGCGTTCGGCTCCCCCGATGCGACCTACGACGACGTGGTCGCTGCGGGCAAAGCCGTCGGCGTCGAGTCCTTCGTCCACGCGCTCGGCGACGGCTACTCGAGCGACGTCGGCAAGGCGGGCTCCCGGCTCTCGGCAGGACAGCGCCAACTCGTGGCGCTCGCACGCGCGTTCCTTGCGAACCCCGCCGTGCTCATCCTCGACGAGGCCAGCAGCTCCCTCGACGCGCCGATGGAACGCCTGGTCCAGTCGGCGCTCAAGACCGTGCTCGCCGGACGCACCTCGCTGATCATCGCCCACCGCCTCTCGACCGTGGACATCGCCGATCGCGTCCTCGTGCTCGACGCGGGCCACATCGTCGAAGACGGCGCCCCCGCCGAACTGCTCGCGTCGGGCTCCGGACACTACGCGAGCCTCCATGCGGCGTGGAACGAGAGCCTCGACCGGTAGCGCTGGACACCGCGCGCCAGCGCCGCACACGACAAAGCCTCGGAAAGGATCCGAGCCTGCGCCCCCCCCATCGGCGCGGCGGCCCCGCCCCCGCGATCCTTCGCGCTCGGTGGCGGAGCATGCGTGAGCACGTACGCCGGAGCACGTCCGCCACCTCCTTGGGCGACCGCAGGGATTCGGTCAAAGTCACAGCGCGCTGAGAACGAGCTTGTCGTTGCCGCGTGTGATGTGCACGAGGGCGCGTTGGGGCTCCAACTGCTCCAGAACGACCACCCGCCGCCTCGCCGCTCGGTGACCTCGGCACAGATCTCCTCGTCACCTGACTGCCGCGGGTGTCCGCAGAGCTCGACCGCCGCAGACCTGCGAGCGCGGTGGACGACGACGTCTTCGTCGCCCTCACCCACGTCAACGGTGCCCGCGCCCATCTGTGGGCGAGCGCCATGGCGGCACGGCCGGGCCCGAGGTTCCGGGTGCTCGGCTCCCGGGCGGAGTTCACCTGCTTCGGGCTCAGTGCGCGTGCTCGCCGTCCTCGATGCAGCCCGACAGGCTGCTACCGCGCGAACCGTTGCCACCGTTCCCGACGTCGTTCGTACCTGACATGCAGCATGTTCAGCGCGGCACGTGCGTGAGCCCCGCACGGGCCAGCCGGACCGAACCCCACCCGTGCGCGGTCAGCGCTGGTCCTCGATCCGGGGTGTTGCGGTACCCCGTCGATCGCCACCGCGGTCATGGTCATCCCAGCGGCCGAGCAGGTCACCTCGGCGGACGCCAAGGCGCACCCTTGCAGTCCGGGACCTCTTAACCTTAACGCTCGAAGACGCGTCGTCGGAGCCATCCTCGAGCTCTGCTTCGGGCGACAACTGCTGCTCGTCAGGTCCGATCGTCGTCACACCAGCGCCATTGGCAACACCGGGTATACTACGGGTGTGGCCAAGGTGATGGTGTCCCTGCCCGACGACCTGCTCCATGCCATCGACATGGAGGCACGCCGTCGCGGAACGACCCGGAGCGGGTACCTCCGCGCGCTGGCGGAGGAGACGCTGCATCGCAGGAGTGCGCATCGCGCACAGCGGATGGCCGAGATCGACGCCATGGACGGACCCGTCAGGGGCCACGGGGGCGGCGTCGCAGCGCTCGTGAAGGCGAACCGGCCCGAGCCGTGAACCTCTGGCTCCTCGACGCCAGCATCCTGCTGGCGTGCGAAGATCCTGACGACGAGCACCACCACGACTGCCGCCGGCTCCTGGCCGGAGACGATCCCCTCGCCACCCTCGACCTGGCCTTCTACGAAGTGACGAATGTGGCCGTCCGTTCCTGGCGCGACCACCCTGCGGCCCGTCGGCTTCGCAGCCGCGTCACCGCGGTGGCCGACGACGCGGGGCTCGTCCGCGTCGATGCGCAACTGCTCGAGGGTGCTTTCGCCATCGCCGAAGAGCACGGCATCTCCGTGTACGACGCGGCCTACGTCGCCGCAGCACGCGCCGTCAGCGGCCGGCTCGTCAGCTGCGACGTGCGCGACCTGGTGTCCCGGGGTCTGGCCGTGCTCCCCCGCCTCACCGTCCGCCAGCCGGCCGAGGAGACAGCCCCGCCACGCGACGTCCACTGAACCCATCCGGGGCCACCGGGAGGTCCATGCCCGCAGAACAATGGCATGGATGATGGTTTTGGTGGTGTTGCGTTGTCGCTATTCGAACTGTGACCATCTGCGTGGTCAGCTCCGCGAGCTCGTCGACACCGTCACCGTCGACCTGACGGCACTGAGCCGATCAGCCGGCGATCCGGTCGTCCAGGTCGACGAAGCTGACCACCAATTCGACCCCGAGCGCCTCGGTGACCTTGTCGAGGGTCGGCAGGCTGGGGGACACGTTGCCGGCCTCGAGACGCGCGACCGCAGACTGAGTCGTCCCGAGGCGCTCCGCTAGCTCGCGCTGGCTGAGCCCCCGCTTCTCCCGGAGCTCGTGGATCTCCATCGCGAGCCGGATCGTCCGCCCCGCGCGCTCGTAACCACGACGACGGGCCGGGGTGTCGGCCCGCTCGCTTTTCACTTCCTCCCAGGTCTTGCGCGTCATTCGTCGTCCTCCGCGGTGTGCCCCTCCGGCGATACAGGTCTGCATCGCCCGCCATGCCCGCTGGACTTCCAGGCGCTCTCGCTGGCGCGTCTTCACGAATACGGTGAGCAGCACGATCCTGCGGCCGGTGGCGATGTCGTACGTGATTCTCGTCTGCTGGCGACCGAGGTGGAAGCGCAGCTCTCGGAGCTTCCCGCGAAGCTGTCGGGTGAAGGGCTCGTCGAGATGCACGCCTTCGTCGGCGAGCAGGTCGATATACCGTTCCGCTTGACCGAAGAGCTCATCGGGGAGCGC
>JAJYXE010000043.1 GCA_021791145.1 Actinomycetes bacterium | reverse complement strand
CCGCAGCACCCATCGGGCTCGTTCCCCGTGGAGCGGGCGGTGCTCGACGAGCAGGTCGAAGACCACGCCGAGGGTCTGGTCCACGTAGAAGCTCGGCTGGCGGCGCCAGCCCTGAAGGACCTCGAGCTCGAAGCGCACCCGCGCGATCGCGCTCCCGAGGAGCGCATGATCGACCTGGAGCGTTGCCGGCGCCCCGGCCACTTCGATCGCGCGATGCGCGACCTCGAAGGCGTCGAGTCGCTCCCGGTAGCCCGACACGGCGGCCGCGCGCCAGTCGGGAAGCCAGCCCGCGGGCCGCTCGATGCGCGGGATGTCGTCTCGAGAGCGCGGCTGCTGGGTGGCACGCCACGACCAGAAGTCACGACCGAGTTGTTGAAGTCGCCGGTGGAGCTGATCGCGCGCGCCGCTCATCGGGCGGCCCCCCCGTCGGGATCCCCTGCCCTCGCCGGCTCGACGCCGGCGGCGTGCGCCGCGGCCCCACCTGCGCCGGCGGGCTCGGCCGGAGACGGTCCGGCGAGGAGCGGGGTTCGCCGGCGGAACGCCTCGAGCGCCATGAGGGCGGAGTCGCGCCAGAGCACGTGGTCACGCCAGCGCTCCCGGGGCAGGCGAGCCTGCACCGCCGCTGAGACCTGCGCCACCATCTCGTCGGTCCACGGGTCGTGCTGGCCCCGCTCCGCGCCCATCCGCGCGTATGCCGGGCCCATGCGCGCGGCGTGCTCGTCGATGCCACCCTCGGTGTTCAGCTCCACCGTCTCGAAGGGCCCGAGGAACGCCCACCTCCGGCCCAGACCCTCTCGCATCACCGTGTCGACGTCTTGGGGATCGACGACCCCGTCTCGGACGAGGCAGTACGCCTCGCGCAGGACCGCGCCCTGGAGCCGGTTGAACACGAACCCTTCGACCTCCCGACGGAGCACGATGGGGGACATGCCGACCGAGGAGAGCAGCCCGCGGGCCCGCTCGACGGTCGCGGCCGAGGTGAGCGGAGAGGGAACCACCTCGACGACGGGCAGCAGGTAGGGAGGGTTGCCCGGATGCGCCACGAGCACGCGGCTCGGATCGCGCACTGCCGGGGCCAGCGAGGAGGGCGGGATGGCCGACGAGGAGGAGGCGAGCACCGCGTCCGGCGCGGCGAGACCCTCGAGCTCTTCGAACAGCGCGCGCTTCAGGTCGGCGTCCTCCGGGGCGCACTCCTGGACGTACGTCGCGCCACGCACGGCGGAGGGCAGGTCGCCCCCCGGCCTGACCCGCCCGGCGACGTCGCCGGGGTCCTCGTCGAGCAGCCCGCACACGGCGAGGGCGCGCAACCGCCGGATGACGTCGTCGCGCGCCAGCGCCCGGCGGGCGTCGTCGGGCTCGTAGAGCGCGACGACGCGCCCCGCCCGGGCGAACACGATCGACCACGCCACGCCGATGGTCCCTCCGCCGACCACGGCGACCGGCCCCATCACGTGTCTTCCTCAGCTACCCGCACGGTTCGATTATCGTACTCATGACCGCATGCCGAACTCCCAATCCGTGCCCCCGCGCGACTGCCGGACCCGGTCGACCGGGCAACCGCTTGGTGCTCCCTTGCCGCTTGCCGCCCGTGGACGCCGTGCGAGCCCTCCCGCGGTCCGCGGAGTTGGAGGCATGCGCGCCGTGCGGGCAGGATCGAGCCAAGGAGCTGCACGGGTGAGGGGCGCGCGCTGCGGCTCAGCAGCCCGGGCCCGCGCCGACCTGGCGCTCCACCCGCATGCCGTCGGCCACGAGCGTCATGCACGCCCGCGTGTTCGGCACGTCGTCCACGACAACAAGGCATTCGAAGCACACCCCGATCCCGCAGAAGATCCCGCGGCTCGCGCCGGTCACAGTCCGACGGGTCCTCAGCCCCTCTTCGGCGACGAGCACCGCCGCCACGGTCTCCCCCTCGTAGGCCACCGTCGGTCGGCCGTCGACTACAAGGCCGACCTCGCGACCGCGGGCGACCGCGGAGTCCGGAGTGAGCGGGAACCGACCACGCGAGACGAGGGGCACGGCGTCATGGTACCGACCCGTCGGCGAGCTCCCGAGGCCGCGCGCCGCGCATCCGCCGGCTCGTGGGTGGCAACCGGGTGAGCCCGACGCCGTCCCTCCTCGAGGGCAAGGTGGCGCTCGTCACCGGCGGCGCAGCTGGGCTCGGGGCGGCGATCGCCGGGACCTTGGCCGGCGCTGGCGCTCGCGGCGCGGTCGTCGATCTCGTGGAACCGCCCGCCAAGGCGGTTCCCGACGGATGGGCGGCCATCACGGCCGACGTACGTGACGAGGCCTCGATCTCGCGAGCGTTCGCGCAGGTCGGCGCGCTCGCCGGCATCCCCGACGTCGTGGTGGCGAACGCGGGCGTCGTGCCCCGCTGGACCGCCACCGAAGAGATCGACCCCGCGGACTGGGACGCCGTGTTCGCGGTGAACACCCGCGGCGTCATGCTCACGGTGCGCGAGGCCGTGCGGGTCATGCGGCGACGGCGCGCCGGGTCGATCGTGGTTATGTCGTCGCTCAACGGGTGGAAGGGCGATCCGCACATCGCCTCGTACGTGGCGAGCAAGCACGCCGTCGTGGGGCTCGTCCGCTCGGTGGCACTCGACGTTGGGCGCGACAACATCCGCGTGAACGCCGTCGGCCCGGGCCCGGTGCCGACCGACGCGCTCCGCGCCCGGATGGCCTCACGGGCGTCGCGCGGAGAACCTCCGGTCGAAGAGGCGCTGCGTCTCGCAGGCGCTGCGACCGCGCTCGGGAGGGTGGTCACGCCCGAGGAGGTGGCGAGCGCAGCGCTCTTCTTGGCGAGCGACCTCGCGTCTGGGGTGACCGGGCAGCTGATCGCAGTAGACGCAGGGGTCCTCTGAGCGTGCGGCCGAGCGCCCGACCCCACAGAAGCGAGCACCTCGCACGCACACGTCGAGAAAGGGGCCAGCAATGATCGACCTCAGCGGCAAGACCGTCCTTCTCACCGGCGCCTCGCGGGGCATCGGGGCAGCGACTGCAGCGGTCCTCGGGGCGGCCGGAGCCTCCCTCGTGGCCCACTACGGCGAGCACGGAGCCGGCGCCGAGGAGGCGACCCGCGACGTTCCGCCCCAGCGCAAGCTCCTCGTCGAGTCCGACTTCTCCCAGCCCGGCTCGGGCAGGGAGCTGTGGGCAGAGGCCGTGTCGTGGCGCGGCCGCGTGGACGTGCTCGTCCTGAACGCGGCGGTGATGCCGGAGACCCCGATCGACGCGGACGACGCTGACTGGGACGCCACCTGGGCGCAGGTGCTCCAGGTGAACGTCCAAGAGCCTGCGAATCTGATGCGCGAGGCCGTTCGGCACTTCCGCGAGAGCGGCGGAGGAACCATCGTGACCATGTCGAGCTGGGTGGCTGAGCAGGGCTCCGCCATCCCCCAGCTCACCGCCTACGCGGCGAGCAAGGCGGCAGTCCGGGCGATGACCCAGACGGTCGCAAGGGTCCATGCCAAGGACGGCGTGCTCGCCTACGTCATCGCGCCAGGGATCGTCCGGACCCGCATGTCGGAGATCTCCTTCGCGTCGCGCGGCGGTGAGGACGCGGTCAAGGCGATCCTCCCGCTCGGCGACATGGTGCCGCCCACGGAGGTCGCCAACCTGGTGGCCTTCGCCGCGAGCGGGCTTTGCCGCCATCTCTCGGGCGCGACCCTCGACGTCAACGGGGCGGCGTACGTGCGCTGACCGGGCCAGGCACGTGGCGTCCTCTGTCGCCCTTAGCCCTCTTCCCGGGAGCTCCGGGTGGCTTCGGTCGCCGCGCCCGGCCCTCCCGCTCACGGCGTCCCGCGGCGGGTGGCCGCCAGGGCGTAAGGGCGTCAGGCAAGGAGCGAGCGAAGCGCCGGCAGGACCCGCCGCCCGAGGAGCTGGACTCCTTCGTCGTCGCTGAGGCCGTGTGGCGTGCCGAACTCGACTCTCGACGCCCCCGCCTCCACGACCGTCGCCGCCTGCTCGGCCACGTCCTCCGGGGTCCCGGAGAACGCGAAACGCGAGAGGAGCTCGTCGGGAACGAGCGATGCCGCGCGCGCGTGGTCTCCGGCGGCGATGCACCGGTGCAGCTCGCTTAGGAGCTCCTCTCCAACATCGACCGTCGGGTCGAGAGCTGCCACCACGTCGAGGTACATCGCCACGTTCTCGCGGGCGCGCCGTCGAGCTGCCGCGCGGTCGTCGGCGACGACGGTGACCGCCCCGACGACGACTGAGCAGCTGCCTGGGGTCCGGCCGGCGGCGGCTTCCCCCGTCGCGACGCGGCTGCGCAACAGCCGGACCATCGACGGGTTCGACGACCCGCCCAGCTTCACCTCCGCGGCGATCTCTCCCCCGAGGGCGGCCAGGCGCGGTCCCCAGGCTCCGATGAGCAGGGGCACAGGACCGGGCACCCGCAGGCCGCGGAGCTGCGCGCCGGGCGGGAGGCGAAAGCGCGTGCCCGCGACCCCCGAGTCCCGTCCGCACAGCAGTGCGTCGATCACCGTCACTGCCTCCGCCATCGCCGCCGGGACGTCGCGCTGGTCGACTCCGAGCTCCTCGAGCCAGCTGCCGCGGGCGAGGCCGAGGTATGCCCGGCCCTCGGACGCGGCGTCGAGGACGGCGATCTGCGCGGCGATCTCCACCGGGTGGAGGACGAAAGGGTTCAGGCATGCCGGGCCGAGGCGCACGCGCGTCGTCGCGCGCGCCATCGTCACGAGGGCAACGATCGGCGGCTGGTAGTAGAGGTCCCCGTAGACGCTGAGGACGTCGAAGCCGAGCTCCTCAGCGGCCGTCGCAAGGCGTGCGTAGTCGACGAGGGTCTTGTCCGACTGGAAGCCGAGGCCGACAGTGACCTCGGGCGCCACCTCAGGTGAGCTCACCGGCGTCGAGCTCCACTCGCCCGATTCGCTCGATGCGCATGACCAGGCGCTCGTCGGGGTCGGGGCAGACCACCAGGGAGTCCCGCTCGAGCCAGTCCTCAGCGGGAAGAGCGCGCTGTTTCGCAGGCAGCAGGGGGAGCACGGCGGCGAGCGCGTAGATGCAGAAGTGGCGCCCGGCCGGAATCTCCAGGCGGCTGGAGTCCCGCACCACGAAAGAGTCGCCGGGTCGAAGGCCGCAGACGGATCGGCCCTCGACGCGCTCGACAACGACCCTCAGATCGAAGAGCTCCACCTTGTCACCTTCCACCTGCAGCCCGAGTGCTCGACGGCAGCAGTCTCACGGCGCCGCGACGGTCGCCGCGCCCTGCGTCGTCGCCGACTTCCGGAGGACCGGCACGACCTCCCGGCCAATCGTCTTTACAGCCCGAACCGGATCGGGCCCGAGGGGCGGCCCGAAGGAGACGTGCGACGCACCCGCTGCCACAAGGCTCGCGCAGCGTACCGCCACCTGCTCGGGGGTGCCGGCGATGCCGAGCCGGAGCATCGCGGGGAGGATCAGCGAACGGGCAAGACGCCCGTCGCCCGCTGCAAGGGCGGCGGCGGCGGGGGCGAAGTCGGCGGGGCGCAGACCCGCCCGACCGAGCAGGTAGGGGGAGAGATCTTGGCCGTAGAAGGCGAACTTCTCGGCGAGCGCCGCCTCCGCCGCCGCAGGATCCTCGTCGACCGAGACCCACACGCAGGCCGGGAGGTCGAGCTCACCTGGGCTGCGGCCGGCAGTCTCGGCCCCGGCCAGGACCTGCGCGCGGGCGAGCGGGTAGTGCTCCGGCGGGTACAAGAGCGCGAGGGCGCCGTCCGCCAGCTCGCCGGCGAGGCCGAGCATGCGCGGGCCCATCGCGCCGACGTAGAGGGGCACCGGCACGGGAAGCGGGATGGCGAGGCGGGGGCGAGCACCGGGCGCGCCACCGAGCAGCGACCGGCACGTGGCGATGGCCTCACGCGTGCGCTCGAGGGGCGCAGGGCGATCGATTGCGGCGGCGCCCAGCAGCCCCGCTGCGCCGGCACCGATCCCGAGCAGGGCGCGCCCGCCCGAGACCTCCTGGAGCGTCGCGGCGTGCATGGCGAGCTCGACGGGGTGCGCCGAGTACGGGTTCAGGACGCCGGCTCCGAGCCGGATGCGGCTCGTCACCCCTGCCGCCGCGGAGAGCAGGACGGGCGCCGAGCGAAGCAGGAGGTCGTGGGAGACCCACAGCTGGTCGAAGCCCGACTCCTCGGCGGCGACGGCGAGCTCGAGGAAGCGGCTCGGCGGAAGGTCGTTGTTCAACCGGAGGCTCACGCGGATCGCCGCGCCGCCCGCCGCAGCACCTGCCGCGCCGTCGGGTGCGGGGGCACTCACTCGAGCACCTCCGCGTCGGCCTCGACCTCGACAAGGAGCCCCGAACCGACGAGCGCGGCCACGAAGACGAGCGTGTTCGCCGGCGACACGTCGCTGAGCAACTCTCGATGCGCTGCCGCCGCCTGCGACCAGTCGGCGCCCGGAGCCAGATACAGCCGAGTACGCACGATCGATCCCTTGGACCCGCCGAGGCCCTCGACTGCCTCGATCACGCGACCGAGGCAGTCGAGGGCTTGGCCGTAGGTGTCCGGCGGCAAGGGCGTCTCCCTCGCCGTCGTCCCGCTCACGCAGATCCGCGAGCCTCTGCGGACCGCGCGGCTGTAGCCGGCCACTTCCTCGAACGCACCCTTGACGCCCTCATGAAACCGCAGCGTCGAAGCCCCTCCCGGCTCCTCGACGGAGTCTGCGCCGTTCATGCGCGTCGTCTGGGACTTCGGCAGAGGCGGCCCTTGGGATCTCGCCGCCGCGTGCCGATGCCCGAGCAGACGTCTCGGTTCAGCTCGACAACCACACGTTGGTCGGATCGAACTCTTCGATCGCGGGGAGGAACACCGCGTTGTGCACGCGGCTCGAGTGGTAGATCGCGTAGTCGGCCTCTTCGATCGGGTACATGACCGCCTGCTGCATGACGAACTTGTCGGCCTGGTACCACAGCTTGTCGGCCGCCGCCACCGAGCCTGCCGTCACGGCCTCGGAGATGATCTTGTCGAGCGCCTTGTTCGAGTACAGCTCCAGGTTCGCGCCAACCGGAGCTTCCGCCGCGGTGTCGTACACCGAGAAGATGAAATCGAACGCGTTGTCTCCGTACCATGTCGGGAACTCGGCATCCATCGCCATGTCCCAGACTCCGCGCTTGGCGACGCTGGGTGCCAGCAGGTACTTCGTGAAGTATGTGGCCAACGGCACCGCCAGGCCCGACACGGACACGCCGACCTGTGACAGCTCGAACTGGATGGTCTCGAAGATCTTCGTCTGGACCGGGTCACCCGCCATGTAGAGCAACTTGATGTGCAGGTGCCGCGGCTCCAGGACCTTCTTCGCCTTCGTCGGGTTGTACGGATACAAGTTGAAGTTCTTGCCCTTGATTGTTCTGAGGGTCGCGGGCGGAAGCACCTGGGTCATCGGCGGTGCGACCTTTGGCCCGCCGGAGTCCTTGATCAGTGCGTTCCGGTTGATGGCGGTCTCGATCGCTTGGCGCACCTTCAGTGTCTTGAGCGCGCCGCCGTTGTTGGGATCGGCGAAGTTGAAGAGGAGGAACGGTGTCTCTCCACCCGTCGGGTCGAGCTGGAAGTTGGGTGTGCGAGAAGCGACGAGTTGAGGAATGTTCTCCGTCGGCACCTCCGTGGTCCCCCACATCATGTCAGCGTGCGCTGTTCCGGCCTTCAGCTCCTCCAAGGCCGTGCTCGGGGTCACCGTCTCGGTGACGACGATCTTGTTCACGTACGCTTTGCTCAGGGGATCGAGTGAAGCCTTCCACGCCGGGTTCCGGTCGAACACGATGCTCTTGCCGGGATTGTACGACGCCACGCTGTACGGCCCGTCCGAGATCAGGTGGTGAGCGAGCGCCAAGCTCGTCGGCAGGTACTTCTCGTACTCGACCGGCGCCCCGTAGAAGCCTGGGAATCCC
This sequence comes from Actinomycetes bacterium, assembly GCA_021791145.1. The sequence continues at coordinate 28,122 of JAJYXE010000043.1, read as the reverse complement.
GCGGTCATCGCCGGGAAGTAGACGGCCTTGTGCGCCAACTTGAAGGTGACGCGGAGCGGGTTTTTCGCATTGAGGACGATGCCGCTCACACTATGCGAGTTCATGTACCGGCTCATGGCAGACACCGTCGGGGCCACCTTGGCGAACCCCTTGCAGAACGTCGCGAGGCCCACGACGAGTGTCTCGTACTCGGACAATGCCGCAGACGGCTTGTACGGATTGCAGGAGCGCTCGACGCCCCGGAGGATGTCCGCCGCGGTCACCTGGCGAGGGGGCTTCGTGTCCCACATGACCCCCTTGCGGATTGTGAACGTGTAGTCCAATCCTGTGGTGCTCACCGTGGGGACCGCCTTGGCGAGGTCCGGGACGAGTGTGGTCGTCTTCCCCGCCACCGCCGGGTAGCTCATCAGCGGCTGGGTGTACATCCTTAGGGCGAGGTTTGTGACGGTGCCAAAGTCGATGTTCGGGTCCATGTAGTCCACGTCGCCTGTGCCGACCATATACAGGGTCCCACCACGCTTCGCCTGCGACGCGGCCACGGCGTGGTAACGAGCACGAGAGGGCGACGCACCGCTCGACGGGACTTCCAGGGACAGCGCCAGGCCGACGATCGCGAGAGAGGAGCCCAGCGCCACTAGGTGCCGGGCGTTCCTCCGCAGTCGCCTCATGTGCATCGTCGTCACATTCCGCATCTCCATGATCCTTTCAACCACGACAAACACAATCGGGCCGCGGCCCCAGCCGCTGCCAGCGGCACGCGCCGGTGCTCTCGCTCCATCGGTACCTCGATCGGCATGAAAAAAGTTGCACCGTCGGGGAGCCGAACCGGGGAGCACCGGGCGGGCTCCCCTCCGGGACGGGGTCCCGCAGCGACACTGTGATCTGCCGTCTCCCGAGTCAGGACGGCTCTACGCGCGGTCCGCCGGGGCCATCGCTCCTCGAACGTGCCCCCGCACCCACCCTTCCACCGGTGCGATCCACCTCCTGTCAGCCGGTTCCGTTCGCAATTCGAACACTTGGTCGGATATTGTGCCCACACCACCGTGGTGCGTCAAGCTCAGTCGCGTCCGTCTGCGCGTCACCCCTCCAGCCGGCGCGCCGCCGAGGCGCCGGGCGCTGGAGGGACTCCGGCGGCGATGGAAAGCTCGTGCCATGGACAGCCCAGTCACGGACCCGGCTGCAACGGACTCTCTTCGTGAGCTGGCGCGCCAGCTCGCGCAGACCCAGCGCTTCACCCTCGGAGTCCCGCGCCAGTTCACGATCGCAGACGACGGTTCACGGGTCCTCTTCCTGCGGAGCCGCGACGGCCGAGATCGTGCGAGCTGCCTGTGGGCGCTCGACGAAGGCGGTGAGCGTCTCCTCGCCGACCCCTCGGCGCTCGGTGGCGGAGGCGCGTTACCCGAAGACGAGCGGATACGGCGCGAACGAGTCCGCGAGCGCTCGACGGGGATCGTCGCGTACTCCGCGGACCGATCCGCCACGACGTCCGTCTTCAGCCTCGATGGCCGGCTGTGGACCGTCTCCATCGACGGCGGCGTCCGTTGGCTCCCCTCCGCCGGCCCAGCGGTCGACCCGCGCATCGACCCCGGCGCGTCGCGGGTCTCCTACGTCACCGACGGCGCGCTCCACGTGATCGAGCTTTCCGGCGGCACGGACCGCCCCCTCGCATCGCCCGAGGCTCCCGACGTCACCTACGGGCTGCCCGAGCACGTCGCTGCAGAGGAGATGGGCCGGCTGAGAGGGCACTGGTGGTCGCCCGACGGCACGAAGCTGCTCGTCGCCCGCGTCGACAACGGTTCGGTGGAGCGCTGGTGGCTCACCGACCCCTCGGATCCCGGTGCCGAGCCACGGCAGATGCGCTACCCCGTCGCCGGGACGGCGAACGCCGAGGTCTCGCTGTTCGTCTACGACCTCGACGGCACACGCCGGGAGGTGCTCTGGGACCACGAGGCGTTCGAGTACCTCACGACCGCTGCGTGGGACCGGCTCGGGCCGCTCGCAAGCGTCCAGAGCCGGGACCAGCGGACCGTGCGAATCCTCGCTGTCGACCCGGCTAGCGGCGAGACGGCGTGTGTGTGGGAAGGCATTGACAAGCACTGGGTGGACCTCGTCCCGGGCGTGCCGCTGCGCACGGGCTCAGGGCGCCTGGTGGTCGTCTCCGACGTCGGCGGCTCCCGACGCCTGGTGATCGACGGCGAGCTTGTGACCGGAGACGGCCTGCAGGTTCGCGAGGTCGCCGGCGCCGCGGGCGAGGCGGTCTGGTTCGTCGCGTCGACCGAGCCGACGGAGTGCCACGTCTGGCGCTACACGGAAGAAGACGGCGCCACGCGGCTCACCGAGGAACCTGGGCTCCACCGGCTGAGCCTGGGCGGTGACACGGCGGTGCTCGAGTCCTTCACCGAGCACGGCCATCGCTTCGTGATCAGCGGCCCGACGCTCGGAGGGCGACGGATCGCCTGCCTCGAGGAACCGCCGGCCGTCGCGCCCAGGATCTGGTGGCTCTCGGTGGGGCCGCGGCGCCTTCGCACCGCGCTCGTCCTCCCCAGCTCCCACGAGGAAGGCGCCCGTCGGCTCCCCGTTCTCATGTTCCCCTACGCCGGGCCCGCTGTGCAGCGGGTGACGCGCGCACGTCACTGGTACTTCGTCGAAGCCCAGTGGTTCGCCGAGCAGGGCTTCGCCGTGGTGATCGCCGATGGTGCCGGGACCCCGGGCAGAGGACCGGAGTGGGAGCGCGAGGTCTACGGCGACATGCTGACCGCGGTGATCGCGGACCAAATCGCGGCGCTGGAGGGGGCGGCGGAGTCCTGCACGGACCTCGACCTCGGCAAAGTGGCGATCCGCGGGTGGTCGTACGGCGGGCTGCTCGCTCTCGCCTGCGTGCTCCGCCGGCCCGACGTGTTCCACGCCGCAGTGGCAGGCGCCGCCCCCGCCGACGTGCGCATGTCCGACACCTACTGTCTGGAACGCTTCCTCGGGCACCCCGACGAGACGCCCGAGAACTACGTCCGTTGCTCTCCGGTGCTCGAGGCGGCCCGCCTCCGCCGTCCGTTGCTCATCGTCCACGGCCTCGCCGACGACAACGTCGTCGTCGCAGACGCCCTGCGAACGTCGGCAGCGCTGCTCGCTGCGGGCAAGCAGCACGAGCTCCTGCTCATCCCTACCGCGACGCACATGGTGGTCGACCCGCAAGACCACGAGAACCTGTTGCTCCACGAGCTGAGGTTCCTCCACAAGAGCCTCGGTCGCTGAGGGGGGACGGCCGACACCTCACCACCACTGGTCCTCGGCGCGCGGGCGCCTCATGCCGGCGACGCCAAGCGCCGCTCGACCCACCGCTCGACCACCCCGCCCATCGCCGCCAGGGGGAGCGGCCCGGCTCCGAGCACGACGTCGTGGAAGTCACGAAGGGCGAAGCGTCCCCCGAGCCGCTCGGCCGCTTCGCGCCGCAGCCGGATGAGCTCGAGCCGGCCGACCATGAACGCCAGCGCCTGACCTGGATAGACGATGTAGCGGTTCACCTCCGCCTCGATGGTGACCCTGGGAAGAGGCACGTTCGCGCGGAACCAGTCCACCGCCTGCTGTCGGGTCCAACCCATGAGGTGGATCCCCGTATCGACCACCAGTCGGCCGGCGCGCCACATGTCGGCAGTGAGCATGCCGAGCCGGCCGAGGTCGTCGCCATACAGCCCCATCTCGTCCGCCAGCCGCTCGGCATACAGGGCCCAGCCCTCGACGCAGGCGGTGTCGACCAGCACCCGCCGGGGCAGCGACGGCAACTGTTCCTGGGTGATCGTCAGCTGGAAGTGGTGGCCAGGCACAGTCTCGTGGAAGGCGACCGCCTCCGTGTCCGCCCGCGAGCGCTCGTTCGCCCGGGAGGTGTTGAAGAAGCACGTCCCGGGACGTGAGCCGTCGAGCGCAGGCGGCATGTAGTACGGAGGGGCGCTCTCCGCCTCGACGGCCGGCACCGGCTCGATCATGCACGACGTGCCCGGCAGCGTGCCGAACCATCGCGGCGCCGCCTCCTCGGCCCGAGCGAGCGCCGCTCGTGCATCCGTGAGGATCTCTTCGCCGTCCTGGTAGCGCAGCTCGGGATCGGAGCGGAGCCGCTCGAGGACCGCCTCGAGGTCGGTCGTGTGCCAGAGATGTCCTCCGAGCTCGCGGTACTCCTCGTTGATCTGCTCCGCGAGCTCGAGGCCGGTGCGATGGAGGCCTCGTGGTGTCCGCTCGACGGAGGTGTACAAGCGGGCGAGCGCCGCGTACATCTCCTCGCCGTCGGGCAGGCGGGACAGGCCGCAGTGCTCGTCGTCGCGCCCGGCGTCGAGGAGTTCCGACGCAAGCGTCTCTCGATACCGGCCGAGTGCGGGGCGCACCTTGTCGCTCAGCGCGCTCTCGAGGCGCTCGACGAACAACGCGTCGCCCTCGCGCGTGCGGCGCAGGCCCCCCACCTCGTGATCGGACAAGAAGGTGTCGAGCTGGGCGATCGCGGCGTGGACCAGCCGGCGGACCGGGAGCCGGCCGGCGGCCACGCCGTCCCGGTGACGCGCCGCCGCCGTCTCCAAGAACGCGGGCAGCGCCTCGAGCCTGGCGAGGTACGCGTCGGCGTGCGCCCGGGTCGCGAGCGGTGCCTTGGGGAGCATGGCAAGCACCCAGGCCACAGGAGACCCCTGGAAGTCGCTCACTGCAAACTCGACGAGCGGGACGGCCGCCGCGTCCGCTTTGACCGCGGCGCTGCTCCGCACGAGGTCGATCGCCTGGCGCTCGCTCTCGCATGCGTCGGCGTCGTCGATGAGCGCGACGGCATTCGCCACCTCGCGCAGGGTGGCGACCTCTTCCGCCTGGGCCTCTTTGCTCAGGTCCGGGAGGCGGTCGTCGCAGTCGGCGAGCCCGAAGACCAGCTCGTCCATCGGGTGGAAGCGCACCACGACGTCGAAGAGCTTGGACACGAGGTCGTCGGGCGTCACCTCGGCAACTGTAAGTTTCGACCCTCTGCCAGGCAAACGAGCGCCACCGCGCGCGACGCCGACGAAGGTCGCGGGGATGCCTCACGCCGGCGACGCCGAGGGCCGCTCGATCTCGGGGCACAGGGCTGCGTCCGGTCAGTGGAGCCGGACGCGGGGGTCGACGAGGGCGTAGAGCGCGTCGACCACGATGTTGCAGACCACGACCGCTGCCGACGCCACGATGACGATCCCGATGATGACAGGGAGGTCCTGCTCTTGGATCGCATGGACCGCGGTCCACCCCAAGCCGGGGAGGCCGAAGACCTGCTCGGTGATGACGGTTCCGCCGACGAGCGTGCCGACGTCGATGCCGAATTGGGTCATGATCGGCGTGAGCGCAGCCCTCAGCGCGTGGCGGTACACCACCCTGCGCTCGCTCAGGCCTTTCGCCCTCGCCGTGCGGACGTAGTCCTCGCCGAGCACGTCGAGCATCGACGATCGCGTGAGCCGCGTGTACGTGGCGGCCGTGACGAGAGCGAGGGTCAGCCACGGCAGCACCAAGCCTCGGAACCACTCGAGCGGGCTCTGCGTCAGCGGGGTGAACCCCGACCCGGGGAACAAGGCGATCCCATGGATCGTGAGCTGGTAGTAGAGGAACAGTATGAGGAGAACCCCCAGGACGAAGGTGGGCGTCGAGTAGAAGAACAGAGCGAGCGTCGTGAAGAACCGATCACGGAACGACCGCGGGCGCTGCGCCGAGTTCACACCGCTCATCACTCCGAGGAAGAGCCAGAGCGGTGCTGCACCGACGATCAGGGAAAGTGTGATCGGGATCCCCTGCGCGACGATCGACGTCACCGGCTGGTCGTGGAAGTAGTCGTACCCGAGATTGCCGTGGACGAGCCCCCAGAGGAAATGCCCGTACTGCACGTACCAGGGGCGGTCAAGGAGAAGGCGGCGGGCGATCAATGCCACGGTCGCAGGCGGAGCGTCGCGCCCTGCCAGCGCTCGCGCCACATCGGCCGGGCCGGGTCCGATGTAGAAAATGATGAACACGATCACCGTGACGAGCCACATGACCAGAAGGCCGAGGGCCAGGCGTCGAACGAGGAACGTGATCATGGTCTTCGACCGCTACGGCCTGAATCCCGTCGCCCGCGGGTCGATTGCGTCACGCACGCCGTCGCCCACGACGTTGAAGGCGAGGGTCGTGAGGAGGAGCGCGATGCTCGGGAACGCAAGAAACCACCATGCCTGCTGGTAATAGCTCTGCGCCTCGGCGATCATCGCTCCCCAGTCCGCAGTCGGCGGCGGGACCCCAACTCCGAGGTAGGAAAGGGCCGCCTCCGCGACGATGCTCACGGGGATCAGGAGAGTCGCGTACACGATGATCGTGGGGAGCACGTTCGGGAGCACGTCGACGACGATGATCCGCCACGACGACGCGCCCATGGCTCGGGCCGCCTCGATGTACTCGCGGTTGCGGATGGCGATGACCTGACCCCGCACGACCCTCGCGACAGTCGCCCAGCTGAAGATGCCGATGACCAGGACGACTATCGGGACGCCCTGACCGAGCGTGAGCGGGCCGAGATGGAGGGGCGTCACCGACACCACGGAAGCGAGCGCGATGGCGAAGAGCAGGAACGGGATGGAGAGCATCACGTCGACGGCGCGTGCGATCAAGGTGTCCACTGCCCTTCCGAAGTAGCCGGCGACGAGTCCCAGCGCGGCACCGATGGTCACGGTCAGCAGCGTGGCGAGCACCCCCACCATGAGCGAGACACGCGCCCCGTAGGCGACCCGGACGAGCAGTGTTCGGCCAAGGTCGTCGGTGCCCAGCGGGAAGACCGCGCTCGGAGGGCGGGGAAGCCCTGTGGCGGTGAGGCCGGCTGTCGAGTATTGCGTGTTGACGCCATGGCCGGTCCCGGCCGCGATGAGCGGGGCGAAGATCGCGGCGCAGACGATGAGCACGATCACGCCAAGCGCGACGAGGGCGAAGCGGTCACGCCGGAAGCGCTCGAAGGCGAGGAGCCAGGGGCTCCGACCCTGGATGACCCGCCGCGGCGCCGCTCCGCTCGAAGCCGGGTCTCCGGCTGCCCCGTCCTCGAGCGATCGAGATCCTGCGACTCCCGGGGGGGTCAGCACGGACCACCTTCACGGAGATCGGCAGGGGGCTGGCGCCGGGGAGCTCCGAGTGGCTCAGCCGGTTCGAGCGGAAAGTGGCAGGCCGCGTGGTGGCGAGGGCCACTGCCCGGGCGTACTTCCAAGCGGGGCGTCTCCACCGCGCACAAGGCGCGCGCATTGGGGCAGCGGGTGCGGAACCGGCAGCCCGAGGGCGGGTCGATCGGCGAAGGGACGTCGCCCGACAGGACGATGCGCCGGTGCCGGGCGCCTTCGTCGGGGTCCACCACGGGAACGGCTGAGAGCAGCGCCTGCGTGTAGGGATGCCGCGGTTCGACGTCGAGCTCCCCTACCGGGCCGATCTCCACCACCTGGCCGAGGTACATGACCGCGATGCGGTCGCAGAGGTGGCGGACCACGGAGAGATCGTGGGCGATGAAGAGGTAGGACAGGCCGAACTCGGCCTGGAGCCGGGAGAGGAGGTTGACGATCTGCGCCTGGATGCTGACGTCGAGCGCCGAGACCGGCTCGTCGCACACGAGAAGCTCCGGGCGAAGGGCAAGGGCCCTCGCCACGCCGATGCGTTGGCGCTGTCCGCCGGAGAACTCGGCAGGGAACCGGTTGTAGTGCTCGGGGTTCAGGCCCACCAGCTCCATAAGCTCTTGGACCGCGCGCCGGCGCTCGGATCGTGCGACCACGCCGTGCACAGCGAACGGCTCGGCGATGATCGACCCCACGCGCCTGCGCGGGTTGAGCGAGCCGTAGGGGTCCTGGAAGATCATCTGCATGCGGCGCCGGTACGGGCGGAGGCGACGCGCCGAGAGGCGCGTGAGATCGACGCCGTCGAACACCACGCGCCCCTCGGTGACGTCGAGGAGCCGCATCGCGAGGCGGGCGAGCGTCGACTTCCCGCACCCCGTCTCTCCCACGAGCCCGACCGTCTCCCCGCGCGAGACGCTCAAGGTGACGCCGTCGACCGCGTGGACGAGCTCTCGCCGGCCACGTCCGAGTCTGGAGGCGGCGCGCACGGGGTAGTGCTTGACGACGTCCTCCAGCCTCAGCAGGGGCGGCGTGGGTTCATCGGCAGCCGTCGGAGCGGTCATCGGCCCTGGGGCGCCCCATGTGCCACGGCGGGGCGGTGCGCCGCGCGCGCCGACTGGCGGAGGACAGGGTCCGTCGGGAGCACGCAGGCAGAGCGGTGACGAAGCTGCCCGGGGATCTCCACGAGCGGAGGCGCCCGGAGTGCGCACGTTGTCGTGCGGTACACGCAGCGCGGCCCGAAGGGGCAACCCGGTGGCGGGTCGATCGGGCTCGGGGGCTGGCCCTCGATGGGCACGAGCTCACCCTTCGGCACTCCCGCGCTGGGGAGCGAGCCCAGGAGTCCCTCGGTGTAGGGATGGTGATGGTCGCGGAACAGATCCTTCACCCGCGCCTCTTCCATTATCGTGCCGGCGTAGAGGACGACGACGTCGTCGGCGATCTCGGCGATGACGCCGAGATCGTGCGTGATCAGGATGATCGCCGTGCCCAGGTCGTCCCTGAGCTCACGCAACAGCTCGAGGATCTGCGCCTGGACGGTCGGGTCGAGCGCGGTCGTCGGCTCGTCCGCGATAAGGAGAGACGGCCTGAGCGCCAGCGCCATCGCGATCATCACGCGCTGGCGCATGCCACCGGAGAACTGGTGAGGGTAATCGTCGAGGCGCTCGTGGGGATGTGGTATCCCCACGCGGGCCATGAGCTCGGCTGCCCGCGATCGCGTCTCGCGCCTGGTGGCGGAGCGGTCGTGCGCCCGGATCCCTTCGCCGATCTGCCATCCGACCCGGTACATCGGATGGAGGCTCGTAAGCGGGTCCTGGAAGATCATGCCGACGCGCGCGCCGCGCACGGCCCGAAGCTCCTTCTCGCTCATCGTGAGCAGGTCCCGGCCTTCGAACAAGGCTCGCCCGCTGACATTCGCCCCTCTCGCGAACCCGAAGGCGGCCTGCGTGGCGACGCTCTTGCCCGATCCCGATTCGCCGACGATCCCGAGGGTGTGCCCCGCCTCGACGGCGAAGGACACGCCCCGCACTGCTTGGACGGAACCGTCCGCGGTGTCGAAGCGGACCCGGAGATCCGCGATCTCCAGAAGCGGCACTGCGTCAGCTCGCCGAACGAGCTCGGCCGCAGCGGCCTCGGCTCGGTGCAGGCCCCCCGCCGCGGTGGACATTCGCAGAGCGACCACCCGTTCGCACGGAGCAAATGTAGCGCCCGTGTCGCGTCGAGCCCGTCGCGGCTGCAGCTCCAAGGTGCAAGTGAACGGCAACGCGGTGGCTCCGGTTCACGCTCGGCCGGGTGCATACCGTCCGTCCCGAGCTCGCTCATGGGCGCGAAGGCGCCTCCGCGTAGTCGTCGTCGCCCGGCTCGAACGCCGGCGTGTTCATCACGAGGTACGTCGCGCTTCCCTCGAAGCCATACGCACACCCTCGAGGCACGACGAGCGCATCTCCCGCCTGCACATGGACGGGCGGGCTGGAACCGAGCACGAAGGCGAGCTCGCCCGACAGCACGTAGTAGCACCGCGCAGAGCGGCTCGAGGAGAGGCGCCGGTGCCGCCCGTCGATCGACACCCAGGTGACGCTCGTCGAAGAGCACCCCTCGGAGAACCGGACGATCGGCTGCACCCTGGCGGCGTTCTCCAGTTCCTCCAGCCGCTCGCCGACAGCGAAGCGCGCGTGCTGCGCCCCGGGAGGCAGCGGAACCTGCTCTGCCCAGCTCATCTCCCCAGGCTCGCCCGCGCCGCGTCGAGCGCGCCGAACGCATCGACCGCGTCGCCGCTGGTCGCCCAGTCGATGTCCACCACCACCTCGTCGACACCGGCCTCTGCGAGGGGGGGCAGGGCATCCGCGACGACATCGGCGCGAGTTGCCGAGTCGATGATGCGCAGCGTGGTCCACAGTGCGTCGGGGTCCCGGCCCGCCTCCAGCGCGGCCTCGCGGCTCACTGCGATCCCCGTGCGCAGCTCGTCGACGTCGAGCGCGGTCGCAGACTGGTGCGCCAGCCAGCCGTCGCCGATCGCCCCGGCACGCCGGCGAGCCGCCTCGGAGTGACCGCCCACCAGGAGCTGGACAGGGTGCGCAGGGATGGGGACGCTGAGCACGCCAGCAGGCAGGCTGTAGTGCGCACCCTCGTAAGCGTCGGGCGCACCGGTCCAGCAGGCTCGCAAGAGCTCCACCCACTCCACGAAGCGACCCGCGCGCGAGGCGAAGGGCACGTTCAGGGCCTCGAACTCCTCGGCGAGCCATCCCGCTCCCAGGCCGAGCGCCAGCCGGCCGCCGCTCATGACGTCGACGGAGGCCGCTTGCTTGGCGAGCACGACGGGGTGGCGCTGGGGGAGGACGAGCACTGCCGTGCCGATGACGGCTCGCTCGGTGGCCGTCGCAATGGAGGCAAGGGCGATCATGGCATCGAAATACGGGGTGTCCGGGGCCCACGTCACCTTGCCGTCGGCGGCAAAGGGGTACCGGGAGTCGACCCGCTCGGTCATGACCACGTGGTCGCTCACCCACAACGACTCGAAGCCTGCACGCTCGAGCTCCGCGGCCATCGCCGCGATGCCGCGCTCGGCGGGCAGCGAGCCGCTGTTCGGCACCTTCGCCCCGATCCTCATCGCTCTCCTCCTCGCGCGCCTGTCACGTCCCCGATCCCAAGTTTGCACCCCGTCGGGCGGGGAGCCCCCAGGCGACGTGTGAGCACCGCACCGATCCTTTAGTCAGCAGCGAAGCGTTCGGGTCGGAAAGGCGCGAGATCCAGCTCCGGCGTGCGCCCGGCCGCAAGGTCGGCGAGCACGCGGCCCATGAGCGGGCCCGCGGTGAACCCCATGTGCGGGAACAGACCGACGACGACCCGGGGCGCGCTGCGGAGGGTGCCGAGCACGGGACGATGGTCGGGCGTGCCGTTGCCGATCCCTGCCCACGACCGCAGCACCAGGGCGGAGGCGAGGCGCGGGACGACGCCGAGGGCCACGGCGAGATTGGCGCGCAGGGAGTCGAGGCTAACGAGCGGGTACCCCGTCCCCGGCTCGAGGCGCGCGGGCCATCCCCCACCGATGAGGACGGTCCCGGCGCTCGCCTGCTTGAGCGTGAGGCGCTGGCCCGCGTAGTAGAGGAGGTGACGGACGAAGGGCTGCAGCGGCTCGGTCGCCGCGACCTGGACGGGCTCAGTCGAGACGGGGAGGAAGACGCCGGGCGCCACCGACGCCACGTGACCCGCAAGGGCGTCGCCCGTCGCGAGGACCACCCGGTCCGCCTCGAGTACCTGCGTCTCGGTGCGCCCGGCCCTCCGCACTGCGAACGTCAGCCGGGCCGCCGCGCCGTGCACGTCCAGGTCGACAAGGGGGCACCGAGCGCGGATCTCGGCACCTGCACGCGCGGCGGCACGAGCGAAAGCGGGCACCGCGAGCATGGGGTTGGCCTTGCCCTCGACCGGGCTGAACCCCGCCCCGACCACACGGTCGGCGACGTAGGGGGCGAGCGCCACGACGTCGGCGCGCGCGAGCACCTGCGCGTCGAGCCCTGCCTCGCGCTCGATACGCACCTTGTCCTCGATGTGACGCATCTGGGCGGAGTCGTCAGCAAGGAGCAGGCCGCCCTCGGTACGGACCTCGAGGTCGGTACCCAGCAGCTCCCCGAGACCGGCCCACAACTGGAGCGCGTCGAGGAGGAACCGGAGGGCGGGGAGGAAGTCGCGGGCCCAGTGGGTCCCCAGTCGCTCGAAGGGTTCGCGCTGGATCTGGCCGTGCAGGCTGCCCGCGTTGCGTCCCGACGCCTCGGTCCCCACGTCAGCACGATCCGCCAGGACGACCGACGCGCCCGAACGCGCGAGGTGGTACGCCGTGGCGCACCCGGTGATGCCACCGCCGACGACCGCCACGTCGCAGCGGCGGGCAGCGCACTCGGGATCGCCAGCCGTCGCGCTGTTCACTGCTGCAGCTTCGCCGGCAAGCCGCACCGGAGCGACCGACCGGATGCGGGATCCGTGCATATGGTCTCGCGGCTACGCGCAGGAGGCGGGGGCGACGGCGCGGGCGCTGAGCGGGATCGGGAAGAGCGGCGCGGCGTACACTGTGCGACTAGATGTTCGCAGAGAGGATGGCCATGGCACCTCAATTCCACGGAAGTTACACGGTCTGCGTCACGCCGTTCAGCGAGGACGGCTCGCGCGTCGACACCGACGCGCTCCGAGGCTTCCTCGCGTGGCAGCTCGAGGTTGGGGTGCCGGGGGTAATCGTCCTCGGGACCACCGGGGAGTTCCTCGCCGTGAGCGACACCGAGCGCTCCCAGGTCGTCGAGACCACGGTGGACGAGATCGCCGGGCGGGTCCCCGTGCTGGTCGGCACCATGAACGCCTTCACGCCTCGGGCGGTCGCCTTCAGCCGCCAAGCGGAGGAGCTCGGCGCCGACGGCCTCATGGTCCTCCCGCCCTACTACTACACGCCCACCGACGACGAGATCTTCGGCTACTACCGGGCGATCTGCGAGGCGGTGAGCGTGCCGATCATGCTTTACAACAACCCGGTCACCTCCAACGTGGACATGTCGGCGTCGCTCGTCGCCCGTCTCACGCGCGCGTTCGAGCAGATCCGCTACATCAAGGAGTCGAGCCGGGACCTCGCCCGGGTGCGCGACGTCATCGAGGCGACCGACGGGATCATGAACGTCTACGCGGGTGAGCGCGCAGTGGACTCGTACCTCCTCGGCGCCATCGGCTACGTGAACCCGTACGGCAACTACGTGCCGAGGGCCTCGGCGCGGATGTGGACGCTGCTGGAGCAAGGCAGGGTTGACGACGCGCGGCGCATCCAGCGCCTGCTCGACGCGATGGACCACACGATCGCCGAGGGGCACCCGACCTACGGCCACCAGTGCTACTCGAAGCGGCTCGCCGCCGTCGCCGGCCATCCGGTCGGCGACGTGCGCCCACCCATCACCTCCTTCGGCGCGCTCGGCGAGGAGGGAGAGCGCCGGGTGGCGACCCTCACTGCCCTCATGCGACGTCTCGACGAGGTCGTCGACGAGCTGGACACCCAAACGGCAGCCGAAACGGCAGGAGCGCCGGCCGTCACCACCGGCGTCAGGCACCCGGCGGCCGCGGGAGCCGCTCGAAGCGGTTGATGTTCACGTCGAACCCGGCGTCGTTGCCGGTGAGGAGCTGGCGACGCGAGGAGATCTGCCAGCGGCCGTCAGCGCCTCGCACGAGCCGGTCCTCGTACTGGCCCATCATCGTCGCCGTCGAGCCGTCGGGTCGCTCGTGCCAGGCGACGACGTAGCTGAGGGCGCGGGCCCCGAACCCGTCGGGGTCCAGAGTGACCAGGACGTTCGAGAGGTGGTGAGAGGTTCGCGCCCAGCGCCACATCCGGGCGAGGTCCTGGCGTAGCCCCGCGGCGCCGCTGCTGTGCAGTCGCGGCTCGGGGCCGTAGTCGACGATGCAGTCCTCGGTGAAAAGCGCCGCCAGCGCGTCGAGGTCCATCTTGTCGAGGAAGGCGCAGTACGAGTAGAGAACCTCTGCGATCGCTTGCTTGTCGCTCAGCTCCCGCACCACGGTGTCGGCTGACTCTCGCTCGGTCATCTCTCCCTCCTCTTCCTCGACGCGCCCTCGCCTCGCCCGATGCAGCTGCGCGCCGCGTCCTTCTCAGTGACCCGGAGCTGTCACCCCGTCCACACAGAGGTACTTCACCTCCAAGAACTCCTCGAGACCGTGGTGCGACCCCTCTCGCCCCAGGCCGGACTGCTTCATGCCGCCGAACGGGGCGCCCTCGTATGAGATGGAGCCCGTGTTGACCCCGACCACACCGAAGTCCAGCGCCTCGCCGAAGCGCAGGGCGCGGCCCAGGCCGCGGGTGTAGAAGTAGGCGGCGAGCCCGGACTCGGTGGCGTTGGCGAGGGCGAGCGCCTCCTCCTCGGTCTCGAAGCGGAACACGGGCGCCACCGGGCCGAACGTCTCCTCGCGCGCGATGGTCATCCCGGCCTCGGCGCCGACTACGACGGTGGGCTCGAAGAAGGTCCCTCCGAGCTTGTGGGGATGCCCGCCCCAGCGCACCTCGGCACCCATGGAGACGGCGTCGTCGAGGTGTCGCTCCACCTTGACGAGCGCCTGCTCGTCGATGAGCGGGCCTACGTGCACAGCGGGGTCGATGCCGTGCCCAACGACCAGGTCGGCGACGCCTCGGGCGAAGCGCTCGACGAATTCATCGTGGACCCCCGCTTGGACGAGCACGCGGTTGGCGCACACGCAGGTCTGGCCTGCGTTGCGGAACTTGGACTCGATGGCTCCGGCGACCGCGGCGTCGAGGTCGGCGTCGTCGAACACGACGAAGGGCGCGTTGCCGCCGAGCTCGAGCGCCACACGCTTCACGGTTGGTGCGCACTGGGCCATCAGGAGCTTGCCGACCTCGGTCGAACCGGTGAACGTGAGCATGCGCACGTCCGGCGACTCGGTGAGGGCCGCGCCCACGACCACCGGGTCTCCGTGCACCACGTTCAGCACCCCTCGCGGCATGCCGGCCTGCGAGGCGAGCTCTGCCAGCGCGAGCGCCGAGAGGGGCGCCTCGCTCGGCGGCTTGAGGACCACCGTGCAGCCCGCCGCGATGGCAGGTGCGACCTTCCGGACGATCATGAGCGCGGGGAAGTTCCACGGCGTGATGGCGGCGACGACGCCGATGGGCTGGCGTAGCGCGAAGAGGCGGCGCCCGGGCCGGTTGTGCGGGATCACTTCCCCGTAGCTCCGGCGCGCCTCTTCGGCGAAGTAGCGCAGGAAGGCCGCGCTGTAGGTGAGCTCGCCGACGGACTCGCCGATCGGCTTGCCCTGCTCGATCGTGAGCAGGGCGGCGAGGTCCCCGGTCCGGGAGAGGAGCAGCTCCTGCCAGCGCGAGAGCACCTCGCCGCGAGCCCCGGCGGGCAGCGCCCTCCAGGCGCCAAGCGCGCCGGCGGCGGCCGCGACCGCGTCGTGGACGTCGGTGGCGGACGCTGTGGCCACCGAGCCGACCAGCTCGCCGGTCGCCGGGTCGCGCACCTCGAGGCGCCGGCCGGTCGAGGCCGGCCTCCAGCGGCCGTCCACGAAGAGGTCCTCGCGGAGCAGCCCAGCCCTTCGGAGCTGCTCGAGCCTGGCGGCGGCGACCCGCGCCGCCGAGTCGAGCAAGGTGGATGGAGTGGGTGGCGTCATCGAAGCCTCGATACTATCGTGCATCGTTCGTAGGTCGGACGCTTGTTCGCTTATCGTGCGCGAGGAAGGAACCGCATTGCAATCCCTCGAGGACCTGGACCGCCGGTACGTCTTCCACCCGTTCACCTCCATCCGGGACCACCTCCAGGGAGGTGCCCTCATGATCGTCGAGGGGAGCGGGTGCAGCCTCTTCGACTCGAAGGGCAACAGCTACCTCGACGCGATGGCGGGCCTGTGGTGCGTGAACGTCGGGTACGGCAACACCGAGATCGCCAACGCGATCGCCGCACAGTCCAAGCGCCTGTCCTACTACCACTCCTTCTCCTCGATGGGGAACGACGTCTCGACGCACCTCGCCGAGCGTCTCGTCACCACCGCGCCGGTGCCGATGTCAAAGGTGTTCTTCGGGAACAGCGGGTCGGACGCGAACGACACCGAGATCAAGCTCGTCTGGTACTACAACAACGTGCTGGGCCGGCCCGAGAAGAAGAAGCTGATCTCGCGCCGACGCGGCTACCACGGCGTGACTGCCCTCACGGCGGGTCTCACCGGGCTCGACAACGTGCACGCCGGCTTCGACGCACCGCTCCCGATGATTCGCCACGTCCGCGCCCCCCAGCGTCTGTGGGAAGCCGAGCCCGGGATGACCGACGAAGAGTTCACCGCGGACCTTGCCAGAGAGCTCGAGGAGCTCATCGTGGCCGAGGGCCCCGAGACGGTCGCCGCCTTCATCGCCGAGCCGGTCCAGGCGGCCGGCGGGGTGATCATCCCTCCGGCCGGCTACTTCCAGGCGGTCGAAGAGGTCCTCCGCCGCTACGACGTGCTCCTCATCGCCGACGAGGTGGTCTGCGGCTTCGGCCGCCTGGGTCGGTGGTTCGGCACGGAGCGCTTCGGGATCGAGCCTGACATCATGACCACGGCCAAGGGCATCACCTCGGCTTACGTGCCACTCTCGGCGAGCTACGTGTCGGCCCGCGTCTTCGACGTGCTCGCCCAAGGGAGCGATCGGTTCGGCGCCTTCGGCCACGGCTACACGTACTCCGCGCACCCGCTCGCGGCTGCGGCGGCCCTGGCGAACTTGGACATCGTCGAGCGTGACGGCCTCGTCGAGCAGGCGGCCAAGCGCGGCGCCTACATGCTCGAGAGCCTGCGCGAGCGCTTCGAGGGCCACGCCCACGTGGGTGAGGTGCGAGGCGAGGGCCTCATCGCGGCGGTCGAGCTCGTCGCGTCGCGCGACCCGCTCGAGCGCTTCGACCCGGCCCTGAAGGTGGGGGGGCGTGTCGCGCGAGCCAGCATCGGGCATGGCGTCATCACCCGGGCGCTGCCCGAAGCCGACACCCTCGCCTTCTCGCCCCCGTTCGTCGTCAGCGAGAGCGAGATCGACCAGATGGTGGACGGGGTCCGCCGCGCCCTCGATGAGACCCTCGCCACCCTGCCTCGAGGCTGAGCAAGGCACCGCTGCAATGGGACGGCTCGTCGGCTTCCTCGTCAACCCCGTCGCCGGGATGGGAGGGCGCGTCGGGCTGCACGGCACCGACACCGCCGCCCGCGCCGTCGAGGCCCGCCGCCGCGGCGGCTCGCCGGTTGCACCGTTGCGCTCGGCGCGGGCGCTGCGACGCCTTGCCTCCAGCCGGGGCGCCGACGACGTCACCGTCCTCGCGGCACCCGCGTCGATGGGCGCCGTCGTCGCAGCGTCGAGCGGTCTGCGGGTGCGACTGCTCGACGTCGGCGTCGGCAACCCAACCTCGGCCGCCGACACGGCCGCGGCCGCGGCCGCCGCGGCGGGCGCGGGTGCCGACCTCCTCCTCTTCGCCGGAGGCGACGGCACCGCGGCCGACGTCCTCTCCGCGGTGGGGCGCTCGATCCCCCTCCTCGGCATCCCCGCTGGGGTGAAGATGCGCTCGGGCGTCTTCGCCGCCACCCCCGAGGCCGCCGGTGACCTGGCCGCGCAGCACCTCCGGAGACTCGCGCGGGTCCCGGACGGCGAGGTCTTGCCGGCGCTGCTCACGACGGCCGAGGTCGTCGACGCTCATCCGGCCGACCGCATGCACGGAGGACGATCGCATGACGCCGACGCGCTGGGCGAGCGCGGACGGCGAGCAGGAGAGTGGGCCGGGAGCGACCAAGCGGTCCAAACAGCGCAGCCAGCAGTGGAGCCCGGCCCCATGGCGAACACCCTGATCGGGGTCGCGCTCGTCCCGCGCGCGGACGACGGCCGCCTCGTCGGCACCAAGAGCTCGACGTCGCTCCAGGGCGGTACCGCGCTGGACACGCTCGCCGAGGCTGTGGCGTTTGAGCTCGATCCGGAGACCCTTTATCTCGTCGGTCCGGGCACCACCACCTCCCGGGTGCTCGGCGCGCTCGGCCTCGAAGGGGACGTGCTCGGCGTCGACGCCGTCACGCGCGGGGAGCTCGTCGGGGTCGACCTGAGCGAGGACGAGATCCTCGGGCTCGTCGACGAGTACCCGCGGACGGGGCTGATCCTCGGGGTGATCGGGGGGCAGGGAATGCTGCTCGGACGGGGCAACCAGCAGCTTGGCCCGAGGGTGCTCAGCCGGTTGTCGCCCGACGACGTCACGATCCTGTCGTCGCCCGACAAGCTGGTCGCGCTGCGGCCCGCGCTGCTGCGCGTCGACGCTGGCGACCAGGCGTCGTTCCCCTGGCTGACCGGCTACCGGCGCGTCCGGGTCGCTCCCCGGCGCTACATGATGATGCGCGTGGACGCGGCGTGACCAAGGGCGCCGGCCGGGGGCGCGAGCCGGCCGGGGCCGGCGGGCGCGCCGACGCCACCCCGGTCGGCTAGCCGAGGAGGAAAGCGAGGAAAGGACGGACGTGGCACACCCCTTCATGGCGAGCGCGCTCGCCGACCAAAGAGCCGAGATGCTCGAGGAGATCGGTGCCGAGAGCGTCGAAGAGCTCTTCGAGCAGATCCCGCAGGCGCACCGCCTCGCGGCACCACTACGGCTCCCTCCCCAGCTCGCCTCGGAGGCCGCGTTGCGCCGCCACCTCCTGGGCCTCCTCTCGCGTACGAGCACCTGCGAGGAGTCCCTCAGCTTCCTCGGCGGCGGCTACTGGCGCCACCACGTCCCGGCGATCTGCGACGAGATCGCGGCCCGGCGCGAGTGGCTCACCTCGGTGTGGGGCACGCCGTCGTCCGACCAGGGGCGCTTCCAGGCGTGGTTCGAGTACGCGAGCCAGCTCGGCGAGCTGCTCGACCTGGATTTCGTCGGCCTCCCCGTCTACAGCTGGGGGTGCGCCGCCGGCCACGCGCTGCGCATGGCCGCCCGCATGACCGGACGCGGGCGCGTCCTCGTGCCCGAGGTGCTCGACCCCGAGCGGCGCGCGGTGATCGTCAACTACTGCGGCAGCCCGGAGCTCGCGGCCCACCTCGGCCTCGGCACCGTCGCTTGGCGGCGAAGCGACGGGCGCGTGGACCTCGACGACCTCGCTGCCAAGCTCTCCTCGGACGTGGCCGCCGTGTACGTGGAGAACCCCAACTTCTTCGGCGTCGTGGAGGACCAGGTCGCCGAGGTGGCCGTCATGGTCTCCGACGCCGGCGCCGAGCTGGTGGTGGGCGTCGACCCGCTCTCCCTGGGGGTGCTCGCTCCTCCGGGTGAGCTGGGTGCCGGCCTCGCCGTCGGCACGATCCAGACGCTCGGCGTCCACCTGAACGCTGGCGGGGGCGCCGGCGGCTTCATCGCGAGCCGCGACGAGGAACGTTACGCGCGTGAGTTCCCCACCCTGCAGGTGAGCCTCTGCGACACGACCGAGCCCGGCGAGCGCGGCTTTGGCATCAGCCTCTTCGCGCAGACCTCCTACGGTGCGCGCGAGCAGGGCAACGACTGGACCGGCAACTCCGTCTACATGTGGTCGATCGCCAACGCGGCGTACATGGCGGTGATGGGTCCGCAGGGGTTCGCCGACGTCGGCGCGGCGATTCTCCAGCGCAGCCATCACGCGGCGCAGCGCCTCGCCGCGCTGCCGGGGGTACGCGTCCGCTTCCCGTCCGGCTTCTTCAAGGAGCTCGTCGTGGACTTCGGCGGCACGGGGCTGCGCGTCGCAGAGATCCACGGCGCCTTGCGGCGCCGCGGGATCTTTGGCGGCCTCGACCTGTCCGAGACGTTCCCCGAGCTCGGCCAGTCTGCGCTCTACTGCCTGACCGAGCTGCACACGGCCGCCGACGTCGAGCGCCTCGTGGCCGCGCTCGACGACCTGCTCGGCGACGCGGCGGACGCCATGGTGTCCGACCCGGCCGGCGCCATGCCCTCCCCGAGCGCCGGCGACGGTCGGCGATGAGCGGGACCCGCGGCCGCCGCTACCACGCCGCCGTGTGGGACGAGCCGCTCGTCCACGAGCTCGGCCACCCCGGTCGCCGCGGCGCGCTCGTCCCAGGGGTCGAGTCCGAGGTGGCCGCGGCCGCAAGCGATCCCCTTGCGCTGGTCTCCCCTACGGCACGCCGGCGGGTGCCCCCCGCGCTCCCCGAGCTGAGCGAGTGGGAGGTCCTGCGCCACTACCTGCACCTGTCCCAGCAGACCCTCGGGATGATGGGCGTCAGCCTCTTCGGGACCTGCACGATGAAGTACAACCCCGCGCTTTCCGAAAGCCTCACCTCCCTCCCCCAGGTGCGCGAAGTGCACCCGCTGCAGCACGAGGACACGGTGCAGGGTCTCTTGGAGATCGTCTACCGCCTCGACCTGGTGCTGCGCGAGCTGTCGGGCATGGACCGCTTCGTGTTCCAACCCGGCGGCGGAGCCGACGCGGCGTGGCTCCACGTCTGCATGACGCGCGCCTACCACGCCGACCGTGGCGAGCTCGCCGAGCGCGACGAGGTGGTGACCACGATCCAGGCTCACCCCTGCAACGCGGCGACCGCCGCCGCCGCCGGGTTCAAGGTGATCACCCTCCCCCTCGAAGAGGGCGGGCGCGCGTCGCTCAGCGCGCTGCGCTCGGCGATCTCCGAGCGCACCGCGGCGCTCATGGTGAACAACCCCGACGACATGGGGATCTACAACCCCGACATCGGGGACTGGGTCGAGTCGGTGCACTCCGTCGGTGGGCTGTGCTTCTACGACCACGCCAACTTCAACGGCGTGATGGGCAAGCTGCGGGCAGCCGACCTCGGCTTCGACGCGTGCATGTTCATGCTGCACAAGACCTTCGGCGCCCCAAAGGGCAACGGCCCCGCCGTGGGCGCGTACGGCTGCACCGAGCGTCTCGCCCACTATCTCCCCGGACCGCTCGTCACGGCCATCGGGCTCGACGGCAAGCCCGACCCCCAGGGTGCCAGCTTCGACTTGCCAGCCTTCGGCCGAGCCGACGTGACCTTCCGCCTCGTCGAGCCCGAACGCGGCGTCGGTCGGGTCCGGGAGTACCTGGGCAACCTGCCTCAGGTGGTGAAGGCCTACGCGTGGGTGCGCGCCATGGGGGCAGACGGCATCGGCGAGGCGTCCGACCTCTCGGTGCTCGTGAGCAACTACATCGACGCGCGACTGCGATCGGTACGCGGGGTGACCCGGTCGAACCCAGAGGTCGGCACCCACCGTCTCGAGATGTGCCGCTACAGCCTGGAAACGCTCGCGCAGGAGACCGGCGTCGGCGCCGTCGACGTACAGCACCGCATGACGGACTTCGGGATCGACGCCTTCTGGCTCAGTCACGAGCCGTGGATCGTGCCCGAGCCGTTCACCCCCGAGGCGGGCGAGCTGTGGTCCAAGGAAGACGTCGATGAGTGGCTCGACGTGCTCGCGCTCGTGTGCGCCGAGGCCTACGAGCACCCCGAGGTGGTCCGGACGGCGCCGCACCGCCAGGTCACCCACCGCCTGGACGGCGGTGCCCTGGACGACCCGGCGCGCTGGGCGACCACTTGGCGTGCCTACCGCGCCAAGCGCCCGGCGTCGTGAGGCTGCCGAGGCTGGCGAGCCGAGGGGGACGCCCGGGCGGCGCGGCGCGACGCGACGCGGACCCGCCCGGCGCCCCGGTGCGCGTCGGGAAGCCCGGCATCGCGCCGGCGCCCGTGGACACCGAGATCACCTACGAAGGCGAGACGATCGACGCGCGCAGCGGGGAGAGCGTCGCCGCCGCCCTCGTCGCCGCGGGACGGCTCGCATGCCGTTCGACCCGCACCACCGGGGAGCGTGGGGTCTTCTGCGGGATGGGCGTGTGCTCCGAGTGCGCGATCACCATCGACGGACAGAGCGGCCGCCTCGCGTGCATGGAGAAGGTCATCCCGGGGCTCGCGGTGACAAAGGATCACCCGCCGCGCCCGCTCGAGCGCGCCGGCACCGAGGTGGCCGAGCTGCCCGAAGAGGAGCTGGACGCCGACGTGGTGGTCGTCGGGGCTGGCCCCGCGGGGCTCGCGGCCGCGCTCGCCGCGTCGGACGCGGGTGCGAGCGTGCTCCTCGTCGACAACCGCCGGGCCGGGGGCGGGCAGTACCTCAAGCAGCCCGCCGAGGGCTTCGCGCTGGACGAGGCGGCGCTCGACTCGCAGTACCTGGCAGGTCGGGCGCTCCTCGCGCGCGTGACGACATCCCCGGTGCGGACGCTGCGCGAGACCTGGGTGTGGGGCTCGACCGGCGTCGACCAGCTCCTCGCGGCCTCCCCCAACCGCCGGTACGTGATCGCGGGACGCGCCCTCGTTCTCGCGACCGGTGCCTTCGAGCGCGGCGTCCCATTCCCGGGCTGGACGCTGCCCGGCGTCATGACCACCGGGGCGGCGCAGACGCTCCTGCGCTCATACCTCGTCGCTGCCGGCCGGCGCGTGCTCGTCTCGGGGAACGGTCCCCTCAACCTTCAGGTCGCCGCGGAGCTTCGCGCAGCCGGCGTCGAGGTGGTGGCGGTCGCCGAGACGGCGCCGCTCTTCCGGCTCGCGGCGGCGGTGCACCTCGTGGGCCTCTTGGCGGCCTCGGCGCGCGACGCCGGCCAGGGCCTGGGCTACCTGCGCGACCTCGCGGGCGTGGAGCTGCTCGCACGCTCCGCGGTCGTGGCGGCGGGGGGGGACGGCCGCGTGGAGTGGGCGGAGGTGGCCCCGCTCGACGCCCGCGGACGCCCACTCCGGGCCGGGCGCCGGCGGTTCCATGTCGACGCGGTCTGCCTCGGCCACGGCTTCGTCCCCTCCGCCGAGCTCGCGAGGACGCTCGGCTGCGCCCAGTCCCTCGACGAGCGCACCGGGGCCCTCACCGTCGTGCGCGACCGGCGAGGCAGGACCTCGGTGGAAGGGGTGTGGTGCGCGGGGGACGGCGGGCGGATCGCCGGCGCGCACGTGGCCCAGGCGATGGGAGCCCTCGCCGGCCTCGACGCAGCGCGCTCGGTCGGGCGCGTCCCCCCCGGGGCCGCCGCGGAGGAGCGGCGCCTCACCGAGGTGCTCGCTCGCCACGAGCGCTTCCAACGCTCGCTGTGGCGACTCTTCGACGGCCCGCGCCTGGTGGACCAGCTGGCCAGCTCCGACACGGTGGTGTGCCGCTGCGAGGAGGTCACCCTGGGCCAGCTCACGAAGGCGGGCGCGCCGTGGTCCGCCTCTGCGGGTGCGCTCAAGCGGCTCACGCGTGCGGGGATGGGCAAGTGCCAGGGCCGCTACTGCGGGCCGGTGCTCGCAGAGCTCGCCCGGCGCGCCACGAGCGAGCCGCCCGGCGTCCGCTCGGGCTTCGCGCCCCAGGCGCCGTGCCTCCCGACGCCGCTCGTAACGCTGGCGAAGATCCCCTCTCCCCCGCCTGCCGCCGCCTCGCGGGAGGCGGCCGGAGCGGCGCTCATGACACCGAAGCCTTGAGCTGCACGGAGACCCGCACCTCTTCTTCGAGCCGCACGACGGCCTCTTTCAGCGCGGGGAGGAACTCGCGGACGAACACCTGGGGGCTCGCGCGCAGCGTGTAGGCGCTCACGTTCATGGCGGCCACAACCGCGCCGGCCCCATCGTGCACCGGCACCGCGATGGCACTGAGGCCGTCTTCGAGCTCCTGGTCCACCATCGCGTAGCCCTGGGCACGCACCTTCAGGAGGACCCGCTTCAGCTCGGCGGGGTCGGTGACGGTCACGTCGGTGCGCGGCTCCAGGACGACCCTCTCCAAGTAGGCGTCGATCTCCTCGTCGCTTCGCCGCGCGAGCAGGACCCGCCCGAGCGACGTGCAGTAGGCGGGGTCCCTACCTCCAATCGGGACGTTGATGGTCATGACCCGACGCGGGACGGCGTTCGCGACGTACACGATCTCGTCACCGTCGAGGACGGCCGCACTGGTCGATTCCTGCACCTTCGCCGAAAGCTCCTCCATGTAGGGCTGCGCGATCTCGGGGAAGCTGAGCCCCGACAGGTAGCCGTAGCCGAGCTCCAAGATGCGTGGCCGCAACGAGAAGGAGCGCCCCTCGTTGCGCACGTAGCCGAGCTCGACCAAGGTGAGGAGGAAGCGCCTCGCCACCGCCCGGGTCAGCCCCGTCGCTTGTGCCACCTCGGTGACGCTCATGTGAGTGTGATCGGGCCCGAAGGCGCGGATCACCGCGAAGCCGCGCTCGAGTGACTGCACGAACTCCACCCGCGGCCTTACGCCGTCGCTCGCGGCACGGGTCCGACGAGGTGCACGAGGTGAGGCACCACCCGACGCCAGACGCTTCGCTGCGACGCGGTCCCGCCCGGACCCGAGGGGTGGGGCAAGGCGCCTGGGAGCGGCCGACTTCGGCTCAGGAGCTGCAGGCGCTCTGGACGGCATCGGTCGTGAATGGTAGCGGGTGATCGCAGCGCGAACCCCTGACGCTCGGACGCGCCGAACGAGCTTGCTGGTGCCTCACGTACCCCTCGGGAGCCGGGACCGTCGGGCGCTCAACCGTTGGCGACGAGGGTGACCGGGTACTCGTTCAGCTTCCGGCTACCGGACAGCGCGCAGACCACGACGTCTTCGACGCGTACGCCGTAGCGCCCGGGGCGGAACACCGACGGCTCGATGGTGAACGTCATCCCGGGCTCGAGGGGCGTGTCGTCCTCCTCCGAGATGAACGGGCGCTCGTGGACGTCGAGGCCGATGCAGTGACCCGTGCGGTGCCGGAACCACTCGCCGAGTCCTGCCTCCACGATCACCTGGCGGGTGGCCGCGTGAACCGCCGACGCACGTACACCGGGACGCGCGGCCGCGATGCCCGCGGCCTGCGCGGCCATCACCACCTCGTAGACGCGCTCGTACTCCCTCGAGGGCGTACCGACGTGGATGGTCCGGCCGAAGTCGGAACAGTAGCCGTCCACGACGGCACCGAAGTCGAAGGAGACGCCCATCCCCGGCACGAGCCTGCCCGCCGACAGGCGCACGCTCGCGTCGCGTTCGCTCGCCGCGCCCATACTGAAGACGCCGGTGTCGAACGAGGGCACGACCGAGCCCAACTCACGCATGTGGAAATCGACGTCACGGGCGATCTCGAGCTCAGTCGTCCCGGCGCGTACTGACGGGCTCACCAGCGCGAGCGTCTCGTCCACAATGCGGCACGCCTTCGCCATCCTCTCGAGCTCGTCGGACGACTTGACTCGGCGCATCGGGTTCACGAGGCGATCCGCGCTCACTAGCTCGCACGACCCCAGCAGTGCCAGCAGGGCTGCCGTCGTGTCAGCCCACGCTCGCGCGCCGATGCCGAGCCTTGAGACCGCGCCAAAGGACTGGGCGACGCGCCGGAAGGCTGCATCGCTGTCGTCGGTCTCGGCCACGATCGTCACGTCGCCGATGAGGCCATCCGGAGTGTCGAAGGCCACCACCATCCGCGGCAGCACGAACGCCGGCTCGCGGTCGGGGGCGAGGAAGCAACCGGTCACCCAGCTGTGCGCGTACTCGATGTTGCCGAAGGCAGGGACACGCCGCTTGAACCCGGTTAGGTACTCGAGGTCCCCCGAGGGTGGGAGGAACACGAGGTCGACCCCGAGATTCGCCATCCGCTCGTACAGGCTCTTGCGTCGGGTCTCGTAGTCGAACATCGCTCCTCTCCGAAGGCGCGTCGGGCCGGGGTTCCGCGAGCACCTGCGCCCGATCGTAGGGAAGGACTCAGAGTTCGTAAAATCGGCGACCTGTTCGAATAGCGACCAGTCTGGCTGGAGAGAGACGAGGCTGCGCTCCAGAGCGCTCATACGACCCGGGCGAGACAGGTCCGTGGTCGTACCGAAACCAGCGCGGGATCGACGGCGACCTGCTTGGTCGCTCGTCAGGGTGGACGCGAGCCTCAGCGTCCGTGTGCGGGCGGACGGCAGCTTCTCATGTCGGGGGTGCCGGGCCTTTCTGTTTCTGGTAACCCGGCCCGGTTGCTCGCGCGCAGGTGACGGCCGGGCTCGGCACCACCCCAGGCGACCCGGAGGTCGAGCCTCAGCGAGGCCGGTGTCCCCGGTCATCCCGGCCCGGTTCCGACGTGTGGTCCGCGCGCCACCAGCCGGCGGCGGTGTAGAGGGACGCGGGCACCAGGACCCGGGAGAGGGCCGTCGCGCCCGCCGCGGCGAGAACGATCGGCACGAGCAGAGAGAGCCCGCTGTGGGTGAGCTCGACGACGAGCACGACGGAGGCGACCGGGCTCTGCATCGCGCCGGAGAGCAGCGCCGCCGCTCCGATCAAGGCAAAGCAAGCGACCGGCTCGTGCGGGAGGAACGCCTCGCACGCCCGTCCGGCCAAGGTGCCGGCAAGCGCCCCCACGGTGAGGGTGGGGGTGAACAGCCCGCCGACCGCTCCGCTGCGCAGGCACGCGGCGGTGGCGAGCGGGCGCACCAGCACCACGGCGGCGACAAGTGGCACTCCCAGCGCACCGGAGAGCGCGAGCTGGGTAACGTCCTTGCCGTTGCCGAGCACCTCGGGGAGGACGATCGCGACGGCACCGACGGCGACGAAGGCGACGACGATGGTGCCGAGGGCCCTCGTCCCCTGCGTGGCACGAGCCTTGGCCCACCCGACGAGCAGCACGAGCGCCGCTCCCAGCAGGCCGGCGAGAAGGCCGACGACCACCGCCCAGGCGGTGAGGGACGCGCTGAGCAAGAGGTGGCCGACGTGGTAGGTGGGGCGGTCCGGGAGGATCAGCCAGGAGACGCCGGTCGCCACCGCCGCCGTGGAGAGCGCGGGGACGACCACCGGAAGGGCCAAGCTGCCGAGCAGGACCTCCGAGGCGAACAGGGCGCCGCCGAGAGGGACGTTGTAGACGGCCGCCATGCCCGCCCCCGCCCCGCACGCGACGAGGACCCGCCGCTGGGTGTGCGTGAGACCGGCGCGGTCGCACAGCCCGCTCGCCAGCCCCGCGCCGAGCTCCTTCGGTGCGCCTTCCCGTCCGAGCGTCGCCCCGGCGCCGACGGCCACGATCTGCAGCAGGGCGTTCGCCGCGGTGACGAGGGGCCGGAGCCGCCCCTCGTGCTCCCAGACGGCCTCGTCGAGCCCGCGGACGGGGCCTCCGACCCGGCGCAACAGGACCCACGCCGATCCGAGGACCACCCCGGCGCCCATCAGCACGACCACCCTGCGCCACGGCGGCCCCTGCCGCACGCCGGTCTGGAAGTCCCCGCGCCGGTAGCCGTACGCGACGTGCTGGACCGCGTGGAGGATGGTCATGAGCGCCCCCGCGCCGAGCCCGGCACCGATGCCAACCAAGACCGCGACCAGCCAGAAGCGCCAGGAGCGAAGGGCCCGGTCCTCCTCGGCGTGCCCCACCGGCAGGTTGGGCTGGTGCGGTCCCCCCGCGGCCGCGCTCGCCACCACCGGGCTATCGAAGCGACTGGCGTCGGGAGAGGCGCCGCTGGTTGTGCAGCGCGGTGACGATCACCACCGCGCCTCCGACCGCGACGGGAAGGCAGAGGGGGAACCCGGCTCCTAGGGCCATGCCGGCCGCTCCGCCGAGGAAGGATCCGAGCACCACCACCCAAGCGTAGGGCCGCCCCATCCTGGCGGAGGAGTCACGCGACAACTCCGGCGCCCCGACACCTCGCCAGCGCGCCAACCTGCTCCGATGCCGCCAAGATCGGGAAAGGCACCGGCCCTGACGTCGCCTCGCCACGAGTAGCCCCACCGGTAGTCCACACCGACTCGCCGAGCGACGCGGGGACTGCGACGAGCGCGCGGGCGCTGCTCCTGCCGACGGCCGTGTTCATCGTCGGGATCTACGTCGTGATCGTGGCCGGGCTGCTCCGCTCGCACCCTGTGGCCGGGGCGGGGATCCACGTGGCCGTCCCGGTCGCGGCGGCGGTCGGGGTGCTGCTCGTCTTGAAGGCGTTCGCGGCCGGGTGCAGCGCGCTCACCGGGGTGGGGGCCATCGCCAACGACGTGACCGCATTCCGGGAGCCCAAGGTCCGCCGGGCCATGCGCACCGAAGTGCTGTTGGGGGGATCCTGGGCACCATGCTGCTCGGCCTGTCGTTCCTCACCGTCCGTTTCCACGTCGCGCCTGACTGCGAACCACGTCGAAAGCCACCTCCACGGGTGGGCCACGATGCGCTATTCGACACATTTCGATAACCGCTGACTACCAGTTCCGCACAGGGTGCCACCACTGCAGAGCGAATGCGCCGAGCGGGTCACAAAAGCGCAGCGGTCGCTCAGCGGTATCAGCACGCTACGAAGGATCGCGACCGGGTGCTTGCCGAGGCGCTTGGCCAGCTCGCATCTCGTGCCCCCGTGGCCGCACTTGCCGATTGCTCGCGCACAAATCGCGTACGCCGCTCAGAGCCCGGTTCCGAAGACAGCACTGTCGCGACAGAAATACACCCTTTACCAGAGAGTTAGCGTGCCGGCAGCCCCAACGGGGTTCGAACCCGTGTCTCCACCTTGAGAGTTTGGTCAGAGGTGTCTACGGGGTCCGCCGGTCCCACGTACTCCCTGGTAGAGACCACACGGTGGTCCGCTGAGCCAGCTCGGATCCGCTGATTCTGGGGGAATGGA
>JAJYXE010000019.1 GCA_021791145.1 Actinomycetes bacterium | reverse complement strand
ATGGACTAGCTTGAGCATTGGCGTATCCCTCCCCGCCGGCGTCATCCGGCGGACTCGTTGGTTCAACTTGGAGGGTACGTCGCGCCGTTCACGAGATCGCGGATCCACAACTTCCGGTTATAACTCCGCATCGCGCGCCGAAAGGGCTTCTACTCCGAAGAGCTCATGGCGGAGATCGACCGCACCGGTGCCGCGGGCCAGCTGCGGGAGGTCCCCGCCGAGGTGCGGGCCGCGTTCGTGACCGCGCTGGAGATCTCGCCGGAATGGCACCTCTCGATGCAGTCGGCGGTCCAGCGCCACGTCGACGCAGCGGTGGCGAAGACCGTCAACCTGCCCTCGGAGGCGACGGTCGCCGATGTGCGCGCGACGTACCTCAAGGCCTGGGAGTCCAAGGTGAAGGGCATCACGATCTACCGGGACGGCTCGCGCTCAGATCAGGTGCTCACGCGCGGCCCTGGCGCTCGGGGTGCGTCGATCGAGATCGCGGACGACTACAGCGGCGGGTGCGAAGGGCACGTGTGCGAGTTCTGAGCGGGTGAGCCGCCGGTCGCCGGAGCCCCTCCGGGAGAGCTGGGCTACAGCACCCGCACGTTCTGCGCCTCCGGGCCCTTGCGACCCTGGGCCAGGTCGAATTCCACCTGCTGGCCCTCCTCGAGGGTCTTGTAGCCGTCTCCTACCACGTTGGAGTAGTGCACGAAGACGTCCTTCTCCCCGCTGGTCGGGGTGATGAAGCCGAAGCCCTTGTCGCTATTGAAGAACTTCACCGTTCCAGTTGCCATGTCCTCATTCTCTTTCTTCTCTGTTTCGTCAAGATGTTGGGATGAGCGGGTCAGGACCGCTTGCGCGCATCCAGCCTCTCGTAGGGGTGACCACACGCGGAGACCTCGCCGAGCGCTCCGTAGGTCCGGCAGCGGTGGTCGTCGCACCACCCGACAAGTCGTGCGCCCTGGCCGACTTCGAGAAAGTGCTCAGCACAGAGCGCGATGTCAGGCAGGATCACCGTGACCGAGTACGACGGATCGGCCGGGTCGAGGCCCCGAGCCAGCGTCCGGCGCGGTGGCTCCCTTGCGCCCGTGGCCGGCTCGCCGCAGAGGACGCAGGAGAGATCCGATGCTGCAGACGTCACCACCGGGGGTCCGCTTCCGCGCAGGCACGCGCACCGAGGAGCCCTCGGGGTCTCGGCGTACGCTGCCCTCGACTACCCGCGGCGTCAGCGACGTGAACGACGGCTGCAAGGGTGGAGCAGAACTCGCTCGGGCGTCTACTGCGATCGTGATGGATGGAGGGGCTCCGTTCGGATCCGGCCGACTCGGGGATCTCTCGAACAGGCCACGCTGGCTGACGCCACCGGTGGGGCAAGCGTACCAGGCCCGGGATCCGCTTCGGGCGCGAGACGAGGTGACGTCAGCCGGCGGGCTGCGAACGATCCGGCCGCGGAGCGATCAGGGTCGCTCGTCCACCTCGTCGACGTAGTGCCACGAGACCATGCCGAACCGTTCCACCACGACGGGCTCCATCCTCGCGGTGGACAGCTCCCGTCCGCGGGCGATGGCGGCCTCGTCGCCGGTGAAGTCACCTTTCTCGAGCTCCTCTCCGCCGGGCCGCGTGAAGTGGTAATGCCACGTCCTGTCGGAAGGCGCCTGGATGTCTGACATACGAGGACCTTAGGCCATGGCATCTGCGCCAGGAGGGCGAAAGTCCCGCGAGAGTACGATGGTCGAGGACGGAGGAGCAGAGGCTGGAGATGATCATGCAGACGCCCACCAAACCCCTGCTCGAGCTGCTCGCCAGTTACGACCAGGAAGTTGAGGCGGCTCTCGCCGACACCCTCGGTGCATCGACGGGAACCGAGAAGGTCCAGCTCCTCTACCGGCTGCGTCGCGTGATCACGGTGCACGATTCAGTGGTGGCCAGTGCGCTGTGCCCACTGCTCAGCAGCTTGCCCCAGGGAGACGAGGTCGCGCAGCGCCTTCGGGAAGGCTGCAACGAGCGCAACAAGCTCCTCCAGAGCTTCCAGGCGCTCACGATCGGTGTGGCGGCGCGCAATGTCTATGCCGCGAGCGGTCCGGAGATCGAGCGCATCCTCACAGAGCTGGAGGCGAGCCTACGACGCCACACGGAGATCGAGACGGTAGAGGTGGCGCAGGTGCTCGAGTCGTCGGGAGCCATCACCGATCCAGACGTCCTGGCCGCGCGCATGGCCTTGGAGGTGCGACGGGCGCCGACGTTCGCGCATCGCCACGCCCAACAGTCCGGGTTGTACAAGGCGTTGTACCGGTACATCGACAAGTACCGTGAGTGGGTAGACACCCATCACGGCTGGAGGTACGTTCCTGGGGCTCGCCGTGAGGAGCACGCCACGACGCCTGCGAGCCGGACCGAGGCCGGGATGCAGGAGCGCTGGGTGCCGCGGGACCCCGAGCCGGTCCGTCACGGGCTCGCGCCGCCGCTCCCTCGACGCCATGTGTGGGATGAGGTGGGTCCGCGCGCCCCGTGGCTCAGCGGGAACGGCACCGTCCCTTCGATCGGCGAAGTGCTCGGGAGCTACGACCGTGCCGTGGACGAGATCATCGACGAGCTGGCGGCGGCCAGGACCGTCAGCCAGCGCGTCGAGTCCCTGGGCCGGCTCGAGGTGGTCGTCTCGATTCACGATTCGGTGCTTTCCGGCACGCTGTGCCCTCTCCTGCGCTCCTTGCCGGGCGGTGGGCCGTTCGCGGACCGCTACGAGGAGGGCACGAAGCGGCGGGCAGAGTTGTCGAAGAAGCTGGACGAGCTCTTGAAAGTCCGCTCCGATCCCGTCGAGTCGTATCGGGAGCATGCCGACGCCGTGGAAGGCAACGTCGAGGAGCTGCTGGCGAGCTTCCGGCACCACGAGGGCGACGAGTCGGCGAGCGTCACCGAGTTCCTGAGCGCGCTGCCGAAGACGCCGGCCACACCGAGTGAATTGACGACGGCCGCAGGGGACCGCGTCGGTCCGTGGCCCAGCACCGATCCGGCGACCATCGCGACAGTGATGGCGCTCTACGCCGAGAGAGCGCCGACTCGCAGCCACTGAGCCCCGCCGCCACGAGTCGAGCGATCGGGACGTTACGCTCCGTCCGCCACGCCGCCCCGGCCAACACCTTCTTCTCGATGCCCTCGGTGCCGTGGCGGAGGTCCCGGCGACGACAGCGGGCCCTCGGTCAAGACGTCCTTGCCGGCGAAGTGGAAGGTCGACGAGGTCCGGCGTCCGGTCCACCAGGCGAAAGCGAAGCCGATCCCGATCAGGATGGCGAAGGTCTGATCGACCCCCCCGCCGATTGCCCTTGGGCCATAGATGAAGAACGCAACGAGGAGCGCCCCCATGACCAGGCTGGAGAAGATCGCACCAACGGTCAGCAACCGGTGGGAGTGCGGCTGGAGCTGCACGTCGGGAAGGCGCTTGTGCCCGGTGGTGAGGAACACCGTCGCGGTCACCGAGTCCAAGAAGAACTCAGCGAGCAGGAAGAAGCCGGCGCCGGAGAGCACGAGGTTGAAGAAGGAGCCGAGCGACGAGACGAACAGCTGCAGACCGACGACCACGACGGCCGAGCCGAGCGCAATCAAGGTCGCGACATGGGGTACGTCGTGCCGGTTGAGCTTGCCGAAGCTCGAGGGGATGAGTCGCTCCCTTCCCATGGCGTAGAGGGCCCGGATCAGGATGAAGCTCGTGAGCCACAACCCGCCTGCGGTCGACAGCAAGATCGGGAGCAGCATCGCCCAAGGGGCCCCGGGTACGAGCCGGTGCGACCACACGGTGAGCGGGTCGGTGGAGTTCGCCAACAGGTGCATCGGCGTCTCGCCCAACATGAGCGGGTAGAGCACCGCGTAGAACAGCAATGCCCCGAAGGCACCGACGATCCCGCCTACTCCGGGGTGGTGACGGGGTCGCTGGGACTCCTCGGCGGCGTAGCTGTCGATCTCCCAGCCGTCGAGGATGGTGGCGGCGATCACCGCGACGATGAGGATGCCGCCGATCGGTGGCTTCCCGAAATGGATCGGGACGGCGATCCGATGCCAATTGAGCGCTCCGAGCACCCCGAAGGCCGCGAGTGAGAGCATCTCCACGGAGAAGAAGACCTGGGTGATGCGCGCAGTCGGCTTCGCACCGAGCAGGAGCGGGACGGCGGCAAAGGCGATCCAGAAGAGGGTCATCGCCATCTGCACCCCCGCGGGCGCACGGTAGTGCGGCGCGACGAGCGCGAGGGTGTAGGCGCCCGCCGGGATGGCGATGGGAGGGATCGACAAGAAGTAGGCCAAGATGAGGATCCACGCCTGGTAGCGCGAGGCCTTCCTGCCGATGATGCGTGCCGACCAATGGTACGAGGCCCCGGCGTGGGGGAAGTGGCGGTTGAGCAGCCGGAACACGAAGCTCGACACGATGAAGGGCAGGGCGAGGATGCCTATGGCCGGCAGCGTCCACCATCCCGCCTGCGCTGCCATGACCCCACCGGTTGCGGCGACGGAGAACAGTGGGCCGACGCTCGAGACCGACAGGGGCACGAGATCCCAGATGTGGAACGACTGGCGCAGGTGGCGCTCTGGGCTCACCTCGACGTCTTCGTCGAGAGGCATCAGATCACCCGACGCTGAGGGAAGCTCTCCCCTCGCGCCCGCGCTCGAGCTGCGGCGCGGTGGAGAACGTGGTGCTCGCCCGCCGCCAATCGCTCCTGGGCACGACCCGCGCCTGCGCGACCCACCTCGAGGACGTCGCCGCCTCCGTCACGGCCATGGGGCAGCTCCTTCTCGGTCGGCGGTGGTGCGTCGAGCGACGACCTACCGCAGCACTGCGGGGACAGGGATCCACCAGCATTCTGCTCCTTGCTGCGAACTGCTCGCAAGCGCAGGTCCCCCGCATCACGTGACGGGCTTCTATGCTGGGTGGCGTGAGCAAGCCACTCGCGCCGAGCGACGCCGAGACCGTGGATGTCACGACGGTGGACGACGTCCTGGCCCTGGTGCGATCGAGGGGCGGGCGCGCGACGCCCTCACGCCGTCTGCTCCTGGAGGTGCTCTTCGAGTCGGACCGCCACCTGAGCGCGGAGGAGCTGGCCGAGGCGGTCCAGGCCCGGGCGCCGGACGTGCACATCTCGACCATCTACCGAAACCTGGAGGACCTCCAGCGCCTCGGGGTCGCGGTGCACACCCATCTCGGACACGGCCCTGCCACCTACCAGCTTGCTTCCTACGCCCACGCCCATTTCATCTGCGAGAAGTGCGGGGCCGCGATCGAGGCCCCCGACGAGATGTTCCGCGGTCTTGCCCGCAGCGCGAAGGCGAGGCTCGGCTTCTCCATCGACCCACGTCACTTCGCCATACTGGGTCGCTGCGCCGCGTGCGCCTGAGCTGCGCCTGACGGGAAGGGACCCCGAAGAGCTCCAGCGTGCGGAGTGGCGGTGGCACGGGGGTACTGGTGTGGCGACGGAGCGAAGAGCGCGCCGTTGGACCGAGGTCGCCCCGACGGGACCTTCGTCCCTATTCGCACCGCCCCCGACGTCCGTAGCGTGTAGCGCATGCGGGTCCAAAGGACGCGTTCGACCCGGTGACCGCAACCCGGCCACGTTCCGCCAGGACTGGCAGATGAGCCGCGTGGTGGTGCTGGGGGCAGGGATCGCCGGGCACACCGCGGCCTCGTTCCTGCGCAAGTGGCTCCCGGCCAGCGACACCGTCACCGTGGTGTCGCCCAACCCGGACTACAACTGGATCCCATCGAACATCTGGGTCGGCGTCGGCTTGATGAGCCCGGCCAAGGTCGTCTTCCCCCTCGCCCCGGTGTACGAGCGCCACGGGATCGAGTTCATCCGGGCCGCTGCCCGAGCCCTCCATCCCGAAGGCGACGACCACGACCCCCGTCCGTACGTGACGGTCGCGCCGGTGGAGCAGGGTTCCTCCGACGCCCTGGAGAAGGTGCACTACGACTTCTTGGTCAATGCCACCGGCCCGCGGCTGCGCTTCGACCTGACCGAGGGGCTCGGTCCCGAGGCCAACAGCCTCTCGGTGTGCACGGTGGACCATGCCGTGCAGACGTCAGCAGCGCTCGACGAGGCGGTCGAGCGCATGCGCCGGGGGGAGCGCCAGCGCTTCTTGGTGGGGACCGGTCACGGCGCCTGTACCTGCGAGGGCGCAGCGTTCGAGTACGTCGTCAACCTCGAGTTCGAGCTGCGGACCCGCAAGGTGCGGGACAAGGCGGACATCGTCTGGATCACCAACGAGTACGAGCTCGGCGACTTCGGGATGGCCGGGATGCACCTCCGCCGGGCCGGTTATGTCATCCCGTCCTCCATCTTCACTGCGTCGCTGTTCGCCGAGAGAGGCATCAGCTGGATCACCCGAGCCCACGTCGACACGGTGGAGCCGCGTTCGGTGCGCTACGAGACGCTCGACGGGGCTCAGCGCGAGCAGGGGTTCGACTTCGCCATGCTGCTGCCCCCCTTCTCCGGCGTAGGGCTCACGGCCGTCGACCGCAGCGGCACGGACATCACCCAGCGGGTGTTCTTGCCCAACGGCTTCATGCGGGTGGACGCCGACTACGAGGCGAAGCCGTTCGAGGCGTGGGCCCCGCAGGACTGGCCGCGCACCTACCAGTCGCCCGCCTACCCGAACCTCTTTGCCGCCGGCATCGCCTTCGCCCCGCCGCACGCCATCTCCCGCCCCCACACGAGCCCCAACGGCACGGTCATCTCCCCGGCACCTCCCCGCACCGGCATGCCCTCGGCCCAGATCGGCAAGGTGGTGGCCCGCAGCATCGTCGACATGCTGGGAGGTGCCCCCGGACCGACGGCCACGGCGTCCATGGCGGAGATGGGCGCGGCCTGCGTGGCGTCGGCGGGCGCCAACCCCTTCACCGGCACCGCCGCCTCGATGACCGTCTTCCCCATCGTCCCGGACTTCGCCCGGTATCCCGACTACGGCAGGGACATGACCAAGACCTTCGGCGAGATCGGCCTGGCCGGGCACTGGACCAAGATCCTCCTGCACCACTTGTTCCTCTACAAGGCCCGGCTGCACCCCGGCTGGTCCTTCGTGCCGGAGTGACAGCCGTGCCCGACACCGAGCCCCCGTCCGTCCCGAGCGCCGAGGAGCTGCCAACCGTGACCCGTCCCACCCGCTGGACGGTGTTCCTGCGCACCTTCATCCCTTGGCAGCTCTGGCGCTTCGTCCGGATCAACCTGAAGATGGCCCGGATGATCCGCCGCGGCTCATGAGGACACAGCCAAGGGACGTCCTTCGCGCGAGAGCTCGTGCCAACCGTGTTCGGTGACCCGGCAGATACGACAGTGACGGCCGTCACAGTCGCGAACGATGGTGCCGGCTCTCAGCACCCTCCGGCGCGGAACGCCATTGTCGTAGATGGTGAGGCGTACCCGCTCGCCCTGCAGGGCGCGCGCCACGATGTCGGTGTGCCTCGGTTGGCGACCGACCGCCCGGTCCGGTCTTCCTCCCGAACCACTCTCGGTATCAGCGGTCCCCTCTACCAGCTCGTGCATTCTCTCGTCCCCCATTCGGTGTGGTTGACCCCATCACGCCGCTTCGCCGCCCAAGGCGAGCTGCTCGCAGGGGGTCTGCCCGTGCGATGAGGATGGGGAAGGGCGAAGTACTCCGAAGCGATTGCACCGGTCGTCGCTACCGCATCGAGTCGCCCAAGCTCGCCGAAGGCGGCCTCGGCAAGATCTACCGGGGCATCGTGCTCGGCTCTCGGAGTCGAGGCGCGGGGGACGTCTGTCTCAAGGTCATGACCGATCCCGTCATCTGGCATGGCGAATCGTACTTCGGCAGTCTTCTCGCAGATCGAAGCGGGATCGTGCCGATGCGCGACGCCTTCTCCTTGCCTCGCCAGCGCGGTTCTCCGCCGAAGTACGTGCTCGTCTTCGACTGGATGGACGAGGGGACCGTCCAGACGGCGGCCGAGGAGCGAAGGCTGCCTTGGCCCGAGGGTGCAGTACGGAAGGGCTTGGGCGAGCTGCTGGGCGTGCTCTCGCTGATGCACTCGCGGGGGATCTGCCACGGCGACATCACTCCGTCGAACGTCTTCATCTCGCGCAGGCGACTGCTGCTCGGAGACTTCGGTCTTGCCAAGCAGAGCCTCAGACCCGGCCGCGTGCAGCTCGAGGGAGCAGCCCCACGGGCGTACATCCCCCCGGACCTCGTGACCGCCTCGGCTGAGCGAGTGCGCGGCACCGCTGACACGTCCGCCTACGCGGTTCGCTTCTGGAATTCCTCTGCGGACGTCTACCAAGTGGCCCTGCTGGCGATGACGCTTCTCACCGGAGATGTCGTCGACGCGTTCAATCTCGCCGGTCCGACAGGCAAGCTGCTCCGTGATCTGGATGCATCCGATGAGCTCAAGGCGTGGCTCTGGGATGCGCTCGCCCGTGGCGCCCAGCGTTTCGTCGACGCGCGAGAGGCCCTCTCGGCGCTCAACGGTGAGCCGGTCGCTGCCGCGGGTCGCCCGAGATCGCTGAGAGAGCAGCACGTTGCGTTCACCGGAGCCCTCGACGGCATGACGCGGGCGCGGGCGTTCGACGCAGTCCGCAGAGCAGGCGGCTTCTCGCAGGAGTCGGTCAACGCCAACACGACGATCCTGGTCGTCGGGGTGTCGGTGGCGAACAGGAACGATGGGCGCACCCCGTTGCGCGAGGCTCACCAGCGCATCCGCAACGGCCAGCAGCTCGCGATCATCTCGGACGCGCAATTCCTCCGACTGGTGGCTGCGTCGATGAAGGAACCCCCTTCGGTCCGCTCAGGTCCCCCTGCCTCTGGCAGCAGTGGCCGCTCCGCCGCGAGCAGATAGGGCCGCAGGTCGCTCTCGGAATCGACGCACCGAGTTGCACTGACGCGCCAGCATTATGGGTCGGAGAGGAGAGCGATGACGGTGGCAGCGACGAGAGGCCTCGTCCCGATGGCCGGCGGTCCTTCAGCACGCGACGAGACGGGTCTGCAACTCGCGACAGCCGTCGGCCGGCCGATCCCCTCTGCACAAAAGAGCGTCCCCGTCGGGATCGCGGCCCCGGGTCTGGGTCTCACGGTGTGAACGGGGTGATCGCCGACCTGACCGGTGTCGGCTTCTTGGTGGCGGCGGGATTGACGACGATGCTCCAAGCCCGCCAGCGGGCGATCGCGTGTGGCACCTGGTTCGACCTCGTGTGCCCGCACCGGCTGCCGCGACGGGTGATCGAGCTCGTCGGCCTCGACGCGGTGTTCGTCCTTCACGACAGCGTGGCAGAGGCGGCAGCCGCTCAAGCGGGCCGTCCGGGCTCGCCTACCGGGGCTGGCCCTGTGCTGTCCGCCTAGGTTCGCGCCGTCGCGACCGCAAGCACGGTGCCCTGGCCACCCGATTGGAGGTGGCGGACGATCCGGCGGAACGACTCCGACACGCTGGTCTCGCAGTAGCCGAGCTCGTTCGCCTCGCAGAACTCCCTGACGAGGCGCTGCGCATGCCTCAGGTTGGGACGAGGCATGGAGGGGAACAGGTGGTGCTCGATCTGGTAGTTGAGGCCACCGAGCACGAAGGCCGTCAGTCGTCCGCCGGCGATGTTGCGGGCGGTCACCACCTGGCGTTCGGCGAATCCGATCGCCGCGTCGGCCGGGATGATCGGCATCGCCTTGTGGTTGGGGGCGAAGCTGCAACCCAGGTAAAAGGAGAACACCGCCTGCTCCACGGCGACGAATGCAAGAGCCTTCAGTGGGCTCAGCACCACCAGGACCACCGTCAAGAAGAGCGCCAAGTGGGAAGCGACCGCAAGCGCCTCGATCGCCGCCGTCCGGTCGCGTCGGCGAAGAAGATGCTGGGCTCCGGACACGTGCATGCCGAGGCTCCGAAGCACCATCAGGGGGAAGAAGAGCGGCGCCTGCCAGCGCGCGAGCAGCCAGGCGAGGCTCCGCCGCTTTATGCCCTGTCCCTCGGTGGGCGCGAGCGCGACGAGGCCGTCACCGATGTCGGGATCGCGGCCCACCTCGTTGGGGTGGGCGTGGTGCGCGTTGTGCTTGGGGACCCACCATCCGTAGCACAGGCCGATCAGGAGGTTGCCGACCACCAGCCCGAGCAGTCGGTTCGCTCGTCGGGAGCCGAACACCTGTTGGTGCCCGGCGTCGTGGCCGATGAAACCCAATTGAGTGGACATCACCCCCAAGAATGCCGCGAGCCCGAGCGTCGCCCACGAGTCGCCGACGAAGACGAAGGCCGCCCAGCCCGCGGCGAAGGCTGCGAGGGTGAGGCCGATCTTCGCGCGGTAGTAGCCCGGTCGCCGGTTCAGGAGCCGGGCCGCGCGGACCTCCAGGGCAAGTCGGCGAAAGTCGACGTTCGAAGCGTCGGTGGTGGTGGTGGTGGTTTGCACGAGCTCTCTTCCCGGAGTCGTCGGAGAGCGCCACCGGGTCCGGAGCAACGCTGAGCCGGAACTTCTTCTTGTGGGCGAAGACCCTATCCCGATTCGCAGCCGGTCTGGCGTCGGGCCGGCCTGGGGTCGCACCCACAGGCGGAGCGCGGGCGGTAATGCGACACGCCTGGGAGAAAGCCGTCACTCATCCGGTCGGAGATCGTCGAGGGAGCCGGGGCCGACGGTGCCTTCGGCGATCCTCGACGCCAGGTCGGCAAGGCGCAGGTTGTGGTTGCGGGCGTGGCTCCGCAGCTGGCGGAACGCATGGTCCATGTCGCTGCCGGTGGCCTGGGCGATCTTGCCCTTGGCCTGCTCGATCACGATGCGGCTGTTGAGCGCCCCGCTGAGCTGGCTGGCGAGGGTCTGGGCGTCGATGACGACCTGGTGCTGGATGATGGCGATGGTGGCGATGTCTGCGAGGGCTTGGGCGGCGGCGATGTCCGCGTCGTCCAGCGCGCCGGGATCGCGCCGCAGCAGGTTGAGCGCGCCGAGCGTCCGGCGGCGCAGCCGCATCGGGAACGAGTGGGCGGAGCGGAACCCCTCGGCGACCGCACGCGGAGCGAAACGGGGCCATCGACCGCCGACGGCCGCGAGGTCGAGGTTCACAACCTGGGTGCCGGTGCGGTAGGCCTCCAGGCACGGTCCTTGGTCCGACTGGAGCTGGAACAGCTCCAAGGTGCGCATGGCGTCGCTCGAGGAGGCGATCACCTGGAGCGCCCCGCTCGGCGCGGCCAACATGACGCCGGCGGCGTCGACGCCGAGCGCGTGGACGCAGCGGTCGGCGAGCAAGCTGAGGATGTCGACGACGTCGTAGTCGTCGACCAGGTTGTCGGCCAGCTCGACGAGGCTGCGGATCAACAGCGTCTGGTTCGGCATTACGACACCTGACTCGTGCGATGCGGCTGCAAGGCGGCCATGGTCCCGCGGCACCCCGGCGAGCACCCGGCGGCGGAGAGCCGGCGGCGGAGCGGGAGATCCCCCCGTGCGGACGATACGTGCGGACGATAGCCGAAGGCCCGGGCTCCTCACCCGCCGCCGTCGAAGCGGAGCCGCCGCTCGACCACGTCGCGGGCGACGTCTGAGACGAGGCGGTCCGTGAGGAACGCACGGGCCCGCAGGCGAACCAGAGCGTCGACCACGGGCACGTCCAATTGCACCGAGACCATGCCCGCTGCTTGGTGCACGACTCCCCAGAAGCAGAAGTCCTCTTCGGGGTCGAGCCCGAAGGTCCCACGGGGTGCGTCGGTTCGGGCGGCGAGGATCGCCCGTGCCGCGACGTCGGCCATGACCAGGGCGTTGGCGTGCTGGTCGTCGTCGAGGGGCCCGATCCGGTCGCGATAGAGGTTGAGCGCGCCGAGCCGCACGGTGCCGATCCGGATCGGGTAGCCGAACACCGCCCGGGCCCCGGCGCCGAGCGCGCGCCGCGAGAAGGAAACCCAGCGCAGGGCGCCGTGGGATCCGAGGTCGGGTTCGGAGACCACCTCGCCGAGGCCGTGGGCGTCCACGCACGGCCCTTCCCCCAGGGTGTACTGGGCCTCTTCGATGAGAGAGGACACCTCGTCGGTGGTGCAGACCGATGCTTGCGGTCGCCCGTCGGCGAGCAGCATGACCCCCGCCCCGCTCATCCCGGTCACCTCGGCAGCCACCGTGCACAGCCGGGCAGCGCCCGAGCCATCGCCACCGGCGAGAAGACCCAGGATCCCAAGGAGCCGGTCAGAAGCCACGGGCGTCGCTGGGGGCGCAGGGCCCCTGCCTCGCAGGTGCCGGGGGCGACCTTGTCGCCATGAGCGTCGCCATGAGCGGTGTCCTTCCACGAAGGGCCAGACGCTCAACGAGGACCAGATCCAGCGCAGTCGGGTCAACGCCCGACCAAACGGCCAGCTCGATGCTACCCAGCGGCGGGCATCGTCGTGCCCGCCTTCGCGATCCGTCGCTCCACTCCCGGCCACGGCTTGCTTGCGTCGATCAAAGTCGCGGTCCAGCCGTGCACGGACAGCCGGCCCCGGGCCACCAGCACGCGCCCCGCGCTCGTCGCAGGGGCCCACGCCCCCTTTTTGCTCCCGGATCTGCCCGCCACGTCGGTGCGCCGCTCGAAGTCTCCGGACCGTGATCGCGTCGACCAAGGAGAGCGGGGTGACCGCCAGGAGCGGGCGCCGCACCCGCGAGCTCGCTCGGCGTCTCGAGGCGCGTCGAGGGAGGCCGGATGCACCAGGGCGCCGGGCGCTTTGGCCGCGGGATCTTCGCGCGCCCATCCTCTGACTGCCCGTGGCCGCCGGTCGATCGGTGCGGCCACAAGCCGGCGGGCATAGTGGCACCGACAGAGACGCGTCACGGGATCGGAGGTGGAGTGGCCGCAGCAAAGCCGGTCGTGACGATCTCGGCCGCGTACGGCGCCGGCGGCGGTTTCGTCGGGCCGCGGGTCGCCGAACGTCTCGGGGTTGCCTTCTTGGACAGGGCAATCCCCGCCTCGGTCGCCGCCGATCTCGCCGAGCGCCCCGAGAGCGTCCTCGCCATGGAGGACGAGCTGGGACGCGGGCTCAGCCACTGGCTCTCGTTCTTCTCCGCCTCGGGGACGGTCTGGGCCGGCATTCCCCCGCTCGAGATGGGCGCGCATCACGACGAGGCCGCCTACAAGGAGCACATCGCCGAGGTCTTGCACAGGGAGGCGTGCCGTGGGGCGGTCATCCTCGGGCGTGGCGCAGCGATCGTGCTCGCGGACCATCCCGGAGCGCTGCATGTCCGCCTCGACGGTCCGGTCGAGGCGGACATCGCCCAGGTGATGGACGTCGGAGGGCTGGACGAGCGCACGGCGCGGCGGGCGCAGCATCACACCGACGCGGCCCGTCACCGTTACATCCAGCGCCTGTACCACGCCGACGTCGCCGACCACCGTCACTATCAGCTGTGGATCGACGCCACCGCTGTCCCGCTCGCCACCTGCGTCGAGATCATCGTGGAGGCGGTCCGGGGCAGGGACGAGCTCCGCCGACTCGAGGCCCGTGGTGATGACCTCGGGCCCGGAGGGTAGCTCAGGCGGCCCAAGGCTCGCCCGAGGGCGGCCTGGCCCGCGCACATGATGCTGACGTTGACGTAAGATCCTTGTACTCTGAATCTTCTGAGGTGAGCGTCAGCAGAGGAGTCCCATGCCCGGTCAGACCGCAACGATCGCCGTCTCTCCCGATCCCTACAAGGGCAAGTGGCTGACCCTGTCCAACACCACCTTGGGGATGCTGATGGTGGTGATCAACCAGTCGATCATCCTGATCGCCTTGCCCGACATCTTCCGGGGGATCCGGCTGAACCCGCTCACGCCGAGCAACTCCAGCTACTTCCTGTGGTTGCTGATGGGCTTCACCGTGGTCACGGCGGTGCTCGTGGTGAGCTTCGGGCGCCTGGGCGACATGTTCGGCCGGGTGAAGATGTACAACCTCGGCTTCGCGGTCTTCACGGTGTTCTCGATCCTGCTGGCCATCACCTGGCTGCACGGGCCCGCCGGCGCGCTGTGGCTCATCGTCATGCGCGTCTTCCAAGGGGTGGGAGGGGCGTTGCTCTTCGCCAACTCCTCGGCGATCCTCACCGACGCCTTCCCGCCCGACCAGCGGGGCCTCGCCTTGGGGGTGAACCAGGTGGCCGCCATCGGCGGCTCGTTCCTCGGTCTGGTCCTCGGCGGCCTGCTCGGCCCGGTCGAATGGCACCTGGTGTTCTTGGTGTCGGTCCCCTTCGGTGTGTTCGGCACCTTCTGGGCCTACTTCAAGCTGGTCGAGAAGGGGGTGCGCACCGCCTCGCACATCGACTGGTGGGGGAACCTGACCTTCGCCGTCGGCCTCATCGCCGTGCTGGTGGGCATCACCTACGGGATCGAGCCCTACGGAGGGC
Source organism: Actinomycetes bacterium (assembly GCA_021791145.1). The sequence goes on along the minus strand of JAJYXE010000019.1, from coordinate 22,543 downwards.
ACTCGATGGGATGGACCAACCCGTGGGTGATCGGCGCCATCGTCGGCGGGATCGTCATGCTGGGCCTCTTCGGCTACATCGAGACCAAGGTCTCGAACCCGATGTTCCGGCTGCCGCTCTTCCGGATCCGGGCGTTCGCCGCGGGCAACGTGGCCAGCCTGCTCGCCTCTCTGGGGCGAGGCGGCCTCATGTTCATCCTGATCATCTGGCTGCAGGGCATCTGGCTGCCCCAGCACGGGTACAGCTTTGCCAACACCCCGCTGTGGGCCGGCATCTACATGCTGCCGCTCACTGCCGGATTCCTCATCGCGGGACCGGTCTCGGGCTTCCTGTCGGACCACTTCGGTGCCCGGCCCTTCGCCACGGGCGGGATGATCGCCGCGGCGGCGAGCTTCGGGCTCTTGGAGCTGCTCCCCGCCAACTTCTCGTACATCTGGTTCGCGCTGCTCTTGCTTGTCAACGGGCTCGCGATGGGCCTCTTCGCCTCGCCGAACCGGGCCGGCATCATGAACAGCCTCCCCCCCAACCAGCGCGGTGCCGGGTCGGGGATGACCGCCACCTTCCAGAACTCGGCCATGGTGCTCTCCATCGGCATCTTCTTCACCCTGATCATCACCGGCCTCGCGAGCGGCCTGCCGGGGAGCCTCTACCACGGGCTCGTCTCGCAAGGGATCCCCGCCGCGGCCGCGGCGAAGGTGTCCCATCTGCCGCCAACCGGAGCGCTCTTCGCGGCCTTCTTGGGCTACAACCCGATGGCTCGGCTTCTCGGACCGGCCCTCAGCCACCTCTCCCATGCCCACGCGGTCTACCTCACCGGGCGGAGCTTCTTCCCCAAGCTCGTGTCCGGCCCGTTCATGAACGGCTTGCGCGAAGCATTCGACTTCTCGGTCGCAGCCTGCGCTATCGCCGCAGTGGCCTCGTGGCTGCGGGGTGGCAAGTACCACTACGTGGAAGGTGACGAGCTGAAGGCTGCAGACATCGGCGCGCGCAGCGCGACCGCCGCGGTGCTCCGTCTCGGTGAGAGCCTCGAGCCCGAGCGTGTTGGCGCCAACGGCGACCGCCAGACGAACGGCGACCACCAGACGAACGGCGACCGCCAGACGAACGGCGCCCGCCAAGGCGCTCCCGCCTTCCCGCTCGCGAAACCGGAGCCTTCCAGCAGATCGGGGCGGAGCGGGGCCGCGCTGCACCCGGGTGAGCGGCATGAGGCGTGAAGGCCAGCGCAACGAGACAGGTGCGGCGGCCTCGAGCGAGACCGTGACCGTCGAACCGGCCGTCTCCGCAGAAGCCGGGAGTGACCATGAGCTCGACGGTCTCCTGAAGATCGGGGCGGTGGCCGCCCGGCTCGGGATCTCCGAGCGGACCCTGCGCTACTACGAGGAGGTCGGGCTCCTCCGCCCGCACCTTCACCACCCCGGGGCCAGCAGGCGCTACTGCGACGCAGACGTCGAGCGGATCCAGCGCATCCGTGAGCTGCAGGGTCTCATGGGGTTCAATCTCGAAGAGATCCGTCGCATCGTCGCCGCCGAGGATCGCCTGCGGTTGCTGCGGGAACGGTTCTACGAGGGTGGCGACGACGACCAGCGCCGTATCCACGAGGAGGCGGGCGAGGTGCTCCTCGACCTGCGAGCCCAAGTCGAGGCGAAGATCGGGCTGCTGAGCGGCTTCCTCGAACAGCTGGACGCCAGGATCCGGCGGCACCAGGACCGCAGCTCGGTCAAAGAGCCGTCGGTCGCCGAGCAGTGCGAGCAGCAGCCCGCGGCGAGGAGTGGGCCCCCGGAACTGTAAGGCCGGGGAGCAGTGAACCCCGGGAGCGGATGCGATGCGTTCCCTGCCTCCGGCGCTCGTCGCGAAGGCGGCCGCGCCGGGCGAGCGTGAGGAGTCAGCCAGTCAGCGCGCGGCGAGCGCCCGCTCGGGGCGCTCGACGAGGGCTTTGAGCCGGAGGAGGAAGCGCGCCGCCTCGGCGCCGTCGCACACGCGGTGATCGAAGGCACAGACGAGCTTGGCGGTCGCGCGCACTTCGAGCGCGTCGTCGTGGACGGCCGCGCGGGGCGCGATCGAGCCGACGCCGAGGATGGCCGCCTCGGGAATGTTGATGACCGGGTTGCCGTCGTCCAGTCCGAGCGCGCCGTAGTTCGAGATCGTGAAGGTCGAGCCGACGAGCTCGTTCGGCGTGAGGGTGCCGGCGCGGGCCGAACGGCTGAGTCTCGCGAGCTCAGCAGCGAACTCGCCGACGGTCAGGCGGTCCGCCTCGCGCAAGACGGGAACGACCAGTCCGTGCTGGGTGGACGTGGCGATGCCCAGGTGCACCGACCGATGGACGTGGATCATCTTGGACTCGGAGTCGAAGCTCGCGTTGAGGAGCGGGGCCGCACGCAGGGCGATCGGCACCATCCAGGCCAAGAGCGCGAATGGCGTCAGCTCCTGGCGAGGGTGGTGGTGGTCGTCGTGCCGGTCGCCGCCGGCCCGGGCTGGGTTCGCGCGCTCGAGCTCGTCGTCGAGAAGGGCTCGCATTTCCAAGAGCCGCTCACAGTCGACCCAGAGGCCTGCCGTCGCCTCGGGGATCTGCGCGCGAGAGCGGCTCATGCGCTCGGCGATCCGGGCCCGGATGCCGACGACCGGGATCTCGTCGGGGAGCTCTTCGCCGAGCTGCTCTGCGGGCGCCCGGCCAACGAAGGTCTCGCCTTGGCGGGGCTCTTCCCGCCAGTCGGGCGTCTCGACCCCGGCGCGAGCTGACGCGGCCGCCTCGACGTCGTCGCGGCTCACCTCGCCGTGCGGGCCCGTCGCCTGGAGGCTGCGCAGGTCGACGCCGAGGGACTTGGCGAGCCAGCGGACCGGCGGCTTGGCCATCGGGCGGGCGGCCGACGGCGGGCTCGCCGGAGCGGGAGGCTCGGAGGCCGAGGTCGGGACACCCTCCATCCGCATGGTGCGCGACCAGTCCCGCGGTCGGCGCGCGGGCTGTGGTGGCTCGGCCCCGTAGCCGACGAGCAGCGCCTCGCGTCCAGAGGCGCGCTCGTGGGTGCCGTCGCGCCCCGCTGCCTGATCTGCGCCGCGCGAGGGCTGCCCAGCCTGTGGTCGGGTGGCGCCAGGGCCCGCGCCGCTCGGGGGGGTGCCAGCGCCGCTCGCACTCGTGATCGGCGCCGCGCCCGCGTCCGCCCCCTCCCCGGTGTCGATACGCGCCAGGAGCGCGCCCACCGCCAGCTCGTCGCCCGGGGCGGCGTTGAGGTGGGTGACCCTGCCGGCGAATGGCGACGGGAGCTCCACGGCGGCCTTCGCGGTCTCGATCGTGACCAGAGGCTGGTTCAGCTCGATGGCGGCCCCCTCGGCCACGTGCCACTCGACGATCGTGGCGTTCTCGAGGCCCTCGCCGACGTCGGGCAGGAGGAAGTCGCGTTCCATCTGCGAGCTCTTACCTCAGTAGGACCAGACGGCTTGGACGGCGTCGAGGACCCTGTCGACGCCCGGCAGCCACTGCGTCTCGAGCCGTGCCGGAGGGTACGGGGTGTCGAAGCCCGTCGCGCGGAGCACCGGCGCCTCGAGGTGGTAGAAGGCGCGCTCTTGGACGAGGGCGGCGAGCTCCGCACCCATCCCGAGCGTCCTCGGCGCCTCGTGGACGATGATGCAGCGCCCGGTCCGCTTGACCGAGTCGACCACGGTGTCGACGTCGATCGGCGACAGCGAGCGGAGGTCCACCACCTCGACGCTGACCGATGCCTGGGACGCGGCCTCCTCCGCCGCCGACATCGCCACCGCCACCGCGCCCCCGTAGGCGACGAGGGTCACGTCGCCGCCGGCACGCCGGACGACGGCGCGGTCGAAAGGAGGCGTTCGCACCGGCAGGTCGAGCTCCTCTTTCACCCAGTACCGCTGCTTGGGCTCGAGGAAGATCACCGGGTCCGGACACTCGACGGCCTCGCGCAGCATCGAGTACGCGTCTGCGGGTGAGGACGGGGACACGACCTTCAGCCCCGCCGTGTGCGCGTAGTACGTCTCGGGGGACTCCGAGTGGTGCTCGGGCGACCCGATGCGCCCGAAGGAGGGGATGCGCACCACGACACCGAGGTCGACGAGGCCGCCCGATCGAAGTCGGTACTTGGCGAGCTGGTTGATGACCTGGTCGAGGGCGGGGTAGCTGAACCCGTCGAATTGGAGCTCGGCCACCGGCCGGTACCCGCGCAGCGCCAGGCCGATGGCGAGCCCGACGATCCCGGACTCGGCAAGTGGCGTGTCGAAGCAGCGCGCCGGCCCGAACCGCTCGAAGAGGCCCTCGGTCACCCGGAAGACTCCGCCCAGCCGACCGACGTCTTCGCCGAAGACGAGCACCTTGGAGTCGCTCTCCATCGCGTCTGCGAGCGCCGCGTTGAGGGCGCCGACCATCGTGGTCGCGGTCACGGCTGGTCCCAGCCGAGCGACGACTCGAGCTCGGCCCGCTGGCGCTCGAGCTCGGAGGTGGGCTTCGAGAAGACGAGGTCGAAGAGCTCGGTGACGGGGGGATCGGGGGCGTCGTAGACCTCGGCGCGCAGGCGCGCCGCAGCCTCCTCCGCTGCCCCGTCGGCTGCTTCTTGCTCCGGGGTTCCCCAGAGCCCCTCTCTCTCGAGGTGGCGGCGGTAGCGGTCGATCGGGTCGAGGGCGCTCCAGTGCTCGAGCTCCGCCTCGTCCCGGTAGCGCGTGGGGTCGTCGGAGGTGGTGTGCGCGCCCCTGCGGTAGGTGACGAGCTCGAGCAGCATCGGCCCACCCCCGTCCCGGATGCGGCGCAGGGCGTCGGCGGTGACCGAGTACGTGGCGAGGACGTCGTTGCCGTCGCAGCGCACCCCGGGCATGCCATAGGCGACCGCCTTCTGGGCGAGCGTCGCGCTGTGAGTCTGCACTTCGGAGCGAACGGAGATCGCCCAGTGGTTGTTCTGCACGACGAAGAGGCACGGCAGATCGAACACGGTCGCCATGTTGCATGCCTCGTGCACGTCGCCCTCGCTGAGCGCGCCGTCGCCCATCACGGCGACGACCACCTCCGGCGCGCCGTCGAGCTTCACTCCCATCGCGTAGCCCGCCGCGTGCGGGGCGTGAGCACCGACCACGATGCACATCGGCATGGTCTTCTTGTCGATCAACCCGCGCCCGCCGTGGTAGGCACCCCGCCACATCATGGCGATCCCTACCGGGTCGATGCCTCGGGCGACGAACAACCCGAGCTCTCGGTACTGGGGGAAGAGCCAGTCGCCGGTCGCGAGTGCCGCGGCGACGCCTACCTGCGCCCCCTCCTGACCGAGGCAGGAGGCGTAGAGGGCGAGCTGTCCCTGACGCTGGAGGCGCACGAGCTCGGCGTCGAGCCTGCGGGTTACCACCATGTGGGTGAGGAGGCGACGGCGCTCGTCCGCCGCAAGGTCGTCGGGGTACCTCGGGCTGGTGGCCCCGGTCCGACGCCCCTCGGGGTCGAGCACGCTCAGCGGGGCGTCAATGCCCCAAAGCTCCATGTCAGCCGGGTACGAGAGGGCTCGCGAGGCGTGCGTCACCTTGCACCTCCAGCTCGCAATCTACCTGCGGCACCGACGCGTCGGGCGTCTCGGCCGCCGGACCCGGTGCGACGGCCGGGGGAGCAGATCAACGGGCGGACACCGCGGAGACCGTCTGGTCGGGCTTGTTCTCGGCCGAAGCGAGCTCGAGGGTCTGGCCCTTGGGCTCGGGCAGGGCCACGAGGGTGAGGACGATCCCGATCGCCGAGACCCCCGCCATGATCCCCATCACCCCGCTGATCCCGACGGAGGCGAGCAGGTGGGGGACCAGCAGGGCGCCGAGGAACGCGCCGGTCTTGCCGGCGGCGGCCGAGATGCCGTCCCCGGTGCCGCGCACCGAGGTCGGGAAGATCTCCGATGGATAGACGAAGGTGGTCATGTTCGGGCCGAACTCGACGAAGAAGTAGCTGATGGCGAACAGCGGCAGGAACACGCCGACCGCGCTCGCACCGTCGGGGAGCAGCCAGATGAGCGCGAAGGCCGCAGCCATGACCGTGAACCCCTGCCACTGGATGCGCTTCCTCCCGATGCGGTCCATGAGGAACACGGCGAGCCAGTAGCCGGGGAAGGCGGCGACGGCGAAGATGGCGAGCGAGATGAGGGTGTGGTCGAGGAGGGTGCCTGTGGGCTGGAGGAGCTTCAAGATGAGCGGGCTCGAGACCGAGTTGCCGTAGAAGGCGATGTCCATCAAGAACCAGCTCCCCGCGGTGCCGATCAGGCGCAGGAGGAAGGGCTTGGAGGTGAGCCGTGCCCTCACGCCGTTGGCGCTGCCGTTGGCGCTGCCGCCGGTGCTGGGTTTGAGCGTGCTGAGCGCGCGGTTCGCAGAGCTGGCCGGGCTCGAGCCGTTGACCCGAGCCGCCGGCTGCTGGCCGGTCACCCACTCCACCGTCTTGGCGGTGGTCGCCACGTCGCCCTTCACGCTCAGCGTGTAGCGGGGGGTCTCCCGGATCTTTCGCCGCAGGTAGATCACCGAGGCCGCCGGGATGGCCCCGAGACCGAGCATGAGCCGCCAGGCGATCCCGTCTGGCACCCCCGCGCCGAGGAAGATCGAGGCGATGGCCGGCCCGGCGAGCAGCCCGAGGCCCTGCATGGCGAACACCGAGCCGACGAGGCGCCCCCGGGACCGCTTGTTGGCGTACTCGGAGGTGATCACGGCCGAGGTGGCGTAGTCGCCACCCACCCCGTAGCCGACGACGAGTCGGAAGATGAACAGGGAAGTGAAGTTCCACGAGAACGCCGTCAACACGGCGCCGAGGACCAGGATCGCCACCTCCACGCCGTACATGCGCTTGCGGCCCAGGCGGTCCATGAGCTTGCCGAAGGTGAGCGCGCCGGCCACCGACGCCAGCAGCGACGCCGAATTGAGCAGTGAGATCTGGTTGGTGCTCAGGTGGAAGATTGGCGTGAGCAGCACCGTGACCGTGCCGATGATGAAGAGGTCGTACGCGTCGGTGAAGAACCCCATGCCGGCCGTGAACACCGTCAGCCAGTGCTTGCGGCCCACCTCGGCCTCGTCGAGCGACCGGTACAGCTCCGTCACCGACGCCGCATGATCATCCACAGCCTTCACTCCCGGTCGCATCGCCGAGCACGCGCGTGATCCTCCTCATCCTCCGCACCCTTCGCACCCTCCGCGGTGGTACGCCGACCATCCTGGACGGCACGGATGACCCGGCCAGGAACTGCCGGTGTCCTTCTGGTGATCTTTTGATGAACGTTGGGTGAACTGTGTGGCGGCGGTCATGTCTCGGACGGTATCGGTATCCCGAGCTCGCCGAGCAACCGGCGGACGCGGCGGTCGATGTCGTCCACGATGCGTTCGACTGCTGCGCGCCCCTGGCCGGCGGGGTCGTCCACGTCCCAGTCCGAGTAGCGCTTGCCGGGGAACACCGGACAGGTCTCGCCGCACCCCATCGTGACCACCACGTCGGCGTCCCTGACGACGGCCCTGGTGAGCAGCGTCGGCACCTCGGCGTCCGTCGACAGACCCCGCTCGGCGAGCACCGCCGCGACCATGGGGTCGACCGAGGACGCCGGCTCGGAGCCGGCGGAGCGCACCTCGACGTGACCGCGCGCGTAGTGCTCGGTGAGCACCCGCGCGGCGACCGAGCGGCCGGCGTTGTGGACACAGGCGTAGAGGACCACGGGGACGCTCGTCGGCGACGGGTCCCCGTCGGCATGCCGGTCGGCAGGGTTCATGGGCGCTCCTTCCACGCAGGTCTGGTTTCACGCACGTCTGGCAACTGGACGCTTGCGCTGGTCGTTCGACGGCTTGACTGTCTGGTCAGTGGACGAGGGTCACCCAACCGGCCAGGGCCAAGAGGGTGACGCCGAGGACGGGGACGGTGAGGATGATGCCCTGGCGGAAGTACTGGCCCCAGCTGATCTTGATCCCTTTGGTCTCGAGCACGTGCAGCCACAGCAAGGTTGCGAGCGAGCCGATCGGGGTGAACTTCGGTCCGAGGTCGGAGCCCACGACGTTGCCGTAGACCGCAGCGGTCCGCGTCAGGCCGCCCAGGTGCGCGCCGTGGATCGACAGCGCGCCGACGAGCACCGTCGGCATGTTGTTCATCACCGCGGACAGCCCGGCGGCACCGAAGCCGCTGACGAGGGACGAGGGGACCAGCCCGGCGTGGCTTGCAGCGCGCAACGCGTCGGACAGGTAGACGGTGAGGCCGGCGTTGCGCAGTCCGAAGACGACCAGGTACATGCCGAGGGAGAACACCACGATCTTCCACGGCGCCTCGCGCAGCACCCTGGCGCTGGAGAGCGCCTCGGAACGTGCCGCGAGCCCGAGGAACGCCACCGCCGCGGCTGCTGCGGGGACCGAGACGGGGAAGTGCAGCGGCTCGGAGAGGAGGTAGCCGGCCAAGAGGACGCCGAGGACCACCCAGCCGATCCGGAACAGCCGGAGGTCCCGGATCGCGCGCTGCGGCTGGGGGAGCGCCGCGAGGTCGTAGCGGGCGGGGAGGGAGCGGCGGTAGAAGACGTAGAGCACCCCGACGCTCGCGGCGAAAGCGATCAAGTCCACCGGGGCCATCGTCGCGGCGTAGCTGGTGAAGCCGATGTGGAAGTAGTTGGCGCTCACGATGTTGACCAGGTTGGACACCACCAGGGGCAGGCTGGTCGTGTCCGCGATGAACCCGGCCGCCATCACGAAGGGCAACGCCTGGCGGCGTTCGAATCCCAGGGCTCGCATCTGCTCGTAGACGATCGGGGTGAGGATCAGCGCCGCCCCGTCGTTGGCGAACAGCGCGGCGACCCCCGCGCCGAGCACCATCATGAAGACGAAGGCCCGGATCGTGCTGCCCCTGGCCGCGCGCAGCATGTGCAACGCCGCCCACTCGAAGAACCCGATCCGGTCGAGGACGAGCGAGATGACGATGACCGCCACGAAGGTCGCCGTGGCGTTCCACACGATGTCCCACACCGTGGCCACGTTGGCGAGGTGCACCACACCGAGGAGCAGCGCGAGTGCCGCGCCTCCTCCGGCGGACCAGCCGATCGACAGTCCCTTGGGCTGGGCGATCACCAGGGTCAAGGTGGCGACGAAGATCGCCACCGCGGCGAAGGTCAGCCACGCTCCGCCCAGGCTCAGCACAGGCGCCCCGCCCACCAGGCGTCGATGAGTGCGCGGCGGGTGAGCACCCCGGCCACGCGGCCCTCGTCGTCGGTGACGGGGAGCACCCCGGCGCGGTGATCGGCCATGACCTCGGCTGCGTGCTCGCAGCGCGCCGAGATGTGCACGGAGGGGGGGTGATGCGCCATGACCTCCGAGACGCGCTTCGCCTGGATCGTCTGGAGGTGCCTGGCGGCGCGTCGCCCGCCGGCGATGGGCCAGAACCGGGCCACCTCGGCTTCCTGCTCGACCACGTGGCGGTCCTCGGCCAGCACCAGGAGGTCCTCCTCGTCCAGCAGGCCCACCAGGCGGCCGGAGCCGTCGGTGACAGGCAGGGCGGTCAGGCCGGCGTCGAGCAGTACCCGCACGGCGCGGCGAAGCTCGTCACCGGGCTCGACCGGCGCAGGCGGGGGGTCCATGAGGTCGCCCGCCGTCACGCCGGCGGCCTGGGCGCTCGTCTCGCCGACCGTTCGTCGCCGGCGCTGGTCTCCGTCACCGGCCTGCATGCGCGGGGTCTCGTCGACGTGAATGCCGTTCGAGGCATGCTCCGACTCCACGATGAGATCGTTCGTTCTCCACGATGAGATCGTTCGTTGCCGATTCATCGTAGCTTCGTAGTATTGAGACTTGTCAATGTGATGTTCGCACCCCGGGTCGGCGCAGTCGACGCCGGTAGAATGTGGGCCGAGATGGGTCTCAGCACCACGTCGAGGACGGCGACGCTTGCGCCTTCCGACGCGCCCTGCTGCGCTCCCGGAGGAGGACCGGAGCCGGTGGCGGGCGTGGCCGCGCCGGTGATCGACGACGAGCTGCTGGCGGTCATGGCGAAGGCCCTCGGTCATCCAGCGCGCCTGCGGATCATCCGCCTGCTGGCCGAGCGCCATGCGTGCGTGACCGGTGACCTGGTCGCTGTGCTGCCGCTGGCTCAGTCGACGATCTCGGAGCATCTGCGGATCTTGCGTGAGGCAGGGTTGATCCAGGGCGAGATCGAAGGACCCCGCACCTCGTATTGCCTGAACCGCGCGGGCCTTTTCGCCCTGCAAGCGGCCATGGCCTCACTCTGAGCCCTCACTCTGAGCCCTCACTCTGAGCCGGCGCCTCCCACGAGATCGCCGAGCGGTTGTGGCGACGCTTCGATCTGCTATCGTAATCGCTCATCGACGATGAGCGATGAACTCGAGGAGGTCCTGATGTCGACGGTCGAGGTGTTCGATCCCCCGATGTGCTGCTCGACGGGGGTGTGCGGTCCGAGCGTCGACCCGGCGCTCGCCGCGTTCGCTGCCGATCTGGCGTGGCTTTCCGAGCAGGGCGCGGTGGTCGAGCGCCACAACCTGTCCCAGGAGCCAAAGGCCTTCGCGGACGAGGAGCTCGTGCGTGCGTTGCTCGCCGAGCGCGGCGACGAGGCGCTGCCCGCGGTGGTGGTGGATGGCGCGCTGCGCTCGTCGGGCCGCTATCCGTCGCGCGCCGAGCTCGCGGCCTGGGCCTTCGGGACCGACGCGGCGGCGGGTCTCGACGCGGTCACGGCCGAGCTCGTGGCGATCGGCGCAGCGATCGGTGCGAACTGCGAGCCATGCCTGAAGTACCACTACGACCAGGCTCGTCGCCTCGGTGTCGCGCCCGGCGTGATGGCCGAGGCCGTGCGGCTGGCCCAGACGGTGAAGGACACCCCCGCACGCTCCGTGCTGGAGCTCGCCGCCAAGCTGCTCGGCACCGAGGCGGCCGCCCTGGGCGCGCCGGCTGCAGGCACCGTTTCCGCGGCGCCGACCGCGGAGACCGCGGAGACCGCCGAGACCGCAAAGACCGCCGGAGGGTGCTGCGGCGGAAGCTCGGAGCCCGACGAGACCGCCGAGACAGCCGAGAGTGTCGGAGGGTGCTGCGGCGGAAGCTCGGAGCCCGTCGACGTGCCGCTCGTCGGGGTCGCCGCCAACCAGTCGTCCTCGGGCTGCTGTGGCTGAGCCGGAAGGGACGGCGGTCCCCGGCGCCACGGCGCGGGGCGCCGCCGCTGCAACGGACCATCACTCGACAGGTCGAAGGGTGCTCGGTGGCCTGATGGCGAGCGCCCCGCGCTTCATGTTCTTCACCGGCAAGGGCGGGGTGGGGAAGACCTCGACGGCCTCGGCGGTCGCGGTCGGCCTGGCCGATGCCGGGCGTCGTGTGCTGCTCGTCTCGACCGATCCGGCGTCGAACCTCGACGAGGTGCTCGGGGTCTCCCTCAGCGGCTCGCCCACGCCGGTGCCGGACGTGGCCGGCCTCGACGCGCTCGACATCGACCCGCTGGCCGCTGCCGCTGCCTATCGCGAGCGCGTGGTCGGCCCCTACCGCGGCGTGCTGCCCGAGTCGGCGGTCGCCAGCGTCGAAGAGCAGCTGTCGGGGGCCTGCACGGTGGAGATCGCCGCGTTCGACGAGTTCAGCGCGCTGCTGGCGGATCCCGACACCACCGCCGCCTACGACCACGTGGTCTTCGACACGGCCCCGACCGGCCACACGCTGCGGCTGCTGTCGCTGCCGGCGGCCTGGAGCGAGTTCATCGACACGAGCACGCTCGGCACCTCGTGCATCGGTCCGCTGTCGGGCCTGAACAGCCAGCACGAGCGCTACCGGGCTGCGGTGGCGACGTTGGCCGACGCCGGGCGCACGGTGCTGGTGCTGGTGTCGCGCCCCGATGCGCTGGCGCTCGGCGAGGCCGCGCGTGCCGCGGCGGAGCTCGGCGCGCTCGGTGTCGGGAACCAGCGGCTGGTGGTCAATGGGGTCTTCTCCGCCCCGGGCTCGCAGGACCCGCTGGCCGCTGCGCTCGCCTCGCGCGCTGCAGCCGCGCTCGAGACGCTGCCCTCCGAGCTTGCCGGACTGCCCCGCGACGAGGTGCCGCTCGTCGCCTTCAGCCCGGTCGGCGTCCCCGCGCTGCGGGCGCTGCTCGACGGCGCGACCCCGCCGGTCGAGGTACCGGGCGAGACCCTGCCCGACACCACGACCCTTCGCGCCCTCGTCGACGAGCTGGCCGAGCGCGGGCGAGGGCTCGTCCTCGCGATGGGCAAGGGTGGCGTCGGCAAGACCACGCTGGCGGCGGCGATCGCCGTGGAGCTGGCACGGGCCGGGCACCCGGTCGAGCTCACCACCACCGACCCCGCCGCCCATCTCGACGCGGTGCTCGCCGACGAGGATGCCGTGGGCACCATCGCCGTGAGCCGCATCGATCCCGAGCGCGAGACCGCCGCCTACGTCGCCGAGGTGCTCGCAGATGCCGGTGCGATGCTCGACGACGCCGGTCGAGCCGTGCTCGAGGAGGACCTGCGCTCACCGTGCACGGCCGAGATCGCGGTGTTCCGGGCCTTCGCCCGCACGGTGGCGGGAGCCACGGAGCGTTTCGTCGTCCTCGACACCGCTCCCACCGGCCACACCCTGCTCCTCCTCGACGCGGCACGTGCCTACCACCGCGAGGTCGGCCGCCAGGGCGGCGCCGTGCCCCCCGAGGTCGAGGCGCTGCTCGATCGGCTGACCGATCCCGGTCTCACCTCGGTCCTCGTCGTCACCGTGCCCGAGGCCACCCCCGTCCACGAGGCGGCGGCCCTCCAGGAGGACCTGCGGCGTGCCGGGATCGAGCCGTTCGCCTGGGTCGCGAACCAGAGCCTCGCGGCGACGGCCACGACCGACCCGCTGCTCAGCGCGCGCGCTGCCGCTGAGCGACAGCGGCTCTCGGAGGTGCGCGCCCTGTACACGTCTCGCCTGGCCCTGGTGCCCATGCTCGCCGACACCCCATCGGGCGTCGAGGCGCTGACCCGGCTCCTCGCCTCGCCGGCCGCGCTGTCCGCATGAACCCCCGATGCACGAGCAGGCACGATGGCACGATGAGAGGACATGAGCGGGCAGTGAAGACGTCCCAGCACCCACAAGGAGGCCGACGATGGCCAAGGTCGTGATCCACCTCTTCCACGCCGACGAGGACTCGCTCGCCGCGGGATCCCACGTCGCAGAGCGGGTCCGGCAGGTGGCCACCGAGCGCGGCGTGGACCTCGAGGTCTACTGCTTCGGGCCGGCCCAGGGTGCCTTGAGCGACACCTCGGCGGACCCGACTCGCGTCGAGTACAACCGCCAGATCGACGAGCTGGTCGCGGCGGGCGTCTCCGTCGGCGCGTGCCTGAACGCGGCGCGCGCCGCGGGGACCGAGGAGGCGCTCACCAAGCGGGGCATCGCCTTGCAGTACGCCCGCGACGCCTACGTCCGCTACGCGCTCGAGGGCGCGACCGTCCTCAACTTCTGATCCGGTGGCCGCGGACCAGCCCACAGCCGCCGACCAACCCACAGCCGCCGACCAACCCACAGCCGCCGCCCAACCCACAGCCGCCGCCCAGCCCGGCGCCCTCGACCAGCCCACAGCGTCCGCGCACCTGGGCCGCCCGCTGCGGGAGCGGTGGTACGTACCGGCGTGGCTCGAGGTCCCCGGCCTCCCGAGCTTCGAGGTGATCGACACGCGATCCGCACAGGGGCGTCTCGACCCGCGTCCGAAGACCGTGACGGTCGCCGATCTGGTCCTGTTCCACGGGCACGCCTGCGACGGGCTCCTGCGCGGCGTCTGGGCCATGCGGGCCCTCGCAGACCTCGCCTTCGGCACCGCACCGATCGATCGAAGCGACCTCGTCGTCGTGTCGAAGAATTCGCCGTGCCTGGGCGACGTCGCCGCCTATCTGACCGGCGGGCGTGCCCGCTACGGCACCCACCGCCTCGACGACACCCTCGGGGTCGGCTTCCAGCTGGAGGTGCGCTCGAGCGGCGCGTGCTTCGAGGTGCGCGAGGAGCCCGGCTTCTTCCCCGAGCACATCGGCGCGTGGGAAGCCGCCCTGCTCGGAGACCTCGACGAAGGCACCAAGCGCGAGCTGCTCGCCGTCCACGAGACCGCGCAGTGGGACTGGGTCCGCCAGGTGCTGCTCGCGAGCGCGCCCGGCGACCACTACCACGCCCGGCGTCTCGAGCACCTCGACCTTCCTCCCGCCCTCGCCGAAGCCCGGCGCACCGACACCGTCAACCGGTCCGTCGGCCCGCCGGTCGAGGCGACGAGCCCCTACGACCCCGACCTCGACGCCACCGGCGCAAGAGCGCGCGACGCCGGCCCCTGGGCTCGCCGCTATGACGAGGGCCCGGGCTGAAGGCGCCCGTGGTCAGCGCAGCCGGCGGCGCAGGAGGGCCGTGATGGACGCGGCGGCGGCGAGGGCCGTCCCGGCCGCCCAGGCGAGCACGAGCAGCGGCCCCTGTCGGTAGGCGACCGAGGCGATCACCGCGGCGACGCTCGCCGCTTGGAAGCTCCCCAGGACGACGGTGAGGGCGAACTGCAGGGTGTTGGTGCTCTGCTGGTAACGCATCGTGATGTCGAAGGTGAGGGCCTCGAGCCGCTCGGTGAGCGTCGAATAGAGGGTGTCGAGGCCGAGGACCTTCTCGCCGTAGGAGGTGACCTCGGCGCTGAAGCGGTTGGACTCGGCGACGGTGCCGCGGTACTCGGCCAGTCCGTCGAGCATCTCGGTCTTGAGCTCGAGCAGGTGCGAGAGGGACTGCGGCACCTCGCCACCGGCGACTTGGCGCAGGAACATCTGGAGCACCACGCGTTCGACGAGCAGGAGCTCGATGGAGATGAGGAGCGGCAGCGCGCTGCGGGGGACGAGGACCGTGTCGCTCGAAGGCTCGGATCCCACGCTCTCGCCGACCCGAAGGTCGAGGGCGCCCCGTCCCGCGACGAGCGAGATCCCTCCCTCGCGCAGGCAGAAGTCGCGGGCGAGCTCTTCGTCGACGATCCGCCGCTTGAACGCGAGCGTCGAGCGGTCGAGGTACAGGACCCGCACCAGGTCCTCGGCGTGCGCGGCGACCACGGCGTCCAAGGGCGCAGTGCCCCCAGGCAGGCGTAGGACCGTGAAGGGGAACCCCTCGTCGGGTCCGTCGCCCGAGAGGAGCTCACGGCTGAGGCGGCCAAGCGCCTCGCGCAGCACGGCGACCGGGCTCTCGTGGTCGGAGCGCAGCCACGAGAGGAACCGGTCGGGCTCGAGCTGCTGGTCGGGCGGCGCCATCCATGCCTCCCACAGCGCCCCGCCGGCGGTGTGGGTCACCAAGAACACGTCGGCGACGGTCGGTCCGGTGCCTTCGTCCTCGGGGAGCCGGACTCGTCCGAGCGGCCAGCGGGTGACCCGGTGGCGTTCGAGGTACTCCATTCCGAGGATGGCGGCCTGGACGTCGTGGAGCTGGTCCATCCGCGCCTTCACGGCGGCCTCGGGCAGCGGGTCGATCCCGTCGGCCGGGCGCGGGAAGCCGGCGAAGTTCCGGGGAGCGGGCACAGGGAAGAGCACGACGAACACGATCTGGAACAGGTCGTGGGCAAGCGGCTCGTCATGTCCACCGCCCGTTCGAGCGCTCACGTGGTCCCCAGTCGGTCGAGGATCCGCCCGGTGACGACGTGGCGGTCCGCCTCTCCGTCGACGCGCACGAGGAGCCCGCGCCGCTCGTAGCGCTCGATCACCGGCACGAGGTCGGTGTCGAAGAGGGCGAGTCGGTGCTCGATCGTCTGGGGGGTGTCGTCGCTGCGCCCTTCCAGTGCGGCCCGGGCGAGCAGGCGCCGGCGGCACTCTTCGGCCGGCACGTCGAGGAGGACGACGGCCTGCGGCTGGACGGCGCCGGGGAGCTGCTCGGCGAACGCCGTGTCCTGCGCGAGGTCACGGGGGAAGCCGTCGAGGACGTAGCCCCCTGCGGCGGCCGCCGTGTCGAGGCGCTGGGCGATGACGGGGACGACGAGCTCGTCTGCCACGAGGTCGCCGCGCTCGAGCACCGGGGCGATCAGCTGCCCGAGCGCGGACCCCGAGGCGACCTCGTCTCGCAGCATCGCCCCGGTGGAGAGGTGGGGGACGCCGAGGCGCGTCGCGAGCAGCGCGGCCTGGGTGCTCTTGCCCGCCCCTGGGCGCGCGAGCAGCACGATCCGGCGCGCCGGGACCGCGCGGGCGTCTCGGGCCGTCGGAGAGACCACCGATCTCGAGCTTCAGCCGCGCCGCAGCCCGGTCCTCACCCGGGCGTGCTCGGAGAGGACGGCACCGCGTCGATGTCGGCGACCCTGGCCTTGCCGCGCGTCGGCATGGCCGAGCCGAGCCCCGGGATGTCGCGTCCGGGGAGGAGGAAGTGCCAGTAGAACCACTGGAACTCGACCTTGGCCAGGTGGCTCAGGCGGGAGTCCTTCAGGAGCGGCAGGCCGACGGCCGTCGGGAAGTGGCCGGGGAGGGGCTGGGTGGTGTAGTTGGAGTCGAGCAGCATCGCCTTGTGGAAGCCGGTCTCTATGAAGCCGGTGCCGTGCCCGTCGTAGTGGGCGTCGGGGGGCTGGCCCGCCAGGAACCGGCGGATGTTGCGGACGACCACCTCGCCCTCGAAGTGCGCCACCGACCCGGTCTTGGAGGTGGGGAGATCGGCCGCGTCGCCGATGGCGAAGACGTTCGGGTGCGCGGGCGACTGCAGGGTCTTCGTGTCCACCTCGATGAAGTCCCGTTCGTTGCCGAGCCCGGGGGAGCGCCCGACGTAGGCGGCGCCCCGGAAGGACGGCACGACGACCGCGAGGTCGAAGCCGACCTCGCGGCCGGCGGCGTCGACGATCCTCCCGTTCGCCCCGTCGACCTCTGCGATGTGGAAGTCGGTCTCCTGGCCCACCCGCTTGTCGGCGAAGAGCCGCTCGACGCTCGCGTCGGCGATCGGGGCGGCGAAGAGGCTGGGCAGCGGGCTCAAGAAGGTGATCTCGATACGGTCGCGCACGTGGCGCTCGGTGAAGTACCAGTCGGCCAAGAGGCAGAACTCGAGGGGGGCGACGGGGCACTTGATGGGCATGTCGACGACGCCGACGACGAGCCGTCCCTCGTCGAAGCGCTCGAGGGCTGCCGACAGGGCGCCAGCGCCCTCCAAGTCGTAGAAGGTGAGCACCTTGTCCATCCATCCGGGCCCGGTGAGGCCGGGCGTGGCCTCGGGGGCGAGGCGGGCGCCGGTGGCGACCACCAGCACGTCGTAGTCGAGGACGTCGCCCCCGGCCAGGTGCACCTGGTCCGCCTCGAGGTCGACGTGGTCGATCTCGGTCTCGTAAAAGTCGACGCCGGCCCGCAGCTGGCGCCGCCGGGACCGCACGATGTCCTTCGGCTGGCTGATGCCGAAGGCGACGGGCACCTGACCGGGCTGGTAGATGTGGCGGTCGTCCCGGTCGACCACGTCGATGCTGGCCTCGCGCCGTCCGTAGGCGCGGCGCAGCCGGTTGGCGAGCAGCGTCCCCCCGGTCCCGCCGCCCAGGATCACGATCCGCTGTGCCATCGCCCTACCTCCTGTCCTCCCGGTGCGCGCAGGCGGCGCGACCAGCCGTGCCGACGAAGAGTCTCTGCTCCCACGCAGCGCCGGCCCAGGGCCGATGGTCCCTTGTGCTCGGGCCGAGGCCGACGTACGGTTGCGACGGGCGACAGCCCAGGAAGACCTGCCCATGGCGGAAGGAGGCTCGATGGACGCGGTCGAGCGCTACGACCTGGTGGTCCTCGGAGCCGGGCCAGGTGGCGGCGCGGCGGCGCGCCGAGCACTGGCGCTCGGAGCGAGCGTGGCGCTGGTGGAGCCCGACAAGATCGGCGGCACCTGACTCCACTACGGGTGAATTCCCAAGGAGGCCCTGGTCAGGGTCACCGAGATCCTCAGGCTGCTCCGCCGGTCCTCTGAGTTCGGGATCAGCATCAGCGAGCCGCAGGTCGACTGGGCCGCGGCCGTCGACCGCGCCCAGGCGATCGTGGCGACGTGCGCCGACCCGAAGCCCGAGGAGCTGATCGACGGCGGGGCAGCCCTCGTCGCCGGCGCAGGGCACTTCGTCGACCCGCACACCGTCGCCGTGGGCGACCGGGTCCTCCACGGCACGTCGATCGTGGTGGCGACCGGGGCGAAGCTGCCCAAGCTCCCGGTCGAGGGCATCGAGCTGGCCGACGGGCACGTCGAGCTGCTCGAGGCGCGCGAGCTCCCCCGGCGCCTGGTCGTCATCGGCGGCGGGGTGATCGGCATGGAGTTCGCGTTCATGATGGCCCGCGTCGGCGTCGAGGTGTCGGTGGTCGAGCTGCTCGACCACGTGCTCGGGCGGGTCGACCACGACGTCCAGACCGAGGTGGCGGCCATGGCGGAAAGGCTCGGGATCGCCTTGCACCTCTCCACCCGGCTCGAGCGCCTCAGCCGCCAGGGCGGAGCGATCGCCGTCGAGGCGGCGGCGCCTGACGGGCCGCTGCGGCTCGAGGCCGACCGGGTGCTCCTGGCGGCCGGCATGGTGCCGGCGGTCGACGACCTCGCCCTCGAGGCCGCAGGGGTCGCCTACGACCGCCACGGGATCCCCACCGACCCCACGTTGCGCACGAACGTGGGCCACATCTACGCCATCGGGGACGTGCGCGCCGGCGCCTACCAGCTCTCGCCGGTCGCCACCAAGCAAGGGACCATGGTCGTCGGCAACGCGCTGCGCGGCGAGCAGGCCGCCTTCGACGACCGTGTGGTCCCCTACCTCGTCGGTCTCACGCCGCCGGTCGCGGGCGTGGGGCTGACCGAGGGCCAGGCGCGCGACCAGGGCCTCAGCGTCGAGGTGCACCGCCAGGACTACCGGGACGTCTGCCCGGTCGGCAACGTCCTCGGCGAGCCGGAGGGCTTCGTGAAGATCCTCTCCGAGGCAGGCAGCGGGCGGATCCTCGGCGCGCACGCCGTCGGAGCCGGATCGCCCGAGCTCATCCAAGGGATGGCCTTCGCCATGACCGGAGGTCTCACCGTGTCCCAGGCCGCGGGCACCCTGTCGGTCTTCCCGGGGCTCGCCCAGGCGCTCCAGCACGCGCTGATGCCCAAGCCGATCCACGACCCCCGCTACGTGCCCCCGCAGCCGAGGCGCTGAAAGGGAGCCGGCTGAAAGGGAGCCGGCTGAAAGTGGAGTCGGCTCCAGCCCGGTCTGCGGGAAACGGGGCTCGCGGCCGACGGAGCGTACCACATGGACGTGGTACACTTTGCCCGTGGTGCGGTCGCCTGTCCTCGATCGCCTGGCGGAGCTCCTGGCGGCGCCGGAGGGCGCCTCGGTGAACACCTCGATGCGTCTTCCCGCTGCACTCCGCGAAGCGGCGAGCCTCGCGGTCAGCGAGCTCGGGGCTGCTGCGTCGACCACGCAGCTCACCGCCCTGGCGCTTCGCGGCGTGCTCGAAGGCGTCCTCATGCGCGCAGCGCTCGAGGAGCACTACGCGGCACATCCCGGCACGCGGCCCCGCCTCGGAGACCTTGCTGTCGCGGCTGCCGAGCTCGACGGCCATCCTCTGGCGGCGTCCCCCGAGCTGCTCCACCGTGCGGCCGACGAGCTCGTCGCGCGCCGCCATGACGCGACTCCCGACGACGTCGTGCTGTGGGCCGAAGCCCGCGCGCTGGTGCGACCTCCGACGGGCAGTGCCGCGTGAGCCACCTCGTCCTCTTCGACAACGAGGCCGTGCAGGCGCTCTCCGGCCCCGCGCACGCCAAGCACCGCCGGGTCCTGGCGCACCTCGACGTGCTCGCCGGGCGCAAGATGCGAGGGCGGCCGGTTCGTCTCGCGGTCCCCACTGCGGTCCGGGTGGAGGCAGGCTGGGACCGCACGGATCGGCACCCGGTGCTCCTCAACCTCGTTGGGTTGACGGACCTGTCTCTCGATTCGCCGGCAGCCGATCGAGCCGCCGGCGTCCGATCGGCACTCGGGGTCTCGGTCGCCGACGCCCATCTGGGGGCGGCCATCACTGCGGCGCCGGAGGACCGGATCACCGTGCTCTCGAGCGACCTGGCGGGCGTGCGACGCATGTCCGGCACCAAGAACGTGGTGGTCGTCACCGTATAGCCATGGACGGGCATGGATGGACCGTGCGGACCCACTGTCACGCGCGTCGATCGATCGCCGCTCGCCGCGCTGGATGCCTGGGCGCGGCCGATGTCCCTACCGGCGGACGACTGCCACCGGGCAGTTTGCGTGCCGCGAGACGGACTCGCTGACCGATCCGAGCAGGAGGCCAGCAAACCCGCCGAGGCCCCGGGCTCCCACGACGAGCATCGAGGGCTCGAGCCGGCGGGCCGCGTCGAGCAGCACCTTCGACGGCTTGCCCGCGGTGATCTCCAGGTCGTGCTCGAGGTCTGCCGCCCCCGGTTCTCCTTCGAGCATGCGTTCGGCCGACATTGCCGTCAGCGCCGGCTGGGGGTCGGGCCCCGGGGCGTCGTGGGGCCCGGCGAGGCTCTCCAGCTCGAGGCGGTCGCTCGGGCGGTAGGCGCTCACGACCACGAGCTTCGCGGCGCGCAGGTGCGCTTCTCGCAGAGCGAAGCGCAGGGCGCGCCGGGCGCCGGGCGACTCGTCGACGCCCACGACGACCGGGCGCGGGGGAGCGTCCGTCGGGTGCGGGGCTGTGGCCGCGGGCTGCGACGTCTCGTGGACGACGATCACCGTGCACGACGCGTGCCGCCGGACCTCATCGGCGACGGACCCGAGGCGCAGCCCCTCGAACCCGCCTTGGCCCCGAGCGCCCACGACGACGAGGTCAGCCGAAGCGGAGCGTTCGACCAGAGCCTTGGCAGGAGCGCCGTCGCAGGGCTCGACTCGGACGGCGAGCCGCGGCGCGTCCCCCAGCTCTTGGTGCACCATCGCCTCGCCGAGGTCGCGCGCGAGGTCGAGCGGCGCGGGGAAGTGACGAAGGGTGGCGTGCACCGCCGGCGCCATCAGCGCGGTCGCCATCGAGGCCATGCCCATGTCGGTCGCGCTCGTCGCCGCGTCGACCGCTCCGGCGACCGCCGCGCCGACCGTCGCCGTGAGGACGACGAGGCGCGCGCCCCGAAGCCGTGCCTCGGCGGCGGCGAACCGCAGCGCCGAGCGGGAGGCGGGCGAGCCGTCGACGCCCACCAACACCTCGCCGCGCTCCGGGCTCGTGCGCACGGGCTCGGGATCTCTGACCGTCTCCGCGGACGCCGGCTCGGACGAGCGCCGTGTGGAGGCGGTCGTCATCGCGCGCCGAGGGTGCCGGGGGTCCTGGTCGGGCGCGGCTCTTCCAAGTGCGCGAGTGCCATCTTCAAGAGATCGGCGACCACGAGGAAGACGGCCGCCAGGCCGAAGGTGGCGGCGATGAGGCCGATGGAGATCGGGGCCGTGAGCCAGCCGAACCAAGCGATGAGGCCCACGCCGACGATGTCGGCAACGCTCGAGAGGGCCAGTATGCGGCTCGGGTAGGGACGGTGCCAGAACCAGCGCGGGTTGCGCATGAGGTACAAGATGGCCTGGGCGGCTCCGAAGACCAGCCATACGAAGGCGAGGGTCTGGGTCTGGTGCAGGCTCAGGGAGAACAGGTACTTGCTCAGGTAGACGGCTGCGCTCGCGGCGACGAGGAGCACCCCGATCCCCGCGCCGGTCGCGACCAGGGAGGCGACGGACCAGCGGTCGGGGCCCTCGGAGGGGACGACCTGGTCGGTCGAGAGCGTCATGGTGGCGATGTCGGTGCCGAACATGAGCAGGACGATGAGGGCCGGCGTCGTGACGAAGATGCCGGCGAGCACGACCCCGCCGGCCAGGAAGACCGGGATGCCGATCTTGCGCGCCAGCATGGTGACCACGAAGGTCTTCATGCGCTCGTAGATCCGCCGGCTCCCCTGGATGGCGGCCATGATCTCGCCGATGCCGGGTCGCGTCAGCACCAGGCTGGCTGCCGCTTTGGCCACGTCGGTGGAGTCGGCGACCGCGATGCCGACGTCGGCCTGGCGCAGGGCGGGCGCGTCGTTCACGCCGTCCCCGGTCATGCCGACCACGTGGCCCGACTTCTGGAGCGCCTCGACCAGGGTGAACTTGTCCTGCGGGAGCACCCCGGCGAAGACCTCGAAGCCGGAGATGGCCGCAGGGTCGACCCCCTCGTGCAGGGTCCCCGGAGGGGCCACCGCCCCGGTGATGCCGACCTTCGTTGCGACCGCCCGTGCGGTGTCCTCGCCGTCCCCGGTCACGAGCAGCACCTTCATGCCGCTCGCATGGAGGCGGCGGATCAGCTCTGCGGACTCCGGGCGCGGCGGATCGGCCAGAGCGACCAGGCCGGCGAGCTCGAGGCTCGCGCCGTCGCCTGCCGCCACCGCGAGCACCCGGGAGCCTCCTGCCGAGAGGCGCTCGACGTCGGCCGACGTGGTCGGGTCGGTGTCGCTCACGAGCGCGGACAGGAACGCGGGGGCGCCCTTCAGCACCCGGAGGACCTTGCCGTCCTCGCGCACGGTCGCCTCCGAGCGCTTGGTCGCCGGGTCGAAGGGCACGAAGGTCTCCCTCGCCGATCCGTCGGGAAGGCCGCGGGCTCGGGCTGCGGCGAGGACGGCGAGGTCGATGGGGTCCTGGGTCGCCTCGTCGGATGCGAGGGCGGCGAGGCGCAGCAGCTCGTCGGGGCTCGTC
>JAJYXE010000044.1 GCA_021791145.1 Actinomycetes bacterium | reverse complement strand
TCCCGGCGTCGACGAGCTGGAAGTAGAACTTCACGTCCTTGGATGTGACGGTCGCGCCTGTGGACCACTTGAAGTTGGTCTTCATCGTGATCGTCACGGTCTTGTCGTGGTTCGAGTAGACGGGGGGGTCTCCCACCGACTGGGCGTAGTCGATCCCGGTCTTCGAGCCGTTCCCTACCCAGTAGAGGGGCAGCCACATCTCCCGTTCGGCGAAGATGTCCCAGCCCTCGTAGCCGAGCTGGCTGTCGAGGGGCAGGATCCATGTGAAGACGTCGCCGATCACGAGGGCGAAGGACGGCATCGCGCCTGTCGCCACCTTCGGACTCTTCGACGCCTTCGAAACGTGCTGCGCCTTCACGGCCGCCGACGCGGCAGGCTGGCCGACCGTCCCGGCGCACAGGGCCGCGACCGTCGCCGCCACGCCAGCGGCCTCGGCAGCCCGGCGCCAGAACGAACTCTTCCCCCGACGCCCGAAAGCGTGCCGCGGGCACATCACGGATCCCGGCAACATGTTCACACGCCCCCCTCTTGGGCTTTTGCAAGCGTCACAGCGCTTCGCGGCACAGTTCGAGACCATGACGATCCTGCCATAGACTGAACGTTTAGTCAACGCCCGTCAACAGGCCGGTGCCGGCGTCCGGGTGCGCCGCTCCCCGGCCGGAGTCGGCTCGAAAGTGTGCCTCCCGGCGTGCGCGACGGAGGATCGGACCGCCGGCCGTCACGCTCGCCCTGCCCCGACTGCTCTTGTACAGCCAGGCCTTCACCGTGCGCACCGGCGGGCGGGGTCCGTTAGCCTCCGGTGCATCGTTGTTCCCGGCGGGCGAACGGCGCGTGGGCTCTTTCAGCAGGGCGTCGCGGACCCGCTGTCCGTCCGTGATCGTCTCGGACGCGTAGACAGACGCGTAGACAAGGGGGAAGCACGTTGAGCATGTACAAGGTCACCAACCCTGCGACCGGGGAAGTCGAGAGGGAGTTCCCCACCGCGACCGACGAGGAGCTGGACGGGGTGCTGGCTCGGACCTCGGCCGCATACGACGCGTGGCGAGCCACGTCCCGAGAAGAGCGTGCGAAGTTCCTGCTCGCCGTGTCCGAGCTCTACAAGGAGCGAGCTGCCGACCTGGCCTCGATCATCACGCGTGAGATGGGCAAGCCCACGCCCGAGGCGCTCGACGAGGTCGACTTCAGCGCGTCGATCTACGCGTACTACGCCAACGAGGGACCGAAGCTGCTGGCGGACCGGCGGTTGGAGTCGGCGCAGCCCGGTGAGGCGTGGGTGCGGATGTCGCCGATCGGGCCGGTGCTCGGGATCATGCCGTGGAACTACCCGTACTACCAGGTCGCTCGCTTCTCGGCTCCCAACCTGGTGATCGGGAACACCGTCATCTTGAAGCACGCGCCTCAGTGCCCTGAGTCGGCGCTGGCGATGGCGGAGATCTTTCGGGAAGCGGGTCTTCCCGACGACGTCTACGTCAACATTTTCGCCACGAATGCCCAGATCGCCGAGATGGTCGCTGACTCCAGGGTGGCCGGGGTCTCGGTCACCGGCAGTGAGCGCGCCGGTGCGGCGGTGGCCGGGGTCGCAGGCCAGAACCTGAAGAAGGTGGTGCTCGAGCTCGGCGGCTCCGATCCCTACATCATCTTGGACACCGACGATCTCCCGGCCGTC
The DNA here is from genome assembly GCA_021791145.1 of Actinomycetes bacterium. Next base: position 37,400 of record JAJYXE010000044.1, on the reverse strand, counting down.
GTTCGCCAGACGGTCGCCGCGCGCATGGAGAATGCCGGCCAAGCCTGCAACGCGGCCAAGCGGGTGATCGTGATGGACAGGGTCTACGACGAGTTCGTCTCCGAGTTCACCAAGGCGATGGCCGAGCAGGTTCCCGGTGACCCGGCGGACCCCGACACGACCTTCGGTCCCCTGTCGTCGGAGCAAGCTGCGCGCACTCTCATGGCGCAGATCGACGATGCCACTGAGAAAGGTGCCACCGTGCATCTCGGTGGCAGGCGGATGGAAGGCCCGGGCGCGTTCGTGCAGGCCACCGTCCTCACCGGCGTGACGCCTGAGATGCGCGCCTATCGTGAAGAGCTCTTCGGTCCTGCTGCCGTTATCTACAAGGTGCACAGCGTCGACGAGGCGGTCGCGCTCGCCAACGACACTCGCTATGGGCTCGGTGCAGCAGTCTTCTCGCAGGATGCGCAGCTGGCCCTCGAGGTCGCCGACCGGCTGGACACCGGCATGGTCTGGATCAACGAGGCTGAGGGAGGTGGCCCCGAGCTGCCATTTGGCGGCACCAAGCGCTCTGGCGTGGGTCGGGAGCTTGGCCCCCTTGGAATCGAGGAGTTTGTCAACAAGAAGCTCATCCACATTCCGGACCGTTCCGGTGAAGTGAAATGAGCACACAAGTGCCGAGGTAGCAGGACGGAAGGCGCAGCTTCTGGCTCCCGACGACGTCGGCGCCTCCGGAAAACGCAGCGACGCGCGGACCATCGACCCTTGCGCAGGACAGGCGACGCGGCAATGGTGCAAACGAGCAGAGGAGTTGGCCATGATGTTCGTGGACCGCGTCGACGCGGGTCGGCGGCTTGCCGCGAGGCTCGAGCACCTCCGGAGCGAGCCCCTGGTGGTGCTGGGTCTCCCGCGCGGCGGCGTCCCAGTCGCTTGTCAGGTGGCCGTCGAACTTGGGGCGCCGCTCGACGTCATCGTCGTGAGGAAGCTGGGCGTGCCGTTCCACCCCGAGCTCGGGATGGGCGCAATCGGCGAGGGCGGCATTCGCGTGCTCAACGACGAGGTCATCCGCGCTGCAGGGGTCTCGGATCGTGAGCTCGAGGCTGTCGAGGCGCGCGAGAGAGCGGAGCTCGAACGCCGGGCGAGGCGCTTTCGCAAGGACCGCACACCGGTGCCGCTGGCTGGACGCACGGCGGTGATCATCGATGACGGGATCGCGACCGGGTCCACGGCTCGGAGCGCCTGCCAGGTCGCCCGCGCCCACGGCGCGGCGAGGGTGGTGCTGGCCGTGCCGGTCGCGCCGGCGGGCTGGGAGCGCCGCTTCGCTGACGTCGCAGACGAGCTCGTCTGCCTCGTCGCTCCGGAGACCTTCTTCGCGATCGGGCAGTTCTACGAGGACTTCTCGCAGACGACCGACGAGGAGGTGCTCGACTGCCTCGAGCGAGCCGGCCCGAGCACGCCGGCGACAGCGGTCCCCCAAGCCGGGCACGCGGGTCTTGGGGGGACTGGCGGTCCGCCCGACGCTCCTTCCGGTGACGACCCCTCCGACGGCGGTCCCCGCGGCGACCCTCCCGGCAACGACCCTCCCCGCGGCGACCCTCCCCGCGGCGACCCTCCCGGCGCTCCCTTCGTTCGCGACGAGGACGTCGACGTCGAGGCAGGGCCTGTGCTGCTCGGCGGCCGTCTCACGGTGCCCGAACATGCCATCGGGATCGTCGCGTTCGCGCATGGAAGCGGCAGCAGCCGCCACAGCCCGCGCAACCGTTACGTCGCCTCTGTGCTCAACGAGGCGGCGATCGGCACGCTCCTGTTCGACTTGCTCACCTCGGACGAGGAGACCGACCGCGCCAACGTGTTCGACATCCCCCTGCTCGCCCGGCGCCTTTCGGACGCCACCGGCTGGTTGCGCGCACAGCCGGTTTCAGCCGGGCTTCCCGTGGGCTACTTCGGTGCCAGCACCGGGGCGGGCGCCGCGCTGTGGGCGGCAGCTCGAAGAGATGCCGACGTCGCGGCGGTCGTCTCGCGCGGCGGGCGCCCGGACCTCGCCAGGCTGCGGCTTCCCGACGTGACGGCGCCGACCCTCCTCGTCGTCGGAGCGCTCGACGACGTGGTCCTCGAGCTCAACCGTGAGGCACAAGCGCTCCTGCGCTGCGAGAGCAAGCTGGTGGTCGTACCGGGAGCATCGCACCTCTTCGAGGAGCCGGGCACGTTGCAGGCTGCTGCCGTGGCGGCCCGCGACTGGTTCACGACGCACTTCAGCGCGTCGACGTACCGGACAGGTTGAGCGACGGCTCACCGCCCATGGGGGAGGAGCAGGAGCACCGCACCACCAAGAGAAGGATCGAGAGCACCCGTGAAGACAGCCAACGCATGAAGACAACCAACGCATGAAGACAACGAAGACAACAACGAAGACAACGAAGACAACAAGGAGAGAGGAGGCACCGTGGCGCTGGAACTGAGTGCGGTCCCCATCGAGAAGGTCGACGACGTGAACGTCATCATCGGGCAAGCGCACTTCATCAAGACCGTGGAGGACCTGCACGAGGCGATGTCGAGCGCAGGGCCGCACCTACGCTTCGGCCTCGCGTTCTCCGAGGCCTCCGGCCCCTGCCTCATCCGTCGCTCGGGCAACGATGAAGCACTCGTGGAGCTCGCGACGAGAAACGCGGAGTCGATCTCGGCGGGGCACGTCTTCGTCGTGTACCTGCGGGAGGGCTTCCCGATCAACGTGCTCAACGCGATCAAGAATATCCCGGAGGTGTGCACGATCTTCTGTGCCACGGCGAACCAGGTCGAGGTGATCGTCGCGCAGACCGAGTTCGGCCGTGCAGTCGTCGGCGTCGTCGACGGCATGCCACCGGCCGGCGTGGAGACCGCGGCGGACGAGTCGGCACGCAAGCAGCTGCTTCGGACGATGGGCTACAAGCTCTGAGCGCGGCGCCAGGGAGGCACCGAGGACCCGCACCGGGCTTCGACGTCTACGCCTCGACCTCGCGGTGCTTGCTCTCGAGCTCGCGCTCGAGCGCAAGCTGGTCGTCGAGGCAGAATCGGGTCGCGGGCTCGGCCTCGAGGCGCTCGACCCCTATCGGCCGTCCGCACGCCTCGCAGCGCCCGTAGGTCCCGGCCTCGAGGCGCTGGAGCGCCTTCGTCACCTCTGCGAACTCCCCTTCGACCTGTTCACGGATCGAGAGGTCGCGCTCGCGGTCGAAGGTCTCGGTCCCCTGGTCGGCGGGGTGCTGGTCGATCGACGAGAGCGACGACAGGTCCTCTCGCTCGGACCGTTGGCGCAGCCCCTCCGCTTCGAACTCTGCCTGCAGGCTCTCAAGCCGCTGGCGCGCCGCCTCGAGCAGCCGTCGGAACCTCGCCGGGTCGATCATCTCCTGGCCGTCTGGCAAAGGCGCTTTTGGGGCCCGCGCCGCGCCGGCCACGCCGGGCCGCTCCAGACGACTCGTCGGCTCGGCTCGGTCGGGCTCCTCTGCACGCTCCAGCGCCTCCTCGACTGCGTCAGGCTCCTCTTCACCGAGTGAGGGTCCTTCGTCGAGCAGCGCTTCGGAGAGCTGCTCCTCGTCGTGCAGCGAGAGAAGCTCGGCACCGTCGCTCTCCGATTCGAGCCGGATCTCGAGCTCCTCAGGCTCGATCTCGTCGTCGCTGCCCTCCGGCGGCGCGGGCACGAGCACGGACCCGGCCTCGAGCACCGCGTCCGCCTGGTCGGCAGCGAGCTCCGCCTCCATCATCTCGGCGAGCGCCGGCGGCACCTCCTCCGTGCCGAGCTCCGCTTCGTCGAGCAGCGAGTGGGCGAGGTCCACCGGTTCTCGGAGCACCGCCGCGCTGTCTTCGAGCGGGCCTTCGATCTCGTCGTCGCCGCTTGTCCGTGATCCGTGCGTGGGAGGCCTCCTTGTTCCGCGAACAACGTGTCGCGTCGCCGTCCGGCACCTGCATTCTGGCTCGATGCCGCCAGGTGCCGCAGGGTCGATGGTCCCCGGCCCGGCGCCCGGCGCAGCAATGGCGTGGACCATCGGCCCTGTTGCGCTGAGGGCGCCAGGGGCAGGATCGGGTCGTGACGGTCCTCGAAGAAGCGTTCATCCGGCACGTCGCCTCATGGGGCGCCGGTAGAGCGGCGGCCAGCATGTACCTGGACGTCGATGGACTGCGGCACCCCCGCTGGCCGGAGGTGTTGGGGCGGGCCGACGCGCTCTTCCGTCGGGCCCGGGAGCAGGCCCGACGCTCGACGTGGGACCCCGGTGCCGCGCTCGAGGCCGATCTCGGGCAGATCCGTACGTGGCTCGACAGCGGCATCGACCGGTCTCGCACCCGCGGCGTGGCGGTGTTCTCCTCTGCAGCGGACGACTTCTTCGAGACGGTCGAGCTGACGACGCCGGTCCGGGACCAGATCGTCGTCGCCGCCGAGCCTGACGTCGCGCAGCTCTGCCTTGCCTCCGCCACGTCGTGGTCGGCCATCGTCGTGGAGGTCGACAGCGAGCGGGGGCGTGTTCTACGCCTCGAGCCGGGCGGTCAAGCGGAGGAGCTCGCCGATTTCGACGACGAGCTGGGGCACGGCATCGACACCGACAGGGAGCTCGCCGGGTTCGAGCACCACCAAGAGGAGCTCGCTCGCGACCACTTCCGGCGGGTCGCGCGCGCTGTGATCGCCGAGACAATCCGCCGACCGGTGAGCCACCTCGTCCTCTTTGGTCCTGGGAAGTCCCTCGAAGAGCTCGAGAGGCACCTCCCTCGCCACGTCGGCGACCGGATCGCCGGCCGCGCGCCCGTGCGCTCGCACGCCGGGACGGCGGAGCTGATCGCCGCCGCCACGGAGATCGTCGAGCGCGTCGAGGAGGAGCGGCGGTCGGCGGTGCTCGCGACACTTCGCCAACGCGCCACCACCACCGGTGCAGGGGCTGTCACCGGACTTGGCCCCACCCTCGGATCCCTGGGGGACGGGCTCGTGGCCATCCTGGTCGTGGAACGGAGCTTCGAGGCGGCAGGAGGACGCTGTGAGGACTGCCGCAGCCTCACCGTCAGAGCTCGTAGCTGTCCGCGCTGCGGAGGTCCCGTCCGCGAGCTGGAGAACGTCGTGGACGCGGCGATCGCCGACGCTTTCCTGCAGCACGCGGCGGTGGATCCCGTCGCGCAAGGTTCCCTGAGCGATCTGGGCCGCATCGGGGCGCTGCTCGAGCCGTGGGCCCGAGAGGGGTCCGGAGACAGCGCCGAAGAGGGCGCCCCTGGCGCAGCCGAAGACGCGGCCCGAGACACAGAGGCAAAGACGAGCGGAGGAGACCGGCGTGCCTGACGGAGTGGTCCACTGGTTCGACCCTGACCGTGGGGACGCCGAGATCGTGCAGGGAGGGCAGGCCTACCACGTGCCGGCAGGGGAGATCGCCGCCGCCGCCCGCCACCCTGGCGCTCGCGTCCACTTCGACCTCCGACGCGTCGACGGAGTGGAGCACGCCGTCGAGGTGCGACTTCGCCAGAGCGCACGGGCCTCGCGGCACCGACACGGCTTCGGGACGCTGCAAGGGGCCCGCCGTTTCGACACCAAGGGGGGACTGCCGCACGCAAGTGTCCACCCCGAGCTGCACCTCGCGGCCCTCCATCCCCTCCAAGTGGCCCGCGCCTGGGCAACGAGCGTGGCCCGTGGTGACCTCGTCGGGGCGCTCGCCTTGTACGCGCCCGACGCGCTCGTCCACCTCGAAGACCGAGTGATCGACGGACGGACCGCGCTCTCGGGATGGATAGAGGCAACTGCGGCCTTCGCCTGTGATCGCCATGCGAAGGTCGCCGGCGTCGACGACGGCGCGGTGGTCTCGTGGGAGGGGCAATCACCCGACGAGCAGGGGCTCACCGTGAAGTGCCGGATGGCGCACGGCGCGATCGCCGAGCAGTGGGTGCTCGGCCCTGACGAGACCGCCGCACTCTCGGTCCCGACTCCCCAGTCCGAGAACGTTCCTCCGGTGAGCCTGTATGCAACGCCGAACGTCAGCGCGCGCGCCAAGGCGCAGTCGCTGCAGCTGGTCTCCAGCGTCGTGGCGGCGCTCGACACGCCGGTGCTCTTCGCCCGTGTGAAGCTCAGCTGGGAGCCCGACCCGGCGCGTCCCCTTCCGGCCCGTGCCGAGGCGATGCTCGATCTGAACGGCGAGCCGCTGCGCGCGCACGCGTCGGCGCACACCATGACAGAAGCACTGGATGCGCTGTCCCAGAGGCTGCGCGAGCGACTCGAGCACCGAGCGAGCAGACGAAAGGACCTCGAGCGATCCGACGGCGTCGTCGCGCCTGGGGAGTGGAGGCACGGCGACCTGTCCCCCGAGCGACCGCCGTTCTTCGACCGCCCGGTGGAGGATCGCCAACTCGTTCGCCACAAGACGTTGGCCGCCGGCGAGCTCAGCGTGGACGAGGCCGTCTTCGACATGCTCGCGCTCGACTACGACTTCTACCTCTTCGTCGACCTGACCAGCGGGTCGGACAGTGTCATCGAGCGCGCCGACGGCACGACGTACCGGATGACGCGGCTGCAGCCCTCCGCTGACGGGATGGGACCCACCGCTGAGCCCGTCGAACTGACCGACGTCGAGGTCCCCGTGCTCTCCCTGCGCGAGGCGATCGAGCGACTCGGGGCGAGCGGCGAACGCCGCCTCTTCTTCGCCGATGCGGGGTCGGGCCGTGGCGCGGTGCTGTACCTGCGCCACGACGGCCATTACGGGCTGGTCACGGCGCCGTAGTTGCGCCCGCCACCTCTTCAGGCTGCGTCTGCGCCGATGAGGCGATGGACCGCGGCCAAGATCTCGTCGTCGGTCGCAAGCGCGTACTGGTCGCTCAGCCACGCACCCGCCAGCTCGCCGCGAACCCGGCGCAGGGAACCGTCAGGCAGATAGACGAGGCGGTTCAAGAGCCCGTTGCGCACCACCACGCCGAAGGGCTCGGGGTCCCAGCCTGCGCTCGTCACGATCGTGCGGATCTCTTCGATCGAGAACGGAGAATCGGCCCACAGCGGAAGCCATGTCATGACCTCTCCGGGCTTGTGTCCGCCGGCGAGGTAGCCCATGCGAGTTGTGTCCTCGGTGAGCACGTCCAACACGTCGATCAGTCGCCCGTGCCATCCCTTCTCGGCCTCGAGCTCGCGGGCGACACCCGGCCGAACGGCGCCGTTGGCTGCCACGTGATGCGCCAGCGCGTCAGTGAGCTCCTCGATCGTCGGCTCCCCATTGCGGGAGACGGACGCCGCACCGCTGGTCTCTTGCACGTCGTTTCTCCTTCCAGGGGCGTCCGCTCTTGCGAACGGCCAGTGTAGAAGCACGCCCTCGACAAGCTGATCGCCGGGCTAGCGGTCGCCGCGCCCGCCGACGATCCGCCGCATCCAACCCACGCGCGTCGACGCGGCCGCCGCCTCCTTGCACTGGCAGCGTTGCGATTTGGGCACGTGGGCGAGCACCTGCTCCACGTGGGCTCCGCAGCCCCGCCACGAGGGCTGTCCACACTTCCGGCACGTCACAGCTCGGCACATACCCGGCAGGGTATCATGGATACAGGCCGCTCGATCCTCGACGGTCGCCGACCGAGGAGGTTGAGGTGGAACTGCCCGACGAGGTGGTGAAAGACGTGCGGCGCCGCCTGCACCGGGCGGCAGGGCAGTTGGACGCAGTGGACCGCATGCTCGCCGAGGGGTGCGAGTGCCGGGACATCGTGATGCAGCTCTCGGCGGCCACCAAAGCCCTCGAGCAAGTCGGGTTCAAGATCCTCGCGGCTGGCCTCACCTACTGCGTTGCTCACCCCGTGGAGGCCGCCGAGGAGGGCTATGCCCTCGAAGAGGTGCAGCGCATGTTCATGCGGTTGGCGTGAGCGGGGCGGGATCGGGTCCCAGCGGGGCGGGATCGGGCCCCCGGGGCGGGGCGGGATCGGGCCCCCGGGGCGGGGCGGGATCGGGTCCCCCCGATTTCGCGGCAGTTGGAGTGCGGAGCCAGCGCAGGTACTCGGCGTCGCCCAGCAGCGCGAGCCTTCGCTCGAGCACCGGGTTGTCCACACACTGGCTCGCGTGGCAGGCGATCGCCCGGGACTGTGCGCCTCGGTCCACCGGCACGACGACGTCGATCTCCTCTGTGGACCGACCGATGAACGCGGTGTGGAACTGGGCGTTGAGCATGTCGGCGACCCGGCGTGGAACGGCCCAGGCCAGGACCGGGAGTGCGGGCACGCCGGCGACGGCAGCCTCGGTCGCACGGCAGTGATCGGGGTGACCGGTCACGCCCCCCTCGTCGAAGACGAGGACCAGGTCGGCTTCGACCTTCCGGGCGCAGAGCTTCACCTCTTCGGCAAGGCGGTCGAGTGGCTCGGACGCCAAGGAGCCGTCCGGGTGGTCGAGGAGCTCGACCTGTCCGACGCCGAGCATCCTTGCCGCGTCGGTGAGCTCGGCATGCCGAACCTCCCCCAATCGCGCGTGCGTCACCCCCAGCGTGGACGCCTCTCCCCTCGTGAAGCAGAGCACGGCGAGCGCTGCCCCCTGCGCGGCGAAGCGGTGGAGGACGGCTCCGAGACCGAAGCTCTCGTCGTCGGGATGCGCACAGACGGCGAGCACCGACGTCGCGTGCGGCAGCGCGCGGCTGCGGGTTGTGCTCACCTCACCCCGACAGCCGGCCCACCGCCCGCTCGATGGAAGAGGCGGCCTGGGCGCCGAGGGCCTCCAGCTCACCGCGTGCGTCGCTCCCGCTCTCGGCGAGCAGGGTCCTCGGGTCCACGATCGCCACCCGCGTGCGGCCCTCGCCGGCTTCCTCGAGCACCACGTTGCACGGCAAGAGCAGCGCCAAGCCGGGATCGGCGCTGAGAGCCCGGTGCGCGAGCTCTGGGTTGCAGGCGCCCAGGATCTTGAGGGGAGGGCGCTGTACACCGAGCTTCGCTTCCAGGGTCGCGGCGACGTCGATCTCGGTGAGGATCCCGAAACCTTCCTCCGCAAGCGCCGCGCGCACCGCGCGCTCAGCCTCGTCGAGCGGCTGGTCGAGCGTCTTCTCGATTGCTTGCATCAAGCCTTGCCTCCACGTCTCTGTCTGATCGGCCCCTCAACGGGCTTCCTGGGACGTCTCAGGACTTGGCCCGGGCCATCTCGTCGATCTGCCGGCGGACGTCGTCCATGTCGAGCTCCTGCACCTTGGTGATCAGCTCCTCGAGCGCGGCACCGGGGAGCGCTCCGGGCTGAGCGTAGAGCAGTACGTTGTCCCGGAACGCCATGAGGGTCGGGATCGACATGATCCCGAAGCGGGCTGCCAGCTCCTGCTGGTCCTCGGTGTCGACCTTCCCGAACACGAGGTCGGGATGGGCGACCGACGCAGCTTCGAAGATCGGCGCGAACATCCGGCACGGACCGCACCAGCTGGCCCAGAAGTCGACGAGCACGGTCCCGTTGGAGCCCACCGTCTCGTCGAAGTTGTCCTTGTTCAATGCGACCGTTGCCACAGGTCCTCCCGTCTTGCACCGTGCACCCGCGGCACTTGCGCTCGCGGCTTTGCAGCTTGTCGCTTATCCAACAACGATACCCCTAAGGGTATTCCAGGCGGGGGGCCGGCCTTGGTGCAGGTCGCGGCCGGCTCTCGTCACGTTAGGGTTGTGCGCCGACCACTGGAAGGCGTTCCGTTGGCTCGGCGCGCCCGCCGCGGGGTGTCGCAGGGCCTCTGACCAGGTGCGCCACTCGCTGGGAACGGGCGGAACGAGCGGAGCGCGGAGCAGACGGAGCGGACGGGTGCCAGGACGCGATCCTGATCGAACAGAGGGACCGGGACGCACGACGGCTCGCACCGGCGTCCGGCCAGGCACGACGGCTCGCACCGGCGTCGCGCCCGGCACCACCGTGCTCGCCGAGGCGGCCCGGCGCAGGACGTTCGCCATCATCAGCCACCCCGACGCGGGCAAGACGACCCTCACCGAGAAGCTCCTTCTCTACGCCGGCGCGGTCGCAGAAGCCGGCGCCGTCAAGGCCCGTGCCGGGCGGCGGCGTGCCACCTCGGACTGGATGGAGCTCGAGCAGAAGCGAGGCATCTCGATCAGCTCGACGGTGTTGCAGTTCACCTATCGCGATCACGTCGTGAACCTCCTCGACACGCCCGGCCACAGGGACTTCTCGGAGGACACCTACCGGGTGCTCGCTGCGGCCGACGCCGCCATCATGGTCCTCGACGTCGCCAAGGGCGTCGAGGAGCGCACGCGCAAGCTCTTCGAGGTGTGCCGTGCGCGTGCGCTCCCCGTGCTGACCTTCCTCAACAAGTACGACCGGCCCGGCCGTGACCCACTGGCGCTGCTCGACGAGATCGAGAGCCAGATCGGCCTTCGCCCGACGCCGGTGACCTGGCCGGTGGGGATCGCCGGCGACTTCCGCGGGGTGATCGACCGCCGCGACAAGAGCTTGCACCGGTACCGGCGCACCCCGCACGGCGCGACCGTCGCCCTCGAAGAGCGCGCCGAGCCCGACCGGGGGGCGGCGGAGGAAGGCGACGCGTGGCATCAGGCGCTCGAGGACGTGCGCCTGCTCGAGGAGGTCGGCGCCACGCTCGACGTCGCGTCCTTCCTCGCAGGGGAGTCGAGCCCGCTGTTCGTCGGCTCGACCCTCACCAACTTCGGGGTCCGCCACCTCCTCGACGCGGTGGTCGACCTCGCCCCGCAGCCGATGGCGCGCCGCGGCGAGGACGGCTCGCTTCGGCCGCTCGACGCGCCGTTCTCGGGGTTGGTGTTCAAGATCCAGGCCAACATGGATCCGGCACACCGAGACCACGTGGCGTTCGTGCGGGTCTGCTCGGGGCGGTTCATCCGGGGCATGAGCCTGGTGCACGCCCCGAGCGGCAGGCCGTTCGCCACCAAGTACGCGGCCTCGGCGTTCGGCGCCGAGCGCGCCACGATCGACGTCGCCTATCCCGGCGACGTCGTCGGGCTGGTGAACGCCAGCGACCTGCAGATCGGCGACACCCTCTACGAGACCCTGCCGGTGGCGTTCCCGCCCATCGCGACGTTCGCGCCGGAGCTGTTCTGCTCGGCGAGACCCCGCGACACCCGCCGGCACAAGCAGTTCCGCCGGGGCCTCACCCAGCTCGAACGCGAGGGCGTCGTCCAGGTCCTCCGTGACCCCGGCGGTGATCCGGTCCCGGTGCTCGGGGCGGTGGGCGCCATGCAATTCGAGGTGTTCGCCCACCGCCTGGCACAGGAGTTCGGCGCGGAGGCGCTGCTCGCTCCTGCGCCCTTCAAGGCTGCCCGCCACACCGACAGGGAGACCTGTGAGCTGTTGCGCCGTGTACCGGGCAACAGGGTCCTCGCGCGCGCCGACGGAAGCCTGCTCGCGCTCTTCGAGAGCCCTTACCAGCTCGAGCGCTTGGAGGAGGAGCATCCCGAGTGGTACCTCGCGCCGGTCCGGGACGTAGGGGCGGCGTGTTGAGCGGCGTGTTGAACGGGGCAGGAGTGCCGGCCGACAGCGACCCCGCCGCCGGCCTCGGGTAGGTTCCCGCAGCGTGACGCGGCGCCACGTCAGGCTCTCGCTCCTCCTCTCGGGGCTCCGGTGGCGGTGGCGCAGCTCGCTCGCGATGTTCGTCGTGGCTCTTCTCGGGACCGGGATCGGCGCGTTGGGGCCGATCTACCTCGCGCTCGAAAACGAGACGACGCTCACCCAGACGCTGCGCGCCGCACAGCCGGCGAACGTCGGGGCCACCCTCCTGCCCGTGACAGCCCGGCATGACGCGGGCCTCGCACCGGCGGCGCGCGCGTTGGAGCGCTCGGGCATCGGCCGCTTCTACGGCCCACCCATCCAGACCCGGCTCGCCGCGCTGACGACCAGCTCCCGCGGTCAGCCCTACGCCAGCACGCTCGCCTCCAGGACCGGGGTCTGCCATCACCTGCACTTCGTCGCGGGCCGCTGCCCGACCTCACTGGGCGCCATCGCGGTGAGCGACCGGAGCGCCCGCCTGCTCGGCTGGAAGGTGGGCACGCGGGCGGATCTCGACATCGGGACCGGCGTCAGGGCCACCTTCGTCGTGGGGGGCCTCTACGCGGCGGGGAGCGCCGCGACACCGTACTGGTGGGGGCAGAACTTCTTCGGCTTCGGCGCAGGGAAGAACCCCGCGCTCCCGCTCCTCGACGACGTGTTCGCGAGCGCGCGGACCATCGCCTCGCTCCCGCGGGCCGGCGCGCGCGTGACGACGCTCGACCAGTTCCCCCTGCGCGCCGCCGCGTTCCCGACGAGCGCGGTCGCGGCCGCCGACGAGACCCTCTCCCGCCTCGGCGCGGCGGACCTCCACCACGGGGTGCGGCTCGGCACCGAGCTTCCAGGGGTGCTGGCGGGCGCCGCGTCCACCGAGCACACCGCCGGGACGATCGTCTCGGTCGTCGACCTCGAGCTGGCACTGTTCGCCGTGTTGGTCCTCTACTTCGTCGCGAGCCGGACGGCGGCGGATCGAGAGCCTGACGTCCGGCTCGCCGCACTGCGCGGCTACCGGCCGCTCAGCACGCTCGCGGTCGCGATGTCCGAGCCCGTGGTGATCGTCCTCACGGCGGTCCCCGTGGGCGTGCTCTGCGCCTGGGCCGGCGCGAGCGCCATGGCGCCCGCGGTGTTCGGCGGGCGGCTCGGCGCCCCGGTCCCCTTGGCTGCGGTCGGTACCGCCCTCGCTGCGGGGATCGCGGGCCTCGTGGCGACCGCGATCGGCACGAGGCACGTGCTCACCTCCGGCGCCGACACGCCTTTGGGGTCCACCTCCGCGCTCGCCCGGCACTCCGTCGCCCGGATCGCCGCCGAGGTGCTCGCGATCGGCCTGGCGGCCGCCGCCTTCTTCGAGCTGGCGGTGACGGGCGTCTCGACCGGCAGGGGTTCGTCCGCGGATGCCCTGGCCGCCCTCGCGCCGGGGCTGCTCGCACTGGGCGCGGGCGTCCTCGGCGCGCGCCTCCTCCCGCTCGCGCTCCGCCCCTCTCAGCGGCGCACGGCCTACTCCCCCAGGCTTGCGGCGTCCTACGCCTCGCGACGGGTCGCACGCCGGTCCGAGTTCAGCGCGGTGGTCCTGCTCGGCGCGCTGGGCGTCGGGTTGGCCGCGTTCGCGACCAGCGGATGGGCGATCGCCGCCCGCAACCGCGACGCGCGGAGCGCCTTCGACGTGGGCGCGCCGAGCGTGCTCACCGTGTCGGTGCCGCCCGGCGTCACATTCCTCGGCGCCGTGCGGAGCGCCGAGCACGGTCGGCACGACGCGATGGCGGCCGTCGTCGAGCACGCGGCCAGCGGGACGACGCTCGCGGTCGACACGAGGAGCATGGCGTCGGTGATGTCCTGGCCCCCCACCATGGGGATCGGGGCGTCTCATGTCGCGCGGCGGCTCGTCCCCTCCGGGCTCACCCCCCCCGTCGAGGTGGCGGGGGGGGCGATCGCGATCAGCGCTGACGCGAGCGAGACCTTCAGCGGTGCGCCCCCCCAGCTCGCGGTCGACCTCTACGACCCCGACTACCAGGACTCGACGCGGCTCACACTCGGGGCGCTCCTGCCCGGGACCCACACGTACCGCGCGCCGCTGGCAGGCGCGTGCCCCGGCGGGTGCCACCTCACCGACCTGGCGATCAGCTGGACAGCGCCGCGCGCGTCGTCGACGGCGAAGGTTGCACTCACGATCCGCGCGATGTCGGTCGTCCGCCACGGGGCGCCGGCGCCGCTGCGCGCGGCGCTGTCGAGCCGTGGTGCCTGGACGGCCAGCCAGGGGGCTCGTGCCGCCGCCGGCGCGGGCGGCCTCTTCGTCCGTGCGCGCCTCGGCTATCTGAACGCCACGGTGCTCGTCTCCCCCCACGACGCCCCCGCCGTGCTGCCCACGGTGGTCACCCCGGTGACGGCATCGTCTGCATCCGGGCACGGCGGCCCGCTCCTGGTCGGGCTCGACGGCGGGACGATCCCGGGTCACACCGTCGCCGAGGTGGCGTCCCTCCCCTCGGTCGGGGCGGACGCCACCTTGGTCGACCTCGAAGCGGCGGAGCGGCTCGTCGCGACGCCGTTCACGACCGACACCACCGAGGTGTGGCTGTCGGCGTCCTCGCCGCCGTCGCTCCTGAGGGCGCTGAAAGCTCGCGGGCTGAGCGTCCTCTCCAGGCAGACGGCGTCCGCGCGCGCGGCGCAGGACGAGAAGGGCGGTGTCGGCCTCGCGTACTTCTTCTTCCTGCTCGCCGCCGCGGCGGCGGCCGTGCTGCTGCTCGGCGCGGCGAGCTTCGCCGTCGTGTCCGGCGCGCGGCGCAAGGAGGGGGAGCTGGCGGTGATGCACGTCCTCGGGCTCGGCCGGCGGGCGCTCCGGCGGCTCTTCTGGACCGAGCAGATCCTGGCGATCGCCGTCGGTGCCGTGGTGGGCGCGGGCGCGGGGATCGCGGCGGCGGCGGTCGGCATGCGCTCGGTGCCGGAGTTCGCCCACCCGGGCGCGGGGCCGCCGCTCAGCTTCGCCCTTCCCGGCGAGCTGCTCGTGGCGACGCTCGCGGCGATCGCGACCGCGCTCGCGCTCGCGACCTGGTTGGGGGCTTCGGCGGTCGCGACGAGGGCGACCATCGACAAGCTCTGGGAGAGCCAGGGATGACCCTTCTCGCCGACGCAGGCCGCCAACCGGACGTGTCGGGCCGCGGCGGGGTCGCCGTCGAGCTCGTGGGCGTCGTCCACCTCTACCGCCAGGCCGGCGCGGACGTCGTCGGCCTCCGCGGCGTCGACTTGGAGGTGGCGGCCGGGGAGATGCTCGCGCTGCTCGGCCCCTCGGGCATGGGCAAGACGACCGTGCTGCGCCTCATGGCCGGGCTCATGGCCGCCTCGGCCGGCATCGTGCGGGTGGACGGCACCGATCTCGGGCGCTTGAAGGGCGCGGAGCGGCGCCGGTTGCGCGCCGTCGAGATCAGCTACATCGTCCAAGGGACGCTGCCCAACGTCCTGCCCTTCGCGACCGCGCTCGAGAACGTCTGGTTCGCACAGCACGGCGCGGTGCGTGAGGGCCGACCCCCGCCGTGGTCCCCCGACGAGCTCCTGTCCCACCTCGGGCTCGAAGAGGTCGCCGACGCCCCGCTGAACGGTCTCCCGAGAGCCCTGCAGCAAGCTGTCGCTGTCGCGGCCGGCGTCGCGCCGGGTGCACGGCTGCTGCTCGCGGACGAGCCGACCGCGCAGCTGACATCCACAGGCGCCGAGGGGGTGGTCGCGCTCTTGAAGAAGGTGAACGCGGACTTCGGGACGACGGTCGTCATCGTGACGCACGACCCCGTGATCGCCGACCTGTTCCCGAGGACCGTCACGATCCGGGACGGGCGCGTCGGCGTGGAGGCGCACCTCGGCGAGGAGTTCGCCGTCGTCGACGGGTCCGGATCCGTGCAGCTCCCGCCCGACGCCCTCGCGTTGCTCCCCCCCAACAGCAGGGTGAAGGTGGTCGTCACCCCCACGCGCGTCGAGCTCCACCCTCCCGAGGCACTGCCGTGACCGTCGAGCCGGCCGCGGCTCTTCTCGAGCTCCGCGGGGTCGGCGTACGCGTGGGCGAGCGCTGGGTCCTCCACGGGATCGATCTCGCCGTGCAGCCCGGGGAGCTGTTGGGGATCGCCGGTCCGTCGGGCGCCGGCAAGACCGTCCTGTGCGCCGTACTGGCCGGGGTCCTCGCCCCGTCGGGAGGCAGCGTGCGCTACGGCGGCGAGGCGATGGCCGACGCGCGCCCGACGGTCGGGCTGATCCTTCAGAACCACGGGCTGCTCAGCGGGTTGACCGCGGCGGAGAACGTGGCCTTCCCGCTCCAGGCGCGCAGCGTCGAGCGCGAGGCCGTCGCACGGCGGGTGGACGCCGCCCTGGGCGCCGTGGGGCTGTCCGAGCAGAAGGACCGGCCCGTCGACGAGCTCTCGGGCGGGCAGCGCCAGCGGGTCGGGGTCGCCCGGGCGCTCGCTGCCGAGCCGTCGGTCCTCGTGGCGGACGAGCCGACCGCAGAGCTCGACCCCGACAACCGCGAGCGCGTCCTCCAACTCCTGTGCGCCCACGCGGCGCGCCGCAACGTGGTGGTCATCGCCTCCGACGACCCCGACGTCATCGGCGCATGCGACACCGTCGTGCACCTCCTCGAGGGCGCCATCGTGAGGACGACGGTCTCCTCTTCCGCCTCTTCGGGCCCTTCGACAGGGTGAGCCTTCGTGCGCTCTGGCAGAGGAGCTGGAGGTCTGTCCTGCCCCCATGGGCGGATCGCAATCTCCGGGTGGTCCTCGCCGCCCGAGTGAGCATGAGCGCGGCGCGGGCGATCGCGTCGATCGTCACCGCCCTCTACCTCGCCGCCGTCGGGTTCTCCGGGTTCGAGATCGGGGTCCTCTTCGTCGGCGTGACGGTGGCGTCCGCCCTCATGAGCGCCGCCGTCGGGCTCCTCTCGGATCGGCTGGGCCGCAAGCCCTTCCTCGTCGCGCTCCCGCTCGTGGCCGCGGCGGCCGCGTTGGTCTACGCAGAGCTTCGCGCCACCGCGCTCCTCTTCGCGGCAGGCGCGCTCGGGTCGTTCGGCCGTGGCGCCGGCGCCGGCGCCGGGAACGTGGGCCCTTACCAGCCGGCCGAGTCGGCACTGGTGGCCGACAGCGTGGGCGGCGATCGGCGCGCGGCCGCCTTCGGACGAGTCGCCTTCACCTCCTCGCTCGGCGCGCTCCTCGGAAGCTTCGTCACCGAGGTCGTCCGCACGACGCCGCACATGTCCGCTCCGGTGGCGACCGAGGCGTACCGGGGCGCGTTCCTGATCGCTGCGGCGCTGTCCGCCGCGGCCGGGCTGCTCGGCCTGCTCATCCGCGAGGCCCCTCGCCCGCGGGATCCCGCCGGCGAACGCCGCCGGCTCCGGTGGCCCCGGCGCTCGTGGCCCGCGCTGTGGCGGTTCTGGGTGACCAACGGGACGAACGGCGCCGCCATCGGGCTCTTCGGCCCGTTCGTGAGCTACTGGCTGTTCCGCCGTTACGGGGCGACCCCGGGCGCGATCGGGCTGCTGTTCGCCCTGGTCAATCTGGGATCGCTGGCCTCGGCTCTCGCCGCGGCGCGGGTCGCGAACCTCCTCGGGACGGTGCGCGCGATCAGCGTCGTGCGCGCCGTCGGGGGTGCGCTGCTCGTGCCGATGGTGCTGGCGCCGGCATTCTGGAGCGCAGGCGCGGTCTTCTTCGTCCGGATGCTCGTGCAGCGGATCGGGCTGCCGCTGCGCCAGTCGTTCACCCAGGACATGGCCGATCCCGATGAGCGGGCGAGTGTCGCCGCGCTCTCCAACCTGCCTGCCCAGGCGACGATGGCCGGGGGCCAAGCGACGGCCGGCTATCTCTTCGACGAGGTCAGCCTCGCCGCGCCGTTCGAGCTGGCGGCGGTGCTCCAGGTGGCGAACGCCGTGCTCTACGCAGTGCTGTTCTCCCTGCATCCGCCACGTCGACGAGAGCTGCCGGACGCCGCGCTCGCGGGCGGCGATCCGGTGGAGGCGACCTGAGACGCGCTCGCCGGCCTGCAGTCGGGTTGCGCAGGCGCCCTTGGCCGGAGAGGCTGTGGCGGTGCCCACGCGCCTCATCCTCTGGGACATCGACGGCACGCTTCTTGCGACGGGTCCCGTGGGGCGCCTCGCGCTCGAGCTCGGCGCGTGCCGGGCGGCGGGGATCGACGAGGTGCCGGAGGTCGCGATGGGAGGGAAGACCGACCCACAGATCGTCCGCGAGCTCCTCAGCCTCTCGCGCGTGGCGCCCGGCGACGTCGACACGCTCGTGCCCGTCGCGCTCGGAGAGGCTCAGCGGATCCTCGCAGCCGGCTCGGCACGGATGCGCGTGGAGGGTGCTGTCCACCCGGGAGTCGCCGAGCTGCTCGGGGCGCTCTCGGAGGTCCGGGGGGTGCGCCAGACCCTGCTCACCGGGAACATCAGAGCCAACGCCGTGGTGAAGGTCCACGCCTTCGGCCTCGACCGCTTCCTCGACGTCGCCGTGGGCGCCTACGGGACAGACCATGCCGATCGAGACGGGCTCGTGCCGATCGCGCTCGACCGGGTGCGGGAGCGACGCGGGGAGACCTATCTGCCAGACCAGGTCTGGGTGATCGGCGACACCGCCCGCGACCTCAGCTGCGCCCGGGCGGGGGGGGTGTGCTGCATGATCGTGGGGACCGGGCGCGAGGGGTTCGACGCGGTGCAGTCCCTCGAGGCCGACGCGGTCCTCGCGGACCTCGCCGACACGGATCTCGTCATGAAGCTCCTCTTGTCGACCCACGCGCTCCAAGGTGGCGAGCGCGGCCAGGCGGATCGCTCTCGAGGGTTACAGCGGTGAGGGTCGGAGCGCCGGGGACCGCGGCGGACCTCGAGCCGTACCGCCGGGAGCTCACCGGCTACTGCTACCGCATGCTCGGCTCTGCGTTCGAGGCCGAGGACGCGGTGCAAGAGACGTTCCTCCGCGCGTGGCGGCACGCAACGGATTTCCAGGGACGCTCGAGCATCCGGTCATGGCTCTACCGGATCGCCACGAACGTCTGCATCGACATGGCGAGGCAGGTCCAGCGGCGCGCCCGCCCGATGGAGCTCGGCCCCTCGTCGCCGCCGGACGAGTCCATGCTCCGTGCGCCGCTCCCCGAGGCGACGTGGATCACGCCCATCGCCGACCGAAGCGTCGCCGGCGACTACGACGACCCGGCGGAGGTCGCGACCTTTCGCGAGTCGATCCGGCTGGCCTTCGTGAGCGCGCTGGCGCACCTGCCCCCGCGCCAGCGCGCGGCGCTCATCCTCTGCGAGGTGCTGCGATGGTCGGCCGCGGAGGTGGCCGCCTTGCTCGGCACGACCGTGGCCTCGGTGAACAGCGCGCTCCAGCGGGCTCGTGCGACGCTCTCCGCGGTGCCATCGCCCCGGGCGTCGGGGCCGCTCGACGACGTCGACCCCGACCTCCTCGCGCGCTACGTCGACGCATTCGAGCGCTACGACCTGGACGCGCTCGTCACGCTGCTGCACGACGACGCGGTCCAGTCGATGCCCCCCTTCGAGCTGTGGCTCCAGGGTGCCGAGCACATCGCGGCCTGGATGCGCCAGCCTCAGCCGAGCCACTGCCGGGGCTCGCGCCTCGTGGCGACGTCCGCCAACGGCTGCCCGGCGTTCGGGCAGTACCGGGTGGACCCCGACGGCGGCTACATGCCGTGGGCGCTCCAGGTGCTCGAGATCTCAGGGGGGAAGATCGCAGAGATGGCGTTCTTCCTCGCGTTGTCGGAGCCCGAGCGGCTGTTCTGCTCCTTCGGGCTCCCGCTCCACCTGGACAGCTGAGGTCTCGGCGCCCCCACCGGCCTCGGCGGAGCAGCCCGCCTCAGATCAGCTTCTTGTGCCTGAGCCAAGCCCTGGCGACTGTGGCCGGCTGCCTCTTTGTTGTCGTCACCTTCAGGTTGAGGGCGGAGAGCGCGGACGTCGTGAGCGCCCTGGAGAGCCTGTCGAGCACCTTGCGGACGCCTGGCTTGTCCACGGACTTGCGGATGACCGGCACGACGTATGTCGCCCCCTCGAGGTGCTTTGTGTCCTTCAAGGCGACGAAGTGGTTGGACTGCACCGTGCCGTTGCTCGAGAAGAGCTCGACGACCTGCACCGCGCCGTTCTTCAGGTCGGCGACCGAGATCGGCCCTGCCTCGTCGGTGGCTTTGAAGGCCGCGAAGTGGAGCCCGTACACGTTCTCGAGCCCCTTCAGGCAGCCCTCGTATGTCGGGCACTCGGGGGGTCCGCCGAGCACCAGCTTCGAGGCGACGGTCTTCAAGCTCGCGATCGTGGTGAGGTGGTACTTCTTGGCGGTGGCCCTGGTGACGGCGAAGACGTTCGTGTCCAGGGCCTTCGCGGCACGAAGCACGGTGACGCCGTGCTTCTTCAGGTGCGCCCGCAGGTACCGCAGTGCCGGCCCGAGCTTCTTGGACTGCGGGAGTGTCGCGTTGTTCCCAGCGAGGAAGTTCACGAGCGACCCGGCGTAGTCGGGCTCGAGGTCGATCTGCCCGGACTCGATCGCCGGCACCACGATGGCCCTGGTGCCGAGCGAGGGCTCGAGCTTCACCTGGTAGCCGGCGTGCTTCAGGACGTCGGCGTACAGGTTCGCGACGATTGTCTGCTCTTCGAAGTTGGTCGAGCCGATCACGATGGTGGGCTTGGCCGCCTTGCGTGCCGTGGACGAAGCGGACGCCGCGCCCGCCGCGGGGCTGGCCAGGGGGATCGCGGCGAGCCCTCCGAGCGCGACCGCAGCGAGCACGCACAGCGCGACGGCGCGGGGCGCCGCCCGTCTGCGCAGGGATCGGGTCATCTGTCGGCTCCCTTCTTTCGACGGCGCAACCGTATAGGACCCGAGGCACGCACCGTCACGCGCCCTTCGTCCCCGTCCCTGCGCGCGCGAGGACCGGCGAGCCGCGACGCAGCGCGGCCGGCGTGAGGAGGCGCTGGATCCGCCCGAACGCGATGGCGACCAGGGCCGCGCTGAGCGCGACCAAAAGACCGCCGCAGAAGGCCTCCACCGTGTCGTTGGTATCCAGCCCCGAGATCACGTAGGTGCCCAGGTCCGAGTAGCTCACGTAGGCGGCGAGCGTGGAGGTCGCGACCACCTCGATGGCCGCGACGCGCACGCCCGTCGCGATCTACCGGCAGGGCCAGGGGAAGCTCGACGGCGAGCATCACCTGGCCACCGTGCATCCCCATCGCCGACGCGGCCTCCCGCACGTCGGCGTCGACCTCGCGCACCCCGACGTAGGTGTTCGTGAGGATCGGGGGCACTGCGAGGACGACGAGCGCGAGAAAGGACGCGAGGAACCCGTCCCAAGTGAGGGAGATCGCGGGCAGGATGGCGAACAGCGTGAGGAGCGCGAGCGTGGGGATCGCACGCGCCGCGTTGGCGGAGTTCACCGCCAGGAGCGCGCCCCGTCGGAAGTGGCCGAGGACGAGGCCGGTCGCGCCGCCGACGACCAACGCGGCGCCGACCACCGCGATGCTGAGCAGCAGCTGGTGCACGAGCAGGGTGGGGATCCCGTTCGGCCCGCGCCAGTGTGTCGCCTGGGCGAACCATGTGGCGACCTGGGTGAAGAAGTGCACGTCAGCCCCGAGCGCCGATGGCCGCACGCCGGACCCCGCGTGGTCTCCGCTGTCCTCGCGCCCAGGGCGCGAACAGCTTTTCCAGGCCGACCAGCAGGAGGTCGAACGCTGCGGCGAGCGCGACCGACAGCACGAGGCCGGCGAGCACCTCGGTGCCGTTGTCGGCGTTGAAGCCGGTGGTGATGAGCCTGCCCAGACCCCCCAGGCCGATGAGCGCGGTGACGGTCACGAGCCCCACCACAGTCGTCATGGCGATCCTGAGGCCCCCGAAGACGTAGGGGAGCGCGAGGACGAGGTCCACCCGCATCAGCGCGGCCGGGGCCGAGTACCCCATCGCGGCCGTCGCTTCCCGGACGTCGGGCGGGACCGCCTCGAGCCCCGCAACGATGTTCATGACGAGGATGAGCAGCGTGTAGCCGACCAGCGCCACCTCGGCCGTCAGCACCGAGCCGATGCCCGTGACCGGCAGGATCATCACGAAGAGGGCGAGCGAGGGCACGACGTAGAGGGCGCTCGAGAAGGCGAAGACCGGGAGCCGCACGACCCGGTAGCGCCAGGCGGCCACCGCCAGCGGCAGCGCGATCGCCGAGCCGATCCCGACCGCGAGGACCGAGAGCTCGACGTGCTGGAAGAGGTCGGCGCGGATTGTCGGCCACGCCGGGAGGGCGCTCCACTCGAACAGTCCGGCCACGATGGCCCCCGCTGGCACTCCCCGCTACCCTAGCCCGCCCTCGCGCTGCGGCCGCCGGGCTCCGCCGGCGGCCGGGTGGGTAACCTGGGCGCTCCATGATCGTGCTGGACGCCGTGTCCAAGCGCTATGCCCGAGGACCCGCCGCCGTCGAGTCGCTCTCGCTCGAGATCCCGAGCGGCGAGATCTGTGTCCTCGTTGGCCCGTCGGGATGCGGGAAGACCACCACGCTGCAGATGATCAACCGGCTCGTCGAGCCGAGCGGCGGGCGCGTCCTCATCGACGGAGAGGACGTGGCCTCGCTCGACGCCGTCGCGCTTCGACGGCGGATCGGCTACGTCATCCAGCACGGCGGCCTCTTCCCCCACCGGCGCGTCGCGGACAACGTCGCGGTCGTGCCGCGCCTCCTCGGTTGGGACAAAGGACGGGTGGCCCGGCGCGTGGCCGAGCTGCTCGAGCTCGTCGGCCTGGATCCCGCGCAGTACGGGCGGCGCTTCCCCCACGAGCTGTCCGGCGGGGAGCGCCAGCGCGTCGGCGTCGCGCGTGCGCTCGCCGCGGATCCTCCGGTGCTGCTCATGGACGAGCCGTTCGGGGCCGTGGACCCTGCGACGCGCCAGCGCCTCCAGCAGGAGCTCGTGGAGCTCCAGTCCGCCCTCGTGAAGACCATCGTCTTCGTCACCCACGACATCGACGAGGCGGCTCGGCTGGGCGACCGCATCGCCGTGCTCTCGAGGGGCGGGGTGCTCGAGCAGTACGACTCGCCGGTCGAGGTGCTGGGCAGGCCGTCGACGCCGTTCGTCGCCGAATTCGTCGGCGCCGACCGCGGGGTTCGCCGGTTGGCCGTGGTGACGGTCGGGCCCGACGACCCCGTCCACCCACTCGAGGTACCGCCCACGATGCCGATGCGCGCGGTCGCGGCCCTCGCGGCTCTCCGCGCTGCCGCCGACCCCGCCGACCCCGCCGACCCCGCGGAGAGCCGATGGGCCGTCGTCGTCGACGGCCAGCGGCTGGTCGGCTGGGTCGACGTCGCCGACGGCGCCGACGGCGGCGCTGCCGACGGCGGCCCGGACGCCGGCGCGGACGGGACGGAGAGCGCCGGTGAGCGTGCCCGGCCCTTCGCCGTCGAGGTGCCACTCGGGACGACGCTGCGAGCGGCCCTCGCCGAGATGCTCGAGCACGACATCGGGTGGCTGCCCGTGGTCGACGGGGGGCGCTACCTCGGCGTCCTCACGCCCAACCTGGTCCACGCGGCCATGCGGCGCTCGCTGCGCGAGGAACGCCAAGCGGCGGGCCCCGCCGGACAGGGTGGTCCGGCTCCTGGCGCAAGGCCGCGCCGTGTGCCCGTCCGCGACGCTCCCTACCAGGACGTCTGCTGAGTCGATCGGCCGGGGCCGGCCAGGGCTGAGTCGATCGGCCGGGGCCGACCAGGGCTGAGGCGAAAGGCCGGGGCCCGGCCAGG
Source organism: Actinomycetes bacterium (assembly GCA_021791145.1). The sequence goes on along the minus strand of JAJYXE010000044.1, from coordinate 14,263 downwards.
GCTGAGGCGAAAGGCCGGGGCCGGCGGGGCCAGTCTAGGACGCCTTGCGACGCGAGGTCGCAGCGGGCTTCGTCGCCGGGGCCGCCTTCTTGGCCCTCTTCGACTTGGTCTCCTCGGACGTGCGACCCCCCGGTCCCGAGGCGTCGAGCTCCGTGGCGCCGCGCGTGGCCCGCAGGCTCGCCTCGAGCGCCTGGAGCAGGTCGACCACGGGCGCTCCCTCGGGTGCCTGGGGTTCGACGGCCACCACCGCGCCGGCCCGCTTGCGCTCGATGAGGTCCTCGAGCCGTTCCCGGTAGGTGTCGTGGTACTGCTCGGGGTCCCACGCGGTGGTCATCGAGTCGATGAGCATGGTGGCCATCTCGAGCTCCTGGGGCGACCACTCCGCCTCCACGGGGAGCGTGCCGATCTCCTCGAGCGGCTTGCGCACCTCATCGGCGTAGAAGAGCGTCTCGACGACCAGGGTGTCGGCGCGGGGACGGATGGCCACGAGGTGCTGCTTCTCACGCAGCACGAAGGTCGCGAGGGCGACCTTGTTCGACCGCAGCATCGCCTCTCGCAGCAGCGCGTAGGCGCGCTCTGCACCCTTGCTCCGGCCCTTTTCGGGCGGCGCGAGGTAGTACGTCCGGTCGAAGTACACGGGGTCGATCTCGGCGAGGTCCACGAACGCCGAGACGTCCATGGTCTTCGACCGCCCCGGGGCGACCGAGGAGATCTCGTCGGCGCTGACCAGGACGTACTCGCCGCCGCCCAGGTCGTAGCCCTTCGCGATGTCCTGGTAGGGCACCTCGTCGCCGGTGCGCTCGTTGACGCGCTTGTTCCGGATCCGGTCCGCAGTGCCAGCCTGGAACTGGTTGAAGCGGATCGACTTCTCCTCGGTGGCGCCGAAGAGCGCCACCGGCACGTTCACCAGGCCGAAGCTGAGCGACCCGGTCCACACGGCTCTGGGCATGCCGCCCCTTTCCTCGTCGGACCCCTCAATTGAAGCAGGTCCCGCCCACCCCCGGGGTCGATCGCCAGGTCGAGGGCAACCGCCCAAGGGGGCGCCGGGATCGGTGCGGCGTGGCTCCAGTGCGTGCCCATCCACCACCTCGTCACACCCGGTTGGGATGCTATGGGGCGTGCGAGGGAACGTGCGCAAGCCCGAGGGGTGCCGCTTGAGGCTCGTGGCGGGCGGCGCCTCCTCGGAGGCCGAGGAGGATGGGGTCTCCGAGCGCCTCGTCGCAGCGGAGGTCGCGGCGGTGCTCGGGGGAGCGACGGACGAGATGCTCGCCGCCGCGCCGCTGGCGCTCCCGCTCGCGTTGTCGGTGTGCATGCAGCGCCACGACGCCGGTGCGGACGGGCTGATCGCGGCGATGCAGTCGCTCCGCCGCGCGGTGCTCGCCGTCTCCGGGCTCGACCCGGGAAGCGTGCCGGTCCCCCTGGCGGCCGGCGACCCGCGCATGGCCGCGCTCACGCTTGCCGAGCAGCTGCGGCGCCTCCTCGTGCAAGCGGCGCGGACGTGCGCCGCCGCGCCGGAGGAGGTGGCGTCGGCTGCGGCCGCCCGCCTCGCATAGCCTGGCCGGACGCCGCTCGACTCCTACCGCTCGAAGCGCGATCCCGCGCGGACCCCCGAGCCGGTCCCCGCCGGCCGCACGCGCCGGCGCCGGCGGGGCGAGCCGACGTTCGTGATCCAAGAGCACCACGCCCGTCGGCTCCACTGGGACCTGCGGCTCGAGCACGACGGCGTGTACGTGTCGTGGGCGGTGCCCAAGGGGCTCCCCAACGACAGGACCACCAACCACCTCGCGGTGCACGTCGAGGACCATCCGCTCGCCTACGGCTCCTTCGAGGGGACCATCCCCGAGGGGGAGTACGGCGCCGGGGAGGTCACGATCTGGGACAAGGGCACCTACGAGGCGACCAAGTGGACGGACCGGGAGGTGAAGTTCCACCTGCACGGGTCCCGGGTCGACGCGCGCTTCGTGCTCTTTTGGACCCGCGGCGACGACTGGCTGCTGCACCGGGAGGACCCCGCGCCGCAGGGTTGGGAGCCGCTGCCGAGGACCGTCGAGCCGATGCTCGCGGTTCCGGGCGACCTGCCGCCCGACGGCGGCGGGGACTGGCGCTACGAGTTCAAGTGGGACGGAGCCCGGGTGATCGGGTACGTGGAGGGTGGCCGCATCCGCCTCTCGTCGCGCGCCGCGCACGACCGGACCGCCGCCTACCCCGAGCTGCACGCCCTCGGGGAGTCGCTCGGCTCGCACCAAGTCGTGCTCGACGGCGAGGTGATCGCGCTCGACGCGGGCGGCCGGCCCAGCTTCGAGGCGCTCCAGCCGCGCATGCTCGTCGACGACCCCGCGCGCGCCCGCCGTCTCGCCTCCTCGGTGCCGGTCACCTACATGCTCTTCGACCTGCTCCATCTCGACGGCGTCTCGACGACGGCCCTTCCCTACGTGGAGCGCCGCCGGCTCCTCGAGGGGCTCGGGCTCGCCGGTGCGCACTGGGCAGTCCCTCCGTCGCACCAGGGCCCGGGGACCGACGTGCTCTCGGCCGCGGAGTCCGAGGGCCTGGAGGGCGTGGTGGCCAAGCGCGCCGCCAGCCCCTACCGCCCCGGTCAGCGAAGCTCCGACTGGGTGAAGGTGAAGCTGTCGGCGACCCAGAGCGTGGTGATCGGCGGCTTCAGCGCGCCCAAGGGCTCCCGCTCAGGCTTCGGCGCCCTCCTCGTCGGCATTCCGGTCCCCGGGGGGCTCGCCTACGCGGGGAAGGTCGGCACGGGGTTCAGCGAACGAGCCATCGCGGACCTCCTCTCGCACCTGCGCCCGCTGCGCCGGGCAAGCACCCCCTTCACGACGCCGGTGCCGCCGGCCGACGCCTCGTCGGCGACCTGGGTGGAGCCGGAGCTCGTGGGCGAGGTGCGCTTCAGCGAGTGGACCCGTGCGGGCCGGCTGCGGCAGCCGTCGTGGCTCGGCCTCAGAGACGACCTGGCGCCCTCGGAGGTCGTCAGGGAGCCCGGGGGGCGGCAGTGAGCGCCGAGCGCCGGACCGAGAACCGGACCGAGAACCGGACCGAGAGCCGGACCGAGAGCAAGACCGAGAGCAGGACCGTCGCCGAGGTGGGGGGCCGGCGCGTCGTCCTCAGCAACCTCGACAAGGTCCTGTTCCCCGAGGCGGGCTTCACCAAGGGGGACCTCGTCAACTACTACGTGCGCATCGCGCCGGTGCTCCTCCCGCACCTCGCGGGCCGGCCCGTGACGTTCGTGCGGTTCCCCGACGGCGTCGGCCGCGGCTCGTTCTTCGAGAAGCGCCTGCCGCGAGGCGCGCCGGGCTGGGTGGAGGCGATCGACGTGCCGCGCTCGAGCCGCCAGGACGGGTCGGCGACGATCCACGCGCCGGCGATCGCCGACCTGGCCTCGCTCGTGTGGGCTGCCAACCTCGCGGCGATCGAGCTCCACGTGCCCTTGTGGCGGAGCACCCGGCCCGGCGAGTACGGGAGTTTCGACCAGATCGTGTTCGACCTGGACCCCGGCGCACCGGCCACGATCGTCGAGTGCTGCACGGTTGCCCTGCAGCTCGCCGACGTGCTCTCCGAGCGCGGGCTGAGCGCGCTGCGCCCCAAGACGAGCGGAAAGAAGGGTCTGCAGCTGTACGCGGCGCTGTCTCCCGCCCGGCCCTGGGAGGAGGTGCGCGACCAGGCGAGGGAGATCGCCCGTGCGGCCGAGCGGGCGCACCCCGACCTCGTCGTCGCAAAGATGCGCACGGACCTGCGCCCGGGGAAGGTCTTCATCGACTGGAGCCAGAACCATCCGGCGAAGACGACCGTCGCCGCCTACTCGTTGCGGGGGGTCCCCGAGCCGTCGGTGTCGACGCCGGTGACGATGGACGAGGTCGCCGCCTGCGCCTCGAGCGGCGACCCCGCGGCGCTGCGGTTCGGGGCGACGGCGGTCCTCGCCCGCGTCGAGCGGCTCGGCGACCTCTTCGCGGTCGGTTGACCGCCCGCGGGGACCCGGGCACAGCCAAAGGGCCCTACGCTCGGGCCGCTCCTTCCTTCACACTGGGAGCGATGCGCGCATGACCTTCTCGGAGCACCCCGGCGCGGAGCACCCCGGCGAGGCGGAACTGGACGACGAGCACCCCGGTGGGGAGCACCCCGGCGAGGCGGAACTGGACGAGACGTTCGAGGCAGTCCTCTTCGACTGGGACGGGACCGCCGTCGTCGACCGTGCCGCTGACGCGTCCGGCTTGCAGGCCCGCGTCGAGGCGCTCAGCGCGGCTGGTGTCCACGTCTTCGTGGTGAGCGGGACGCACGTGGGCAACGTGGACGGGCAGCTCCAGGCGCGCCCGCACGGACCCGGCCGCCTGTTCTTCTGCGCGAACCGGGGATCGGAGGTCTTCCGGGCGACCCCGAGAGGCCTCAGGCTCGTCTCCCGACGCGTGGCGACGCCCGAGGAGGACGCAGCGCTCGACCGCGCGGCCGCGCTCGTCGTGCGCGAGCTCTCTGCAAGAGGGCTCGGGACGGAGGTGGTCTCGAGCCGGCTGAACCGGCGCAAGATCGACCTGATCCCCGAGCCGGAGTGGGCGGACCCGAAGAAGGCGGAGATCGCCGCACTGCTCACGGCGGTGGAACGGCGCCTGGCGATGACCGATGCGGGGACGCTGGCCGACGTGGTGGAGCTCGCCCGGCGCACCGCCCGGAGTGCCGGCCTCGAAGACCCTCGCATCACGAGCGACGTCAAGCACGTCGAGATCGGCCTCACCGACAAGTCCGACTCTGCGCGCTTCGCCGCCCGCTGGCTCGAGGACGAGGGGTTGACCGGGCGGCTGGTCCTCGTCGCGGGCGACGAGCTCGGTCCGATCGGGGGGGTTCCCGGCAGCGACTCGCTGATGCTCGTGGAACAGCTCGCCCGGGCGGTGGTCGTGTCGGTGGGCGTGGAGCCCGGCGGGGTGCCCCCAGGGGTCGCAGCGCTCGGGGGCGGCCCCCGACGGTTCCTCGAGCTCCTCGACGCACAGCTCGCCCGCCGCGCCGCGCGGCGCGTGCCTCGGGTGGACGACGATCCGCGCTGGGTCGTCCCGCTCCCGGTCCACCCCTCCTCCGAGCGCGTCGCCGAGGCGCTCGGCGCGCTCTCGAACGGCCGGGCAGGCACGCGCGGCTCGAGGGAGGACCGCGGCGCTGGCTCGTCGCCGCTCTTCTGCGTGGCGGGCCTCTACGACGACGAGGACCGCCTGGTGCACGGCCCGGTCTGGACGGACCTCCAGCTGTCGGCGCCGCCCGCCGATGGGAAAGGGGGATCGACGGTCGTCGACCTGCGGACCGGCGTGCTCTTCCGCGCCGACGAGGGACGCAGTCTGCGCACGTTGAGGGTGGTCTTCGCGCAGCGGCCGTACTTCATGGGGATGCGGGCGGAGGCGGGTGATCGGACGCTTTCGCGCGGCAACGCCCCGCTCACGGTGGAGGGGTCCTGCGCACGGGCGATGCGCCGGGGGCGGACCGCCGTCGCGTCGACCGGCTCGAAGGAGGTGCGCCTGGCGGTCGCGGCGAGCGATCGGTGGGTGGACCGGTCAGGGTGCACGATCCTCGAGCGTGTCTGCGCGTGGTCGGCCGGCAAGAAGGCGTCCCCGACCGAGCGGCGCGCCGCAAGACGGCTCGCGCAGGCCGACGCGGTCGGCTTCGAGGCCCTCCTCGCCGGCCACCGGCGGACCTGGGCGCGTCGGTGGCGAGACGCCGGCGTCACGATCACGGGAGGCGCGGACGCGGCACGAGACGAGCTTGCGGCCCGTTTCGCGGTCTTCCACCTCCTGTCGTCGGCCTCGGCGCGCGGGGAGGCACCGGTCGGGGCGCGCGGGATGACCGGCGAGGCCTACGAGGGGCACGTCTTCTGGGACGCCGACTCCTTCGTGCTCCCCGCGCTGGTCGCGCTCTCGCCCCGGGCCGCGCGCGCCATGCTCGAGTACCGGATCCGGCGGCTCCCCGCCGCCCGTGCCCATGCCGCTGAGCTCGGCCTCGCGGGTGCCCGGTTCCCCTGGGAGTCGGCGAGGGACGGAAGCGACGTGACGCCGACGCTCGTCTTCGGGGCGCACGGTGAGCCGGTGGAGATCCTCACCGGGACCCACGAGGAGCACATCGTCGCCGACGTCGCGTGGGCGGCGGTGCGCTACGCGCAATGGAGCGGAGACCCGGCCTTCCTCGACAGCCCGGGGCGCGATCTTGTCGTCGAGACCGCACGGTACTGGGCGAGCCGGATCCGCCTCGACCATTCCGGCCACGGTCACCTCGACGGCGTCATGGGGCCGGACGAGTACCACCAGGTGGTCGACGACAACGCGTACACCAACGCGATGGCGCGATGGAACCTGCGCCGCGGCGCGGACCTGCTCTCCGAGGCTGGCTCTGGCGTCGGCAACGCGAAGAGCGCGAACGGTGCACGCGCCGAGGAGGCAGCGTCGTGGCGCGACCTCGCGGCGCGCCTCGTCGACGGCTTCGACGCCGAGCGCGGGATCTACGAGCAGTTCGCCGGCTACTTCGCTCTGGAACCTCTCATGGTCGCCGACTTCGCGCGCCCGCCGGTCGCGATCGACGTCCTGCTCGGCGCCGAGCGGGTCGCGAAGTCCCAGCTCATCAAGCAGGCGGACGCGCTCATGATCCACCACATGCTGCCCGAAGACGCCGTGCCGGGCTCGCTCGAACCTTGCATCGACTTCTACGAGCCCCGCACTGCCCACGGCAGCTCGCTGTCGCCCGCGATCTCCGCGACGCTCCTCGCTCGAGCGGGGAGGCCGGACGACGCGCTCGAGCTCTTCCGCGTCGCCGCCCGGATCGACCTGGACGACATCACGGGGACCACTGCGGGCGGCCTCCATCTGGCCGCCATGGGCGGCGTGTGGCAGGCGCTCGCCTTCGGGTTCCTCGGAGCCCGCGTCGAGGCCGGCGGGTTGGTCGTCGACCCGCGCCTGCCCTCTGCGTGGCAGCAGCTCTCCTTGCGCTTCCGCGTGCGCGGCGTACCTGTCGGGCTCACCGCCTCCCACGACGAGGTCGCCGTCGAGTGCGCCGCGCCGCTGCGCATCCGGGTGGCCGGCACGGAGGCCGAGAGGGGATCGCAGGGGAGGGTGGTCGTCCCGGTCCGCCAGGAGACATCGGGCCGCGGCGCGACCGACGCGGAGAGGAGCAGCTCGTGACCGAGACCCAACCGACCGCGCGCGTGCTCGCCGCGCTCGAGCGGGGCACCGCAGCCCCGGAGGTCCTCGGCATCGCCATTCGGGTCGGGGAGATGACCGGCGCAGCGGTGGAGGCCGTGCACGCCGGCACGTCGGCGCCGGCGACGCTCGCCACTCTCGCCGGCCGCGTCGGGGTGCCGCTCCGCCAGGTCGCCGGACCAGCCGGCCGTGCGCTCGTCTCAGAGCTGGAGAGGCCCGAGGTGCGCGCCATCGTGATGGGCGCCGGGCGCGGGGGCCACGGCGCGCTCGGGGTGGGCGCCACCACGCTGGACGTGACCGAGCGCTCGGCGAAGCCCGTCGTGGTGGTGCCGGCGACCGGGCACCTCGCAGAGGGCCCACTTCACCGCCTGCTCGTCCCGCTCGAGGGGGAGGAAGCATCATCGCGCCCGGTCCTCGAAGCCCTGCTCCCGCTTCTCGCCCAGGAAGTCGAGGTGGAGGTGCTCCACGTGTTCACCGATGAGACGCTGCCTCGGATGCTCGACCGGCCGGTCCGTGACACCGAGCTGCTGGGTCGCGAGTTCCTGGCGAAGAACTTCCCGGTCGCCACACAGATCCTGCTGCGATCCGGCACGGTGGCGGACCGCGTGGTCGAGGTGGGCACCGAGCGCGGCGCCGACATGATCGTCTTGAGCTGGTCGCAGGACCCGTCGGAAGGACGTGCGAGGGTCGTGCGCGACGTGCTGCGGGGCGCAGCCCTGCCGGTCCTGCTCCTGCCCGCCGCCGGCTCGGGTCGAACGACCCTACACGGGCAGGCCCCGGATGCGGCAGGCTGAGCTCGTGGTCCGCCTCGCCGGACCTGTGCGGGGGCGGACGGTGGAGGAGAAGTCATGCAACCAGGTGGATCCGACGCTCGAGAGACTGGGAACGACCGGCACGCCCGACGGGCGCGAGGCGCGAGCCGCCCGGGCATCCGGGCCGATGGCGTGCGCCGGGTGGCCCTTGTCGCTCCTCCGTACCTCCCGGTGCCGCCGACGGGCTACGGCGGCATCGAGCGGGTCGTCGCGTTGCTCGCCGACGGGCTCGTGGCACGTGGGTACGAGGTCACGGTCTTCGCGGCTCCCGGGTCGCGCACCACGGCCAGGCTGGTCGTCCCCCTCGACACTGCGCCGCTGCTGGGGGACCCGAGCTCGGTGGCCGATGACCTGTTCCACACGACCTCGGCGTTCCTCTCGGCACGCGAATTCGACCTCGTCCACGACCACACCGGTCTCGGCCCGCCCCTCGGCGCGATGCTGGAGGGCCGCGTGCCGGTGGTGCACACGCTCCACGGACCCTGGACGCGGGAGTCCAGGCGGCTCTTCGGCCTTCTCGACGGCCGCGTGCACCTGGTCGCGATCAGCGAGGCGCAGCGCCGTGCCAACCCGGGACTGCGCTACGCCGGGGTCGTGTACAACGGCATCGACCTCGACACCCATCCCTTGCGCGTGGAGAAGGAGCCGTTCCTCGTCTACGTCGGTCGGGTGAGCCCCGAGAAGAGGCCGGAGCTCGCCATCGACATCGCCCGGCGCGCGGGCCTCCCGCTCACGATGATCGTGAAGCGAAGCGAGCCGGCGGAGCGCGCCTACTGGGACGAGGTCGTCGCCCCGCGCCTCGGCAGCGACGTGGACGTCCTCGACGAGCCGCCGCACGAGGTCAAAGTGGGGCTCATGGGGAGGGCCCAGGCGATGCTGTTCCCCATCGACTGGCCCGAGCCGTTCGGTCTCGTGATGGCCGAGGCGATGGCATGCGGCACCCCGGTGATCGCCAGGCCCCTGGGGGCCGCGCCCGAGGTGATCGAAGACGGCGTCACCGGCTTCCTTCGTGCCACCGTCCAGGAGATGGCCGACGCGGTCGCCGGCACCACCCGGCTCTCGCCGCAGGACTGCCGCGCTCGCGCGGAGCAGTTGTTCTCCGGCGACGCCATGGTCGACGGCTACGTTCGCCTCTACGAGCGCGTCGAGCGCGCCGAGCGCGCCGGCCGCGCCGGCCGGGGGCTCGTGGCGGCAGACGACCGGGACCCCGCGCCCGACGACGACCCGGGGTTCGCGCCGGCGGACGGCCGCAGGCCGTTCGGATCGGTGAGCGACCTCCCGACCGCCGGCTAGCTGCTCGCGGTCAGACGCGGCTCACGACCGCGCCCCCGACGACCCGCAGCCCGTCCGCCCCGGTGACCGAGCACCTTCCGTCAGCGCGCACCTGCACGGCGAAGTCGACCGCCCCGAGCGTCATGGTGAGCTGGACGGCACCCCACTCGGGGGGCAGCCCGGGTGCCAGCTGGAGGGTCTTTCGCGGGAGGTCGGGGTCGAGCCGGAGCAGGGAGACGACGAGCGAGACCGGCGCAGCCGACGCCCAGGCCTGGGGCGCACAGCTCGCGGGGTAGGGGACCGGGGCGGGGAGCGCGGTCTTGTCGAACCCGCAGAAGAGCTCCGGGAGCCTCCCGGAGAAGTACGACGCCGCCTCGACGAGCCCGACGGCGACGCGTTGCGCGTGCCGGACGAACCCGTAGCGGGCCAGCCCTGCCACCGAGATGGCGGTGTCGTGCGCCCACACCGAGCCGTTGTGATAGCTCGCAGGGTTGAAGGCGCCCATGGTCGTCGCCAGCGTGCGGATCCCGTAGCCGCTGAACATCTCGGGGGACAAGAGGCGCTCGGCGACGACCGCCGCCTTGTCGTCGTCGGCGGCTCCGCTCCACAGGAGGTGGCCCATGTTCGACGCGAGCGCGTCGACCGGCCGCTTCTCCCCATCGAGCGCGATCGCGTAGTAGCCCTTGTCGGGCAGCCAGAACGCCTCGTTGATGCGCCTCTTCAGCGTCTCCGCCCGTGCGGACCAGTATCGGGCGCACTCCGAGTCGCCACGAGCGCGAGCGAGCTCGCTCCGTGCAGCGAAGGCGCCGTAGACGTAGCCCTGCACCTCCACGAGCGCGATCGGCGGCTCGGCGAGCGAGCCGTCAGCGAAGCTCACGCCGTCGCCGGAATCCTTCCACCCCTGGTTGCGCAGACCCCGGTCCGTCGTGCGCCGGTACTCGACGAAGCCGTCCCCGTCCCGGTCGCCGTGCGCGTCCACCCATCCGAGCGCCATGTCGACTGCGGGCAGCAGCTCGTCGACGACCTCCGGGCTCGCGCCGTAACGCGCGAGCTGGGCGACGACCATGACGAAGAGCGGCGTGGCGTCGATGCTCCCGTAGTAGCGGTCGACCCCGCCGGGGGCGGAGGAGGTGTCGAAGCCCGAGCGCAGCTCGTGGAGGATGCGACCCGGCTCTTCTTCGCTGAGCAGGTCGGTGCGCCTGCCTTGGTGCCGTGCCAGCGCGCGCAGCGTCCCGACTGCGAGATCGGGCCGCAGTGCCATCGTCATCGACGTCGTGATGAGCGCATCGCGCCCGAAGAGTGCCAGGAACCAGGGTGCCCCTGCGGCGACCACCGCGTCGCGGTCGTCCTCTGGGTCGAAGAGGGTCAGCGCGGCGAGGTCCTGCTGGCTGCGCAGCAGCGTCGCGGTGAGCGCGGGGGAGTCCGACCGGAAGCTGGTGCGGCGAGCGCCGGAGGTGAGCGCGCTGCCGGCGGCGGGGGCGCTGCCGTTTCTCGACGATCGGTGACCCTGGTGCAGCCGGTTCGCCCGGACGCCGCCGTCGCTCACCACGAGGGTCGTGCGCCATGTGCCGGCCGAGGGCACGACGACCCGGAAGGCGATCGCGTCGGCGGCGGTCACCGCCCCCGGAGCGCAGACGCTCACCTCGCGCTCGACGGCTCCGGCCCGCACGCGTGCGGACCACGACTCGTGCTCCGCGTGGACCTCGACTGTGTGGGGACTCCGCGGACGCCCGAGCTTCACCGACAAGAGGTCTGCGAAGTCCGCGCCGAGGTCGATCGCGATGCTGACCCCGGCCGGCTCGGGACCGTAGTTGCGCAGCACGACCTCTTCGACCATCCCAGCACCGACCCGCCGGCGCCGCTCCACGAGCAGCGTCGGTTCGAACCTCCCGTCCCGGACCTGCGCACGCGCCACGAAGACGCCGGTCGACGGCTCGGTGGTGAACCCCCCGAGCGGCTGGAGGGGGTGGCCGTCGATCCGGAGGCGCCAGCGGGACAGGACGCGGGCGTCGCGCACGAAGAGCCCCTGCGCGCCCGCGCACTCGCTCTCCCGCTCTGCGTCGATGTCGCCGTCGGGACCGCACACCACGAACGTCGTGCCGAGGACCAGCGTCTGGCCGCCTGTCCGAGGCGGGTCGGAGGCGAAGCCCCTGATGCCGTCATGGAGAGCAGCGCTCACCTTCGAACCCCGATGCCTCTCGGGCGCACCCGCGCGAGGGTAGCCCCGGCCCTGCGGCGGCTGAAGGATGGGGGACCAAAGGCCCTACGGACGCGGCGCGCGACTTCGGCACCCTGTAGTCACCATGCGGGAGCGACGTGCCCCATGAGCGCAGAGACGGGCCAGGTCGTGCCGAGCGCCGCCCTCTTGTTGGCTGACGACCGAGCCACCTCCCTTCGCTGCGTTGGGACCCTCGACGCTCGGACGCGCTCCCGCCTCGTGTCGGCAGTCGAGCAGGTCCTCCGCTTCCGTCCCCGCGCGGTCACGATCGACGTCGAGGAGCTGCGGCTCGCCGACCGCGATGCCGCCGCCGCCCTCGCGCAAGTGCAGCGAATGGTGGAGCAGTCGGGAGCGACGCTGCGCTGGCGCGGCCTTCGTGCCGACCATCTCCAAGTGGCGCCGACACTCGGCCGGAGAGCCGGAGAGGCCACGGCCCCGCTCGCCGCGTGGCTGCCGTCGCCGCACTTTCCCTGGTAGGGAGGGGACTTTCGGCCCGTGCGGTGGCCCTTTTCCTGGCCCACAGTCGAGGCATGGATCGCCACGAGTACCTCGACCGGCTCATCGAGCGTGCCCTCGGCAGTCCCCCGCTGCGCGCCGCCGTCGTGTTCCCGGTCGACCAGGTCTCCTTGCTCGCCGCGCTCGAGGCCAAGAGCGCCGGGATCATCACACCGGTGCTCGTCGGCCCCGCGCGCGAGATCAACGAGGTCGCCCTGCAGAGCGGCCTCGACATCGGCGGCTTGCCGCTGCTAGACGCCCCCGACGAGGCGTCAGCGGCACGAGTTGCCGTAGAGACCGTCCACGCGCGCGGCGCCGACGTCCTGGTCAAGGGGAGCCTGCACACCTCGGCGTTCCTCCGTGCGGTGCTGCTCCGGGGGGCGGGGATGAGGGGCGCGCGGCGGGCGAGCCACGTCTTCGTCTTCGACGTGCCGGCGTACGACCGTCCTCTGCTCGTCACCGACGCCGCCGTCAACGTCGCGCCCGGACTCGCGGACAAGGCGGACATCTGCCGGAACGCCGTGGCGCTGGCGCATGCACTCGGGATCGAGCTGCCGAAGGTCGCAGTGCTCTCGGCGTTGGAGGTCGTCGACCCCTCGATCCCCTCGACCCTGGACGCTGCTGCACTGTCCAAGATGGCCGAGCGCGGCGAGATCTCCGGAGCCGTCGTCGACGGACCGCTCGCACTCGACGACGCGATCAGCCCGGCGGCGGTCGAGATCAAGCACTTCGCGTCGTCCGTCGGGGGGAACGCGGACATCCTCGTCGTGCCGAACCTCGAGGCGGGCAACATCCTCTACAAGAGCTTCGTCTACATGGGTGGCGCCGACGTCGCCGGCATCGTGGTCGGGACCAAGGTGCCGCTCGTGCTCACCAGCCGGGCCGACACGGAGAGATCGAGGGTCGCGAGCGCCGCGCTGGCGGCCGTCTGGTCTCGGTCGATGCCGGCGAGCGACTGAGCCCTCCGCGGGCGCGCACCGGGTCCCAGGCGCGGATCCGACCTTCGGCCCTACGCCTCCGAGCAGGGAACAGCCGAGGATGGTGACATGGAACACCACACCATGAGCCGCATGGCGCGACTGGTCGTTGCCGGCGCTGCAGCGCTGAGCCTGCTCGGCCTCGGCACGGCCCAGGCGGTCGGCGCCCAGGCGGGCCAGGCGGGCCAGGCGGGTCAGGCGGGCCAGGCGGGCCAACCCGCCTTCTACACCTGGCAGGCTCCGGGAGGCGCCTCGACGGCGGGAAAACAAGTGATCGCGCTCACCTTCGACGACGGCCCCGGGCCCTTCACCCCAAAGGTCCTCGCGGTGCTCGAGCAGTACCACGTGCCGGCGACGTTCTTCGAGATCGGAGAAGAGGTGGCCGACTACCCGCAGTACTCCGAGATGGTGGCGGCCGCCGGCTACCCCGTCGAAGACCACACCTGGAGCCATCCCGACCTGGCGACGCTTTCGGTCGCGCAGATCGACGCCCAGATCGAGGAGGCCCAGCACGAGATCCACGCCGTCACCGGCCTCACCCCGAACTGCCTGCGGCCGCCGTACGACGCCTGGAACGCGACCGTCCTCGGACGGATCGCCGCGTACGGCCTCACGGCGATGAGCTATTCGATCGACCCGCGGGACTGGGCGATGCCCGGAGTGACAGCGATCGTGGACGCAGTGGTCGATGCCGCCTTCCCCGGAGCGGTGGTCGACATGCACGACGGGGGCGGCACACGATCGCAAACGGTCGCAGCCCTGCCCCGGATCATCACCGGCCTGCGCGCCAAGGGGTACAGCTTCGTCTCGATCTGCGGGCACCAGGCCCCACAGCCCCAGACGAGCGCCGTCTACGCGTTCGGCAAGGTGCCGTCACCGGGAGCTCCAATCACCTCCAGCGCCCCCTACGCGGGCGCCGCCGGGACGGCGAGCGGCTACTGGCTCGTCAACCAGGATGGCGACGTGGTCTCGACCGGTGTCCCCTTCTACGGCTCGATGGCAGGAAAGCACCTCGCCCAGCCGGTGGTCGGCATGGCGGCGACCCCCGACGGGCGCGGCTACTGGCTGGTCGCCGCCGACGGAGGGGTCTTCAGCTTCGGCGACGCCCGCTTCTACGGCTCGACGGGCGCAGAGCACCTCGCCCAGCCGGTGGTCGGCATGGCGGCGACCCCCGACGGGCGCGGCTACTGGCTGGTCGCCGCCGACGGAGGGGTCTTCAGCTTCGGCGACGCCCGCTTCTACGGCTCGATGGCAGGAGAGCACCTCGCCCAGCCGGTGGTCGGCATGGCCACCGATTCGGCGACCGGCGGCTACTGGCTCGTG
>JAJYXE010000016.1 GCA_021791145.1 Actinomycetes bacterium | reverse complement strand
GGCGGGGTGGTCAGTGGGGTGGTCGGTGGGACGGTCGGTGGGGTGGTCAGTGGGGTGGTCGGTGGGGTGGTCACGACCGGTGCGGGAGCAGGCGGAGCCGGTGGGGTGACTGTGGCTGTCGGCCACAGGGCGACAGTGATCCCGTCCGAGCCGACGGCGGCAGCCCCCGACTCAACGTCGGAAAGCCCGGCGTTGACCATGTCCTGGCCGAGGATCGAGCGGGTGTGCCCGCCGCACCCTGGGTCGCCCGCGGCAGGGCAGTCGAGGTTCCACCCCTGCGGTCCGTCGTCGTAGATCCAACCGGTGAGCGCCTTGGCGGTCGAGGTCCCGCTCGCCCAGTCTGACGACCAAGCCCGGTGCTGGGTGATGACGTATTGCGGCAGGACCGGGTCGGCCCCGGTGTCAGCCCCCAACTGGACGGCGGCGTCGATCGCGGGGTCGGCGTTCGACCAGGAGACGGGAGGGATGCCGCGGGCGGCCCGCTCCCAGTCGACGCCCGACTCGATGGCGGCCACCGAGTCGCCGAACGGACCCGGGTACGGGGAGACGTGGTTCGACTCCTCGTTGAACCACAGCTCGGCGTCGGCCCAGGGTCCGTTCGGGGCAATCGCCGTCAGCTTGGCAGCATCGGTACAGGGGTACACGTCCCCCCAGGGAGCCTGGACTTCCCCCGGGGAAACCGGGAACGTCCCGATGCTCACCCCGCAGGGTGGGGCCGGGAAGTTGGCCCAAGGGCCATTCATCCCCGGGGTCGTCGCTGCCTGGGCGACAGACCCGCCAGCGGCGAGCACTGCGAGCACGGCAACCACGGCAACCACGGCGACTACGTGAGTGTGGAGGACCTGTCTCGATTTCACGGACCTCCCTATCCACCGCAGCGGAGAGGTGTGGCGCCTTAGGCCCAGCAGTGGTTGTCCCCCGTCCACGGACTGAACCCGGCCCGGTCGTAGGTCCATGCGGCCACGGTGTCCTGGGCGGCCACCGAGGCGTACTGGGCCGCGCTGGCGAACTGTCCACCGCCCATGTTCAACCACGTCCCCTGGTTGAACTGGTAGAGGCCACCGTCGCCGGACGAGGCGTTGACCACCCACGGCTCGTTGTTGGACTCGACCTGGCGGATGCAGGCGAACGCCGCCTGCACCCAGCCCGGCTCGGATGCCATGACGTCGGCCCCGACGGTCGGTGAGGCGGGGGTCGGTGTCAGCACCGGTGCCGGTTGGGTTGTTGGTGGCGTGTCAGCGACCGACGGGGATGGGGCGGCAACAGTCGGTGCCGGGGTGGGGGCGGCAGGGGCCGTCGGAGCGGTGCTCGGTGTAGCCGTCGTCGGGGTCGCCGCAGCGACAGCGGGCGGGGTCCTCCTGACCTGGATCGGCACCTGTTCCGGTCGGGACAAGAGCAGCAGGTCGTCGACCAGGACCGCATCGGTGAGCGGCCGCAGCGGACCGGCCGAGTGCGTCGTCGACAACGACGGCTTGGTCGGAGGGGCCGGGCTCGCACCCGGACTGGGGGTCTGGCATAGAGGGGCTCCGATCGTCACGAGGCAGACGAACACCGTGATTGCCACGATCCGGCGTGTCGTGCGCTGCCTGTTGGACGGTGGTCGAGGACTTACATGGGAATGGCAAGAAGAGGCATGGGTAGACATGTGGGGCGACTCCTTCAGTTGGCCCGTGTTCGGGCTGTCGTTCTGGGTGGACCCCACGTTGTGCATTCAGGTCGGCACCGGGTAACCGGGAAGGGTTAGTCCGGCTCGCTCGCGCATCCGATGTGCCGCGGGTGTGTGTAGTCCGTGTTGCGCTGGTTCTTGGCGACCTCCTCGTCGAGCTTCGTTTCCCGTCCCCATGCGTCGGGGGGGGCGGATCTTCCTGGTCATTCCTCTCCGGGGTGCCGACGAGGTGTGGGTCCAACGCATGGGTTTCCCCGATGAACGCATCTAAGGAAAAGGGGGACCGTGGCGAGCGGGAGGCTGTGGCCACCCTCTGTGCCCTCGCCCCGGACCATGTCCTCCCCAACGCCCGCCGGAAGCTGGGGGCCGGCCGCAAGGACGACATGGGGGACCTCGACGTCCTCCCTGACGTCACCGTCCAGGTGAAGTGGCTGGCGTCGCTGACGTCCGCCCTCCGGGATGCCGCGACGGGGGCCAGCGTCCAATCGGACCGTGCGGGCACCACCTACGCCCTCGGGATGGCGCCCATCCCCCGCGCCCGCAAGGACGGCGTTCGGTGGCTGGCCGCTACGACCGAATGGCCTGGCGGCCCTCCCCCGTCGGACGCCATCCTCTCCACGGGGCAGAGCCAGGCCGCCGTCGCCCACGCTCGTGCCGAGCGGGCGGGCATCCCCCGTGCCCGGCGGATCGCCGTGGTCCGACGCTCGGGGGCGGTCGATCTCTGGGTCTCGACGATGGAGGCGTGGCTGGAGGCGTGGCTGGAGGACCGGGAGCGAGTTCGCGTCCCCGACGAAACCGCCGTCGCCGCCGTTCGACGCATGGTCTGAGGTATGGAGAGCTCACCCACGTCGAGTCCGACCAAGGCAACCCGATTCGGGTGGATCGCCAACCCTGACTACCGGGAGGACGCCCACCACAGCCGCCGGCGATCCTTCCTGCTCGATGCCGGCCAGTCACTCCTCCTCGTCGACGACCCGGTGCGGTCGGCCATCAACTACGGGCTGTTCAAGAGCCAGGTCGGGTTCACCTCAGGGGACGACCTGGTCGTGTCCCGGATGTCCCCGGTCCCGTTCCCGGTGCGAGCTGGGCGACCAGGCGATGCCTCCGGTCGTCGTCGTGTCGCCGGAGTGCGGCCGGAGGCGATGTGGCTACCGACCCTGTGGCTGCCGGCCGACGTGACCGGCCGGCACCGTTTCGAGATCAGAGACGGCGAGGTCGTCGACTTCGGCGTAGGGGCGCCCCGACAGGGAGGGCCATTCCCCGAGGGGATGTACCGGGAGTCGGAGGAGCTCTGGGTCATCCGACTCTGCCTGGAGCTGTCCGAGAGCGGCGTCTACGACCCCTACACGGGCACCTGGCTCGACGTGCTCGACCTGGTCGGGATCGATGTGGACGAGCCACGGTCGGTCCAGCGGGTCCAGGCGTGGCTCGACGGAGGGGCGGACGCCGACCTCGAACTCCTTGAGTCTGGCCTGGAGCTGGGAGCGATCCTTTCAGATGCCTCCGACCCCGGGTGGGCGCTGTCATCCGCACTCGCCATGTACGACCAGCTCCTCTACTGCTCGTGGGCACTCGGGGCCGACTCCCTCCGGGACGTGGCCAACGACATCCTGGAGGATGTCTCCGACGGCTCGGGGGTGGACCCCGACGCATGTCGGTTCATGCTGGAGATGGTCTGCACGCTCGGCTCCACCTGGTTCGCCGGAGACCGTGGGTCGCCCGGGGTGACGCCCGGTGACGAAGAGTCCGATTGGTGGGACGGGGCATCGCTGGCGATCTCGTCGTCCACCGACGGGATCGAGGCATGCCGGTCGATCGCCCCGAGACTCGTCGAGCATCTGACGGAGATGCGAGATCGCTTCTGGCCGCTGATGGAGTCGGCCGTCGAGGAGTGGGCCGGCCCGGTGGATCGGCGCTGACCAACATTTCGGCGGCGGACCCGCCGCATGGTGGTCGACATGGCGTCCAAGAAGCCAGACGGCCCGTCGCGTCCGTCCTCGACCTCGACGGGACCGGGCAGTGCGGCCAAGGCTGGCAGTGCGCCCAAGAGCGCCGCATCCGCCAAGGCGTCCAAGGTCACCGGCGGCATGCCTGGCAGCAAGGCGGACCTCTCGAAGACCAAGAAGGTCGGCAACGTCGCCAAGGGCGCCATCAAGGGAGCGCAGGGACGCAACGCCGCCGGGGCGGCGGCCGGCGGCCAGCTCACTGGGGCCGCAGCCGGGGCGGTCCAGGCGCTCGGGGAGGTCATCCCGAAGAAGTACCTGTTCGCCGGGTTGGCGGCGGTGATCCTCGCTCCGATCGTGGCCTTCGTCGTGGAGGTGACCGTGATCTCGATGGTCCTCGGGTCCTCGTCGGGGTTCGCCGCCATCCTCACCACCAGCGCGGTTTCGTCGAGTACCGGCAGCACCCAGGAGGTCATCGCCACTACCCAGTCCGCCGCCACTGGGACCCCAACCCCCTGGGAGCTGCTACTGGCGATCCAGTATTACGAGACGGGGGTCGGTGAGCCGTTCGCCCAGAACGTCGCCTCCTGCCCGAGCGGGTCGGTCGTCAACGCCATCTGCGCCACCGTCGACCAGTCCACGACGAACTCGACAGGCATGGCGGTCGCCACCAGCGCCGGGAGCGGCGGGACCCCCGGAGGGTCCGCGTCGGGGGGCTCTCCGTCCCCGATCAAGCCCGGGAAGGGGATCCCGCCGGGGGCCACGTCGTCGGGGGGACGAAACGGCACGGTCCCCCGCGTCCTTTCCCCGACGTCGCCGGACTGGACCTCGACCAACACCCCGGACTGGGCCTGCATCCGGGACGCCGAGTCGGGAGGCAACTACACGACCACCTCGGGGGCCTACGGGATCCTGGTCTCCACCTGGCAGGAGGATGGGTACCCCGGCGTCCCCGGGACGGCCTCGCAGTTTCTCCAGAACCAGGTCGCCCTCCACATCTTGAACTTCGAGCGCCACTTCTGGGGTGCGTGGAACGACTCGTGCACCGAGTCCACCTCGGGAGAGAACCCGGTCCAGCCGATCCTGCCGGGGGTCGAGAGCCCGCCGAGTTACTCGGGACCCGGGGCGGGCGTGCCACCGGGGGCGCCGACGACCGGACTGGGCGGCGGGGGAGCCAGCGGGAGCTCGGGTGGCACATGTCCGGCCTCCGGCCTGGGTCCGTATTGCCTCAGTGGGGCGACGGCGAACGGACAGGCGCTCACGACGGCACAGGAGACCGACCTCCTGTCGTCGTCCCGCTGGGTGGCGCAGGCCGTCGGGCAGTCCCTCGTCAACGCCGGGTTCAGCGGTCAGGCGGACCTCACCGACGGCGTCTCCATCGTCCAGGGGTCGCCGCCGGTCCTGGACCCCACCAACTCCCTGGCAGCCAAGCAGGAGACCGCGATCAAGGCGGCCCTGGCCGCACTCCCCATCGACGGGAACTCCGCCATCATGGACACCAACATCTTCAACCTGGCGGTGGACTGGTCCGTCGGGTACAGCCCGCCGGGGGTCCAGACCTGCTCCACGACACCGAGTGGCTCCGGCTCGATCACCGGCGGCACGTCGATCCCCGGTCCGCCGAACGGTTCGACTCAGACCACCATCACGCTCACCGCCGCTCAGGTCGCCGTGGCGTCCCAGATCGTGAACGTGGCGACCGGACCTGGAGGTCCTGGTGAGCCGGGAGCCGTCGTCGCCGTCACTGCCGCCATCGCCGCCACGGAGCTCGGTGGGCAGGTGTCGCCCGGGACCGGTGGCGGGGTGTACGGGTTGCCGCCGGCGTGGGGTTCACCAGCCCAACTCGCCGACGTGGTCTCGGCGACCGACCTGTTCTTCGGCACGCCGCAGGGAGCGGTGCCGGGCCTGACCCAGCTAGCGAACTGGCAGTCGATGGATCCGGCATTGGCGGCGGCCACGGTCGTCAGTGGACAACAGCCGACCATGGCGGGCTGGGTGGCCGGTGCCACGCAGCTCGTCGGTGCGCTCACGGCTCCGACGGCGAGTTGCACCTCCAGCGTGAGCACGCCCGCCGGCTCCGGGAAGGCCGCTCTGGCGATCGCCGCAGCCAAGAAGGAAGTCGGGCTCCCCTACGTCTGGGGTGGTGGTGGGACGAGCGGTCCGTCGGGGTCGGCCCCGTCGTGCCTGTTCGGGTTCGTCTCCATCGGGTCGGTCGGCGGGGGGGACCCGTGCACTCCCGCCTACGCCGCCCAAGCGGGCAAGCCCGGGTTCGACTGCTCGGGGTTGATGCAGTACGCCTACGCCCAGGCGGGGATCGCCTTGCCGCGAACCTCGGAGGCCCAGGACACCTACGCGGCGTCCATTGGACCGCTCATCACCAACGTGGCCCAGCTCCAGCCAGGCGACCTGGTGTTCTTCTCGTTCCAGCCGGGCAACGTCGACCACGTCGGGATGTACCTCGGCAACAACCTGATGATCCAGGCCCCAGAGACCGGATCCGACGTCCAGATCGTCCCCATGTACCTCGGCGGCTTCGTCGGCGGCGGCCCGGTATGACACCGTCCGGCCAAGATCGGCCACCGACCCGTGGTCGATCGGAAAGGAAGCACGCTATGTCCAATCGAAGCGTGTCCCATCAAGGCGTTCCCAATCACGGTCGGCGACCAGTCAGCCTTCGGCTGCTCCCGACCGTCGCCGTGCTCACCGCTGCCGGGGTCCTGACCGCAGCGTGCGGAGGATCGCCGACGGCCGCTCGACAGTTCGACGGCGGGAACGGAGGGGGGCGCTCGCCGGCGGCCTCGACCAAGCTCGGCTCGACCAGCCCCAGTGCTGCGAATCCAGCCGGCTCGACGGGTACGACCACTACCACGCCTAACACCTCGACTACCCCGACCACCGTGGCAATAAACCCGGGCACCCCGCCCAACACACCGATCCCATCGTCGGCCAATGCCATGTACGAGAAGGGGACGCCGGAGTGGGTGGCCGCCCAGGAGACGATCGCCCAGTACACGCTCTCGTACCAGGACCCGAGCATCGACTACTGGCTGCAACTGGTCAAGCCGTTCGTCACCCCCGCCATCTACGCACAGGACGTCGCCACCGTCGCCAGGGGCGCCGGGAGCCCGGCGAACGCCTCCCAGTGGGCGAAGATCCAGCAGTACAAGATGGGGTACCCGATCACCATCATCCGCTCCGACAGCGCCGACTCGTCGAACCCCAACTCCGCCCAGGCGACGGTGGTCGTGAGCTTCCAGATCGGATCGATGACGGGAGGGGTCGCCTACCCACCGCCGGCCGGGACGCCGGTCCAGCAGGTGGCCCTTCTGCTCGTCAAGGTCGGGGGGACCTGGTACGTGAACAGCCAGGACCTCCAGCCCGGGAGCGCATGACCGATGCCGTGCCCGGCCAGAGCCCAGACTGGAAACGGCCACCCCCGCCGACCGACCCCGATAGGGCACTACATCTGCGACGAGCAGGCGAACTTTCGTGGGCAGACGCCCTACGACGGACTGAAGGAGTAGCCGAGATGATGACGACCATCGCCGCCCCGACGACGGCAGCCGAGATCGAAGAGATGGACCCCCCGCTCCTCCCCACGGGCGAGAAGTACCCCTACGTCGTGGTCTATGGGGACGGGAGTGCCACCTACTCCGACTCGCTGACCGAGATCATCGGGGCAGGCATCCCCGAGTACGCCACGCTCGGAGACAGTGACGCGGACGACGACCGCAGGCTGGAGCTCCGCTACGACGACCTCCGTTCGTTCGCCGACATCCTGCAACGGTGGCTGACGAGCGACGGGATCAAGCGGGAGCTGATCGACGCCCTGAGCATCGGAGACTCGGCCCTGACCGCCCTCATGTCGGAGCGTCTCGTCCCATTCGAGGGGGTCGAAGTCGACGGCCCCGACGGTGACGCTGGAGAGGGTGGCACGGTCAGCTTCGAGTGGACGTGCCCGATCCCACTGGTCCTCTTCGTCACCGACTACGCCCCCTACTCGGCCCGGCCGACCCCCTCGGGGAACATCATCTGGATCGACGCGACCACCGA
>JAJYXE010000038.1 GCA_021791145.1 Actinomycetes bacterium | reverse complement strand
GAGGAGCGGTGCGGCCGTCGCAGGGGTGATCCCGGGCACCCCTGCGCAGCGGGCCGGGCTCGCGGACGGCGACGTCATCACGAGCCTCGACGGCACGGCCGTCACCGGCCCCTCCGACCTGACCGACCTCATGCTGCGCTACCACCCCGGCGACACGGTGAAGGTCGGCTGGGTGACGGGCTCTGGTCAGAGCCAGTCGGCGGCGATCACGCTCGCGAGCGGGCCCGCCGACTGACAGGTGCGCAGCGCGCTCGTCGGGGAAGGTGGCTCGTGATCGACCCGGTGATCATCGGGAGCGAGCGGAGCGAGGTCGGGCTCCCTTCGGGCATGTCCGTGCTGCGACAGGGCGGCAGCGCGCTCGACGCGGTGGAGGCAGCGATGCGCGTCTGCGAGGACGACGAGTCCGACCATTACGTCGGCACCGGCGGGCTTCCGAACGCACGGGGCGAGGTGGAGCTGGACGCCTCGGTCATGGTCGGCTCGACGCGTGCCTTCGGCGCCGTGGGCGGCGTCCGGGGGTTCCCCCATCCGATCTCGATCGCGCGCGCGGTGCTCGAGCTGCTCCCTCAGCACTGCCTGCTCGTCGGTGAAGGCGCGGAGCTCTTCGCCGAGGAGTGCGGCTTTGCTCGCTCCGAGCTGCTGACCCCAGAGGCACGACGGCTCTACGACGAGGCGCTCGGCGCGGACGAGAAGGCGGACGACGAGGCGCTCGAGGGGGAAAGCGACCGAGCGACGGCCGGCGACCGCAGGTACCAGGAGGCCGCACGCCGTCTCATGCGCCGGTTCGCGCCCCACGAGGGACCCTGGGGGACCATCGACATCCTGGCGCTGGACACTTCCGGCGAGCTGTGTGTCGGAGTCTCGACGAGCGGCTACCCCTGGAAGTACCCCGGCAGGGTGGGTGACTCCGCTCTGCCGGGAGCGGGCAACTACTGCGATCTGCGCTATGGCGGGGCGGCATGCACGGGGCGGGGGGAGATGGCGATGCGTGTGTGCGGCGCCCGGAGCGTCGTGGATCTGCTGGCCTCGGGGGCGCAGCCCTCGGAGGCGTGCGCCGAGATGCTGCGCGACGCCCACTCGTTGCCGGATCCGTTCGCGGCCGAGCTCCGGGCGCTCGCCCTTACGCCGGACGGGCGCCACGGGGGTGCGGCGGGCAGGCCCGGGTCCGTCTACGCCGTCATGACCGGCGACTACGACGCCCCCGAGCTGCGCGCCAGAGCCGTCGTCGCGGGCTCAAGCGAATGCGCGTGAGGCCGAGGATGCCGGGGCGCTCCCGGCCGCAGCGACCCCGGCGACCCCGCGGACGTGCGCGTTCACGGGGCTTGCCACCTAGGACCTCGCGGCCATGGGGTCCGCAGGGGCGCTCCCGGCTCGCTCGACGGCCGTGAGCACGAGGTCCCAGAACCTACTGCGGTCGAGCGCCGTCCCGACCCCGACGCGGTGCGCGTCGGCGTTCGCGGGCCGGAAGTCCGTGACCGTCATGCCCGTCGTCCACACCCCGGCCGTCTCGACTTCGACGCGTGCGCTCTGCACCTCGAACAGCGTCGGGTCGATCACGTAGGCGACGGCGCACGGGTCGTGCACGGGGGGATCCTCGAACCCGGCTGCGGACCGGTAGGCATCCCGGAAGTAGCGCAGCAGCTCGACCAGGAACCGGCTGAGGGGCGTCCCGATCTCCTCGAGCCGGCGCTCCTCGGCGCGGGTGAACGTGGCCTGGTGCGTCACCTCGAGGCCCAGCATCGTGAGGCGCCACGGCGCCTCGAACACCGCCCGCGCAGCCTCCGGGTCCACGTAGACGTTGAACTCCGCCGCGGGCGTGATGTTCCCCCGAGCGTAGGCACCTCCCATGATGACGATCTCGCGAGCTGCCGACACGATCGCGGGCTCCTTGCGCAGGGCCATCGCCACGTTGGTGAGCGGCCCGGTTGCGACGAGCGTGACCTCGCCGGGGTTCGCCATCAGCACGTCGATGATCCGGTCGACGGCGTGACCGGGCGACGGCTGCACGACCGGCACGACGGGCGCAGGACCGTCGAGACCTGACTGCCCGTGGAACTCCGGCGCGATGCGCAAGGAGCGCACGAGCGGTCCCGCGCAGCCCGCGACCACGGGGGTTTCGGTGAGGCCGAGGAGGCTGGACATCACGCAGGCGTTGCGCGTCGTCTTGTCGACGGTCTGGTTGCCGGCGACGGTGGTGATCGCGACGAGGTCGACGGCCGGGCTGGCGGCCGCGAGGGTGATCGCGACGGCGTCGTCGTGCCCCGGGTCGCAGTCGAGGACGATCTTGCGCGCACGACCGGCGTCCGGCTGGGGTTGCTCGGCGATCGGCGGCGTCCGATCGGTACCGCTTGGCGTCGGCGATCTCGGCTCGGTCACGACGAGAGCCTGCTGGGGACGACCGCACGCGCCCCGAAGCTCGTGGTCGTCGCGGACCCGACGTCGACCCCGAAGCGCACCGCGTCGACGATGCCGCGCCCTTTGGACAGGGCGGCTGCCAGGGCCCCGACGAACGCGTCCCCTGCGCCGGTCGTGTCGACGACCGGGACGCTCTTCGCGGGAACGTGCGCGTGCTCGTGGGCACCCACGACCACCGCTCCGAGGGGACCCAGGGTGATCACCGCGTAGCGGGGCCCCATGGTGTGGATCCGAGACGCGGCGTCGAAGGCCTCCTCGAGGCTCCCCGTGGGGCAGCGGGCAAGCGCGGCGGCTTCGACTTCGTTGGCGACGAGGACGGTCGTCGAGGCGAGGACGGAGACCGGCAGTGCGCTGAACGGCGCGCAGTTCAAGACGACGAAACCGGCGCTTTCTGCGGCGAGATCGACGGCTCGCTGCACGGCCTCGAGGGGAACCTCGAGCTGGGCCACGAGGACCCTGGCGGTCGTGACGAGCGGCGCGGCGGCGTCCACGTCCGCAGCGCTGAGACGCCGGTTGGCGCCCGGCACGACGATGATCGAGTTCTCGCCGTCAGGGGTCACCATCACGATCGCAAGGCCCGTCGGGACGCCGTCGGTCACCTCGACGAAGGAGACGTCGAGCGCGTCGTCCGAGAGGGCCTCGCGCTGAGCATGGCCGTAGGGGTCGTTGCCGACGCGGCCCACCATCGCCACGGTCGCGCCGCAGCGAGCTGCGGCCGCCGCCTGGTTCGCGCCCTTTCCCCCCGAGTGGAGCTCGATCGTCCCGTTGCCGACCGTCTCCCCTGGGCCTGGGCGCCGCTCGATGCGCACGACCTGGTCGGTGTTGATGGAACCGACCACGACCACCGAGGCGGTTGCGCCGGCGCGAGTGTGATCGGGAGCAGGAGCAGGGGCGTCGCATGACCATCCGGGCGTGGTCATGTCGTCCGCCACGATGCCCACCTCATCCATGGTGCTCCGCCTCGAACTTTTCGGCGTCGCCAGGAGCCGTCCAGCTCATGCGACTGATGCTGTGCGCGGTGACGGCGGCCCCCGAGAGCTCGCCGGAGATCCGTCCGTCGCGAAAGACGAGGACCCGGTGGCACAATTCGGCCAGGTCGTCCGGTTCGCTCGACGAGTACACGATCGTGACACCGCTGTTCGCAGACTGCACGATGCGCAGGAAGATGTCGCGTCTCGCTCCCACGTCGACGCCCTGGACCGGCTCGTCCAGCAAGAGCACCCGGGGCTGGGTCTCGAGCCAGTGGGCGACGACGACCTTCTGCTGGTTCCCGCCGCTGAGCGCGCGGAACGGGACAACGGGGTCCTGGGGAACGATGCCGTAGTCGTGCACGAGCTCCTCGACCCAGGCGGCCTCGGACCTTCGCCGGTACAGGCCGTGTCGCATGAACTGCGCGAGGACCGGTAGCGACGCGTTCTCGCTCACGCTCGCGTCGCCGAACGCTGCGTTCTTCAGCCGATCGGAGGGAACGAGGCGGATGCCGAGCCGATATGCACGGATGGGGTTCATGTCGAGCAGGTCGATCTCGTCGTCGTCGATCTGCAGATGCCCTCTCCGCGGCAGCTCCCCGTACAGGGTGCGGATGACGCGCTGGTACCCCATGCCTCGAAGACCGGTGACGCCCAGGATCTCCCCGGCCCGTGCCTGGATCTGGAACCCAGCGGACCTCGGTTCGTCCTCCACGCCGAGGCGGAGCCTGACGGGGCCTGACACCTCGCTCTTGGGCGGGTACAGCCAGTCCAGCGGCTGCCCGACGATCGCGTCGACCAGATCGTCGTTGGTCTTGCCCTGCAGGTTCGTGTCGGCGACCAGGTTGCCGTTGCGCAGCACGATCGCCCGGGAGCAGATGCGCCAGATCTCCTCCAGCCGGTGGGAGACGAAGAGGACCATGACCCCGGCCTTGGACGCTTCCTGGACCAGCTCGAACAGCTCGTCGACACCGTCTTGGGTCAAGAAGGCGGTGACCTCGTCGAGGATGAGCAGGCCGCGCCCCGCGACATGCCCGACGGCACGGGCCATCGCCACGGCCGCGCGCTGGACGGCTGGCAGGTCTCGCACCACCGCGCGCGCCGGAACGTTCTTCGCGCCGACGCGGGCGAGCATCTGGTCGGCTTTTGCGTAGAACTTCGACCACCGGATGGGGCGGAGCCCCGTCGTCCCCGGCTGCCCGAGGAGCAGGTTCTCTCCGACGCTGGCGGACACGACGAGCCCGAGGTCCTGGTGGACCGCCCCGATCCTGAAGTCCGGGAGCTGCTGGTCGACGACCGGCAAGGGGTACCGAGTGCCGTCGAGCACGAGGGCCGCGTTGGACCCGGGGTCCGGAACGTGGAAGCCGGTCAGCAATTTGATGAGCGTGGACTTCCCGCTGCCGTTCTGACCGAGCAGGGCCACGACCTCGCCGCTTTTGAGCGTGAACGACACGTCGTTCAGCACCGGCGTGCCGGAGAAGGACTTCGTCAGGTGTTCGACAGCGAGTTCCATTGGGACCGGTGAGGAAGAAGGAGACCGGCGACCGCCGGAGGCGTCCGGGTACGCCCCCGGCGGTCGTGCCGAGCTCGCGGACGACGCCGCAACCTATTTCGCCACGCCCCACAGTCTCTCGTAGTCGAGGCGGTAGTTCGCGGGCCCGTACCAGGTTGTGAGCGGAGCCTTCAGGTTGATCTTCTTGATGTTGGCTGCGTCGAACAGCCTGGTGGGCACGTGCTCGTTCGCGACGGCTGGCATGCCGACCATCCCTCGCAACGCCTGGTCGACAGAAGCCCAGCCCTCCCAGGTGGTCGGGTCGCCGACCTCGGCCTTGATCGCGGTGTTGCCGGCAGCGAGCTCCTGCATGGGCGCGAGATCCGCGTTCTGCGTCGCAAGGATGATGCGCGAGTTGGCGTGCGCGGACGTGATGATCGGCTCGTCGTATGTGACCATGAAGTCGTACACGGGGAAGAACACGTTGACCGACGGGTTCGCGACCGCCGCCGTCGCCGAGCTCTGGAGCGTCGAGGTCTCGCCACTCGAGGTGAGCGGGATGTCGGTGTAGGTCGCCGAGCAGGTCTTCGGGCAGTACTTCTGCAGGACCGACTTGAAGCCAGCGACCGTGTCGTCGGACGCGCCGAGCCCCTTGAACCACTGGACGAGCGCATCGACCTTGCCGTCGGTCTTCAGCACGTCGTACTCGGCGATGAGCTTTCCCGAGTGCGTGTAGCTGTAGGTGACCTCTCCGAACACCCCCAAGGCCTTGACTTTCGCTGTGGGCAGGCGCGGGTCTCCTGTGCACCCGACGACGACGGTCACGTGCGCCTCCTTGGCCTTCGTGAGCGCGCTCGACACCGATGTGGGCACGATGCACTCGAGGATGATCGCCTTCGCGTTCTGCGCGATCGCGCTGTCGATGTCGTGGACCTGTGTCGCCGCTGTGAGCGCGTTGTCGTAGATGACGTGCATCCCTACCGCTTTCGCTGCCTGCTGGACACCGGTCAGGTACTCGGTGTTGAAGGTGTTCTCGCCGACGCCGAGGAACATGATCGAGTCACCCTTGAGAGCCCTGACCTTCGCCGCGGGAAGCGCCGGCCCGGGCGCGACGAACCTGGATGCTCCTTCTGTCGCGCTCAGCGCGCGCTTCAGCGCCTTCACCTGGGGCCCGGTGAGGCCAGCTTCGCGCTGCCCGCCGGCATGCGCCGCGGTCGCGGTCGCGGTGCCAGTGGCGAGCATGCTCGTCCCGAGCGCGACGGCGAGCACGGCGCACCCCGCGACAAGCGAATGCTGCCAGCCACTTCGATTCCTGATCATGAGCGACCTCCATTGTCTCAACGTCATGTCATTGCGCCGACCGCGTGCTTGCAACCTTGCGAACCCTGCCGCACGCGGTGCTTACTGGGCCTCCACCGTCAGCCCGATCGTGTTTCCCACACCTCCTTTCACCGTGAGGCTCGACACGGCAAGGGCGATCACGAGCGCCCCGCCGTAGAAGACGTCTTGGATCCATCCGGCAAGGCCGATGATCTCGAGTCCCGTGTACCCGGTCACCAAGAGGTAGGTCGCGACGAAGGTCCCCCATGCGCTCGGGCGACCGACGTCGAACATCGTCGTCCCGAGGAACGCACTGGACAGCATCGGCAGGAGGAGGTCCGATCCCAGGGTCGGGTCGGTGCCATTCAGGTAACCGACGGCGACGATCGACGCGAGGGCCGCGACGACGCTCGAGACGACGAGCGAGGAGAACTTGATGCGCGTCACGTTGATGCCTGACAGGCGAGCGACGTTCGGGTTGGCACCGACGAAGAACATGCGCCGGCCGAGAGGCGTGTAGGAGAAGACGTACCACGTCACGAGCACCGCGACCAGCGCGAGCCAGAACGACAGCTCGAGGCCGAGGAAGGAGCCGGAGAACGCCTGGGCGTACCCCGCGCCGACGCCGGATCTCGGCGTTGTGTCGATGCCGAGGGCGATGCCCAGGAACGCGGTGCCGGTACCGAGCGTGACGATGAGCGAGTTCAGTCCGAGGGTGACGATGAGGAAGCCCTGGAGGAGGCCGACGACGATGCCGAGCCCGATGATCGAGAGGAAGACCGGCGCATAGCCCCAGTGGTGGACGATGTCGAGCCTCCCGATGAGCACGACTTCGATGGTGAAGCTCCCGGCCAAAGAGAGGTCGATCTCGCCGGCGATGAGGGGAACGATGAACCCGAGCGCGAGGAGCAGGAGGGTCCCTTGGGAGTCGAACATCGTCTCGAAGTTGGTCGTGGTCAAGAACTCGGCAGGTTTGAGCGCGCCGAAGATCACGATGAGGATGGCCCACACGCCGATCACCCCGTAGCGCTGGGCGAAGCTCCATTGGCGGCGAGGTCGTCGTCTGGGGCGGCCTGCGGGTGAGGGTTCCGCGGGGACCGTCATCTGCGGCGGCTGCGTGACCGTCATCGTTGCTCGCCCTCTGTCACAGACTCAAAACCGATCACGGGACGCTCATATCGACGGGGTCAGTGCGAGGAACGTGCCGAAGAGCCCGTAGACACGGAGAAGACGAGCGGGTTCTGTGCCTCGTCGTCGAGCACGTCGCCGAGCGCCATGCCTCTGACCTGCTCTTTCGTGTACACATCCTGGGACCCGTTGAAGCGGGCGCCGTCGGGCATGTACGCGACGGTCATGGCGGTTCGTCGGTGGGGGGTCATGTTCGCACCGGCGCCGTGCGCCGTCAGCCCGTTGTGGACCACGGCCCCCCCTGCGGGCACGGGGCAGAAGATCGGCTCGATCTTCCCCCAGTCCGGGTACACGTCGAACAACGCGCCGATGTCCTTGTCGATCTGGACGTTGTCGTACCGCTCGTCGCGATGCGTTCCGGGGAGATAGCAGAGGCACCCGTTCTCCACGGTCGCGTCCGAGAGCGCGATCCAGATCGTCAGCGCGTTGCTTGCACTGAACGCCCAGTACGGAACGTCGAGATGGAACGCGGTGGGGTTGGCGTAGGGCTCCTTGACGAGAGCCTGGTCGAGGTAGATGCGCACGGCATCGACGCCGGCCAGCGTGGCGGCGATGCGTCCGAGGCGCCGGTCGAGGACCAGTTCCCGGACGTCGGGGCTCGTCATCCACAGGTTGATCTTCTGCGTGAAGACCTTGTCATGGTACTCGTGGACTTCGCTGAAGAACGGCGCGTACTGAGAGTCGGCTCTCGGAAACCGACCCGTTCGCTCGCCGAGCGCTCTGGTGACCGCGTGGCGCCAGATGCGGAGGTCGTGTGGGTCGAGCAGGTCGGGGAGCACGACGAAGCCGTTGTCTCGGTAGAAGGCGACCTCTCGCTCGGACACTGTCTGGCGCAAGCGACCCCTCCCTCCGTTGCGTCACGGAATCGTAATAGACCTGCGGTGCGCGATCAAGTTGGTTGGTGTTGACCTGTGCGTTCGTGGGCGCGGGGTGTGGACTTGGCCCGACTGACCGCTCGCCGGGGCCCCGTGCGGGAATGGAAAACGTTTTCCCTCCATCAAGGGTACGATAGCGGCCGAGCGGAAGTGCGTCAAGGCCGGCTGCCGCCCGGGAGGATCCGGTGGAGAGCGTGAAAAGAGAGGGTCTCTGGGACGCCCAGACGCCGACCATCCGTGACGTCGCGAATCGCGCAGGCGTGTCCGTCGCGACCGTCTCTCGCGCGCTGCACGGCAAGCGTCACGTCCAGCCTGAATTGGTCGCGCGGGTACGGCGTGCAGCAGAGGACCTCGGGTACCGACCCAATGCCCTCGCGCAGGGGTTGCGTCTGAAGTCCTCGAGCACTGTCGGCATGATCGTCCCGAGCATCGCCAATCCCTTCTTCGCGATGTGCGCCGAGGCCGTAGAGAAGGAGCTCCAACGCTCTGGTCGGACGCTCCTCCTGTCTGCCTCGGGGAGCGATGCAGAGCTCGAGGGCCGTCGGCTGCAGGAGCTGGTCGAGCGTCGCATCGACGGGCTCATCATCGTGCCGTGCGATTCGAAGAGGAGCCGTGCTGCCTTGGCCAGGGTCGCGGAGCGAGTGCCGGTCGTCCAGCTGGACCGGGAAGCCGACCGTCTCGACGCAGATTGGATCGGGGTCGACGACGAGGTCGGGATCCGGCTGGTCCTCGCGCACCTTGCCGAAAGAGGGGCGAAGACCGTGCACTTCGTCAGCGCTCGGGACGAGAGCTCGACTGCACGACGGAGGCTGAAGGCATTCAGTGCCACCGTGGGACGTCTCGGCCTCCGTCCCGTTTCGGATCCGGCGCTTGGAGAGTTCACCTCCGACTGGGGTCGTGACGCGAGCAAGCAGCTCCTGGTACGCAACCGTCTGCCCGACGCAGTCGTATGCGGGGACGACGCCATCGCGTTCGGCGTCTTGCAGACCTGCCACGAGGCCGGGGTTCGCGTCCCGTCCGACTTGATGGTGACGGGGTACGACGACGTGTGGTTCAGCGCGGTCGCTCATCCTCCGTTGACCACCGTTCGACAGCCCACCGACGAGCTCGCGATGACGAGCATCGAGCTCCTCGACCGAACCAAGGAGCGTGGAGCTCACGCGGCCGCACGCGTCACGCTGCAGCCGAGTCTGGTCGTCAGAGCGTCGACCGGAGAGGTGGAGGAGCGCCCGCAGAGAGCCGTCATCGCTGGGACCGATCGTTCGGGGTCGCCCCGATCCCCTCTGAGGTGAGCGGTGGGCGCGTCAGGTCCAGAAGCTGACGGCCCCGGGGCCGACCCGGGTGCGCGCGGTTCGCAGCGGATCGCGGACGGCGACGACCTCGAGGCCGAGCGCGCAGAGATCGTTCGTTACGCCCGGCGCCTCGGCCCCGACGGGTTGGCCGTCGGCACCGCCGGCAACCTCAGCGTACGGGTGGGCGACCACGTCGTGGTGACGCCGTCGGGGGCGAGCTACGAGTCCATGCGACCCGAGGACGTCTGCGTCGTGCGCCTCGACGGCACCAAGGTGTCGGGACGCGGCGAGGTGTCCTCGGAGTGGCCGATGCACCACGAGGTGTACGTGACGACGGACGCTCGGGCGGTGGTCCACACGCACTCGACGGAGGTGGTCGCCCTCTCCGCGACCCTCGAGGTGCTCCCGGCGGTCCACTACGCGATCGTTGCGCTGGGGGGTCCGGTCCGAGTGGCCCCCTACGCCCGGTTCGGATCGGTGGACCTCGCGCGCGCGGTGGGCACGGCGCTTGCCGGACGCAGCGCTGCGATCCTGGAGAACCACGGCGCGCTCACCTACGGCGAGACGCTCGAGCGCGCGTACGAACGCGCGCTCTTGCTCGAGTGGCTCTGTGGCGTGTACCGCCGGTCGCTTTCCTACGGCGTACCAAGGATCCTCACCGGGGTCGAGCTCGACGCCGTGTGGGAGGAGATGCGCAGGCGCCGCTACGGCGAGTGAGGCGGGAGCTCTGAAGGCGGTCCGCCGCGGCGTTCGCCGGCGCGCCGCCGGCCACGCTCCGGGACGTGTCATCGAAGGCTCCGGCGAGGTCCGGCGGGGCGAGGACCCCTCGCGGGGTGATGAGACCGGTCACGAGCTCGGCCGGGGTGACGTCGAAGGCCGGGTACCAGCCGTGCGAGCCTGGGGCAGCCGTCCGCACGCCCAGACAGCTCAGCACTTCCGCGGGGTCGCGCGCCTCGATGGCGACCTGGCTTCCGGTGGCGACCGAAAGGTCCGGCTCGACGATGCACGCATAGAAGGGGATCCCGGCATGCTTGGCGCCGAGCGCGACCGAAAGGGTGCCGATCTTGTTCACCACCGATCCGTCGGCGGCCACACGGTCGGCGCCCACGACGACCACGGCGACCATTCCTTGGGTCATGAGCCACGGGGCCATGCCGTCGGTCACCACGGTTGCCTCGAGCCCGAGCTCCATGACGCTCGATGCCGTGAGGCGCGCACCCTGGAGGTAGGGCCGGGTCTCCGTGCAGTAGACGCCGGGATGGTCCCCGCGCGCGATGCACGCCTCGAGCACTGCGATCAGCCCGTGCTCCGCCCAGCAGTGCGTGAGGACGCGTCCTGTCGGCGGTACGACGTCGGCCCCCGAAGAGCCGAGCAGCCGCAGCTCGGCGTCGCGCGCGCGCCAGCGGCTCTCGAGGAACCCGAGGATCTCCTCCTCGGTCCCTCCGCCGGGCGCGGCGGAGGCGAACGCTCGGATCTCGTTCACGACGTTCGCGATCTGGTCGTTCGTCGGACGGGTGTCGACGAGGCGCGTCGCGGCGTCCGCCAGGTGGCGTGCGCGTGTCTCGCCGTTGGCAGCCGGCTCCCTCGCCGCGAGGCACATCGCGTACGCGGCCACGCGAGCGGGACCGGCGCTCTGGGTCACCATCTGCTCGATCGCGGCGGCGGCCTCCTCCACGCTCCGGCAGTCGACCCGGACGACGTCGAGGGGGTACCGTCTGCGGTCGAGGATGGAGATCACGCCGTCCCGGTACGTCGCGGCCTCACGGATGAGCCGGCATCCCCAGCCAGGTGGAGCGCTCACGTGGCTCACGTGGCCGTCTCCCCGGCTCGCTTCGGTGCCTCGACGGCCGTCCGAGCGTGCAGCAGCACCGCCGCCCGGTTCGCGACGTCGACCGCGCGCCGAACCGCCTCGGTCGGGTCCGGGTAGTCGCCCGAGACACGGTTGCCGATGATCGCGAGCACAGCGCCCGTCTGCACGCCAAGGAGGCGGCCGAGGACGAAGAGCGTCGCAGCTTCCTCCTCGAAGTTCAGCACGCTGAGCGCGCGCATCTCCTCCATGAGGCCGTGCGCGGCCGGCGGTAGGTATCCCTGGGGGGTCGCGCGTTCCTGCCCGGCGAAGAACGACGCCGAGGTGCAGCCGACCCCCACGTGGTAGGTGCATCCCAACGCGGCGGCAGCGTCGCAGAGCGCTGCGGTGACCCTGTGGTCGGCGGCGGCGGGGTACGTGGCTCGTGCGTACAGCTCCGAGGTGCCGTCCAGGCGGACGGACGCTTCGTTGATCACGAGGTCGCCGGGACGTACGCGCTCGTGAAGGCTCCCGCTCGTCCCGACGCGGATGAGGGAGGTGAAGCCGAGCGCGGCCGCCTCGGCGACGACGAGCTCGCTCGAAGGTCCCCCGATCCCGGTGGAGATCGCAGCGATGGGGACCGATGTCAGCCGTCCGAGGGCGGCACGGTACCCACGCACGGCGTGCACCTCTTCGGTGTCGGTCCAGTTCCGGCAGATGAGGTCGACGCGACCCGGGTCTCCGGGGAGGAGCGCGGTCCTCGGCAGGTCGGACCGTTGGAACAGCTCGCGCAGGATCGGCTGGACGTCCACGGTGAGCCTCCCGATCGGCCTTGGACGGCCCACACCCTACCGAGTAGCGCGAGCTTGGGGTCGGTCGCGTGGTCGGCGCCGGTGGACGTGCTCGGCGTCAGGTGCCGGTCCATCTCGGCGCGCGCTTCTCGAGGAACGCCTGGACGCCTTCACGCCCGTCGTTCGACCCGAGGCATGCGAGCAGTTCGGGCACCTGCTGGAGCCGTGCGTGGCGAGCCGTCATGCCCTCCGTGGCCTTCGTGACCGCCTTGATCGCCCGGAGCGAGAGCGGCGCGCAGGCGAGCAGCCAGCCGAGCCATCGTTCGACCGCGGCGTCCAGCTCGTCCGGGCGGACGACCTCGTTCACGAGCGCCAGACGGGCCGCTTCCTCTGCCGTGAACCGGCGTCCCGTCAAAAGGACCTCCATGGCCCACTTGGCAGGGAGCTGGCGCACGAGGGCGACGATCCCCCCGTCGAGCGGGAGGCGGCCCAGTCGGGGCTCTACGAAGCCGAACTCCGCACTGTCCGCGGCGACCGCGAGGTCGCACCCGCACACCAGCTCCAACCCGCCGCCGAGCGCGTGGCCGTTGACGCGGGCGAGGACGGGGACCGAGAGCGTCCGGCGCAGCGTCAGATGACCGAAGCCGTCAGGACGCAAGTCCAGCCAGTAGTCCGTCCCGGTCTTGCCCCCTTCGCTCTTCATGTCGTCGCCTGCGCAGAACGCCTGGTCGCCTGCCCCCGTGAGCACCACGACCCGCGCGTCAGCGCTCGCTTCGATCTCGGCCCAGATCGAAGCGAGCTCGGCATGCATCGCGGCGTCGAGGGCATTGCGTCGCTCCGGTCGGTTGAGCGTGACCCACGCGACGTGGTCTTCCAGCACGTAATCGACGGGCAACGGCCTCGTTCCTCTCTTGTAGCTCTTTTGCCTGCTTGCCTTTTGCCTCACCTGCGGGACTTGACCGGCGGCAGTGTAGAGGACATGGTGTACCGAAGTGCTGGATACGAGATCTCGTGCACCGAGTCCGCCGGGCGCTCGAGGCGGCGGCCTCGGCGGCCCTGCTCGAGAGGCTGTCTCCGTCGATCGACGAGTCCCAGGGCCTCTCGGAGATGGTCCAGGACGCGATCCGCGGCTCCATCGTCTCCGAGCGCGCGAGTACCGTGCGCTGGCCAAGGCGAGGGACCGGTGATCTTCGTCGTCACCGCCCCCTGCATCGACGTGCTCGATCGTGGCTGCATCGACGTGTGCCCGGTCGACTGCATCTACGAAGGCGCTCGAGCCGTGTACGTGCACCCGGACGAGTGCATCGGCTGCGGCGCGTGCGAAGGGGCATGCCCCGTCGAGGCGATCTACCGAGACGACGAGGTGCCGGCACGGTGGCTCGCGTTCAGAGAGGACAACGCGCGGTTCTTCCTCGAGGTCCTGCCCGGCCGCCGGGAGCCGCTCGGCTCCCCCGGCGGCGCGTCCGGAGTCGGGAGGGTGGGGGTGGACACGCCGCTCGTCTCCCGGACGCGAGCCCAGGCGGCGGACCGCTCGGGTGCGGTGACGTGAGCAGCCCCGGATCCGAGCCGTCCTCGAGCACCTGGAGGGTCGCTCCTGCTCGGCGCTCGGGAGAAAGGGAAAGGGAGGAAGGGATGCAGACGAGGAAGGCCGTGGCGTGACCGGCGCGGACGCCCCGGTGGTCGGGCGGTCCGACGTGGTCGTCGTCGGAGGGGGACCTGCAGGCGTCAGCGCTGCGGTCGCGGCCGCGCGGGTGGGTGCCGACGTCGTCCTGCTCGAGCGTTACGGGTCCCTCGGAGGGCTCGCGTCAGGCGGGATGGTGCTCGTCCTGGACGACATGTGCAACGGGTCGGAGATCAGCGTCACCGGGATCGTGGAGGAGTACGTCGACCGTCTCGAGGCCCTCGGGCTTGCCGTCTACCCCCCTGAGCAAGACCGTGTGTCCTCTCCGGAGACGTGGCGACGCTGGAGCAGGTGGGGGCTGTTCGACTTCCACTCTCGCGAGCCGATCAAGCCGATCTGCTATGCGGTCGCCTTCGACCCTGACGGGTGGAAGCGGGTGTCCTCTGACCTCGTGCACGAGAGCGGGGTGAAGCTCCGGTTGCACAGCTGGTTCTCCGATCCCCTGGTGGAGGACGGTGCCACGAAGGGGGTCGTCTGCGAGACCAAGTCCGGAAGGCAGGCGTTCCTCGGTGAGGTGGTGGTCGATGCCACCGGCGACCTCGACGTCGCGTCCAGGGCAGGGGCGGCCTTCGTGCACGACAGGTACATGGTGACCCTCGTGTTCCGGCTCGGGGGGGTCGACACGGAGGCCGCCGAGGAGTTCAGGTTCGCGAACGAGCAGGAGGCCCGTCGGGTCGACCGGAAGATCAAGCGCCTCCTCGGCGGCGCCTGGGACCTATGGTGGCTGAAGACGCCGCTGCCAGGGATCGTCTGGTGCAACTGCCCGCACATGACCGGCTACGACGGGACGGACCCGGCGTCCTTGACTGCTGCGGACCGCGAGGCGCGCACGCGCATCGCGGAGGTTGTCGAGCTGGCCCGCGCAGAGCTTCCCGGCTTCGAGCGCTGCTTCGTCGTGGACACCGCCGAGCAGATCGGTGTCCGTCAGACCAGGCTGCTCGAAGGCGAGTACGTCGTGACCAAAGACGACGTCCAGAGCTGCCGACACTTCCCCGACGCAGTGTGCAGGGGGCGCGACTACTACACCCCCTATCGTGCTCTTCTCCCCAAGGAGGTCGATCAGCTGCTCGTCGCAGGCCGCCACTACTCCGCGACCCCCGACGCGCAACGGATCTCGAGGGAGATCCCGCCGTGCATGGCGATGGGGCAGGCCGCCGGCATCGCTGCGGCGCTGAGCGTCCAAGAGCGCGTGCCCGTGAGGGAGGTGCCTGCTTGCCGGATCCAAGAGGGCATGCGCAAACAGGGCGCAGACCCAGGAGACGTCCCCGCGCCGAACGCCACCGTCGAGGTGGCAGGACCACTGGCGTGACCGCGCGCTCTTCGGGCTCGCAGACCGACGACGCCGGGCACCCCGATGAGGCGCACCCGCGCCCGGAGCCCGCGGATGGCGCGGCCTCCTTCGCGCCAGGACCGTTGGTCGGGGTCACCGTCGTGGACCTGACCCAGGTCTACATGGGCCCGTGTTGCACGCAGATCCTCGGTGATTTCGGCGCGACGGTGATCAAGGTCGAGCGGCCGGGCGCCGGAGACCTGAGCAGGACCTCCATCCCGGACCCCGACGGGCTGGACAACCCGGTGTTCCTGTCGATCAATCGCAACAAGAAGAGCGTCACGGTCGACGTCCGCAGCGAGGACGGCAAGGAGGTCCTGCGCCGCCTGCTCGTCTGCGCGGATGTCGTGGTGAGCAACTTCCGCCAGGGTGTGATGGACCGTCTCGGCTTCGGCTACGAGGCGGTGCGCGCGTTCAACCCCAGGATCATCTGGGTCTCGGGCACCGGGTTCGGCGAGCGCGGGCCGCTCCGGCACAAAGGCGGCCAGGATGTCCTCGCGCAGGCCTACACGGGCCTCATGTGGCGGCGCCAGAGCGACGACCTGCCGCTCAGCGTCTACCCGACGACGTTCTGCGACTACACGACCGGGATGCACCTCGTCCAAGGGGTGCTGCTGGCCCTGCTCGCCCGGGAGCGGGACGGCGAGGGCCAGCGCGTCGACGTGTCCATGTTCGACTCGATGCTCCACCTCCAGATGCAGGAGGCGTGCATGCAGATGAACCGCGGATGGGAGGTGAACTGGGCGAGGATGCCGCTGTGCGGCGTCTTCCCGACGCGAGACGGCGCCGTGTGCATCGTCGGCGCCTTCAAGGAGAACCCGCTCAGGGACATCTGCCAGGCGCTCGGGATCCCGGACCTGTCGCTCGACGAACGGTTCTGCACCCACGAGGCGCAGGTGGCCCACCGCGCCGAGCTGCAGGCGCTCTTCGCGACCCGGTTGGAGAGCGAGTCCAGCGCATACTGGGTGGAGAGGCTCGAAGCCCAGGACGTTCTGTGCGCCCCGGTCCTTACGCTCGCAGAGGCGCTCGCGCACGAGCACACCCGTGCCAATGGAATGGTGACCGTGATGCGCCACCCGGTCGCGGGCACAGTGCGCTGCCTGAGCGCGCCGATCCACATGGCGCGCACGCCTGCCCGGGTCTTTGCCCCTCCCCCCATGCTCGGCGAGCACACCGAAGAGGTGCTGGAGTCGCTCGGCTACTCCCCGGGCGACCTCGAGCGGCTGCGGGCGGCGGGGGCCCTCGGATGAGCGCGGTTCGGTCGGTGACGCTCGAGCCCGGGGTGTGGAGCGTCGTGCCGACCCCGTTCAGGGGCCCAGACGACGAGCTCGACGAGGAGAGCCTGGTCACGCTGGCGTCCTTCTACGAGCGCGTCGGCGTCGCCGGCCTCACCGTGCTCGGGGTGTTCGGCGAGTCGGCGCGGCTCTCGATGGCCGAGCGTCGCAGGGTGCTCCAGGTGGTCGCGAACAGCTCTGCGCTCCCTCTCGTGGTGGGGATCACGGCGCTTGCGACCGCACCGGCCGTCGAAGAGGCAGCCACGCTCGCAGCTGCGGCCGAAGGCCGCGTGGTGGCGATGATGGCTCAGGTGGGCTGTGCCGACGCGCGGTGCCTTCGCACGCACTTCCGCCGCCTCCACGAAGCCACCGGTCTGGCCGTCGTGGTCCAGGACTATCCGCAGGCCAGCGGCGTCACGGTCGGCCCCCGAGTCCTTGCCGACGCGCTGAAAGGGGAGCCGTGGGTCGCCGGGGTGAAGGCCGAGTCCCCGCCGACGGCGCTCGCCGTGGGGCACCTGGCGATGGCGCTGCGCGAAGTTCCGGTCTTCGGCGGTCTGGGCGGCGTCGGGCTGCTCGACGAGCTGGCCGCCGGGGCCGCGGGTGCGATGACCGGGTTCTCGTTCCCCGAGGGGCTGCGTGACTGCGTCGCCGCCTACGGCGAAGGGGGCTTCGCGCCAGCGCGGGCGGCGCTGCTGCCGTACCTGCCGCTCGTCTGCTTCGAGCAGCAGCCGGGCATCGGCCTCGGCATCCGCAAGGAGGCGCTCCGGCGCCGCGGGCTCCTGCGCGAGGCGTTGGTCCGGGCGCCGGGGACCCCGATGCCGAAGGAGCTCTCCGGGCAGCTGGATCGCCACATGGAGGCCGCCTCGTCAGCGGCGCTGGGACCCGCGCGCCCGCCGGCGCGTGGGACGATGCACGCGTGAGCTCCGGGATCTCGGGGCGGTCGTCGCGCGGCTGCGCGCACTGTGCTCACCCCACGAGCGACTCGACCTGCTTCGCGAGCTTGTCCTCGATCTCGAAGTTCCAAGCGGTCTCCGCGACGTCCACGACGAGAAAGAGATCCGAGATGAGCAGCGTCTCGAGCGCCATCACCCCGAGGTGCTCGAGCCACTTGCCGATCCCGATCCGCACGGTGAAGTCGTCGGGCGTGCCCGACAAGAGGATCGACAGTGCACGGTCGGCGTCCACCACGCCTCGCAGGAACCCGCCCTTCTTCGCTTGGAGCACCGTGCCCTGAGCGCTCGGCGCGGACGCCTGCACGGTGAAGCCGTCGGACTCGAGGTACGAGGAGAGCTTCTGCTGGAGCTGCGCAAGATCCGTGCCCTTCCTCTGGAAGTGCATCACCTTCTCGCCGACCATCGTTCCTCCTTCGAGTGGCGCGCTCCACCGCGAGGCGGAACCGCAGACCGCTGCGGGCGGCCGGTCCGATCGTACCCAGGGGAGCCCGAGACGTCGAGGCGGCCCCCCGGCCCCGCCGCGGCCGGCCAGCTGAGAGGCCGCGGCCGGCCAGCTGGGAGGCCCCGGCCGCGGATCTCGTCGGGCGCCTACGAGCCTACGACCAGTGCCAGCTCGCAGGTGTGATGGTGCCGATCGGGTTCTGCGGCGTGACGCCCTTCAGCCCCTTGTGGATCTCGGTGATCGAGGTCGCGAAGTTCGGCTGCCACATCACGGGGAGCTGCTTTGCAAGGTAGTTCTCGGAGGTTGTGAGCTTCACGTTGGACAGCTGGGTCTGCCTGATCAGCCTGTCGGCGGTCGGCGACGAGTAGCTCCCGAAGTTCGTGAACGCTCCGGAAGAGAAGAGAACCGGCTCGGTCGGGTACCCTGTGTCGACGTAGCCGTTGCCCCAGTTGGCCATCTCCCAGGAGCATCCCTTCGGGCACGGCGTGGCCGTCCCGAGCACCGAGTCGACGGTCTCGGAGCTGAGCGACACGTGGATGCCCGCCGTCGACCAGCTGGCTTGCTCTGCGTCCATGACGGCCTTGAGCTCCGGTGTGCCCCCGGCGTAGACGACGTCGAGCGCAAGCTTGGTCCTCTTCTTGATGCCCGCGCCGCAGTGGTGGGAGCCGGTGCCGGGCTTGACGCACGTGTCGATGCCGCCGGGGACGACCTTCCAGCCGTGGGAGCGCAGGAGCTCGACGGCCTTCGCCGGGCTGTAGGGGTAGGGGTTCGACTTCTCCAGCTTGCTCGCGTAGGGGTTCGGCGGCAGGATCGGGACCGGCCCGTAGTCGGGCACCGCGTAGCCCTTGGCGACCGTTCTCACGTAGAGCGGCTGATCGACGAGGCGTTGCATCGCCTGGCGGAAGTACAGCTCGGAGAAGATCTTGCCGGCCTCACCCCCGTCCCCGGTCGACTTGAAGTTGTAGGGGATGAAGCTGATCCGAAAGCCGTTCAGCGGGACGATGTCGAATGTCGCCGCGATCCGCGGGTTGTTCTTCCCTCCTACGAGCGGTGTGCTGGTGGGAGAGGTGACGTCCTCGGCCGGCAGGTAGCCCACGTCGATCTGCCCGGTGGCCAACGCGTTGAACTCTGCTTCGCTTGTCGTGAAGGGCTTCTCCACGAACTTCTTGAACGTGGGCTTGTTCGGTCCCGAGTAGGACCGGTTCGGCTCCATCGTCACGTCGCCTGTCGGCGTGAACGACGTGAGGTGGAAGGGGCCGTCGACCACCTGCCACAGGGGGTTCGTGGCGTAGGTCGGCAAGGCGTCGTTCGTCGCGGAGGGCTTTGTCGGGTCGAACCCGGCCTGCTTGGAGAGGAAGCTGTAGACCGCGGCGCACTTCGCGTCGGCGGTGCCGAACGGCGCCGCGGCGCAGCCACCCGATCCCGCCCGGGCCGACGTGGAGGTCTTTGTCCAGGCGAGCGGCATCGGCACCGGCTCCCACAGCTGGTCGTTGGTGAACCAGTTCGGGTTGACCTGCCGGGTCAGCGTGAAGACGAGGGTCGAGGGTGTCTTCACTGTGATCGATTTGATCGTTGTCGGGATCGAAAGTCCGCCCGGGACGTAGTTCCCATAGCCTGTCTTCTCGGCGTGCAGCATGTTGAACCAGAAGAGGACGTTCTCGGCGTCGAGCTTGGCGCCGTCCGACCAGCGGTAGCTCTTCAGCCTCACGGTCACGCGCGTGTCGTGGTCGGAGTAGACGGGCGGCTGGGCGAGCGACAGTGTCGGGTTCAGCTTCTCGGTCAGTGTCTTGCCGCCGAAGTAGTACAGCGGACGGAACATGAGGCTCTGGAAGTCGTAGAGGTTCATGATCGTGTCCACTGCGCCGCCGTAGAACGGCAGGATGTAGTTCGGGGTGGTCTGCGGCGGCTCTGCCCACGTGACGACTGTGTGTGTCGTCGCGGCCCCGCTCTGGGTGGGGCCGGTCACGACGCAGCCGATCGCCGCGATCGCCGCTGCTGCGAGCGCGCAGCCGACGCGGTGTGCCGCATGCTTCGGAGCGGACATGTCCTTCGTTCTCCTTCCCTGTTCCCCTGCATTCTCTTCCACTGACGCGCTCTTCTTCAAAAGCACGCGTCGTGAGGCCCGCAGTCGGCCAGTGCCTCTGCCGGCACGTCAGGACCTGAGGAGCGCCTCGCGTCCGGAGGGGCCGACGAGGAGGGCCTCGAGGCCCGGCGTCTCGGAAGCCAAGACCGCGACGTCGGCGCCGATCGCGCCGAGCGTGCGCTGGAGCAGCGCAGGCTCGGGCGACAAGACGTGGAACCGCACGAGGCGGACGCCCTTCGGGGCGCGTTCGGCGGGGTGGATGGTCGCGCCCCAGTCGATGAGGAACGGAAGGATCGCAAGCCTGTCTCCTTCGTCGGGAAGCGTCGACATCCGCCAGCGCACCTCCTCGCCGCCGGGGGCGCGCCGGGTGTGGGTGGTGACCTCCGTGTATGCGGCCCCGGCGGCACGCGCGTCGCGCACCGCGGCCTCGATCCGGTCGGGCGCCGCCGCCCATGCCCGAAGGGCGGGCGCGCGCAACGAGGCGATGCCGTAGGGAGGCGGTGAGGCGTCGAGCTGGGAGGGATCCGGGGCGATCACCTCGAGGTAGGTCCTCTCGCCGAGCGAGAGGAGCGCGTTGTGGGTGCCGAGGCCGAGGTGCTGGCCGCCGTAGCGGGGGCGCACCCCGGTGAGCCGCTCGATCTCGTCGGTGCCGAGCTCGAGCTCCGAGCACCCGTAGAGAAGGTGGTCGACGGTCGCGTGCACGCGGGGCTTCAGCGGTTCCTGGCGAAGGTGCCGACCGCCTCGGCCAGCAGCTTGCCGGTGCGGGGGTCGGCGAGCTCGGCCCTCGCGCGACCGAACCGGCTGCCCACCTGGGTGACCCGACCGCGGACCTCGAGGCGGGCGATCGGCACCGGGCGCAGGTAGTCGACTCGCAGGTCGATCGTGCTCCAGTCCGTCCCGGTCTCCTCGATCAGCGCGAAGCTCGCCGCGGTGTCGAGCATGGTGGCGACGACGCCGCCGTGCACGACGCCGCCGCCGATGGAGTGCTCGTCGCTCGGCGTCGCGTCGAGGACCACGCCCTCCTCGGCAGCACGCGCCCGGAGCTCGAGGGTCCGATGGACCGCCGAGGTGTCGAGGAGGTGCTGGAGCTCCTCAGCGCGCATCGGGGATCACCACCACCTTGCCGATCGCACGGCGCTCCTCCACGTCTGCCAACGCCTCGCGGACCTGGGAGAGGGGGTAGACGGCGTGGACCACCGGCTCGAGGGTGCCGGCGTGCACCTGGCGGACGAGCTCCTCCAGGTCCTCACGGGTCCACCCGTCCGACCCGAGGATCGAGAGCTCTCTGGTCCACACGTAGCGCAGGTCGGTCTCGACGAGGAAGCCGCTGCTCGCGCCGCAGGTCACGAGCCGGCCGCCCCGCCGCAGCGCGCGTACGGATTGCGGCCAGGTGTCCCTTCCGAGGTAGTCCACCACGACGTCCGCGCCGACCTTGGCAGTGAGCGCCCACACCTGCGAGCCGAAGTCGCCACCGGAGGTGTCGACGAGCTCGTCTGCGCCGAGCTCGCCGAGCTTCGCGAGCTTGTCCTTCGACGACGAGCAGGCGATGACCCGCGCCCCCGCCGCCTTCGCGAGCTGGATGCAGCCGACGCCCACGCCGCCCGCAGCGCCCAGCACGACCACCGTCTCGTTCGCCGCGAGCGCGGCTCGTTGGAAGAGCATGCGCCTCGCGGTGCCGTAGGCGATCGGGAGGGCCGCGTAGCGGACGGCCGCCGCCTCGCCGTCGGCAGGGAGCGGGATCGCGTTCTGCGCGGGCGCGACGGTGAACTCGGCGAGGCCTCCCCAGAGATCTTCTCCGAGCGCCTTGCGGTTGACCGAGGGGTCCAAGAGGACGACGGTCCCGAGAGGCGGCGCGCTGGCAC
Source organism: Actinomycetes bacterium (assembly GCA_021791145.1). The sequence goes on along the minus strand of JAJYXE010000038.1, from coordinate 18,024 downwards.
CCTCTCCGAGCGCGTCGACGACGCCGACGACGTCTCCGCCGGGGACATGAGGCAGGTCGATGTGGACGCCGGGCATGCCGCGGCGCACGAAGACGTCGAGCATGTTGAGCGCGCAGGCCAGCACACGGACTCGGAGCCACCCGGCTCGGGGCTCGGGCACGTCGGCCCAGTCGTAGGAGAGGTTCTCCGGGCCGCCGTGGGCGGTCACCAGCGCAGCGCGCATGCGGCTCATGGCCGCTCCTCTGCGAGCTTCGCCGCTCGCTCCTCGAGCGTCGGACGGTCGAGCTTGCCTGCGCCGGTCAGCGGGAGCTCTGTGACGAGCTCGATCACCCGAGGGTAGGCGTAGTGCGGGCCGATGGAGTGGAAGAAGGCGGTGAGCTCCTCGGCGCTCGCCGCGCCGGGAGCGCGCAGCACGACGAAGGCGATCGGCACCGCACCCTTGACCGGGTGCGGTGCGCCCACGACCGCGACGTCGCGCACCTTTGGGTGGCGCAGGAGGAGCTGCTCGACCTCCTTCGGGTAGACGTTCTCGCCCCCGACGTTGATGAGGTCGTCGGCACGGCCCACGAAGTAGTAGTAGCCGTCGGCGTCGCGGCGCATGAGGTCCCGGGTCGCGAGCCATCCGTCGCGGATCCGTTCCGCGGTCACCTCCGGGAGCCCGTAGTACCCGGGGGTGACGCCGGGGTTCTTCACCCAGAGCTCACCGACCTCGCCGACCGGCACCTCGGTCTCGCCGTCGAGCCCGCGCAGCTGCACCTCGCAGCCGGGGATCGGGATCCCGACCGAGCCGAGCTTGTTGATCCCCCAGCGCGGCGTGATGAGGACGTCGGGTCCCCCCTCGGTCAGTCCGTAGCCTTCGGCGATCGGGGCGCCGAACACCTCCTGGAAGCGCTCGAGGAGATCGACGGTCACCGGGGCGGAGCCGGCGCTCGCGAAGCGCACCGAGGACACGTCGCATCGGGACAGCTCCTCGGTCTCTTCGAGCAGCATCCGGTACATGGCCGGTACGCCGCTCAGGTACGTGACCTTGTAGCGGTCGATCGCCCGCAGGACGGCGACCGGGTCGAAGCCGGGGAGGACGACGCACCGGCCGCCGGCGAGCAGGATCGCCTTGAGGGTCATCGCGGCGTTCTTGTGGAACAGCGGTGCGGCGAGGAGCGCGACGTCCGTCTCGTCGAAGAGGTAGATCTTGCGCAGGACGTCCGCGCACCAGACCTGGCCGCCGTGGGTGAGCGGGACCCCCTTGGGCCTGCCGGTCGAGCCCGACGTGTACGGCTGCATGCAGATGGTCTCCGGTCCGTAGGGCGGTACCGTGGGGAGGCGCTCGGCGCGCTGGAGCTCGTCGGGGCCGGCGACGAAGCGGCAGGCGGGGGCCCGTCGTCCGAGCGCTGCGGCGCGCTCGGCCTGCTCGGGAGCGGTGAGGATCCCGCGGCAGGACGCGTCCGCCAGGACGTGGTCCAGCGACTCGTCGCTCTGGCGCACGTTCAGGGGCACCGCGACCGCGCCCGCGCGCATCACGCCGAGGAGGGCCTCCACGTAGCGCACGTCGTTGCTCCACAACAGCGCGACGCGCTGGTCCGGCCCGATGCCTTCTGCAGCGAGCCAGCCCGCGACGCGCCCTGCACGCTCGTCGAGCTCGCGGTAGGTGAGGGCCATGCCCTCTTGGACGAGCGCCGTGGCGTCCGGATGGAGCGCGAGCGCGTCCGCGGTGAGGAAGCCGAGGTGGTCGATCGCGGTCATGGCCGAGCGCGACCTCGAGGTGCGGGCGCGTCGCGGGTCACGACCACGCGTCCTCGTCGAGGTCGCCTGCGAGCGCGCGCAGCATCTCGTCGTTCGCGCGTGCTCCCGCCGCGGCGTTGGCGCTCGGGGCCCCGCCGAGGTCCAGGCGCTCGCCGGCCTGCGCGTGGCGGACGATCGTGAGCGTGGCGGGGAGGACCGGCGGGTTGAACACGTGGCCGGCGCCGGCGCACACGACGTGGCGTTGGCGGCCGTCACGCCTGCGCCGAAGTCTCGCCATGGCGAGCTCCGAGTAGAGCGAGGAGGGCCAGACCATGTCCCTCGCTCCGGAGAGGAGGAGCACCGTCGAGCGGCAGTCCTCGAGCGCCAGCATCGCGGCCTGGACCCGATCCCAGTCGTCCAGGCAGTCCAGGTAGGTCGGCGTGCACAGGACGACGCCGTCTTCGACATAGAGCTTCCCGTCTGTGTGAGACATGTAGGGGACCGGCCGCCCCTCGTAGCGCCAGGAAGGGACGTTCGAGAGCCACGTCTCGTCCGACTGCTTGATGCCCGCGTGGACGATCGGGCTGGGAACGTACGCGACGACGGTCTCGATGCCCAGGTACAGGCCGAGGAGGAGCGAGAGCTCCCCGCCCCGCGAGCGTCCCACGACGGCGAGCGGGCCGTCGGCCTCTGGCCGCGACCGCAAGAGCGCGACGCCGCGCTCGAAGTACTCGACGTCGATGTCGACGAGCTCGGGCGGGAGCCCTGGTGCTGCGAAGTAGCCGAGCGCCAGCGCGAGGTAGCCGTGCGAGGCGAGGAACGCCGCCGAGCGCGCGTTCACGTCGCCTTCCGAGCCCCCGAGGACCAGTACCGGGCGAAAGGGTCCTTCGCCCGCGGGGACGAACAGCTCGCCGAAGAGACCGCGCTCGCGGACAGGCACCTGGGTCACCCCGGGCGCGCACTGCTCGATGGTCACCTCGGCGGCCCCGATGGCTCGCCCGGCGCAGGACGCCACGATCTCGACGCGTAGCGCGTCGAGCGGGAGCTTCGACTCCTCTGCGAGGGGACGGTCGTCGGGCTCGAGCGACCACAAGAGCCCGTTCGCGTCCGCCCCGCGATAGCTCCCGGCGAGCGGCTCGCTGGTCGCCAGGCGAACGGTGCCATCGTCGTCCGCCCGGAAGGCGGCGGAGCTGCGCCAGTGGACGCCCGCGGGTGCGTCGAGCGTCGCGCTCAACGTCACGACGTCACCAGGGGAGACGCCCGAGACGACCGCGTCCAGCGTCCCGTCGAGCCCGATCTTCTCCGGGACGGTCAGCGAGTCAGCTTCCGTCATGCCGCAACCCTCCATCTCGTGCCCACCGCGGACCGCGGCGGGCGGTCACGGCCACGCCGCTTCGGTGCAGGGGTCCGGGCGACGAACCAGCGGCCGCCCACGGTCAGGAGCTCTCGCCGCCGGGTGCGCCGACCGACGCAGGCGGCAGGGCGAGGTCGGGCCGGGGCCGGCCGTCCGCGACCGGGACGTACTGAGCCGTCGCGTCGTCGAGCGCGTACTTCGCCCGCGGGCCGGCGCGCACGAGCTGCTCCAAGGCCGCGGCGAGGCGGTCCACGTCGTCTTCGGTGCTCCCCACGCCGACGCTCGCGCGCACCGCGCCGGGGACGGGCCTCTGCCGGCCGTCGCGCATGCTGGCGGCCACCTCGCGGATCTCCGGCTCGTTGAGCCCGAGGAGGTGGACGAGGAGCGGATGCGCGCAGAAGCAGCCGTGCCTAACGCCGATGCCGTGCTCCGCGCCGAGCACCGCGGCGACCAGGCTGTGGTGGTAGCCCTCGACGTTGAAGAGGGCGACACCGGTGCGCGGCGCGTCCTCGGCCCACAGCCCGTGCACCGAGACGCCGTCGATCGCTGCGAGGCGGCGCCGGGCATAGGAGCCCAGCGCCGCGTCGTGGTCCCGGACCCGGTCCATCCCGTAGGAGGAGAGCTCCTGAAGGGCGATCGCGAACGCATAGGCGCCGACCACGTTGGGCGATCCCGCCTCCTCCCGGTCGGGCAGGTCGGCCCACAGCACGTCCTCGGTGGTGACGAAGCGGACCGCCCCGCCTCCGCGGAGGAACGGAGGACCGCTCGCGAGCCAGCGGTGGTTCCCGACGAGGACGCCGCAACCGAAGGGCGCGTACATCTTGTGAGCCGACGCCGCGAGGTAGTCGATCCCGAGGGCGTCCATGTCGATCGGGACGTGGGGGGCGAGCTGTGCCGCATCGACCGCGATCGCCGCCCCGTGGTCGTGGGAGACCGACGCGAGCTCGTCGAGAGGCCACAGCTCCCCGGAGACGTTGCACGCGCCGGTCACGGTGAGCAGGTCGACGGGTCCTTCGACCATCGCCGCGCGGGCGGCGGTCACGGCCTGCTCGGCGTCGGCGGGGATCGGCAGGACCCGGAGGCGGAGGCCCGGCCGGCGCCACGCAAGCAGGTTCGCGTGGTGCTCGGAGGCGAAGGTGAGGACCGACGTCCCCTCGGGGAGCGCGCTCGCGAGCAGGTTCAGCGAGTCGGTGGTGTTGCGCGTGAAGACGACGGCGTGCCCGGCGGGCGCGCCGAAGAAGCGGCGGACGGCGTCACGGGCGGACTCGTACAGCTCGGTCGAGACGACGGACTTGAACCCGGCGCCCCGGTGCACGCTGCTGTAGTAGGGGAGGAACGCGTCGATCGCCTCCGTCACCGCCGTGAGGGGTGGGGTGCTCGCCGCGTAGTCGAGATTGACGTAGCGCGTCGAGCTCCCGTCGACGAGCGGCACCTCCTGGTCGGCACCGACCAGCTCGAGCGTGCTCACCGGACGGCTCGGGCACGCACGGCCGTTCGGGGCGACTTCGGACGGCCTGGTGAGGTGCACATCGTGGCGCTGGACCTATCACTTCTTGGGCCCCTGTGTCCAACCTGGCCAACCGCGACGACGTGCCGGCGAGCGGTCGTGGGCACGGGTCGCGTTCCCGACCTCGCCCCGCTCGCCGAGGGCAGCTCGACGGCCTCCGGCGCAGGATATCGTACGGGGACGACCGACGACCCGCAGGAGCGCTGATCGCCGTGCTCGGAACGTCCCGCGCGCCCGCCGCGTCCGGGGACCCGCCCGCCGGCAGGTGCGGCGTCGTCGACGCCATCCGGCTCCCAGGCGCGGCGTGAGGGTCGTCGTCACCCAGGAGCTGCCCACCGCGGAGCTCGAGCGGATGCAGGAGGCCGGGCTCGAGGTCGTCGGTCCCCTCGCGGCGGGGCCGCCCGCGCGAGACGTCCTGCTCGGTGCCCTCGCGGGCGCAGACGCGCTCGTGTGCCTCCTCACCGACCAAGTCGACGAGGAGCTTCTCGACGTCGCGCCCCGGCTCCGGGTGGTCGCCAACGTCGCGGTCGGCTACGACAACGTCGACGTCGCCGCGGCGGCGGCTCGCGGGGTCGTCGTCACGAACACTCCCGGGGTGCTGACCGACGCGACCGCGGACCTCACCTTCGCGCTCCTGCTCGCCGTGGCGCGCCGCATCCCGGAGGCCGATGCCGCCGTGCGCGCGGGTCGGTTCCCGCGCTGGGGGCTCTTCCAGGAGCTGCTCGGCCTGGAGGTGACCGGAGCGCAGATCGGGATCGTCGGTCTCGGGCGCATCGGAGGGGCCGTGGCCGCGCGCGCCAGTCTTGGGTTCGGCATGCAGGTCCGCTACGTCGGCGGACGGCCCGACCCCTCGGCGCGCTGGGCGGGGGACGCTCGGGAGGTGTGCTGGGACGAGCTGCTCGCCGAGTCCGACTACGTCACCTTGCACGCCCCGCTGACCGAACAGACGCGCCATCTCGTGGACGCAGCCGCGCTCGCCCGGATGAAGCCGAGCGCGGTGCTGATCAACACGGCGCGCGGTCCGCTCGTCGACGAAAGGGCGCTGGCGCAGGCGCTGGCCGCGGGACGGCTCGCGGGTGCCGGTCTCGACGTGTTCGAGCGTGAGCCCGAGATCGAAGCAGCGCTGCTCGCCACGCGTCGGACGGTGCTCACTCCCCACGTGGGCAGCGCCACCGCGGCCACCCGCCGGCGCATGGCCGCGCTTGCGGTCGACAACGTGCTGGCGGTGGCGGCCGGCCGGCCGCCCCCCACGCCCGTCGCGGTCCGGCCTGGGCGTCCGTCAGGCTGACGAGCCCGGAGGCTCGGCTGCAAGGGCCTGGGCGACGAGGGTCATCGGGTGGACGACGGGGACGCCCGCCGCGGCGAGGTGCATCGAGCAGCCGGGATTGGCGCTCGCCACCACGTCGGGCGCGCAGCTCGCGATGGAGCGGAGCTTCAGGTCGCGGATCATGCGCGCCTGCCGGCGCTCGAGGAAGGCGTAGGACCCGCCTGCCCCGCAGCACAACCCCTCGTCGTCGAGCTCGACGAGCTCCGAGACGAACGGCGCGAGCAGGGTGCGCGTCGCGGCGTGGACGCGCTGGGCGTGGCGGAGGTGGCAGGGGTCCTGGACCGCGACACGCAGGTCCAGCGGTCGCACGTCGGGCAGGCGCCCCATGCGGGGCCCGAGCCACTCGGCCACGTCGAAGACGCGTCCGGCGAGCTCGTGCGCGTCAGCCGTGGAGAGGAGCCGGCCGTACTCCTTCATCTGAGCTCCGCACCCGGCCGCGTCGACGAGCACCGGCCGGCCGTCCGCGAGCTCGCGCAGCGCGACCGCGGCGAGCCGGCGCGCGGTCGTGGTCAGGCCCGCGTGGGCGTGCAGCGCGCCGCAGCAGGGCACGCGGTCGCCGGTGGGGGAAACGCCGAACCCTGCCGCGGCGAGCACGCGCACGGTGTCCTGGTGGACGTCGCGCTGGCACGCGTCCATGACGCACCCGGTGAACAGGTGCACGTCGGACCCGGTGGCGACGAGCTCGCGTTGGCGCACCGGGAGGCGCGGCAGACCGGCAGCCGGCGGCAGCGCGCCGAGGCGCTGAAGGAGGGCTGCGGCTCGGGTGCCCGCCCGAAGGAGGCGGGGGTGCCCGAGGATCGAGAACCCCGCGCGCTGCCAGAGGGGAACCGCCGCGCCGTCTTCTGCGAGCGCCTGCCGCGTACGTTCCATGAGGTGCCCGAAGGGCACCGAGCTCGGGCACGCGGTCTCGCAGCCGCGGCACTGCACGCACGTCTCGAAGGATCGCCGTACCGGTGCATCGAGCGGCGCACCTGCGTGCTCGACCGCGCGCATGAGGGCGATGCGGCCTCGCGGCGACTGGCTCTCGTCGCCGGTCACCCGGAACGTCGGGCAGAAGGGCAGGCACAGCCCGCACTGGACGCATCGGCTGAGCTCGTCGGGGTCGAGACCGAGGGTGGTCACGTCGCCACGCCGGCGAGCGGGAGGACGGAACGTCCTGGGTTCAGTCGGCCCCCGGGGTCGAGCTCCTGCTTTACGCGCGCCATGAGCGCACGGAGGGCCGGAGAGACCTGGCGAGCAGGCTGAGGGCGGGAGGCGAACACGGTCCCGACGCCGACCGACGCGACGTAGGCGCCGAGGACCGCAGGATCCAGGTGCCGAAGCTCCGAGGGCCGCAGCGACCATCGGTGCGCTGGGAGCTCCGGGCCGCCATCGCACTCCTCCCATGGCCCGCCGCCTGCCGCGGCAGCCAGCTGCCGGCGCGACGCCTCGACGTCGGCCGCGTGGCCCTCGAGCCGGACCCAGGACGTGCGCCCGTCGAACAGGACGGCGGAGGGCCGCAGGATGGCGTCGCGCGCCGCGAACGGGTCGGCGTCCTCGGCGCGGAACCAGCGCGACACCGCGGGGATCGGGTTCGTCCGCAGGATCGCCTCTGCGAGAAGCCCGAGGGTGCCGAGCGAGCCGACGAGCAGCCGGGGGAGGTCGTAGCCCGTGACGTTCTTCACCGTCGGGCCGCCGCCGGTGACGACGGCACCCTCCGCCGACACGTAGCGGACCTGGAGCACGGCGTCGCGCACGCGGCCTCGCCCGAGCACGCAGAGGTCGTCCTCGCCGACGGCGAGCGCGCCGCCGACGGTCCCGCCCCGGCGGGGCAGCGCGGTCAGCTGGCCTCTCGCCGCGAGCTCGTGGTGCAGCTCGTCGACCCCCATACCCACACGGACGCGCACGGTCATCTCCTCGGGGCGGTGCTCGACGATGCCCGCCGGTGCCTTCACGAGGCGGGTGCCGGGCGCAAGCGCCCCTCCTGCATCCCAGCGCGTGCGAGCTCCTTGCACCGCGACCGGGCCCGTCTCGCGGACCTCTGCGGCGAAGCAGAGCAGCGCGGCGTCGGGCTGGCTCACACCCAGACGCCCGCCGGGATGCGTTCGAGCGCCTGGATGTCGGCGCAGCTGTGGCCCGCGGGGAGGACCTTGCCGGGGTTCGCGCGGCACGCAGGGTCGAACGCGCGGCGCAGCCGGTTCTGGTGGTCGAGGTCGACCTCGGCGAACTGCAGCGGCATGTAGTCGCGCTTCTCGACACCGACGCCGTGCTCGCCGGAGAGGACGCCTCCTGCGGCGAGCGAGATCTCCACGATCTCGCGGGCCGCGGCATGCACACGTTCGAGCACCCCCGGCTCCCGTGTGTCGAAGAGCAGCAGCGGATGGAGGTTGCCGTCCCCGGCGTGGAAGACGTTCACCACCAAGAGATCGTGGCGACCGGCGATCTCGTAGACGGCCCCAAGGACCGAGGGGAGTGCGGCGCGGGGCACCACGGTGTCGTGCAGGTAGTACGCGGGGGCGAGCTGGGCGACCGCCCCGAAGGCCGTCTTGCGCCCCTTCCACAGAAGGGCGCGCTCCTCGTCGCTCGCCGCGCTCTTGAGGCTCGTCGCGCCGTTGGCCCGGCCGATCTCGACGACGCGCTCGCAATCGAGCTCGGTCCCGGCTTCGAGGCCGCAGACCTCGATGAGGAGGACGGCTCGAGCGTCGAGCGGGTAGCCGGCGTGCACGAAATTCTCGACCGCCACGGTGATCGCGTGGTCCATCACCTCCATGGCGGCAGGGACGATGCCCGCCGCGACGATCTTACCGACCGTGGTCGCGGCGGCCTCCATGGTGTCGAAGCCGAGCAGGAGCGTCCGGACGGCGGGCGGGTCCTTGCTGATGCGCACCGCGATGCGGGTCGCGATGCCGAGCGTCCCTTCGCCGCCGACGAAGGCGCCGCGCAGGTCGTAGCCGAGAGGCTCGGCGTCGAGGTCTCCGAGCCTCACGACCTCGCCGTCGGGGAGCACGACGTCGAGCGCGAGCACGTGCTGGCTCGTGACGCCCTCCGCGAGGCAGTGCGGCCCGCCCGAGTTGTTGGCGACGTTGCCTCCGATCGTGCACGCCTGCTGGCTCGAGGGGTCCGGGGCGAAGTGGAACCCCAGCGCGTGAAGGCGCTTGGTGAGATCCAGGTTGACCACTCCGGGCTCCACCCACGCGACCCTGTCGTCCAGGTCGACCTCGAGGATCCGGTTCATCTTCGTGGTCACCACGATGACGGGCCTGCCGAGCGGGATCGCGCCACCCGACAGACCGGTCCCCGCGCCGCGCGGGACGACCGCCCGTGTGTGGGCGACCGCGATCCGCACGATCGCCTGGACCTCCTCGGTGCTCGTCGGGAAGCAGACGGGGCCGGCAGCGCCGCCGGCAAAGACCGAGGCGTCATGGGCGAGCAACGCCCGCTCCGCGTCGTCGTCACGCACGCGGTCGGGCTCGAGCGCCGCTCTCAGCGCGGCGACGACCGCCTCGTCAGGGGAGGACGCTCGTCTGCGTTGCTGCCGGCGCTGCCGGCCCGCGCGGGTCGTCACCCGAGGGGTCCCCTGCGATCGCCCGGACGCCCTGATCGGTCCCGTCTGCTCCCGGCAAGCAGCGACGAGCCGGCCGGCGTCACGAGGGCGAAGTCCTCGACGCGCTGTTCGGTCTCGGTCTTCTTCGCGAGCTCGAGGGGCTCGCCGCACTCGGGCACCGGGTGCATCCGTCCGGGGCGGACCGTCGCCTCCCACGCAGCGGCGCCCGTGGGTCCTGTCACGCTGAGGCGGAGCCGCCCGGCGCCGAGGTCCTCGACGCTGCGCGCCTGGTCGAACAGGGGCCATCCGACCTCCCGGAGCACCGCACGCTCGAGCGCCTGCGCACCAGGCGAGCCGAGCCCGCTGCATCCCCGATAGCGGGGGAGGAGGTCGTCGAGTGGTCCCGTCCGGCGGAGGATGCGGCTCAGCGCGTCCGCGTCGAGGAAGCCCCAAAGCGTCCCGGCCGGTAGGACGATGCAGGTCGGGGCGAACCGGTGGCCGCCGGTGTGGCTCGTGCGCGCGAGGCGGACGCCCGCGGCGCCGGCCCCGGCGGTCTCAGCAGTCTCGGCGGTCCCGGTATCGCAGGTCCCGGCCGCCGCAGCCTCGGAGAGCTGCTTCCACAGCGCCGTGCCGAGCGAGCCGCAGCAGCGGTCCCTCCTCCCGTGGGAGCACACGAGGACGTCGCAGTGGCGCACGGGCTCGCCGCCGCCGGCGAGGAGCTGCTCGGTCGCACGAGCGATCGCCTCCGCCGCAGAGGTGCCCGCCCCGGCGGCGTCGGCAGCCGTCGTGTCTTGGGGCCGCAGCCAGATGTGCGCCTCACGGCCCTCGAACGCCGAGAACGGTCCTTCGGGACGCCGGTACAGCGTGACGCGCCGGACCAGGCTCGCGGCGGGGACGAGGAGCTGGAAGCGAAGGCCGAGGCCGGTCACGGCTTCGCGCACCGCCTGGAGCTCTTCGACGTCGCCTGCGTCGCGTGGCCAGGGAAGCGGCCACTCGACGAGCAGGTAGCCGGCGTAGCTCCCGGCCGTGCCGACGGGGTCGACCTGCTGGGCTCGCGCCCACTGGGCGCACCGGACTGGTTGCGCGGGGATGCGTGTCGTGAGGGTGCATGGGGCGCGCCTCTGATCGACCATCTGGGGGGAGAGTAGTCAACGAGCCGATGGGCCACGTGGCGAGCGCGGCAGGCCGGACTCGTCGTGGCTGTCGGGGCGAGCCCCCCACGTCCAGGCGGCGCGCGGCGGGCGGGCTCAGCCGAGCGGCACCTCGCGCAGCCTCCCGCTGTCGATCTCGTACAGGAAGCCGCGGATGTTCTTGTGGGGGACGAACGGGCTGGCCCTGATGCGTGCAGCCGTCTGGCTCAGGTCGTCCTCGGCGTTCGGGAACGCCTCGAGCGCGAAGCTCGGCCGGATGCCGGTCTCCGCCAGGATCTCGGCTTTCAGGGCGTCGTCCGAGAAGGTCTCCATGCCGCAGCCCGTGTGGTGGATCAAGACGATCTCTTCGGTCCCGAGCAGCCGCTGCGAGATCGCCAGGCTGCGGATGGCGTCCTCGGTCGCCACGCCGCCTGCGTTGCGGATCACGTGGGCGTCGCCGAGCTCGAGCCCGAGCGCCCTCGCCGGGTCCAGGCGCGCGTCCATGCAGGTGAGGACCGCCACTTTCGCCCCCGGTCTCGCCGGGAGGTCCGCCTCGTGGAACGAGGCGGCGTAGCGGGCGTTGTTGGCCAGCAGGTCGTCGGTGGCGCTCACGTCTCCTCTTGGCAGGCTTGGCGGGTCCAGGGAGCTTGGCGGGTCCAGGGACCTTGGCGGGTCCAGGGAGCCCGGCGGGTCCAGGGAGCCCGGCGGCCTCGGCGGTGCAGAACCGGCGTGACCGTGGGGGAGCTCCCGGAAGGCGGACCCATGATGGTTCGCGCCCCGAACGTACTAGAACTTCGATCGGCCGGGGAGCGTGGGCGCGCAGGCAGGGAGGTGGCGATGGGGGTCGTGGACGAAGAGGTGCTCGAGCTCGCGAAAGGGACGAACTTCGCGAGCTTCTCGACGATCCTTCCCGGCGGGCGCCCCGTCGGGAGCCTCGTGTGGGTCGACGCCGATGCCGACCGGCTGCTCGTGAACACCGAACGGCACCGCCTCAAGTACCGCAACGTGTGCCGCAATCCGAGCGTCCACCTCCTCATCGTCGACCACGAGGATCCCGGGCACTACGCGTCCGTGCAGGGGCAGGTCGACGAGCACGTCTTTGGTCGCGACGCGCGCGAGCACATCGACCGGCTCGCCCGGAAGTACTTGGGCACGCCGTTCGATCCCGCCCGGATCGTCTCGGAGCGGGTGTTGCTGCGGATCAGGCCCGTGCACCAGCGGATCCGGAGCAGTTCCGTCATGGTCGAGTAGCGTTCCTCGCGTCATGACCGGCCGTTCGATGCCGTCCGAGCCGACAGGAGAGGGACCGACCGACGTGCAGAAGCGGGACCTGCAGCACCCGTTCGACGCGGAGGGCACGCTGCGCTTCGGGGACGCGCGTACCTGGTACGGGGTCGTGGGCGATCTGGACGCGGCCCGGGAGGACCACGGCCCCGCGCCGCTGGTCACGCTCCACGGCGGCCCAGGTGCCACGCACGACTACCTGCTGGCGATGGCCGACCTCGCCCGCTACGGCAGGGCCGTCGTCTTCTACGACCAGATCGGGAACGGTCGCTCGACCCACTTCCCCGAGCGCGGCGCAGAGTTCTACACGGTCGATCTGTTCGTCCGGCAGCTCGCGAGCCTCGTGGACGAGCTCGGCATCGGACACCGGTACCACGTCCTCGGCCAGAGCTGGGGAGGGTTCCTCGCGCAGGAGCACGCGCTCACCCACCCTCCCGGGCTGCGCTCCGTGGTCCTTTCGAACACGGCAGCCTCCTTTCCGGACTTCGTGAAGGAGGCGGACAAGCTGCGTGCCGAGCTTCCAGAGGAGGTCGAGGCGACCTTGCGCCGCCACGAGCTCGCCGGGACGACCGACGACCCCGCGTACGCCGCGGCGTGCGAGGTCTTCTACCGGCGCCACGTGTGCCGGCTCGACCCTTGGCCGGAGGAGTTCCTGCGCTCGATGAAGGCCATCGAGGAGGATCCGACCGTCTACCGCACGACGAACGGCCCGTCGGAATTCCACGTGATCGGATCGTTCAAGGACTGGCAGGCGCTCGACCGCCTGGGGGAGATCGACGTGCCCGTGCTCGTCATCTCGGGACGCTACGACGAAGCGACCCCGGCCTTGCAGGAGGCCCTCACGGCGGGCATCCCCGACGTCCGCCAGGTCCTCGTCGAAGACGCGTCCCACCTCGCCTTCTGGGAGCAGCGGGACACCTACATGGCTGCGGTCGCGTCCTTCCTGGCGGAGCACGACTGAGCTCGGGGTCGGCTCGGGGTCGGCGCCGAGGTGGTCCGAGGCCGCGTGGCCAGGGTGCGGCGGGCCGCTTCGTGGCCGGGCGAGCGCCGAAGTATGGTGAGGGCGCTCTGGCGACGGTGTGCGCCGAGCACGTGAAGGCAAGCTCGTGCAGGCGAGCCTTCGAAGGTGACGTGACGAAGGGCTGTGCGCAGCGTCGGCTTGCATCTGTGCAGCCGCCGGACCGATGAGACCGAGGAGGGGAGCGGCATGCAGAACGCGAGGAGGAGGGTGCGCGGCTTGACCGTCGCGCTCGTCATGGGTGCAGCGATCACGATGGGCCTCACGATCCCGGGGTCCCCGGCGGCGTCGGCGTCGGTCACAAAGTCGACGATCACCTGGGCGGAGAAGCCCGGGCAGTCCCCCAACTACATCTTCCCGTTCATGACATCCGCGTACTTCACCGTCCCGAACATCCCCGAGTTCCAGTACTACATGTTCCGCCCGCTCTACTGGTTCGGGACAGGGGCGAAGCCGATCCTGAACACCAGGCTCTCGCTCGCCGACGTCCCGGTCACCTCGAACGGCGGCAAGACGGTCACCATCACCTTGAAGCCGTACAGGTGGTCGGACGGCGCCAACGTCACCGCCACAGACGTGCTCTTCTGGATGAACATCTGGCACCAGAAGCCCACAGGCTACGCAGGCTGGTTCCCCGGTGGCCTCTCGATGCCGACAAGCGTGAAGAGCTTCACGGTCATCAGCCCCACCAAGTTCACGATCACCTTCGACCGGACGTTCAACAGCCACTGGCTGCTCTACAACGAGCTTTCGCAGATCACGCCGCTCCCGCTCGACTGGACACGCGCGTCCCCCAAGGCGGCTCCGGGCTCCTCCCATTGCGCGACGGCGCGCTACGGCACGGCGAATGCTGCATGCAAGGCGGTGTACGACTTCTTGTCCAGGCAGTCGGGCTTCAACCCGACAAAGCCCAAGACAACCATCGACGCCCTCCCCACCTACGCGACGAACCCGCTCTGGCAGGTCGTCGACGGTCCCTGGAGGCTCAAGTCCTTCGGCCCGACAGCTCCTGTCGTGATGGTGCCGAACCCCTCGTACTCCGGGCCGAACAAGCCGACCTACAAGCGGTTCGTGGAGAAGCCCTTCACGTCTGCGACAGCCGAGTTCGACGCGCTGATCTCGGGCACAGTCGACGTGAGCTACTACATCCCGCGTACAGAGATCACATCGCCCGCCATTGCGCCGTCCCGGCCGACACAGACACTCGTACCGGGAAAGAACAACCCTCGGCTCGCGGCGACATTCACGCTCGAGCCCGTCTACCTGTGGGGCTTCAACGCCATCTTGGAGAACGAGCGGTCGACCAGCCACGCGGGGACCGCCGGAGCCCTCTTCCGCCAGCTGTACGTCCGTCAGGCGCTCCAGTCGCTCGTCACACAGAAGCTCTACATCGACCGGCTGGAGAAGGGCTACGGCGTGCCCGATTACGGACCGGTGCCGGTGTGGCCGCACAATCCGTTCTCGTCCTCCTATGAAGCGTCGAACCCGTACCCCTACGACCCCGCGCACGCACGGGCGCTGCTCCGCTCCCACGGCTGGAAGGTGGTTCCCGGCGGGGTGAGCACGTGCACGAGGCCGGGCAAGGGCCCCGGACACTGCGGTGCCGGGATCAAGGCAGGTACGAAGCTCGCCTTCACACTGCTGTACGCGTCGGGGACAACGTCGCTCAAGGACGTCACGGTCGCCGAGCAGTCGAGCTGGGAGCAGGCAGGTATCCAAATGCGGCTCATCAGCGAGTCGTTCGACGCGATCGCCGGCAGCGTGGTGCCCTGCCCGCACGGCTGCCCGTGGCAGCTCGCCGCGGCGGGCTTCGCGTGGTCCTACACACCAGACCACTACCCGAGCGGAGAAGAGCTCTTCGCCAAGGGCGCCGGGTCCAACTATCCGAGCTTCACAACACCGACTGCGAACAGGCTGATCAGGCAGACCATCACGACCACAGAGAGCCTCACGAAGTACGAGAACCTGATCGCGAAGCAGCTGCCCGACATCTTCCAGCCTGCCCTGGTCACAGTCGCCGAGGTCCACAAGGGAATCACGCACCCTGCGCTCAGCCCGCTGGACGACAACACACCTGCGACATTCCACTGGAAGTAGGCAGGTCGCGAGGCACGGGCCTGCCCGAGCCTGCGTTCAGCATCTCCACAGGCGGTCCGTGAGCCCCGAAGCCCTGGCGATCGGCCGGCCGATGGCCCTCCTCACGGCCTCTTCCGTGCCGGCGAGGAGCAGCTGGCGCTTGGCGCGGGTCACCGCGGTGTAGAGCAGCTCACGGGTGAGGATCCGGGACGCCGGCCGGGGAAGCACCACGGCCACGTGGTCGAACTCGGAGCCCTGGGCTTTGTGGACCGTCATCGCGTAGGCCGTCTCGACCCGCGACAACCGTGACGGGCTGACCGCGGTCCGCTCGAACGCGGCCGTGAGGCCCGCCGACCCCCGGGCAACGAGAACGCCGGTGTCCCCGTTGAAGAGCCGAAGACCGTAGTCGTTGGCCGTGACCACGACGGGCCGTCCGACGTACCACTCGTCGGCCGTCGAGTAGTCGTCGATCGCGCGTTCCAGCCACTGACGGACCCGAGCGTTCCAGATGGCCACGCCCGCGGGCCCGCGTCGGTGCGCGCACAGGATCCGCCAGCTCGCGAGGGCGGCGAGCGCTGCGCCGCCATCTCCAGCTCTCGCCGCCTCGACCACCAGGGAACCCGAGCTGGTTGCGAGACGGTGGAGCGGTTCGAGCTGCTCGGGGTCGGCCTCGGCGGGGTCGGCTTGCAGCCATTGGAGCCCCGTGCCCTCTTCACCGGCGCTGAGCGTGTCGAGGGCCGCGTCGGGGTCGCCGCGCCGGATCGCTTCTGCGAGGTCGGCGAGCGCCCCTGAGAAGCGGTGGTTGGTCCTCAGCACGACGATCCCGTCGCCGATCGCCGGCCCGGTGGGCACGGTGAGCTCGGGAGAGAGCCTCACCCCGGTCATCGCCTCCAGCTGCGCGCCGAACGAGGCGCGCGTCCGCGAACGGCTGGACGCTGGTCCCACGATGTCGCCGAGCACGGCTCCGGCTTCCACCGACGAGAGCTGCTGTGCGTCGCCGACGAGCACGAGCCGTGCGTCGTGGCGCACGGCTTCCACGAGGCGAGCCATGAGCCACAACGACAGCATCGACGCCTCGTCCACGATCACGACGTCGTGGGGGAGGCGGTTGCGGCGGTCGTAGCGGAACCGGCTCGCGTTGTCGGGCCGTGGTCGCAGCAAGCGGTGCAGCGTCGACGCGTGGAGACTGCGCAATTGCCCGAGGACCGCTGGGCTGAGGTCGAGCTCCTCGGCGGCGGCGCGCACCGCTTCCTGCATGCGGTTCGCCGCCTTGCCGGTCGGGGCGGCGAGAGCGACGAGCGGCAGCTCCGAACCGGCCGCGGACGCCTGTTCGCCCAACAGGCCGATGAGCTTCGCCACGGTCGTGGTCTTTCCGGTCCCGGGGCCGCCGACGATGACCACGAGGCCCCGCAGCGCAGCCACGGCGACCGCCCAGCGCTGCTCGGGGTCGGCGTCGCTCGGGAACAGACGCCCGACCGCCGCCGCCAGCCACAGGCCGTCGGTCGGTCGTCCGGCCGGCGCTGAGGGCTGCGACCCCACGCGTGCCACCAGTTGGGCCGCCACCTCCCGTTCGTCGCGCCAGAACCGGTCGAGGTACAGCGCGGTGCCGATCAGGCGGAGCGGCGCGACCCTCGCATCCTCCTCGCCGACCGCCACGAGGGGGCTCGCCGCGACCTTGGAGAGCCACGTGTCCGGGTCGGGCCACGGCAAGTCGTCCAGGTCTGTCTCCTCCTCCCCTTCGCTCTCTGCGACTGTCCTCAACGAGCGGAGGTCCGCTCGGATGTGCCCGAGACGCGGAGCCCGGACCGCGAACGCCGCGGCCAGCGCCACCAGCTCGTCGTCGTCCCCCCCGAGGATGCCCAGCCGCCGGGCGACGTGGACGTCGGCCGGCGCGAGCACGCCGGCACGGTTGAAGACACGGAGCAACGAGCCTGCCGGGAGCCCGAGCACGAGGGTCGCGTCGAGTGCCTCGGTCACGACTCCGCCTCGAAAAGCTCCGACATCCCGGTCACGAGCGCGGCGGGCGGGCGCCAGGAGAACACGCCGCAGGGCGTGCCGTCGACCGCCGGCGTCCCGGGCCCCGACATCCCGCGGAGGAAGAGGTAGAGGACACCCCCCAGGTGCACCTCCGGGTCGTAGTCCCGGAGCCGCCAGCGCAGGTAGCGATGCAAGGCGACCAGGTAGAGGATCGCCTGGAGCGGATAGTGCATCCTGAGCATCTCTGCCCGGAGCGCCGCAGGCCGGTAGTGCCAGGCGGAGAGCACCTCGTCATCGGGGCCCAGCCGGTTCGTCTTGTAGTCGGCGACGAAGTACCGCCAGGTGCCGCCGTCCCCACGGTGCTGCGTCGGCGTCCGGAAGACGAGGTCGAGGCTTCCGGTCAGATAGCCGCGCAGGCCCGTCTCGAGGAGCGGGTCCCGCAGCCGCTGCGCGTAGCCCGCCAGCGCGTTCTTTGACCCCGCGGCCTCGTGGAGCTCGAACAGCCGGGCCATGTCTCTCGTCGAGACGCCTCTCGCTGCGCCCGGCCGGTCTCCGCCGGCCAGCGGCAGCTCGAAGCCCATCTCGTCGATCCGGTCGGCCCGTCCGATCTGGGCCAGGCTGATCCCGCCGGGAAGCGGTCCGAGCGGCGTGGTGATCGACGCCCGCAGCGCAGCGACGAGCGGCTCCAGCGGCGCGGACGCCTCGAGGGGCGGCGTGCCCGACCCACTGATCCGCCGTGCGATCTCCCCCTCGAGGTCCGGAGCCGTGAAGTCGATCCGCTCGAGCACGCGGTGGACGAAGGTGCCGATGCCGGTGCCGCTCGGCAGGTCCGACCACAGCGATCGGACGTCGCGCATCGAGGGCTCTCCCGCGCCGTCCGGGCCGTCCCAGCCGTCCCAAACGCCGCCGGCCGCGCCCGCGCCGGTGCCGGCCGGCGCTCCGGCGAGCGGCTCGTCGATCGTCCCGAGGTCCTCGTGATCGTTCTCTGCGCCCTCTGCGCCCTCTGCGTCCGGACCGCCGTGGACGAGCGCCGTGATGCCCGAGTACGACGTCCTCGTCCAGCCCAGCTCGAAGGAGCGCCCGAAGGGCGCGGTGCCGAGCGGCGCGGC
>JAJYXE010000026.1 GCA_021791145.1 Actinomycetes bacterium | reverse complement strand
GCCGGCGACTCGCCAGCGGACTCGTTGATTGGTGTCAACTTGGAGGGTACGTCGCGCCCTTCGTGAGATCGGGGATCCACAACTTTCGGTTATAACTCGGTCCCGCTTCACCTCGATCACGACGACGTGACCACTGGCATCGAGGGCGACGATGTCGGGAACGCCTCCCCCCGGTATGTGAGCCTGGCGGGCGATGGGGAAGAGTGGCTCCCCGGTAAACGCCTCGAAGTCCCCCCAGATGAGGGTCTCGATCTCTTGTTCGTACAGATCGGGTCCGGGCACCACTTGTTGGAAGGCGATCAGCTCTCCGTCATGGTCCTGAAAGATCGGCATCGCGGAATCGTAGGCTCTTCTCGCCGCGGCTTGCTCCGCTCCAGACGACGCTGAAACGCTGGCTGTTGACCGCCGACTCGTGCGTCCAGGTGAGCCCGAACATGCGACTCGTGGTCGACGCGAACGCGTCGACTGAGCCTAGCGCGCGGTCGTCCGCCGGAGGCTTACCACACAGCTCCACGCGGTGTGACCTCTCGGTCGTGTCGGGAGAACCACACTGACGGAGCGCGTGGAGTCTTCGGGCGATAGCCCGATCTCACGAACGGCGATCGTGCCATCGCGCGTTCTGTTGTCACGTCGTGTGACGGTCGCGCCAGGCGTTCGTAGCTGGCTTCCTCTCATTCTGTCCGAAGGGTTCAAGGGCGTCGAGGTCCATGTCGGGAGCGTGGATTGGGGATGAACGCCACGGCCGCATCGGGCGGTGCCTTGCAGCGACCTTGTCGACCGTGAGGTCCCCGGAGGAAGGAAATGGGCAGCCGCACCGTTGGCCACTTGGTGGGTCCGGCCCGCTGGGGTTCCCCTACGGGGACCCGCCCAGCGGGAACCGGGGACTTCCCTTCGGTTCCGCGGAGTTCCTGGAACTGGTCCACGCCCTCGACCTGGTGCTTCCTTCCCTCAAGGGAACGAGTTCCAGGTGGTTCCCGCCTAGGTTCCGGTGGCGCGGTTCCGGTCACCTGGGAACCACCCGCGCGTCCCGCGCTCACGGACGCCTCTCCCTTCGAACGCGGAGCGCAGCGCACAAGTCTTCCTTGCGCCGACCCTTGCCGGACGCTCCCTTGATGGTCCGGTTCGCAACCAGGAACGAGGCGTCGAGAGGGACGGCGAGGTCGTCAAGTGGCGATGCCAGTTCCACCGTCCCCTGAGGCCACTCGTCGCTTGAGACGACGTGACAAAGAGCAGGGTCCAGCTGGCGGTCTATCGAGACCTCCCGCGGCACCCAGGGAAGCCGACTGTGGGTGAGAGCCAGCTTCAGGCCCGTCCCCGACACAACGAGGTTGAAGACCACGTCGACGTCGTCGCGTTTGGCCGACGAGCCCCGCGGCCCCGCCCCGCGCTCTTTTCCCTCGTGATCGAGCCACAGGGCGACCAAACCGACCGCCGTCAGGCTTCCGGGGTCTGTGATGGTCTGACCAGGGATGAACAGCGTGCCGACCGTCGCCACGAGTGATGGCGTCCCGATGCGGACAGCTAGGTGGATGCGCTGTAGACCAGCGGAGACCCCCGTCATCTCCTCTGGCGTGCAGCTGCGGCTCCGACGTGCCACGAGCCGAACGCTACGCGCTCAGGCGCTCTTGTGATGAAGATCGGAGAGCTCTCAGGTCGCCACACCGCGCGCTGACGCATGCCACGACGTCCGCCGCGGGATGGAGCAAACTTGGCTTGAGGACGCGGGGAAGTCTTCGTGGCGTGGGGAGCACCGTGCCATGGCGCGCGTGAAGCGATCGTGAACGCCATCACGAAGCAGCAACTGTTATTGCATGGCGCCTACTGTCACATCTGTTGACGATTCATGCGCCGTGCAAGCAGCGGCCTGTTACCGCGCCCCAATGCTTGCTGGTCGCCGTGTTGATGCCGTCCTCGTCATTCGGCGTCCGCACAGGGCACAGCGTTCCATGAGCGGTTCCGGGTCCGCGTCTGTTCTCGGCGCGGTTGCGTGGGTGTGGGGCGGTCGGGGAGCCCATGCCTCCCCGTGAACTTCTGAACCCGCCCACGAGCTTTCTTCCCTCAAGGGGAACAACTCCCGGACCAGGCCACGACGGGGGGTTATAGACCCCCCAGTCGTGTCCGTGGGCTGGCGTGTCCGTGGTGTCCGTGGACGCGTCCGTGGTCGCTGCCAGGAGCATCGGGGTATTCGTCCGTGGGCGTCCGGGTTGTCCGTGGTGGCGCGGCGCTCAACCCCTGTCCGTGGGCTGTGTCCGTGGCTCTCGGTCGTCACGGTCCCGCCCTGCGATCTGTGATGGCGACGTAGCGGGCTGCGACGGCACCCCCGGCCGCATTGCGAGCGCCATCCGCCTTGAGCGCCTTCCCGTCTTCCACAAGCCGATTGAGCTGGCGTAAGGCCTTCTTGCGCTGGTTGTCGTCCGGCGTGTCGCACTCGAACATCCAACGAGCAAGGTCGACGCTGGTGATGCCGTTGGTCGTGCTGCGGAGCACTGCGAGGGCATCGACGCAACCCCCGCTTACCGTACTCTTGCCAGCGGCGTGGTCGTGTTCGACCTTGAGGGGACCGACCTCGGCAGCTGGCTGCTTCAGGTGCCTCAGCTCGACGATAAGGTCGCCAGGTTTGCCCCATAGCAAGATGACCGAGCCCGCTCCCGCGGTAATCCAGGTGGAGCCGTACACGTCCTCCAACGATTTTGGCTTCGCGCCACTCTGGCCCTTCCGCTGGTGGTGGAGAGCGAGCACGTCAATGCCGTCACGGACGCAAAGCTGAAGCGCCCGATTGACATGTCCCCCGGCCTCGTCGTCGGAGAGCTTGACGGCTGCGTCCTTCAGGGAGTCGCGGACGACGGTGCCCGCACCACAGGCACTGGCCAGTTCGAGGAGGTGTTCGGGAACACGCCCAAGGTCGAAATCGAGGTGGCCCTCCCGCACACGTAGGCGCTCGTGGAGAACTTCGCGGTGCCGTTCGTCGAAGACCCTGCGCATTGCGCGCCGAATCTGGTTCGGACGGTCAAGGGCGAGATAGAGCACCGGCTTGTCCGCGGGTTTCACGGGCCAGCCGAGCACCTCGTCGATGATTCCGAGCCGTCCCGCGACCAACTGGACGGTCAGCGTCGTCTTCCCCACCCCCGTCGGTCCGACCAGCAAGAGGGGCTCCCCCGCCGCCCAGAGCACGTCCTCCCCGGAACCCCACACCGGGTCAAGGTCGACGGGGTCGTCGAGGATGAAGGAGGCACCGGTCTTGAAGGCGGGCGCGCCAGAGGAGGGAGCGACACCGTTGGGGGACGGCGCATCGAAGACCGCGAGGCGGTCCACCGCAGCGCCAGTCACCCTGCTACCTCCTCAGCAAGAGCAACGGCGGCGCCGAGCTGCAGCCCAAAGCTCTCGATGTCGCCGACCGCGACCAGCCACTCGGAGAGATCGATGTAGGCCGCGGGGACGCGTAGACGGCTCACAGACGCCGCAGTTCCGTTCAGCTTCCTCGTAACGTCGGCGACGAACCGCTCCCCGCCTGGGTCGTTGTCGGGGCAGAGGAAGACCGCGAGGCCCTCGAACGCACGCGCCCACGTAGCTTTGAATCCGCCTCCCCCGGGGATGCCCACGACCACGGGGTCGTCGAACGCCGCCACGGCGGCGACCGTGTCGGAGACGCCCTCGCACGCCAGGACCTCAGTGATGCGGGAGCGGGCCAAGCGGTCCGCTTCGTACGGGCACGGAACCACCCCTTGCTCGTACAGCCACCGCGGCTCGACCCCAGCTTGGACTGCCCGGTCCGCGTAGTAGACGGTCTTCCCGCGCAACCGGAAGGGGTGGCGCACTCGCGGGTAGCCGCGGCGGTCGAGCACCACATGGAGCCCGAGGACCTGTGCAACACGGGCCGGGAGCGCACGGCCTTCGAGGTAGCGGTGCAGCAGTCGCTCGGCCTGATCCGGTGCGAGGGTGACGCCCCGGTCCTTCGGTCGAACCACGGTGGCGGAGCGCGCGTGCCGAGAGGAGGGGGATGGGAGGTCCAGACGGTTTGCCAGGAAGTTGACGGCCTCCTCCGGCGTGCTCGCGACTCCGGCAAACTGGACGAAGTCGATGACGTCGCCGCCCGCTCCGCAGGCGGACCAGCAGCGCCACCGCGTTGCTCGGATGCTGAACGACGGGTTTGCGTCACCGTGGCCTGGGCTCGGGCAATGCCACCAGGGCGTCCCGCCAACAGACCTCGCGGGTGGCCCGGCGATCTCCTCGACGAGCGCGGCGAGGTCGGTGCAAGCCAGGATGTCCGGGATTCGGTCCGGGAGCGGTGCAAAGACTCGGCCGCCGCTCGCCCCAACCGCGGGGCGGTTCACCGGGTCCTCCGCGGTTCGACGCGTCCTACTTCCAAAAAGTCGTCGAGGTCATCGAGGTCCACGAAGACAAGGCGGCCGACCTTATGAAAGGCCACGCGTCGCTCGAAGAGGAGTTGCCGTAAATGGCGCTCCGTCAAGCCCCGACTCTCGGCCGCTGCCGTTATCCGTGCCAGGTGCCGGTGCGGCGGAGAGAATTCATTCTGACTCTTGGCCGAGTGCCCCAGAGGCCCCCTTGGTCGTGTCCGTCGCCGCAGGGCACATCCCGGCGGTCGATGTAAGCGACGGTACACCCACGCCCTCCCCCGACCGTCGCATGGACTGAGCAGGGAGAACGCGCCTCGCAATAGGGGTTCTACCGAGCCGTGGCGCGTGGCAGGCGGGGACACGCGCGTTGCGATTGTCTCGTGTCCGGGCAGCTCTCTCTCGGGCTCGACGCCCTCCGCCCCCGGGCAGTTCCCCCGGGGAGTGAAACAGTTCCACCGGCCGTCGCCGCTGACAGTGTCTCCAGCGAACCACGGCGTGCGCGATCCGTGCGCGATCGTGCGCGAAACCCATGGCGCTGTGGGTATGTCGGCGTCAGCCAGTGTCTGATGAAATCCCTGTTCAAGGCTGTAATCGGGGTCACGTCGCAGGTAGCAATGATGGGTCTGGCGACCCTCTCAAGGTGGAGACACGGGTTCGAACCCCGTTGGGGCTGCCTACGCCAGCAGATCTCCACGAAATGCCAGCTCACAAGGCATTTCAGTCTGACCGCCGCATACCGACAGTGACCTGTGGGTGCCGAAAACTCGATTGGGGCGCTGACCAGGACGCATACATCGCCCATCCGCCTGCTTCCCACTCGCGGTGCCACCGCAGGTTCGACCGGGTCGGCCAGCGAGTTCCTCGGCGTGCCTGGAAGCACATCGTTTCTTGGAACGGTCATCGAATCAAGAGTGCTACAATGTAGAACATGAGTACGGTAGGCATCCGAGCCCTCAAGCAGAACGCCTCGCAGGTGGTGGCCAGAGCCGCCGCCGGCGAAGTGGTGACCATCACCGACCGGGGAAGACCGGTCGCCCAGCTCGTTCCGGTCCCGGAGGGGCGAGTCGCTGCCTTCGTCGCGGCAGGTCGTGCTCGGCCGGCGAAGGGCTCGCTCGCAGCTCTTGGCGCGCCTTCGGGTGCGGGTGCGGAGCAGCCCATGCTGTCGGAGGTCGTAGCGGCCATGCGTGACGAAGAGCGCTACTGATGGCCTTCTACCTCGACACGTCGGCGGTGGCCAAGCTCGTCGTCGCCGAACCGGCTTCAGAAGCCATGGCTTCGTGGGTGGCCACCCACGAAGCCCGGGTGATCGCCAGTGACTTGCTGCGCACTGAGCTTCTTCGGGCGACGCGGCGCGCGGCTCCTGATCGGATGCAGCGCGCTCGTTCAGTGCTCGACGCTCTCCTCTTGTTCAACCTCACCTCCGCCACGTTCGAACGGGCGGCCACCCTTGACGCCGAGGAGTTGCGGAGTCTGGACGCCCTCCACCTCGCCGCAGCTCTGGAACTGGGAGACGAGCTCGACGGCATCGTGACCTACGACAGCCGTATGGCGGCGGCGGCCTCCCTGTACGGCGTCGCGGTGATAGCGCCGACATGAGACCTGGTCTGCATGTGGGCACCGAGAACCCATCTGCCGGGCTCAGGAGGCGAGCTGGTGCTCGTGGACGAGCCCGCGCCGACACGATCGCTTCGTAGCTCTGCGGACTCGAGGTCGCCGATAGGGACCGGAGTCGCGCCGGACGTAGATCGTGCACGCTGGCTGAGGGACTGGAGTCTTCCTCCGCTTCGTAAGTGGATGGCTTCCCACAAGTGATCGGCAGCAGGGTGGGCAGGCGATGGGCCGTCAACTCGCCACTGAGCCGCTCGCGGAGTTTGTCGGGAACCCGGGACGGCGTCGGGCGCTCGACGAGGTCTACCGTCACCCAAGATCTCGGCAACAAAGAACTTCTCCCACTCTGCACCCCCGCCGTCGACGGCGCACTCCCACGGGGCTCCCCGACACAGGCTGGTGCGCGGGTCGTTCACCGGAGCCGACGGCTCGACACTCGTGTCTGGGGATCGGCTCACCCTCAGGCGTTACGATTCGGAGCGTGGCGGTGCGCGTGCGGTATGCGGGACTTCGGAACCGAGTCCGCGTGACGGATGGTCACGAGGCGCAAGCGAAGGCAGCGCAGTTGCGCAAGCCTCCCGGCCGGATCGGTCTCTTCATCTTGCGGCTGCTGGGGTACCAGGGTCAGGTCGCGCACCGCGGGCATGGGCGGCGCGGAGACGTGACAGTCACCAGCTCCACGCGCGAAGACGAGTGATCCAAGTGCAAGTGCACAGTCAACGAAATGAGATCGATCCTGTCCGTCTGGGCTGAGCTGGCGGAGAGGACCTCGTCTCGGGCGGTCAGGCTGTAGGGGTCGTTCGGCCCTGGAGTCTTGCGCTGTCAGCTGCCTAACGTCGTCGCGATGGCAGTCGTGATCGTGAACGGCGACCCCCACCCGATCGACGGGGAGACCGGGATGCTGATCGGCTGGCTGCGGGGAACGCTCGGGCTTACTGGTACCAAGCCCGGCTGCGGGGAGGGCGAGTGCGGCGCCTGCACCGTGCTGGTCGAAGGAGCCCCGGTGCTGTCATGCCAGACGCCGGTGAACGAGCTTGCCGGGAAGGCTGTGACCAGCGCCGAGGGGTTGGCGACCGCAGGGAGGCTCCATCCGGCGCAGCAGGCGCTCGTCGAAGAGCACGCCTCGCAATGCGGGTACTGCACCCCGTCCATGGCCGTGCGCATCGCTGCGCTGCTCGAGCATGACCGCGAAGCGGACGACGGCGCAATCGTCGCCGCCCTGGGGTCGAACTTGTGCCGATGTGGCAGCTATACGCGGATCCGCCGCGCCGCCCGCCGGGCCATTGATCTCCGGCGGAGGACCGCCGAGGTGGCCATGGAAGCGAGCGCGGAGGCTCCCGAGACCACAGATGTGGACGGGGTGGCCACCACGGTCCTGCCGAGGCCCGAGCGGCCCTGGGATCTCCTCGCGCCCGAGGAGAGGGACTACGAAGCGGTGCTCGGCCCCGGGCTGGTCTGCGTGTGGCCGGCCTCCGCCTCGTCACCTGGGAGCTGGGCCCGCCAAGGCGGGGCCTGGATCCACGTCTCGCCATCGGGAGGGGTCAGGGCGTTCAGCGGAAAGGTCGACATCGGCCAGGACAACCGCACCGCCTTCCGCCTTCTCGTCGCCGAGGAGCTTGGGGTCGAGCCCGAACGGGTCACGGTGGTCGAGGGCGACACCGACGTGTGCCCCTGGGACATCGGCACCTTCGGCAGCCGCTCCATGCCCGACTCGGGCGAGCCGCTGCGCAAGGCAGCTGCCGGCGCTCGCCTGGTCCTCGCGGGCATCGGTGGGCCGGGCGGGCTCGGCGACGAATGCCGGCTGGTGGTGCTCGACGCTGAGCCGCCGCTCGTCGAGCCCTCCGACCGGCGTCTCGTGGGTCACTTCGGCCACGAGGCCAGTCAGGTGGACGCGGTCACCGGCCGCCGCCGGTTCGTCTCGGACCTGAAGCGCCCGGGGATGGGCTATGGCGCGGTCTTGCGGCCGGCCGTCGTCGGCGCCACCCTGCGAGCCGTCGACTGCAGCCGGGCGGAGGCCATACGCGGGGTGACCGTGGTGAAAGAGGGCTCTTTCGTCGGCGTGGTGGCCGACGATGTGGCGACGGCGCGCAGGGCCGTGGCAGCGATCGGCGCCGAGTGGAACGAGCCGGCGCCGATCGACGGGGATCTGGCCGAGTACCTGCGCACCCATCCCACGTCCGGCGAAGGGTGGGAGCGCCCGGTCGATCAGTCGACCGGCGAGGTGGCCGCTGCGCTGGTGGCTGGCGCCGAGACGGTGCGCGCCACCTATACGACCGCCTATCTCGCTCATGTGCCTCTCGAGACCCGAGCCGCCTTGGCTGAGTGGGACGGCGGGCGGGTGACGGTGTGGGCGGGGGACCAAGTGCCCTTCACGACGAGGAGACAGCTGGCAGAGGCTGTCGGGATCGACGAGGTTGGGGTCCGTGTGGTGGTCCCGCCGACCGGCGGCGCGTTCGGCGGCAAGCACGCGGCCGACGTGGCGACCGAGGCCGCGCTGCTAGCGCGCGCGGCGGGCCGTCCGGTGATGGTCCACTGGAGCCGTGCCGAGGAGATGCGCTTCGGCACGGTCCGCCCGATGGCGGTCATCGACGTGGCCGCCGCGCTGGACGAGGACAAGGAGATCTCGGCGTGGGACTTCCTCGACGTCAACGCCGGCGCCCAAGCGCTGGCGCCTCCCTACCGGACCCGCGACCGCCGGTTGCGCTACCAGCCGGCCCGCTCCCCGTTGCGCCAGGGGCCCTACCGCGCCCTCGCGGCGAACGCCAACAACTTCGCCCGGGAGTCGGCGATCGACGAGCTCGCCGCGCGTGACGGCCAAGACCCGTACCAGTTCCGCCTTGCCCGCATCGACGACGACCGACTCGTCGCGGTGCTCCGAGCGGCGGCGACGCGCTTTGGCTGGGAGGCCGGTGTCCGGGCCGGGAACGCGACCGGCGAGCGCATCGGGAAGGGCCTGGCGGTGGGGCTGGAGAAGGATGGCCGAGTGGCGACCTGCGCCGAGGTGCGTGTGGACGCCGACGGCCGGGTGGTGGTCACCCGTGTCGTCACCGCCTACGACTGCGGCACGGTGGTCAACCCCGACACCGTGGTCGGCCAGATCGAGGGTGCGACGATGATGGCGCTGGGCGGCGCGCTCTTCGAGGAGCTCCCGGTCGTCGGGGGCCGCCTCGCCGAGGCGTCGCTGACCCGCTACCCGCTGCCCCGGTTCGCCGACGTTCCCGAGATCGAGGTGGTGCTCTGCGACCGCCCTGAGTTGCCATTGGCCGGTGCCGGCGAGACCCCGATGATCGCCGTGGCCCCTGCCGTCGCCAATGCCATCTTCGACGCGACCGGCCGCCGCCTGCGCGACCTTCCCCTCACCCGAGGGCGCCGTCTGCCGAAGTGAGCGCCTTGAGTCCCGAGCGGCATCGCACCGAGTTGGAAGCGGCCCGGGCCGTCGGCGCTTGCGCCTACGCCAAGCTCCGGATGATCCGCGCGAGCTCGTCGGGGCGGTAGCCGAGCCTTCGGGCGAAGGCCACGAGCTCGTGCGCCCTTTGGAGCACGGCACCGCGCTCGGGGGTGCCCGAGACCGTGATCCCTCGGCCCCGGCGGAACTCGAGGAGGCCCTCTTCTCTGAGGATCCGAAGTGCGCGAAAGACGGTGTTGGCGTTCACCCCCAGCACGGCGGCGAGGTCCCTTGCCGGAGGGAGTCGCTCACCGGGCTTCGCCTCGCCGTCCGCGATCGCGCGGCGGATCTCGGCCGCCACCTGTTCGTGCAAGGGGAGCCGCTCGGTGACGTCGACCTTCTTGACCCGTCTCATAATGCTGATTAGCGTAGCACTAGAGCTTCATCCGAGGAAGTCGAAGGTCGAAGTGAGGATGCGCACGGCAACGAGCAGGGGTCGTCTGGAGGCGCTCGACGGTCCCACGGTCGAAGCCGACCCCGCGGCTGGACCCTGCGCTGACGCGACTGAGGCGCCAGAGGTCCTCATCAGAGAGGCGCGCCGCCGGCAGCGCCGCCGCCGGGCCTTCTTCGTCCTGACGATCGTCGCGGCCGTCGGACTCGCGGCCGGACTCGCCACCTCCTTGTCGTCTCCGCCGCCGACGCACCCACCGTCTGCGCCCGGGCCGAGGGCCCGTCCGCCCGCCGCTCGGTTGGTGCGCCCGACCGTCACCAAGTCAGCGGACGGACTGGTCAGCTGGCACGGGCCGATGCACTCGCCTCGTGCGTTCGGCACCCGCTTCGGCCTCTACTTCGCCTGGAGCACCACACGGCTGGGCGCCGGTTCGCTCCACGGGGTGCTCGCGCGCGTCGATCCAGGCTCGGGCAGGATGCGTGCCGTCCGTTCGACGAGCGGGACGGCCACAGGGATGGTGGGCGTCCACCACTCGCTCTACGTCGTGCTCTCATCGGCGAGACCCAAGGTGCCTCGCGGGCGCCTGGTGCGCATGGACCCGACCACGTTGAGGGTCCTCCGGTCGTGGCCGCTTCCGGCGGAGCACGCACCGTACTCGATCGTGGCGGCAGGAGGGGGGATCTGGGTCGCGGCCGGAGACCACCTCGAGCGCCTCACACCGGCGAGCGGAGCCGTCACAGCCTCGCTCACTTTCGAGGGCGCAGCCTCGGTGAGCCTCGGGACCAACGCCGCGGGCTCGGTGCTGGTCGCGGCTGGAGACATCGCGACGGGTGCCTACTACCTCGAGCGGATCGATCCTTCGACGGGCGCGGTCGAGCTCGTAACCCCGCGCCGGATCGGAACGGCGTCGATCGGAGGCATCGTGCACGCCGCGCTGTGGGTCGGCGTGGGCTACGGCACGATGGGGAACGCGCGGCTTTTCAGCGCGAGCTCGCTCGAGCCTGTTGGCCCGGGATGTCATACAGGATCTGCCACCCAGACGTGCGTCGGGGGGTCGAGCCCCCGCCCAGATGTGACGGGCGGACGCCTGTACATCACGACACCCAACGCCCCGACACGCAACTACTGCGCCCTGCCGACCGGGCAGCCGATCACGCTGTTGCCCGTCGACCTCCGACATGACGAGGTCCTCGCCTTCGGTCGGGCATCGCTTCTCTTCCAGGTCACAAGGACGACACCCAGGACCCCTACGATCTCTGAGGTACGGATCCCGACGTCGTGTCGATAGCGACAGGGAGCGTCAAGATACGGTGTCGCCGTGCGCGACAGATCGGCCGTACAGGGGCTCCATGCGCCAGGCCACGAGCAGGCAGTCGACTTCGTGGCGGGGCCGCGGTGACCAAGATCGGGCGCCGAGGATCGTGCTGGGGCGTAGCGTCGCCGCATCCGGCGGCCACCGACGCAGCGGCGGCAGTTCTCGGGGAGGGCGGTAGCGCGGTCGACGCGGCGATCGCAGCGGCAGGCGTGCTCACGGTCGTCTACCCGCACAACTGCTCGATCGGTGGCGATCTGATCGCGTTGGTGAGGAGCCCGGGGGAGAGACCCAAGGCGGTGTTTGGCGTCGGGCGGTCCGCAGCCGCGATCGACGTCGACGCGCTCCGTCGGGACTTCGGCGAGCGGCTTCCTGACCACGGACCTCACAGCATCAGCGTGCCGGGCGTGGTCTCGGGGTGGCAGGCGTTGCACGAGCTGGGCGGGTGGCGTCCGATCGGGCGGCTGCTCGAGCCGGCCATCGCGCTCGCGTCGCAAGGGGCGGTGGTCAGCGCCTCGTTGGCGCGAGCGCTCGAGGAGCTGGAGACCTCCGACCCGGGCATCACCTCGGTGTTCGGGCCGCCCGGGACGCGGCTCGGTCTCGGTGACGTGTTCATCCAGCCTGCGCTCGCCGAGACGCTCGCCCGTGTGGCGGACGAGCCGGACGCCTACTACCGCGGGGAGCTCGCGCAGCGGTTGGCGGCGGGCCTCGAGGCGGCAGGGAGCCCGATCACGCTCGAGGACCTGTCAGCCCACCAGCCGTTCGTCGCCGACGCGGCGATGACCGAGGCGGGCACGCTGGCACCGAGGCTGTTCACCGCGGGGCTGCCGTCCCAGGGGCGGTTCTTCGCGGCGCTCGCGGAGACCGTCGACGGGCTCCTCGCAAGGGGCTACGACCTGACCGGCCGAGACGCGCGAGCGCTCGCTCGGGCATTCGCCTGGATCTCGCAGCTGCGTGACGAGCTCCTGAGCGACCCGGCGCGTGCTCCCGCCACCCGGGGGATCGACCTCCGCCTGGGTGAGGAGGGACATCTCGCCGCGTGGCTTTCGACAGCTCGGGCCGACCGCCTCGCCCCCGACCGCCTCGCCCCCGACCACTTCGCCCGCGACCACATCCCCCCCGACGAGCGCAGGGGAGGCCAGCGCCTCGCGGAAGGACCTGCACGCCCGCGCGGTGACACGGTCGCCGTCGTCACGTTCGACGCGGCGGGCCGCTCGGTGAGCATGTTGCAGAGCGTGTTCCACAGCTTCGGCTCTCGAGTCCTGGATCCCGCGACCGGCGTCCTCTTCCACAGTCGCCAGAGCATGTTCACCTTGCGTCCGGCGGCTCCAGGTGCGCTGGGACCGAGGCTCATGCCTCCCCACACCTTGTGCCCGACCATGGTCGACACGTCCGAGGGCACGCCCTTGCTCCTCCTGGCGACGATGGGGGGGAGAGCGCAGCCTCAGATCCTGACCCAGGTCCTTCTCCAGGTCGCCAAGGGCGCGAGCGCCGCCGACGCGCTTGGCGCGCCCCGCTTCATCGTCGAGGGCACCGGGACCTCGGGTTCGCAGCCGGTCGTGCGGGCGGAGTCGGACCTCCCCGATGCAGCCGTCGGCTCGCTCGCCCAAGGTGGGTTCGACGTCCGGCTGGTGAGCGCGCGCAACGAAGAGATGGGGCACGCACAGCTGCTCTGGGTCGACCAGGATCGAGTCGTCGGGGCGGCAGATCCGCGGAGCGACGGGACCGCTCGGACGGGGACGGCTCCTCCTAGCCGAGCTACCTGAGATCTGCGCCCGGTGTCGAGGGGGCGGAGAGCTCCCGGCGCAGCTGCGGGACGACCTCTGGATCTTCGAGACCGGTCACGTCACCGTGCACATCGCCGGTCATGACGAGCTCGCGCAGGAGGCGACGGACGATCTTCCCGCTTCTCGTCTTGGGCATGGCGGAGAGCACGTAGACGTGGCGCGGCCGAGCGATCGGGCCGATGGCCGAGACGAGGCTCTGCGTCAGCGCTTCCTCCTCCGGCCGTTCCCCCTCGGCCGAGATCGTCACGAAGGCGACCGGGACTTGTCCCTTCGTCTCGTCGTCGACACCGATCACTGCAGCTTCGGCGACGCCGGGCACCGCGATCAGCGCGCTCTCCATCTCCATGGTGGAGAGCCGATGTGCCGCGACGTTGATCACGCCGTCCACCCGGCCGACGACCCAGATGTGGCCGTCATCGTCCTCGAGCGCGGCGTCAGAAGTGTCGTAGCGGTCGGCGCCGAATTCCGTGAAGTACTGGGCGCGGTAGCGGCCCGGGTCCCTCCAAACGTCCCGACAGAGGGAGGGGAACGGCTGCGTGAGGACGAGCCGGCCCACGGCGCCCCTGGGGACCGGCCGACCGTCGTCGTCCAGGATCGCATAGGCGTGGCCGGGAAGTGGGAGGCCGCACGAGCCGGGCTTCGCGGGCGTGGCTCCCACGATGGAGGAGGTCCAGGCCGAGCCGGTCTCGCTCTGTCCGTAGGTGTTGTTGAGCTCGAGCGACCCGCCTCCCACGTGCTCGTGCACCCAGTGCCACGTCTTGGCGTCGAGGGGCTCGCCGACGAGCGAGATGAGACGAAGCGACGAGAGGTCGTGACGTGCAGGCCGCTCCGCACCCTCGTGGGCGAGCATCCGCAGGAGGGTCGGCGCCGTGAAGATCTTGGTCAGTCCCCACTGCTCGACGGTGCGGTAGAAGCGGTCGACGTCGGGGTGGTCGACCGCTCCCTCGTACGCAAGCATCGTCGCCCCGCAGGCGGTCGCTCCCACGAGCTCGAAGATCGGGAAGGTGAGCCACCCCACGTCCGCCGTGCACCAGTAGACGTCTTCGGGGCCGAGGTCGAGCGCATATCGGACATTGTGGTACGCGCCCACGAGGAAGCCGATGCCCGCATGGACGAGGCCCTTGGGCTTGGCGGTCGTCCCGCTCGTGTAGATGACGAACCCCGGCTCGTTCGCCTCCAGCGCGACCGGCTCGGCACGGCCGTTCGTCCGAGCGAGCAGCTCGTCCCAGTACACATCGCGACCGGGGGTCATCGGCACGTCAGCGTTGCCAGTGCGCCGGACGACCACGACGTGCTCCACCGACGTCAGGAGGTGGAGGACCGAGTCCAGCGTGGCCTTGAGCGGGACCCGCCTCCCGCGGCGATAGGACTCGTCCGCGGTCACGACCACCCTGGCCCCGGTGTCGACGATCCGGTCTGCGAGCGCCTGGGCAGAGAATCCCGAGAAGACGATGTTGTAGATGGCACCGATCCGAAAGCATGCGTGGACCGCGGCGAAGGTCTCGAGGAGATTGGGGAGGAAGACGGCGACGACCTCTCCCTTTCGCACGCCGAGATCGTGCAGCGCCTGCGCGAAGGTCGCCGTGTGCTCGAGGAGGTCGGCATAGGTCCACGACCGCTGCTCGCCGTCCTCTCCGATCCAGTGCACGGCCGGACGTGCGGGATCCCGGCGCGCATGGCGATCGATGCAGTTGGCGCTCACGTTGGCGCGCGCGCCGGGGAAGAAGGAGAACCCTCGAGCGAGGTCGCCGGTCAGCGGGGGAGAGGCTGGCCATCCCTCCAACCACTCGAGCTCCCCCGCCACCCCTGCCCAGTAGCCGCCGACGTCGGCCAACGCGTCGGCGTAAAGGCGCCGGTAGTCCTCGAGATCGCTGATCGGCAGTCGGCCCGATCCTGGCCTGGGCGGCGGCTCGAGCGTCGCCTGGCGAACCATCGGGGGCGGCTCGGGGCCGCGCACCGCTCCACGTGCCTTTTCAGTGTCCATCACGTTGCCCCGTCGATCTCCCTCGCTTGCCTCGTCCTCTCCCTGACGCCCCGTTCCTCGTGAACTGAGCCATCGGCAGTGTTAGCAGCGTGCGGACCGAGTGTCCATGCCGAGTCCGGCCGGGCTCGCGGAACCGCTCTTCTCCCGGACAGGCCGCCCGTGGTCACAGACGGTGTGCAAACGCCGCCCTGCGCAGCGTTGAGCGGACCGGCCCCGGGGCGGTCGTCTTGACCCCGGCCCTCAGCGCTGCTACACCGCGACTGTGATCCCGCAGAGCGCGGCACGTCCCGTCCACGAAGCAGGGAGGCTCGCAGAGCTCGGTCCAGCCGACCGCCTCCGAGGCTCGGCGCGGCTCGAGAGGGAAAGGTCTTCACTCTGGGTCTCGAGCTCTTCGGTCGGACACCGGTGCCCCGCTACGCGGGCAGCTCCGCCTCGACGATGTGGTCGAGGAGCTCCCGATCCGAAAGGCCTGTTTGGCCGGACGGTCGGCTCGGTGAAGGCGGTCTCGGGCGTCTCGCTGTCGGTCGGCGTGGGGGAGACGTTCGGGCTCGTGGGGGAGTCCGGACTCGGAAGGACGACGCTCGGCCGGTTGATGGTCGGACTGCTCGCGCCAGACTCCGGGAGCATCCTCTTCGACGGCGCACCCGCGGCGACGCGGGGGATCGCCCTGAAACGGCACCGCAAGGACGTCCAGCGCATGTTCCAGGACCCCTATGCGCCCCCGCCAACCCGCCGTCGGGCTGCCGCTTCCGCACGCGCTGTGCGCGCGCCGAGGAGATCTGCGCGGTGGAGGAGCCGCCTCTCCGGGCCTTCGGGCATCTCGGGCACCTCGCGGCGTGCCACTTCCCGCTTGTCGACTCCCGCTTGTCGCCCCCCTTCCGCCCGGCGATGGCGCGACCGGCAGGGGTGCCGCGTCGCAGGCCGCGCAAGCTGGGGTCCCGAGCGAGCCGATGACGACCACCCGGACTCCTTCGTGACGCGGGGCTCGACACCGGTGAGCGGGCGGTGACCGGCAGCGGTCCGCGGCCGCGCACCCGCGTCCGCCGCTTGCGAGAGCGCCAGGTGGAAGACCGAGACGTCCTCGAATCCCTCCTCGACGAGGCGCTCATCGCCCATGTCGCGATCGTCGTCGACGGCCATCCCCTCGTCCTCCCCACGAGCTTCGCCCGCGACGGCGACCGGCTCCTTCTCCACGGCTCCACCGGATCAGGCTGGATGCGCACGGCTGCGTCAGGGGTGCCGGCGTGCGTTGCCGTGAGCGCGCTCGATGGGCTCGTGGTCGCACGTTCGGCCTTCGAGTCGTCGATGCGCTACCGCAGCGCCGTTCTCTTCGGGGTCCTCGGGGCGCTCGCCGGAGACGACCGCAATCGCGCGCTCGACATCATCACGGACAAGTTGCTGCCAGGACGGCGAGCGGAAGTCCGAGCACCCACGGCGCGGGAGCAGGGGCAGACGCTGGTCCTCGCCATGCCCATCGAGCACTGGTCGCTGAAAGTCTCCGAGGGTTGGCCGGACGACCCGGAAGAAGACCGCGCCGGTCCGGCATGGGCAGGGGTCGTTCCGCTGCGAACGGCGGCGCGGAGCCCGATTCCTGCACTCGATCTTGCCGACGGCATCCCCATACCGGCTTCGGTGCAGGCGTTCGTGCGGGCTCGGGAATAGCGGCTCGCCCCGGTTGCCGGCGCCTCGCGAGAGAGCGGACAGGAGCTCGCCCAGATCGGTGCCGGGTCCGCACACGATGTGGAGGGGCCGCGGCGGCGGTTGCATGCAAGAGCGGTGGTGGACCCCGCCGCTCCGGTCCACCGGCATGTCGGTCAGCCGCGCAGGCGGTCGAGCCGGCGACGGTCGCGCTTGGTCGGGCGGCCTTCCCCGCGTGCGCGGGCGAACGGAGCGTCTTCTCGCTGCAAAGCGGGCGGCGTGTGGTCCACCAGGCTGGCAGCGGCCTGCGCGGCGCCGACGCGCGTGGCGACCGGCTCCACGACTTCGAGCACCCGATCAGAGCGGCGCCCGCGAGCGGTGACCCGGTCGCCGGGAACCACTCTCGTTGCAGGCTTGGCTGCAATCCCGTTGACCCGGATGTGGCCACCCCGGCACGCCTCCGTGGCCGCGGTGCGGGTCTTGAAGACCCGCACCGCCCAGAGCCACTGGTCGACGCGTACGGAGGTCACTCCATGATCCTGGCACTCCCGCTCGGCGTTGACGTGCGCACCTGGCTGCGAGCTCATGTCACGGCCATGAGGTGGACCCCGATGTCGACGAGCGTCGCCCCGAGGCGCGCGCGAGCTTCCTGAAGCGCCTCTCGCGCCAAGAGGAGCGGCTGGCACGCATCGGTCGATTGTGAGGGGCCCCCATGGTGGAGGAGCTCCCGGTCGCGATCGCGGGCGAGCGCGCCGAGAAGGTCGGGATGCATGGTCGTTCCTAGAGTCGAGTGGGTGGTCGGGAAAGTGAGTGAGTGAGTGCGCGCGTGCGCGCGCGGACAGAGGTTCGGTCGTACGAACAGCGGCGCCGACGCGCCGAGCGCGAGTGTTAGCGCAACGCCAGGAATGCGCCAAGAGGCGCCCGCGTGCGAGCGCAGCGGCGCCCTGCGGCCGTGGCGGAGATCAAATCAAGGTCTTCGTACATCAACGCGGGCACCCCCTTCGACGCTCGACGGTGAGCGGCATCGTACCCCGTGTTGGCGCGAATTGCCAGGGGGGGCACGCACCTTCTGTCTTCGCTGCATCGGCGGTGCGGTGACGTGCGACCGCGCGCCGCAGCGCGGGCACCGATGCAGTCCCGGCAGTGCGCTGCGTCCCAGGAGCCTGTGTCTGCAGTAGGTGGGCACGAGCACCCGGACGGCGCCGGTAAAGGCCGGGCGAGCAGGGTGCCGGTCGAGCCCCTCCGACGCCACCCCAACCTGCGCGTCCTCGGATAGCCTGGTCCGAATGAGGTGTCGAGGTGTGGTGCTCGCCAGTGTGCTGTTGGTCTCCGGGGCCGGCCTCGGGGTAGGAGGGTTCGCCGCCCCGAGCGGGGCGTCGCCTGACGCCCAGGGACCGGGCAACCCCGCCCCCCTCCGGTCCTGCTCGTACTCGTCGATCCAGCCGTACCTCTATTCGCGCGGGCACCTCACGATCGCGACCGACAAGCCCGCCTACCCCCCGTGGTTCGAGCACAACCGGCCGACAGACGGGAAGGGGTACGAGAGCGGGGTCGCCTATGCGGTCGCCAAGAAGCTCGGCTTCAAGAAGTCCCAGGTGAACTGGGTCGTCGAGACATTCAACGCTTCGTACGCCCCGGGGCCGAAGCACTTCGACTTCGACATCAACGAGATCTCGGTGACCAAGACACGTGCCAAGGCCGTGACCTTCAGCAAGGGCTACTACACAGACGACGAGGCGCTCGTCGCGCTGAAGGGGACGCCGATCGTCAAGCACCACACACCGGCCGCGCTGAAGCGCTACGTCTTCGGCGAGGAGATCGGCACGACCGCGCTCCAGTACATCAATTCGCGCATCCAGCCGGACCACGTGCCTGAGACGTTCACAACCCTCAACGACGTGAAGTCCGCCCTGCAGGACCATCGCATCGCCGCCTTCGTGACAGACACCCCGACGTCGCAGTACATCGCCACAACAGAGATCCCCCACTCCGTCGTGGTCGGGCAGTTCCCGGCTTCCGGGCAGCACTACGGGCTCCTGTTCCAGAAGGGCGACAAGCTCGTGAAGTGCGTCAACAAGGCAATCGTCGAGCTGAAGCGGGCAGGAGTCCTGCGCAAGCTGGCGAAGAAGTACCTGCGTGTCTACACGTCGATCCCTGTCATCAAGCCCTGAGCGAACCTGAGCGAAGCGGTGCGCCCGCCCCAGGGCACCGGACGGCGGGCATGACGGGGACCCCCGTGCTCGGCCCCGACAGACCCTCCCAGTCGATGGAAGGCAGTTCCACTCTCCAGGAGCCGGGCGCAGGAGCAGAGTTCCCGCAGAACTTCTTCCGGCGCCGGCGTAGCCGGCTCCTCCGCACCCAGCGCGGCGCGGCGATCACCTCGACCGTCAGCACGGTGACGGTCATCGGGGCCATCATCGTGGCGTTCCTCCTCGCGCCTGGGAGCCGCCAGGTCCGCGCGACGTACTTCAATCTCCACGACATGTGGCGGGCGTTCATCGGCGATCCTCACGAGGGCTTCTATTCCGTCGGCAAGGGCCTGGTGGTGAACATCGAGATGTTCATGATCGGCGAGGTGCTGATCCTCGTGCTCGCACTCGTGATCGCGCTCGTCCGCCAGTCGAGGTCACCGGTGCTCTTCCCGTTGCGGATGCTCGCGGTCGCCTACGTCGACTTCTTCCGGGGGGTGCCGCTCATCCTCGTCCTCCTCGCGATCGGGTTCGGCCTGCCCGCTCTGTACCTGCCTGTCGTGTCGACGCAGTCAGCGTTCGTCTACGGAGTGCTCGCGCTGGTCATCAGCTACAGCGCGTACGTGTCCGAGGTCTACCGCGCCGGACTCAACTCGGTCCCGTTCAGCCAGATCGCCTCCGCGCGCTCGCTCGGGCTGCGTCCGCACACCGCCATGCGCTACGTCGTGCTTCCCCAGGCCATTCGTACGATCATCCCTCCCCTTCTCAACACATTCGTCAGCCTGCAGAAGGACACGGCACTCGTTTCCGTGCTCGGCGCGGTCATCGAGGCAAACCGCGCGGCGGAGATCTACTCCTCCACGGTCTTCAACTACTCGGGCTACACGGTGGCAGCGATCCTGTTCCTCCTCCTCACGATCCCGCTCGCTCGCTTCACTGACCATCTGATCGCCCGTGACCGGGGCCGCCGTCTAGCGGGGGTGACGTGAGCCACGAGCCGGTCGGAGGGGCGACGTGAGAAGCGAGCCGGTGCGACCGGCGGGCAGCGCGTTGCGGATCGAAGGGGTCCACAAGTCCTTTGGCGAGAACCACGTGCTGAAGGGGATCGATCTCGCAGTCGACACGCACCAGGTGATCTGCCTCATCGGCGCGTCGGGCTCTGGCAAGTCGACGTTGCTGCGCTGCGTCGACCTCTTGGAGACGGTCGACGCGGGCCGTATCGTCTTCTTCGGCCACGATGTCACCCGGGACGACATCGACGGGATCCTGGTGCGACGGCAGATGGGGATGGTCTTCCAGTCCTACAACCTCTTTCCCCACCTCCGGGTTCTCCGCAACGTGACGCTCGCACCCGTGAAGGCGCTCGGGATGGCCCCTGCCGACGCCGAGGCGGAAGCGATGGCGCTCCTGGGAAGGTTCGGGCTCGCCGACAAGGCGCGCGACTACCCCGAGCGCCTTTCGGGCGGACAGCAGCAGCGTGTCGCCATCATCAGGGCGCTCGCCATGCACCCGAAGCTCATGCTCCTCGACGAGGTCACCAGCGCCCTCGACCCGGAGCTCGTCGGCGAGGTGCTGGACGTCATCAGGGAGCTGGCCGCCAACGGCATGACGATGCTCCTCGCAACCCATGAGATGGCATTCGCCAGGGACATCGCGACGCGAGTCGTCTTCCTCGAAGACGGCGTCATTGTGGAAGAAGGCCCACCCGAGCAGGTCTTCGACTCACCCGTCGACGAGCGGACCAAGCGCTTTCTCGGCCGTGTGCTGAGCGCCGGACGACTCTGAGCTCGGCGCGTCCCGTCGCACGCAAGCCGGTCTCCCGCCGAGCCCCGGGCGGTCTCCCGCCGAGCCTTGGCCGGTCTCCCGCCGGGAAGCCCCGGGCCCGTCGGCTGGGACCATCCCTGGGACTATCCCGCTGCCCCTCCGCTAGCCGAGCGCCTCTTCGACCGCAGCCGCGAGCACGTCGATCCCTTCGTCGAGAAGGTCGTCGTCGATGACGAGCGGAGGCAGCAGCCGGATCACGTTGCCCCAGGTGCCGCACGTGAGCACGATCACGCCCTTGGCAATGCACGCTCGGGCGATCGCCTGGGTCGCCGCCGCGTCGGGTCGCAGTCCGTCGGGCTCGGCCAGCTCGATCGCGAGCATGGCTCCCCGTCCCCGGACGTCAACGATGGAAGGGTGCTGCTTCGCGATGGCCTCGAGCCGCGGGAGCACGTGCGCCTCGATGCGACGCGCCGACGCAGCGAGATCGAGCTCGCGCATCGTGCGGATCGCGGCCAGCGCGCCGGCGCACGCGACCGGGTTGCCCCCGTAGGTCCCGCCGAGACCGCCGGCATGCACCGCGTCCATCAGCTCGGCGCGCCCCGTGACCGCCGCGAGCGGCATCCCCCCGGCCATCCCCTTCGCCGTCGTCACGAGGTCGGGGACGACGCCTTCGTGCTGGGTCGCGAACCACGTGCCGGTGCGCGCGAACCCGGTCTGGATCTCGTCTGCGATGAACACGATCCCGTGCTCGGCGCACCACGAGGCGAGCGCGGGGAGGAACCCCGGCGCGGGAACCACGAAGCCGCCCTCTCCTTGGATCGGCTCGACGAGGACGCACGCCAGGTCGTCGGCACCGGCCTGCACGGAGAGGTGGTCGATGGCGCGGGCTGCGGCCTCCTCCCCGGTCATCCCCTCGGGGTCCCGGAGCGGGTACGACATCGGGGCGCGGTAGACCTCCGGCGCGAACGGGCCGAAGCGGTGCTTGTAGGGGAAGTGCTTGGCGGTGAGCGCCATCGTCAGGTTCGTCCGGCCGTGGTACGCGTGGTCGAAGACCGCGACCGCCTGCCGGCCGGTCGCGTGACGCGCGATCTTCACCGCGTTCTCGACGGCCTCCGCCCCTGAGTTGAAGAGCGCCGAGCGCTTCTCGTGGTCCCCCGGGGTGAGCGAGGCCAGCTCCTCGCACACGGCCACGTACCCCTCGTACGGCGTGACCATGAAGCAGGTATGGGTGAACCTCGCCACCTGGTCGCTCACCGCTTGCACCACCTCGGGCACGGCGTGGCCGATCGTCGTCACGGCGATGCCCGATCCGAGGTCGATGAGGCAGTTGCCGTCGACGTCGCGCACCACGGCACCCGCGGCGTCTTCGACGTACACGCCCGACAAGGAGCTCACCCCCGCCGCAACCGCACGCGCACGCCTCGCGGCGAGCTCTTGCGAACGCGGCCCCGGGATCTCGGTGACGATGACCCGTCCCGAGGGGACCGGGTCGCGGGCGGTGTCGGTGTCGTGCTGGGTCACTGCGCACCTCCTTGCGGAGCCTCCTGACGATGACCGTGCGTCGGCGGCTTTCGTCCCAGTGTAGGTCCGCGGCGTCGCCCTCCTGAAAGCGCCGGGCGCGGCGCGGATGCACCTGTTCCGCAGCTTGGCGCAGCTTGGCGGAGCTTGGCGCAGCTTGGCGGAGCTTGGCGGAGCTTGGCGGAGCTTTGCGGCCCTCTGGCCGGCAGGTCGCGTCGGCGTGCCGCTCGGTAGCATCATCGGTGGTGACCCTTCCTCCGCCAGGCGCACCCCCGGCCAGCACACCGCTGGCCGGCACCCTGCTAGCCGGAGCACCTGCGCACGGCGCCGCACCCGGCTCGCCGGGCGCCGTTGGCGATCCCGACGTGGCGGTCCTCGACCGCATCGCCGCACGCGTGCTGTGGCTCGCGGTGCGGATGGTCGACTACGCGAACCACGAACGGCCGAAGCCCGATGCGCTGAAGGTCGGAGGCCATCAGGCGTCCTCCGCCTCCATGGTCTCGATCATGACCGCCTTGTGGTGCGGGTTCCTCCGGGCATCCGA
The DNA here is from genome assembly GCA_021791145.1 of Actinomycetes bacterium. The sequence continues at coordinate 18,261 of JAJYXE010000026.1, read as the reverse complement.
CCGGGTGTCGGTGAAGCCGCATGCCTCGCCGGTGCTCCACGCGCTGCAGTACCTGCTCGGCAACCTGGACCGGCGCTACCTCACCGAGCTGCGCGCCTACGGGGGCCTCCAGTCGTACCCGAGCCGGACCAAGGACCCCGACCCGGTGGACTACTCGACCGGATCGGTGGGCCTTGGCGCGGTCGCGCCGATCTTCGGCGCGGTCACGGAGCGCTACGTGCGCTCCCACTTCGGTCGATCGATCGACGAAGACGACCGTTCCGCTGGCGCGCCGGGGGAGGTTGTGAGTCGCTTCATCTCCATCGTGGGCGATGCCGAGCTCGACGAGGGCAACGTCTGGGAGGCCATCACCGACCCTGTCGTCCAGGGGCTCACCAACGTCCTTTGGGTCGTGGACCTCAACCGCCAGAGCCTGGACAGGGTGGTGCCGGGGATGAAGGTGGCGCGCCTCGAGAAGCTCTTCGAGGCGAACGACTGGCAGGTCGTCGAGGCGAAGTACGGGAAGCGCCTCCAGGAGCGGTTCGCGGCCCCAGGCGGTGAGGCCCTGCGTCGCCACATCGACCAGATGCCCAACGAGGTCTACCAGGAGCTCTTCTCCGTGCCCGCCGCCCAGCTGCGTGACCGGTTCCTCGCTGGCGCGGACGCTGCAGTGAAGCGCGCGATCGAGGACGTCGACGAGTCCGAGCTGCGCAGGGTCCTCACCGACCTCGGTGGTCATGACATGCGTGAGCTCCTCCGCGCCTTCCACGCGGTCGAGGGCACCCGTCCCGCAGTGGTCTTCGCGTACACGGTGAAGGGATGGGGGCTGCCGATCGCAGGGGACCGACTCAATCACGCGGCACTCCTCACCGAGGCCCAGGTCGACGAGCTCAGGCGGGCGAGCGGCCTCGATCTCGCGCACGAGTGGGACCGCTTCGACGCGTCGTCGGAGGAAGGACGTCTTCTCGACGCGGTCCGGTCCCGCCTCGTGCGCGCTCCGGTGCGGCGTCCTGACCTCTCCGGCGTCGTGCCGACCTCGACGGGAGCGAGGGTCGCCGAGGTCACCTCCACGCAGGAGGCGTTCGGCCGTTCGCTCGCCGAGCTCGGCCGGTCGTCTGCGGTCGCGTCGCGGGTCGTGACCGCCTCTCCTGACGTCACCATCTCGACGAACCTCGGAGGGTGGGTCAATCGCGCCGGCGTCTTCTCACCCGTGGCGCGCGCGGAGCCCGACGAGGGCAAGCTCCTTCGATGGACGGAGAGCCCGTCGGGTCAGCACTTCGAGCTCGACCTCTCCGAGATGAACCTCTTCTTGCTCCTGGGGCAGCTCGGCACCTCGGCCGACACCTTCGGCGAGCCGCTGGTCCCGATCGGGACGGTGTACGACCCCTTCGTCCTCCGGGGTCTCGACGCGTTCGTGTACAGCCTCTACGCGGGCGGGCGCTTCGTGGTGGTCGGCACGCCGTCAGGCGTCGCCCTCGGCTACGAGGGAGGTGCACATCAGTCGATCATCACGCCGTCGGTGGGCGCGGAGCTGCCGGACGTCACGTTCCGCGAGCTGGCGTACGCCACGGCGGTGGACTGGGCGCTCTGTGAGGCGATCCGCGCCGTGCTCGCCCTCGAGGGAGGCTCCACCTACCTGCGGTTGTCCACCCGACCCGTCGATCAGTCGCCGTTCGAGGCGCTGCGCGCCGAGGTCGGCGACGAGCAGCTGCGAGCCGACGTGCTCGCCGGCGGCTACCGGCTCGTCGACGGGACCGCTCGGGTGCCCGGCGGTCCGGTCGTCCACCTCGTCGGGTGCGGGACGGTCCTGCCCGAGGTGCTGGAGGCGGCTGCGATGCTCGCGGCAGAAGGTGTGGCGGCCAACGTGATCGACGTCACTTCCGTGGACCTCCTGTACCGCTCGTGGCGGTCGTCGCTCCTCGACGCGGTCGACGGGGCTTCGGGCAGCGCCTCCTCCACCCACGTCGACAGGCTCTTGCGCCCGCACGAGCGCGAGGCGCCGATCGTCACGGTTCACGACGGCGCGCCCCAGACGTTGAGCTGGCTCGGGTCCGTCCACGGGGCGCAGGTTGTGCCGCTGGGCGTCGATGGCTTCGGCCAGGTCGGCTCGGTGAGCGAGCTCTTCGGTCACTTCGACATCGACTCGCCGGCCATCGTGAACGCAGCCCTGCTGGCGCTCGATCGGGCTGGCGGCGACTGAGGCTGGCATCCCCGCCGCCGGTCAGTGGCTTGTCTCGAAGTGCGGGCCGCGTGGCCGGAGGGTCGTGACCCTGACGCTCGCGGCGCGCTCAGCGACGCTTCGCTGCGCCGAGGTGGTGCGCGAGGAACTGCGCGCTGGCCTCGAACGCCTCCGCGGGCAGGTCGCCGTGGTCACCGGGATGGGCCAGCAGCTGCTTCCCCGTGGACCCGAGCGCTTCCCACAGCTCCACGGCCACGTCGTGAGGGAAAAGGGCGTCGTCCCACTGCACGAGGAAGAGGACGGGGCAACGGACCCGTGGCGCGTCGCGCGCGATCCGCGCGCTGGTCGGACCGGTGAGGCCCATGAGTCCCAGCACCGCGGCGCTGAACCGGGTGTCGGCGGCGACCGCGGGCAGGCCGATGATCGTCCCCATCGAGACGCCCCACCACCCCACCGGTCCGTCGCCGACATCAGGCAGCGACTGCAGCGCATCGAGGGTCGCCCGCCAATCGGCCACCATGGCGTCGGTCATCGCGTCACCCTCGTTGGCCCAGAGCTGGGCGAACTCTGCGAGGACGAGCGGCGGCGGGGCGGGCGGGCCCGGCCGCCGGTCGCCGTGCACCGGGCCGTCGATCGCTGCGGCAGCGATGCCGTGGTCACGGACGAGGCGCCGCGCCATGGCGACGATGTAACTCTGGCGCTTGGTGCCAGAGCCCCCGTGACCGAGCAGCACGAGCGGGTGTGGCGGGTCCGCCTGCGCCGGCGTCCAGATGACGGCGGGGATCCGACGGCCCTCGCGGACGAGGTCGAAGCGCCGCTCCCGCACGTCGTGGCCGATCACGCTCTCGTGCACGTCCTCGTCGAGCCAGACGATCTCAGCTGGCTCGCCGTGCCGCACCTGCACCGCCTCGATGCGCCGGGTCGGGCAGGCGGGCTCGCCGGCGGCGGGCTCGGGCAGCACAGACATCGACCGCAAACTATCCGGGGCGGATCGACACGCGTACCCGCCCTCATCCGAGGCCCGCGGCGCCTCCTCCATCGATCGCATGCACGGCTCGGCGGCGGCCCCCCTCTGGCACGCGTTAGCACTCTCGGCCCGCGAGTGCTAATCTTGGGAGTGCCGCGGAGAGCGCGGAGTGCCGCGGAGGCCGCAAAGGTGCGAAGCGGATTCTGCGAGGCGGTGAGGTGCGAAGCGGTGACAGGTCCGTGCGCAACGGGCCTTGTGTTGGCAGGAGGTGTTGGACATGGCTCTTGTGAGAAGCGATCCGTTCCGGGAGCTGGATCGGGTGGCACAGCAGCTTTGGAGTGACGGAAGGGTGAGGTCGGGCGCGGTCTCGATGCCCATGGACGCCTTCCGCAAGGGGGACGTCTTCCTCGTCCAGATCGACCTGCCCGGCGTGCAGAGCGAGGCGATCGAGGTCACGGTCGAAGACAACGTCCTCACCGTGAAGGCGGAGCGCCCCTCCCCCGAGACGAACGAGGGAGTGGAGACGCTCGTCGCAGAGCGGCCCTTCGGCTCGTTCTCCCGCCAGATGTTCCTTGGCGACAACCTCGACGTCGATCGTATCCAAGCGAACTACGAGGCAGGAGTGCTGACGCTCACGATCCCGGTGGCTGCGCACGCGAAGCCGCGTCGCATCGAGATCTCGACGCAGCACGAGAGGCAGTCCATCCCCGCTTGAAACCGGCGTCGCCAGCCGCACGGATCGACGGCTCCGGACGCGACGCCCGGAGCCGTCGCCGCGCAGGCGGGCGAACGGCCGGCGCGCGAGCTGCAGGTCCCCGTAGCTGCAGGTACGCGTAGCTGCGGTCCCCGTAGCTGCAGGTCCCCGTAGCTGCAGAGCTCTGCGGGCGCAACTGCAGAGGCCCTGCGGGTGCTCAGCGCGCGGTGATGTACTCCTCGAGCAGCTTGCGGTCCAGCTGGAGCTGCTCGATGGTGTGCTTGACCACGTCACCGATGCTCACGATGCCCACCAGCACCGAGTCCCTGGTGACAGGCAGGTGACGGATCCGCTCGTTGGTCATCGTCGTCATCACGGCGCCGACCTCGTCGTCGAGACCGACCGTGTGGACCGGCGCGGACATGATGTCCCGTACGGCACGGTCGAGAAGGTCCTTGCTGTGACCATGAAGGTGTCGGACGATGTCGCGCTCGGACACGATCCCGTCGATGTGCGCGCCGTCCGCGGAGACGACGAGAGCACCGATCCCGTGGTGCGCGAGCTGTGCGACCGCTTCCTGCACGCTCGCGCCTCCGTCGATCGTGGCGACCTCCGTCCCCTTGCGCTCGAGGATGTCACCGATCCGCATGCCGCCTCCACCTCGCAATTTCCACCGGGAGCCGCCCTCCCCTACGCCTTCTCGACTCGCGCGAGCACGTTGCGCTGGCGCAGCTTGCGCACTGCCTGTTGCGCCTCCGTCTCCGGCAGGATGGCGGCCAGCGCCTCCCCGGTCGTGTGCACGCGCATCGACAGCATCTCTGCCTCGGGGCGCGTGTAGCCGAAGAGCGCGATGCATGCACGCTCCACCTCGTCGAAGGTCGTGAAGTCGCTGTCCATGATGATCACGGCGAAGTCCTTGCCGAAGAGCTCGCGGAGCTGGTCGTCGACGCCTTCGTCGGACCGCTGTCGGATCTCAACGTCTGGGAAGGAGAGCGGCGTCACTGGTCCTCACGCGGTTCGCATGTGGTCGAGGTCAGACGAATTCTACTGATCCGGAGTGCTCCGAGGACAAGGAGATCCGCCGCCGCCGTCCCGGCACGACGTACCCGTTGTCCACGAACCACCGGACCGAGTCCTCGACGGCTTCCTGTGCCGGCCGGGAGACGTAGCCGAGCTCCCGGCGTGCACGGGCGTCGTCGAAGACCATCATCGTGGACGACATCCGGGCCGCCTCCAAGGGCACCGAGGGGTGGCGTCCGAGCACCTTCCCCTCGACGGTCTCGGAGAGGAGCCCCGCGGCGAACGCGACGAGCGTCGGGAGCCGGACCGTCACCGGCGGGAGGCCGGTGACCTCGGCCAGCAGGCTCAGGAGCTCGCGCATGGCGAGGTTCTCACCTCCCACGATGTAGCTCCGTCCCACCCGGCCCCGCTCGAGCGCGAGGAGGTGCCCGGCGGCGAGGTCGTCGACGTGCGCCACGTTCATCGCGGTCTCGACGTAGGCCGGGATCCTCCCGTTGAGGAAGTCGACGACGACCTTCCCCGTCGGGGTCGGCCGGTGGTCTCGCGGCCCGAGCGGGAAGGTCGGCAGCACGAGGCTCACAGGGACGCCCTGCGCAGCGGCGCGGAGCACCTCGTGCTCCGCCACGTACTTGGACCGCTTGTAGTGGCCGAAGAGGTGTGAGACGTCCGCCACGCTCTCCTCGGTCGCCGGCAGCTTTTGCGACTTGTCGAGCCCGAGCGTCCCGACCGTGCTCGTGTACACGATGCGCTCGGCCCCCACCTCGGCGGCGGCCCGCAGGACGTTGCGCGTGCCCTCGACGTTCACCTTGTAGAAGACCGACGGGTCCTTCGCCCAGAAGCCGTAGACGGCAGCCGCATGGAAGACGAACCTGGCACCCTCCAGGGCTCGGCGCACCGAGCCGAGGTCGCACACGTCCGCGGGCCGCACGTCGACACCGAGCCCGTGGAGGTTTCGCCGGTCGCCGGCGGGCTCGGCGAGAGCGACCACCGATGCCCCGCGCTCGAGGAGCCGGCGGGTGATCGCCGAGCCGATGAAGCCGGCCGCCCCGGTGACCGCGATGCGGTCGCCCGCCGCGATCGTCACGGCGGGCGCCTTCGGCGGAACCTGACGATCCCTCCGCCCGGCCCCGGCGCTCACGCGGGTGCCATCACCGGCTTCGACCCCTTGCGCCTGAGAGCGCTCCTGGCCATCGTGGTACCGAACTCCATGAGGAGACCGGAGCCGCGGTGCGCGTCGCGGAGCACGTCGTCGAGCGCCGACACGAAGTAGTCCACTTCTTCGGGCCCTGCGATCAGCGGAGGCAGCAGCTTGATGACGTTCATGTTGTCGGCCGCGACCTGGGTGAGGATCCGGTGGCGGTGGAACAGCGGGACCACAACCATTTGCGAGAAGAGCGCCGTGCGGAGCGCCTCGAGCGCGTTCCACCGCATGCGCAGCGCGCGCGACTCGGGCTTGCCGAAGACGAGGCCGATGATGAGCCCCTTTCCGCGCACTGCATGGAGCATCTCGTAACGCTCGACGAGCGGAGCGAGCGCCGCCGCGAAGGCTTCGCCCGTCGTCCTAGCCCGCTCCACGATGTGCTCTTCTTCGAAGACGTCGAGGGTCGCCAGGCCGGCGACCATCGCCAGCTGGTTCCTGCCGAACGTGGTCGAGTGCACCATGGCTCGCTCGATCGAGCTGTAGACGCTCATGTAGACCTTCTCGGTGCACAGCACCGCACCGACAGGGACGTAGCCGCCCGAGAGCGCCTTGGAGAGCGTCACGATGTCGGGCTCGAGCCCGTAGTGCTCGTGGGCGAAGAACTTCCCGGTCCGGCCCATGCCCACCTGGACCTCGTCGGCCACCAAGAGCGTGCCGTGCTTCCGGCACAGGTCCTGGGCGGCGCGCCAGTAGTCGTCCGGGGCGACGTTCACCCCCTTGCCCTGGATCGGCTCGACCACGAAGGCCGCGACGTCGCCGCTGCGCAGCTCTCTCGCGAGCGCCGAGGCGTCGCCGAAGGGGACCTGCGTCGCGCCCGGAAGGAGGGCGCCGAACCCCTCTTTGAACTCCTTGCCGCCGTTGAGGGCGAGCGAGCCGGTGGTGAGCCCGTGGAATGCGTGGTCGCAGAACACGACGCGCGGGCGGCCGGTCGCCCGACGTGCGAACTTGATCGCCGCTTCGGTGGCCTCGGTGCCCGAGTTGCAGAAGTAGACCTTGCGGAGGCCGTCGTGAGCGCGGGCGACGAGAGACTCTGCGAGCACCCCTGGCAGGAGCGCACAGTCGAGCTGCACCATGTTGGGCAGGTCGAGGTCGATGGCCTGGTGCAGCGCCTTCTTCAACGCGGGGTGGCCACGGCCGAGGGCGTAGACCCCGAAGCCAGCGAGGAGGTCGAGATAGCGGTCACCCTTGTCGTCGTAGAGGTAACAGCCTTCCGCTCTGACGTAGAACCGGTCGAAGCCGAGGGTCTTGAGGACTCGGGCGAGCTGCGGGTTGAGGTACTCGTTGTGCAGCGTGAAATTCTCGCCGTGGCGCTCCTGGAGCACCTTGGCGACGTCGAACGCCATTCTTCCTCCGTTTCGCAAGACGCCCAAGGCTAGCGGGCCGGCTGTGCCTGCGTGGGCAGGGACGGCCGGCACGTGTGCTAGAGAAGTCAGGCGCGGGGCGTTCCGGCGGCCCGAGGCGGGCCGGCGGAGTGTCGCGATCCGGCGGCCCGCGTCGCCGGCGTGCCAGGCGGTCGCCCCGCGGGGAGGGAGGACCCGTGCCGAGCCGCGGACGGCCGCAACCGCCAGAGCTACCGTACGCCGTCGCCTCGGTCCATCACGCGCTCAGCCTCCTCGCCGCGTTGAGGGATCGTCCCTCGCTCGCCGTGCGCGAGAGCGCCGAGCTGCTCGGCGTCGCGCCGTCGACCGCCCACCGCCTTTTGACGACGATGCAGGCGAGTGGCTTCGTCGTCCAGGACCCGGCAACCCGTCGCTACGGCGCAGGCCCCGAGCTCGTCGCCGTCGCGCTCGCGTCTCTCCAACGGATCGACGTCGGGCGGGTCGCCCGTCCGCATCTCGCGGCACTTGCTGCCGAGACCCGTGAGACCGTCAGCCTCGCCATCGCCGAGGGCACGACCGTCCGGTTCATCGACTCGGTCGAGGGCACCGAGGTCGTGCGCGTCAGCTCCAGGACCGGAGTGACCGTACCGGCGCACTCCTCCTCGGCCGGCAAGGCACTTCTCGCCGGGCTCGGTCCCGAAGAGCTGCTGCGTCTGTACCCTGCGGGCCGGCTGCAGCGCCGCACCCCCCGCACGATCGGCTCGCGCGCCGCGCTCACCAAGGCGCTCGAGGAGGTGCGCAGGCTCGGGTACGCCACGTCGGTCGAGGAGAGCGCGCCGGGGCTCGCTTCCGTTGCCGTCGGGATCGGCGATGTCCGTGGCCGGGTGATCGCGGCGCTCACCGTGTCGGTTCCCGCCGAGCGGCTGGACGAGCGCCGGGCGGAGTGCATCGCGCTCGCGGCGAGGCGGCGAGCGGGCCGCATCGAGGACGAGCTGCGCGTCCCCGACCTGGGAGCTCCCGTCAGGTGAACGGGATCGCGCTGAACTCGGCCAGCTTCGCGAGCGGGTGGCTCGCATCGATCTTGCGGATCGTGCCGGACTTCGAGCGCATCACGAGTGACTGCGTGGTCGCGCCCAGCGCGTGGAAGCGGACACCTTGGAGGAGCTCCCCGTCGGTGATCCCGGTCGCGGCGAAGAAGCAGTTGTCCCCCCGGACGAGGTCGTCGATGCACAGGACTGCCTCGAGGTCGTAGCCCGCGTCCAGGGCCGCGCGCCGCTCCGTCTCGTCGCGCGGCCAGAGTCGTCCCTGGATCTCGCCGCCCATGCACTTGAGGGCGGCTGCCGCCAGCACCCCTTCGGGAGTGCCGCCGATGCCGAGGAGGATGTCGACGCCCGCGCCGGGCCAACCGGTCGCGATGGCGCCTGCGACGTCACCGTCCGTGATGAGCCGAATGCGCGCACCCGACGCCCGCACCTCCGAGATGAGCTGCGCGTGGCGGGGCCGGTCGAGGATGACCGCGGTGACGTCGCGGACCGACTCACCCAACGCGTCGGCGACTGCGCGGATGTTGTCGGTCGGCGGGCGGTTGATGTCGACGACTCCCTTCGCCCTCGGCCCGACCGCCAGCTTCTCCATGTAGACGCACGGGCCGGGATTGAACATGGAGCCGCGCGGCGAGACGGCGATCACGGACAAGGCGCCGCCCCTCCCAAGCGCGGTCGGGGTCGTCCCGTCGATCGGGTCGACCGCGATGTCGACCTCGGGCGGGGATCCGTCGCCGATGCGCTCGCCGTTGAAGAGCATCGGCGCGTGGTCCTTCTCGCCTTCACCGATGACGACGACCCCGTCCATCCCGACCGTCTGCAGGACGATGCGCATCGCGTTCACCGCGGCGCCGTCGGCCCCCTCCTTGTCGCCCCTCCCCATCCATCGGCTCGCCGCCATCGCCGCCGCCTCGGTGACCCGCACGAGCTCGAGCGCGAGATTTCTGTCGGGGGCCTGGGCCTGGCGCTCCGTGTACCGCTCCACGATCGAGACCCTACTGGGAGCGGCGAGACGCGCCCACTGGTCACGGGACGACGGGAACGGGACGACAGGAGGGGGCCGCCCGTGCAGCGCCGCGTCACCCCGACCCCAGCCCGGCTCGGGCCGGAGCGAGGCGGGCTCGAGCGACGCCCCCTGATGGCGCCGGCACCATAATGGGCCGGATGGAGACGCTCAGCAGCATGGACGCGGGCACGACCCTCGACGCGGCCCCCCGCCGGGCGCCCGGAGCACTGGCCGCGCCAAAGACGGCTCGGCGCCCTCCTCGAGCGGACAGCTTCGTCGTGCGACCCTCGGGGCCGTTGCAAGGGACGGTGCGGGCCGGCGGCGCGAAGAACTCCGTGCTGAAGCTCATGGCGGCGACCCTGCTCGCCGAGGGCACGCACGTCCTCACGAACGTCCCGGACATCCTGGACGTGGAGATCATGTCGGACATGCTCCGGGCACTCGGTGCGTCGGTGGTGAGGGAGCCCTGCGGCCGCCTCGTCGTGGACACGCCGCCGTCAGGAGAGCTGGTGCCCGAAGCGCCCTACGAGCTCGTCGACCGGATGCGCGCCTCGATCGTGGTGCTCGGCCCGCTGCTCACGCGGTGCGGCCACGCGAGCGTCTCGATGCCCGGGGGCGACGACTTCGGCGACCGTCCCATCGACTTCCACCTCGGCGGCCTCGCCAACATGGGTGCCCGGTTCCAGACGCTCCACGGCAACATCGAGGGCAGCGTGGGGGAGGACGGAGCGCCCCGTCGGCTCGTCGGCACCCAGGTGGTGCTCGAGTACCCGAGCCACACTGCGACCGACAACATCCTCATGGCCGCGGTGCTCGCGAAGGGCACGACGGTCATCGAGAACGCCGCCCGAGAGCCCGAGGTCTGCGACCTCGCCGCGTACCTCACCTCGATGGGCGCCAAGATCCGAGGCGCGGGCACGTCCCACGTGGAGGTGGAGGGGGTCGAAGAGCTCAGCCCCGCTTCGCACGCGGTCGTGCCTGACCGGGTCGTCGCCGCGACCTACCTCGCCGCTGCCGGGCTCTGCTCCGGAGAGGTCCTGGTCGAGGACGCCCGCATCGATCACATGACGATGCTCGTGCGCAAGCTCGGGGCGATGGGGGTGAAGGTCGAGCAACGGCCAACAGGCGTCGTCGCGACGAGCGAAGGCCGCCTGGTCGCCGTCGACGTCGCCACGCTTCCGTACCCCGGAGTCGCCACCGACTACAAGCCGCTCCTCCTCACGATGCTGACCGTCGCCGACGGGGTGGCGATCGTGACGGAGAACCTCTTCGCCGGACGCTTCCGCTACATCGACGAGCTGCGGCGCATGGGCGCCGACGTTCGGACCGAGGGGCACCACGCAGTGGTGCGCGGCGTTCCGCGGCTCTCGGGGGCGCCAGTGCGTGCGACCGACATCCGCGCCGGCGCAGCGCTCGTGCTTGCCGGGCTGGTCGCCGAGGGCGAGACCGTCGTCTCGAACGCAGCGCACGTCGACCGCGGGTACGAGGACCTGGCCGGGGCCCTCACGGCGCTCGGCGCCCAGGTCGAGCGGCGTTGAGCACGCGACCGCTCGCGCCTGACCGGCTGCTCGACGCGGCGGCGAACGGTGACCGGGTGTCGCTGGCGCGGCTGCTCTCCATCGTGGAGCGGGGCGGGCAGCCGAGCGGAGAGGTTGCTCGTCTCGTCTACGCCTCCGCACCTCCGTACACGATCGGGGTCACGGGCGCGCCCGGGTCGGGGAAGTCGACCCTCACCAACCAGCTCGTGGTGGCCGCTCGGAGAGGTTGGCCCCCAGCAGGCGCGCGCGAGGGGATCGAGCCGGTGGACAAGGTCGGCGTCTTGGCGATCGACCCGTCGTCACCGTTCTCGGGAGGGGCCATCCTCGGGGACCGCGTGCGCATGCAGCAGCACGCGACCGATCCCTCCGTCTTCATCCGTTCCATGGCGACGAGGGGTCACCTGGGCGGGCTCGCCCTGGCGGTCCCCGAAGCGGTCCGTGTGCTCGGAGCGGCAGGGTTCCCGCTCGTCATCGTCGAGACCGTCGGGGTGGGCCAGATGGAGGTGGAAGTGGCATCGGCGGCGGACACCACCGTCGTGGTGGTGACGCCGGGATGGGGCGACGCGATGCAGGCCAACAAGGCGGGTCTGCTCGAGATCGCCGACCTGTTCGTCGTCAACAAGGCGGACCGCCCCGGCGTCAACGAGGCTCGGCGCGACCTCGAGCAGATGCTCGACCTGTCGGCGCTCTCGGATTGGCGACCGCCCGTCCTTGCGACGGCCGCGAGCACGGGGGAGGGAATCGACGCGCTCTGGGAGGCCGTCGCACGCCATCGCAGCCATCTCATGGAGACCGGCGAGCTCCGACGGCGCCGAGAGGCGCGTCTCGCGCAGGAGCTGCAGCGTGTGCTCACCGCACGGGTGCTCGCAGATGTGCATGCGCTCGCGACGGCCCGGAGCTTCGAAGACGCCGTCGGCGCGATCGCCGCCGGCAGGCTCGATCCCTACCGTGCGGCCGAGCGCCTCCTCGCCGCGACCCTCGCCGAGAGCCCCGCCGAGCGCCTCGGCGCTCGAGCCGGCGGCCACCCCGCCGCCAGGCTCGGCGGCCACCCCGGCGCTCGAGCCGACCATCGCAGGTCCGACCCCACTGCCGGCTGAGCGAACCTCACAAGTGACCGCAGATGCGCACCGTTCCTCCCGTTGACAGCTCGTACGACCCCTCGGACCGGTGGTTCCAGCACGCGGTCTTCTACGAGGTGCTGGTCCGCGGCTTCTTCGACGCCAACGGTGACGGCACCGGAGATCTTCTCGGGCTGCGGGCGAAGCTCGACTACCTGCAGTGGCTGGGGATCGACTGCCTGTGGCTCCTCCCCTTCTATCCCTCGCCGCTGCGTGACGGCGGGTACGACGTGAGCGACTTCTTCAACGTGCAGCCCGATTACGGGACGCTGGGCGACCTCGTGGCGCTCCTCGAGGACGCCCACCGGCGCGGTATCCGGGTCATCGCCGATCTCGTGATCAACCACACGAGCGACCAGCACCCGTGGTTCCTCGAGTCCCGCTCGAGCCGGACGAACCCCAAGTCGGACTGGTACGTCTGGAACGACGACGACCAGCGGTGGCCCGAAGCGCGCATCGTGTTCACCGACGTCGAACGCTCCAATTGGACCTGGGACGACACGCGCAAGCAGTACTACTGGCATCGCTTCTACTCCCACCAGCCGGACCTCAACTACGACAACGCCGAAGTGGCCGACGCGATGCTCGAGGTCGTCCGCTTCTGGCTCGACCTCGGTCTCGACGGCTTCAGGCTCGACGCAGTGCCCTACCTGTTCCAACGAGACGGGACGTCGGGCGAGCACCTCCCCGAGACGCACGCGTACGTCCGCCGGATCCGCAAGCAGCTGGACGCCGAGTACCCCGGGAGGATCCTTCTCGCCGAGGCCAACGGATGGCCGGCCGACGTCGCGGATTACTTCGGGACCGGGGACGAGTGCCACCTCTGCTTCCACTTCCCGCTCATGCCGCGCCTTTTCATGTCGGTCCGGCGCGAGCACCGGTACCCGGTGACCGAGATCCTGTCGCAGACGCCGGAGATCCCGAACGGCTGCCAGTGGGCGATCTTCCTCCGCAATCACGACGAGCTGACGCTCGAGCAGGTCACCGAGGAAGAGCGCGACTACCTCTTCGAGGAGTACGCGAAGGACCCGCGTATGAAGCGCCACATGGGGATCGGCCGGAGGCTCGCTCCGCTGCTGGACGGGGACCGCAAGCTGGCGGAGCTCCTCTACGCGCTGCTGCTCTCCCTGCCGGGGAGCCCGGTCGTCTACTACGGCGACGAGCTGCTCATGGGGGACAACATCTACCTCGGGGACCGCGATTCGGTCCGGACGCCGATGCAATGGTCGCCGGACCGCAACGGCGGCTTCTCCAACGCGGACTTCGCGCAGCTCTACCTTCCCCCGCTCATGGATCCCGTGTACGGCTACGCCGCGGTGAACGTCGAGGCCCAGATGCGCAATCCCGGGTCCTTCCTCCACTGGCTCAGGGGGATGCTGGTGCAGCGCCGGTCGATGCCCGTCCTCGGGGTCGGGAGGATCGAAGTGCTCGACTGCCCCAACCCTTCGATCCTCGCCTTCGTGCGCTGGGGCGAGGTCGCCGACGTCTCGGTCGACGCCGGGGACGGGCCGGGTCTTCCGCCGGTCATGCCCACCACGGCGCCTGTCGACCCGCTCGCCAGCGGCGTCGCCGCCCGCACCGTGCCAGCCCATGGCGCCAGGACCGCGGACGCCCCGACGAGGTCCCAGGTCGTCTTGTGCGTGCACAACCTGAGCCGGTTCGCGCAGCCCGCCATGCTCGACCTCGCCGCATGGGCGGGCAGGCGTCCCGTGGAGGTCCTGGGCCGGGTTCCCTTCCCGGCCGTGGGCGACGGCCCGTACCCGCTCGCGCTCGGGCCCCGTGGCTTTCTGTGGTTCGAGCTCGCCGAAGATGTGGAGCTCCTCGAGGAAGGCGAGCCGTGAGCCTCGAAGCGTCGCTCGAGCGGCTGGTCGGGCGGTGGCGGGAGCAGCACGCGGACCGAGCCGGGACGACCGGCCGGGTCGAGATCGTCGACGTGGAGCTGATCCGTCAGGGTCGGCCCGGGCTCGTCGACGTCGTCGCGGGGATCGACGGGCGGCTCGCTCACGCCGTCTTCGGCGTGCGGCGCCCCGGCGAGGCGCTCCGCGTCCTCGGCTCGGTCGACGAGCCCGCGCTCGGGACGATCCACGACGACGACGGCGTGGGCCTCGTCGTCGACGCGCTGCACGACCCCGACGCGGCCAGACTGCTCCTGGCATCGGTCGCCGGGCTCTCGCCCGACGCGAGGGCCGGAGACGTCCCGGTCGTGTCCGTCGCCCGGGACGACCACGAGGCGATCTCGCTCGTCTTCGATCGCAGCGTGACCCTCACCGTCTTCCCCTGGCTCTTCCGGGGCCCGCACCCGGGGGCCGCGCTCCTCGCGGGGCTCGACGAAGCCGGGTTCAACCACCTCCCTGCCCCCATCGCCTTCTGGCGCAGGGCCGGGAGGGACCTCGGCGTCGTCCAGGAGCTGCTCGCGGGCGCGACGACCGGGTGGGCGCTCGCCATCGGCTCGCTCCGGGACCTGATCGCCTCCGACGTGTCGCCGGACCTCGCCGGTGGGGACTTCGCGCCTGAGTCCTTCGCCCTGGGGACCATGGCCGCCAGGATGCACATGGCGCTCGATCGGGCGTTCGGCCGACGGCAGGGGGACGTCGCCGCGTGGGTCGACGAGCTGGCGCCGGACATCCTGGGAGCTGGCGCGTCCGAGGTGCGCCAGACGGGCGGAGACGCCGACGCGGTCCTTCCGGGCGTGCGCGACGCGGACGCGTCGGAGCCGTCGAGCCGTGAGCTCCTCGAGCTCCTGCGCCGTTCGGGACTGCACCCGCCGACGATCAGGACGCACGGCGACTTCCATCTCGGACGCACCGCCCGGACCGATCACGGCTGGGTGCTCGTCGACACGATGCCCGGCGGGACCGCTCCGGGCTCCGAGGAGCCGGTCCACCGGAGCCCTCTCGCGGACGTCGCCGACTTCACTTGGTCCCTCCGCCGGGCGGCGGCGGTCGCCGTCGGCGAGCGAGGACCGGCGGGGACCTCGACACGTGCCGCGGCGCGCGCGCAGGCGTGGGAGGCGCGCAACCGTCGCGCCTTCGTGGCCGCCTACCTGGCCACGCCGGGCATCGGCGGGTTGGTTCCCGCCGACCGCCGGGTGGTCCGCCGCCTGCTGAGGCTCTTCGAGCTCGCCCGCGCGGCACGAGGGCCAAGGAGCACCCGCTTCGGGGGCTGAGCTCCCGCCGCCTTGCTCGGCGTCGGGTCGGGTATGCCAGAGTGGCCGCATGCGCATCGGGGTGCTCACCGGGGGAGGGGACTGTCCAGGGCTCAACGCGGTGATCAGGGCGGTGGTCATCGCGGGCACACGGCTGCACGGCGACGAGACCGTCGGCTACCTCGATGGCTGGCGTGGGGTGATGGAGCGGCGGAGCGTCCCGCTGCGGCCCAAGCGAGTCCAGGACCTCCTCGGACGCGGCGGCACGGTCCTCGGGAGCTCCCGGACGAACCCGTTCTTGACGCAGGACGGCCCGAGCAGCGCCGTCGAGAGCCTGAAGGAGGACGGGATCGACGCGTTGGTCGCGATCGGAGGGGACGACACCCTGGGCGTGGCCCTGCGGCTGGCGCCGCTGGGGGTCGACGCCGTGGGCGTGCCGAAGACCATCGACAACGACCTGTCGGGCACCGAGGTCACCTTCGGCTTCCACACCGCCGTGGAGACGGCGACCGAGGCGATCGACCGCCTCCAGACCACCGCAGAGTCGCACCACCGGGTGATCGTCTGCGAGGTCATGGGACGTCACGTGGGCTGGATCGCGACCTACTCGGGGATCGCCGGCGGCGCCGACGAGATCCTCGTTCCGGAGATCCCCTTCGACGTCACGGAGGTGTGCGAGCGCATCACGCACCGCCACGAGCGGGGACGCTACTCGTCCGTGGTGGTCGTCTCCGAGGGGGCCCTCCCCGCGCCGGGCCCGGACCTCGAGTCGGCGAAGATCGCGACGACATCGGGCAACATCGACCAGTTCGGTCATGCACGGCTCGGCGGCATCGGCGCGTGGCTCGCGACCGAGATCGAGCGCCGCACCGGGTACGAGTCGCGTCACACGACCCTCGGGCACATCCAGCGAGGCGGGACCCCCACCGCCTACGACCGGGTGCTCGCGACCCGGTTCGGTGTGGAGGCCGTCGCCGCCGTGCACGACCGGACATTCGGGAAGATGGTGGCGCTCCAAGGCGGGCGGATCGTCCGCGTGCCGCTCGAGGAAGCGGTCGGGCGGCCCAAGTCGCTCGACCTGGAGCTGCTGACCGAGGTCGCCGCGCCGTTCTTCGGCTGAGTCGGCTCGGCGGCCCTCAGGCGGCGTGCACAGCTACCCGGAGCTGCTCGGCCGCCTGTTCGGGGTTGACGATGTTGATCGCGACACCGGTTCCCATCTCGAAGCCGGCCCGGGTGGTCGCCTTGGGCCAGACGTGGACATGCCAGTGGAAGGGGTCGTTCACCCGATAGGGGGCGGAATGGAAGACGAGGTTGTACGCCACGTCACCGATCAGGTCGCGAAGCTGCGCGAGGCAGGCCCTCAGGGCGAGCC
This sequence comes from Actinomycetes bacterium, assembly GCA_021791145.1. Next base: position 1,680 of record JAJYXE010000026.1, on the reverse strand, counting down.
CCACCGAGACGAGGTCTTCGGTCCCGCTGCGGTACAGGTGCGGCGTGTGGTGGCGCGGGACGACCAGCATCTCGTAGGGCGTCGCGCTCCAGAAGGGGCAGACCACCACCACGCGATCGTCCGCGTAGATCACGCGGTAGCCCTCCGCCTCCTCGGCTTCGATCGTCGTGCACAAAAGGCAGCTCTCGGCGAACCGCGCGAAGCGGGCTTGCTCCTCCGCCAGCTCCCGAGGCACGAAGGACATCCCGAGGAGCTGCCCGTGCGGGTGCTCCAGGGAAGCGCCCGCCTCCCGGCCGGAGTTGACGATGGCCTGGCTGTAGCGGAGCGAGGGGTGCTGGGAGTGCTCCTCCACTCGGTCGCGCAACGCCGCCATCACGAGGCCGGTCTGCTCAGGCGACAGCATCGGCCACGACGCGTCGTGCTCAGGAGAGAGGATGAGCACCTCGTGGATACCGCCCGCGGTCGCCTGGGTGAAGACCGGGCCGCGGTTGGTGACCACGAAGGGCTCGTCACCCGAGAACGCAGGGTAGAGGTTGGGCACGACGCGGACCAGCCACCTGCCGGTCGGCCCGTACGTCTCGAGCGCCGGCGGGCTCTCCTCTTCGTGACCTGGGCAGAAGGGACACGGACGGCTGGTGTCCGCCTCCACGTCGGGGGAGCAGAGGACGAACGCCTCAGGGCGATCCGCCCGCCTCGTGCTGACGACCACCCAGCGACCCGTCAAAGGGTCGAGCCTCAGCTGGCTTGCCTGCGTTCTCTCACTGACTGGCTCCACGTGCGGCGCTCTTCTGTGTCCTCGTGCCTCGTCGTCCCGCCCGGCGGGACTCCCTGTCGTCCATCAAACGTACCTCCCTGCCGGGGGATCCTCGCATCATGGTCGGCGAGCCCCGGTCCCCGCGTGGCAGGGCCCCTGCGGCGGCGGCCCTCCCCGCTTCCACCTCGGCAGGCCGACGGCGTCTGGACGACCTCGTGACCGATACCCCTCTCGCCGTGGTCCGGGTGCCGACGGGTCCGGCCTTCACGGTGGTGCTCGTGTGCCACGTCGCCGCGGTGCTCATGGCGCTCGTGGTTTCGGTGGCGGGGGCTGTCGCGGCCGCGCGAGTGCTTTTCACCAAGGAGGAGCTGGCACCCTCGGTCCGCTCGTACTTCTCCCCCGGGGTGAATTGGGCGGGCCGTGTGCTCTATCTCGTCCCGGTCTTGGGAGCGGCGCTGCTCGCCATGTCCGGCGGTGCGTACCGGCTCGACGCCACCTGGGTCGACTGGGGACTGGGTTTGTGGGCCGCGGCGATCGCCCTTGCCGAGGGGGTGCTGTGGCCCGCCGAACGGCGCGTGCAGCGCATCCTCGCCGCTGCGGACGCGGGCGGGGTGCCTGAGTCGGCTCGCTCGGGCTGCAAGGTGATGTGCGCCTCGTCCGTCGGCGTGGTCGCGCTGGTGGTGGCGGCCATGGTCGTCATGGTCGCCAAGCCGTAGCCACAGCGACCGTTCCTAGACACTCAGCGGAACTGAGTCCCGCCTTGTGGGTGGCCCCGAACGGTCTTGGGCCACCTGGTCTACCGGGGTGGTCCGTTCAGCCGGTCGGGTCTTGTGTCGCAGGTGCGGCCGCCCTCTGGCCCCTCGGGTCCCGGTGTCCCTCGTTCGCTGCTCGGACAGGAGCGCTGGTTGCCCGGCACCCGTGGACCG
>JAJYXE010000025.1 GCA_021791145.1 Actinomycetes bacterium | reverse complement strand
GGCGTAGCGCCATCCCCAGGTGGTATTGAGCCACAGGCCGTTGGCCAGGTTGGCCCGGCCTTCCGTCCACGTCCAGCTCGACAGCGAGGAGAGCTGCCGGGTCGCGACCGAGTGGAGCTGCAGCCAAGATGGGACGATCCAGTACGCGCACGCGAGCGCGAGGACCGGCACCCCAGAGCCGAGGAGCCGCGCCGCGCGCCGCAGGGCTTGGCCTCTGAAGACCCACCATGCGCCGAGCGCGGCGACGACCGTGGCTGCCGCCACCATGAGCACGAGCGGCGGGTTCTGGTAGGCGTAGCCGATGAGCGGGCTCCCGATGGCGAACAGCACCACACCGGTACGCAGCCTCCAACGACCGGTCGCGACCGCAAGGACGATCGCCGGGTACGCCGCGAGGAGCACCATCGCGCACAGGTAGACCGCGTTCACCCCGACGGTGGAGAGCGTGTAGGGGTTGAAGAGGTACACGAGCGCCCCGATCACGCTCGCGACGGCCCCCAGCCGAAGGAGCCGCAAGAGCGCGTACGCAGACAGGCCTGCCGCCGCGTAGAGCGAGGTGAGCCAGACCCGCTGTGCCAACGGCGCGCCGCCGCCGAGCGCGTGGACGAGGAGCAGCACCGCGGCCCACGGGGCCTGCACCTCGAGGGCGCCGGGGCCGCCGAGGTTCGAACCGCCCCAGACCCACGCGGCGAACAGGTGGTGCGTCCACGCGAGACCGTAGGGCGGCGTGAGGTCGCCTCCTCCGATCGCAGCGCCGCCGGCGAACCAGGTCTGGGCGGCGACCATGGCGATCGAGGCGACGGCCGCCGCGCCCGTCCATCCACCCGGCGAAGGTGCAGTCGATTGGATCGAGATCTCGTCGCGTGCTCCAACAGGGGTACCTGTCCGATCTCGGCGTTTGCTGGTGACCACCACACCCAGGAGCACCGTTCCGGCAAGCGCGGCCGTCGCGATCGCAGCGACCACTGCGTCGGGCGACCGCCCATCGAGCACCCCGAGGCCCACGACGCCGGCGACACCAAGCCACGCGAGGACCCTGCCCGCGCGCTCCATCGCCGGGATGAGCGCGCCAATCCTCGTTCGGCGCCGCGCTCCGAAGCGCACCGTGGCTCGTGCGGGCACGTCCTGTGCGGCTGCGAGCACCCGAGCGGCGACCTCACCCCAGGGAAGGAGGCCCCGCGCCGCGACCCCGAGCACAGGGCGCGGCGCGGCGCGCCAGATCGGGACGTACCGGGCGAGGACATCCGCGAGCGCCGAAGGATCCGCCCCAGTGAGGACGCCACCGGACGCGGAGACCGAGTCGCGCAGTCCGGGGACGTCGTAGGCCACGGTCGGCGTGCCGGCCGCGGCGGCTTCGCTCACGACGAGGCCCCAGCCCTCGCGCACCGAGGTGGCGACCAGGACGTCCGCTCGAGCCAGCCGGTCGAGCTTCTCCTCCTCGCTCACTCGGCCGAGGAACCTGACACCCGGTGATGCCAGGCGCTTCAGCCTCGACTCCTCGGGTCCGGTGCCGATGACCCACATCTGCGCCTCGGGGGCGAGACGTCGGTAGATCTCGAAGGCTCGGAGGGCCTGGTCGGCCTGCTTGCTGCGCGAGAGCCTGCCGACGAAGACGACGGTGGGCACGGGCTCCCGATCCGCGGGTGCCTCGCGCGCCTGCACGAGGGCGGAGAGCTGTCCCGGCGACACCACGGTCACACGGCGCAACCCGTAGTAAGCTTCGAGGGCCGATCTGCTCGACTCGGACACCGTGACGACGGGGACGTCGCGGTAGGTGGCCAGCCAGCGCGGCTCCAGGACGCGCCTGCCGAGCCAGGAGAGCGGCCAGGGCAGCTCGCAGTCCCACACCTCCCGGCAGACCTGGTGGACGAGCGCCACGACCGGCACGCCTCGAGCGAACCGCGGACAGAAGAACGGGCGAGTGTTGACCTCGTCGACGACGAGATCGAACGCGCCACCGGCTTCCTCGAAGAACCGGCGAGCGGCACGGTAGACGCCGAACCGGCCACCGCGTCGCACGATTCGGACGCCGTCGACGTCTTCGACTTCCGGGCGCCCGCGTACCGCCGCGCAGAAGAGCGTGACGGAATGACCCTCACGGACCCACTCTCCGGCGAGCGCCGCCGTGTAGACCTCGGCACCGCCCGCGCGCGGGTGGGCGGTGTCCTTCCAGTTGCAGATGAGGATCCGCAGGCGCGGCGTGGTCTCCTCGTGCACGCGCTCGGTCCCCACGGCGTCCGCCTGCCGCCCGGCGCCCGCGGGCGCCGCCAGTGCCGGCGACACCGGGAAGGGCAGCTGGGCAGCACCTGCGCCGTAGTGGTGGAGCACGCGCAGGCGATAGAAGATGGCCAGGGTGTCGATCAGCATGTGCCACACCGCGCGAAGCGAGATCGTGCTCGTGAAGCGCTCGAGGACGGTGACCGGCGCCTCCACGAACCGCCGGTACCCCAGGTGCGACGCGACGACGAGGAGCTCGAGATCGAACGCGTAGCGCTTCTCGAGCATCCTCGGCAGGACGTCGGCGAGGACCTCGCGCCGCACGAACTTGACCCCCGTCTGCGTGTCGCGTACCGGCAGGCTGAAGAGCGCCCAGTTCAACAGCTGGTAGGCCCTCGAGTAGAGCCGACGCAACGGCGGGTACTCGACCCGCGATGTCGGATGGCGCTTGCTCCCGAGCAGCACATCGGGCTCCTCGGTCATCACCATCTCGACGAAGCGCGTGAGCAACGCGCCGGGGAGGTCACCGTCACCGTCGATGAAGCCGAGCCAGCGGCCGTGCCCGGCGTCGAACCCCGCCCGCAGTGCGGCACCTTTGCCTTGGTTCTCGTCGAAGCTGATCACTCGGAGGACGTCGGGGCGAAGTCCTTCGGCGAGCGCGGGGCTTCCGTCGGTGCTCCCATCGGACACCGCGAGCACTTCGAACGTTGCCCCGGTTGCCTCGAGGGCGTCGACGACCTGACCGAGATGCGCCGCAAAGCGCGGCCCGGGGTTGTAGAAGGGCACCACGACGGTCAGGTCGAGCGTCGGAGCTTCGCAGAGACGGGCTGCGGGCACCGGGACGGCTCTCTCGCTCGCAACGGAACGTACGAGCGCGCCGAGCGCTGGAGCGAGCTCTGCTGCGAGCACGACCGCGGCCACGACGAGCATCCCCATGGCGATGGAGACGAGGCCTCCGTGGAAGAGTGCGACCGTTCCGGCAGCGAGCGCGCCGCCTGCCCACGGCAGGAGGGCCACCCGCGAGCGCCGCGCGATGTGGAAGTAGGTCAGAAGGCCCACGAGGCCGAGCACCGCGGATTCGAGCCCCAAGATGCCCACCGCGCTTGCGGCGGGCTGATAGGCGCGCCCAAAAAGAATCTCGACCACTCGAGGTGCAAACAAGACGAGCACGCCTGCTGCGGCGAGCCCCAGCGCCGAGGTGAACACGAACGCCTGTCCGAGCGCCGTGCGGCTGCGTGCAGAGCGACCCCGACCTTCGGCGAGTTGTGGAAACGCGACCATCACGACGGCTCCGGGCAAGAAGAGCGCGACGTGGCCCGCGGTCGCTGCCGCTGCGTACTGGCCGGCGGACACCGCAGCCAAGAAGTGCTGCGCGAGGAACGTGTCGATACCGGTGAGCACCGTGTAGCCACCGAGCGCGAGCACCGAGACGGCCGTATCGCTGAGCGGCGCTTGGAGCTGATCGCTGCCCTTGGAGAGCGACGCCCTGGCGGCCTTCACGAGGAGGAGGGTCGTCACGGTCTGGGCACCGACCGTCGCTCCGATCGCGCCGGCCACGCCGCCGCCGACGAAAATGAGCGCGGCGCCCAGCCCGAGGCGCACCGGCCCGCCTCCGAGGAAGCTCGCGAGCGCGACGGGCTTGAACCGCAGCTCGCCGATGAGCGCGCCCTGGAGCACGGACCCAGCCGACGCGAGGGGCAACCACGCTGCGAGCACGAACACGGCGAGCGCCGAGTGGAGGTGCAAGAAACCGGAGAACACCGGAGCGACCGCTACGAGCACCCCGGCGCCCAGCAATCCCCCGAGGGCGCCCTGGCCCGTGAGACGCCCGATCGGGCTTGGACGCCCTTGCTCGCGCCTTCGGACTACCGCCTGGGTGACCGCGAGCTGCACCGCACCGAGCGGCACTGCCAAAAGAGTGAGGACGTTCAACAGCGCGCCAAGCCCTCCGTAGTAGGAAGGTCCGAGGAGACGCGAGCTGACGACGTGGAAGACGAAGTTCGACACTCCGACGCCAGCGGTCGCGACGACGAACGAGACCGCTCCCGGCCCCGACAGCGGGGACGCGAAGCGGGCACGTAGGCACGAGGGACGCTCCTGTGGAGAGGGACCTCCCCCGAGGGACACTACGGGTTCAGTCAACGATGAACCGCTCGTTCGCACGGCTGTCTGCTGGCTCGGCACGGCGGGAGCTCCTGGCACCTCACCACGGCAATTGGGAGTGCTCGAAGAGGGCTGCCTTCGGCGACGCGCTCGCGCAGACGGTCAGCGTGCCGTCGCCGTCCCCACCGCGCCCGAGACGTGGACGCCTAGTCCAGACAGCGAGCCGGAGCTGAGCACACCACCGGATCGCCATCTGCCGACCATGGCGTCGCTCACCCCGAGCTCGGCCGTCACCCCCCGCCTGGTGTCGTCCCTGGCGCAGCACATGACGATGTGCGCGTACCCCCCCTCCTACGCGTCGACGATGAAGGCGCTGTTCGAGGGGTGCTCGCTCGCGATGGCGCTGGTCGACCCCGACTGCGAGCTCGACGTGCCATCTGTGACACGCTGCAGCGTGGTCGGAGGCGGCGGCGACACGGAGATCCTCGACCAGTCCGCTGAGGCAGGATCGACGCGGGATCACTGAAAGCCTCGCGCCCTGTGAATGTGTCCAAGGAGCGAGCACAGTCGTCCAGACGATCCGCGTCCTGTCGATCAGTGGGCGAGGTCTGTCTGTATCGCCGCGATCTCCGACGTGCTGACCGCTTTCGGCCCACCGAGGACGGTCAGGCCCGTGATGGTCTTGGACGCGATCCTGTCGACCCCTGTGTGCCCTGTGACCTCCAGGAACTTGGTGAGGGACGCTCCGAGCGACGCCGGGCTCTTCGTGAGCAGGAGCGGGCGGGCGGTGCCGGAAGACCCTGTCGCGATGCTGTGCGGACTGTCGAGCACCGCGCCGGCCAGGCCGTCGGTGAACCCGTCACCGCGGGCGACCATCACCCGGTGGCCGAATGTCCACCCGAGGCCGTCTGGGGCCTCCGCGGCTTCGAACCTGGCCAGCTCGAGCGCCGTGTCGGTGTAGTCCTTCCCGGCCACACGGAGCACCGCGACGCCGGTCTCCGCGACGAGCGCCGCCTCGACGGTGCTCGTGACGGCGAGCGGGCCGCCCATCAAGATCACCTGCTTCACGTGGAGCTTCCGGACGGCTGCGACCGCTGTCGCGGACAGCGTCGAGCTCGGGGTGAGCAGCATCGGGAGCTTTGTGCGGTAGGAGACGACGCTCGCCGCCTGCGCGTCCTGGAACTCCTCTCCGCTCGCCAGGATGGCCGTCGGCACCGCGCCCTTCGGGGCGGCCGAGCTGCTTCCCGCGGTGTCGTTGTAGCGGCCCGTGCCACCTGTGGGGTTCCTCGTCGAGTAGGCGCCGGGGAAGGCCTTCGCGGCGGCGGAGCTCACGCGCTCGGCCACCTCCATCGCGGTCGCGTACTGGGTCCGCCCGGCGATGCGACGCACGACGACCTTGCCTGTGGACCCCGACCGCGTCGCCCCACCGCACTCGTAGGCTGTGAGACGCTCGATCGCGTCGGCCACCGCCGGGGTGATCGCGAGCGGGCCGCCCACGATGTAGACGGTCTTCACGCCTTCTTCCCTGAGCGTCGTGGCGGTCACGTTCGCGAGGCTCGTCGTCGGGGTGAGGAGCGTCCCGGTCCGGAGGTCCTGCGCGAGGAACTGGCTCGCGAGCGCGTCTTGGTACTCCCCTGTCGAGGCGAGGACCGCCTCACGCCCCGGCGGGCAGACGCCCTTCGTGTAGGGGAACGCCCGGGTGAGCTCGGCGGCCGCGGTCGCGTCGGCTGTCGGGCCGTAGACGGCGGTGACGGTAGTCGGGATACTCGGGATCCGCGGGGTGACCGGCGTGCCGACGGCGAACGCCGTACCGGTCAGCTGGGAGATGGATGGCGTGGAGGTGGCCGTCAGGGTGAAGGTCACACACGGCGGTGTGCCGGGGGAGAGCGTCGGCCCCGACGAGGGCGCCACTGCCTCCCACGCCCCTGGAGGTGTCTCGAACCACTGGATAGCGGTGCCGACCTTCGTCCCGCAGACCTTCACTGTGAGCTTGGTGAATGTGCTCCCCGAAGCCACCTGGATGTCCACGAGCGCGCCGACTGTGAGCGTCGACGACGTGGGCTTCGGCGCAGCGGTGAGCTGCGCGATCGTGACTGCTCCCTTGCCCGAGGCGTCGACCGTCAAGGTGGTGCCGGTGGAGGGGTCCTTGCTCACGATTGTCCCGGTCGATCCCGACGGGGAGCTCGACGTCCCGGAGGCGGTGGCGGTCGATGTCGCGGGAGCCGCAGGCGAAACGGGAAGCGGCGTTGTGCACGAGCTTCCGTAGCCGTAACCACAGCTAGTGAGGGCAGCCGTTGTTGAGCCGCCGGCGATCCCTGCACTCACACCAACACCAGCGACAACCAGGACGATGATGACACTCGCGACCGGGTTCGCCCGCGCGAACCGCACAAGCACGCGCCCGACGCGTCCTAATCGGTTGCCCACAGAGATAGTCCCCTTCAACTACTCCGCCACCGTCACGGTGGTAGGGGTTCGTACGAACCCACCACTCATTACCGGTGCGCGGCCATCCCCACATCGTGTGGAACCGGAGCCCGAAATCAGGTCAGCCGTCCATCCCTCACGCTGCTGCCTGCTGTCAACTACTGATATCTCGCCCTCATGCTATCTCGCAATTGAGCCAGCGTCAAGCTCCCTCCGACGGGTCCCACGACGTCGAGTGACGAGAAGGACGCCCGCGATCAGAACGGCGACAGCGCCCGAGACGGTATAGGCAATGCGGGTCGCTCCCCACGGCGAGAACACCGCCATCCCGCCAGCGTGCGTGACGATGTCGAAACGGATGGTGCCCTGTGCAGTCGGAGTTCCCGTGACGCCGTCGAGACGCCAGCCAGGTTCGTACGCTGCATCGATGGTCACTGTTCCGGGCGGGCCGGAGCCGACCCGGTACGCCACCGGTGAGACCTCGACTACAGGCCGAAAGTCCGAGGTGCGGTCCCCGACTCCCCGGTAGTCGAGGTTCCGCCAAACCTCGAGCGACGACGTGTCGAGAGCGACGCGCAGGTCGCTCTCGTGCGCAAGCCAGCCGTAGGAGACCCAGTTCACGACCTTCTGGAGGGCAATGTACTCGATGCCGAGCGGTGCTACTTGCGCACCGAAGTGGCTCTTCGAGTACTCGCCGTCCACGAGATCGGCGACGTAGTGCGACCGAGGTGTCGTCGTCTGTGTCTCGACTCCTCGGAGCTGGACGTCGTCGGGGGAAATAACCGGTCGTGTGAAGAGCGACGGTCCCAGGTTCGCGATGGTCCGCTCCCCAGCGAACGGCACCGACTCGTAGAGATGCCAAGGCAAGACGAGCACTTGCCCGTCCCCGCGTCCGACGATGCGGTCAGCCCGAACGTAGGCATGCGGCAACGTCGAAGGAGACAGCTGCCCAGCAAGTCCGCCGAAGATGGTCGGCGTGTACGCGAGGGGCAGCACGATCCCCACACTCGCAGCCATCATGGGTCGAACCCACGACCGCATCGAGCTCCTGGATCTCTTCGCAACGTGGTCGAGCCCCCAGCCGACGCCCACGGCATACATGAGCGCGGTCAACATGAGCACGACTTGGGGTTCTCGGAGGACGTCGAAGAACGGGACGCGCTGGTACGCCCAACGAAACACCGCCCCCGTCGGCCCCTGCGCACCCAAAGCGAGGAGGTAGCCGACGATGCCGCATGCGAGCACCGCCCAGCCGCTGACACGGCGCTGCAGGTCCACACCCCCTTCTCGGCTGCGCATGGCGACCCAGTAACCCGAGGCCACCAAGAGGAGCATGGCGAGCAAGAAGAGCGGCCACCCGCTCACCACGTCCTTCGGAAGAGTCGGACCGGGACCCGTTCGCCAAAATCCATAGAGACCAGCCACGTTCACGAATAGGCCGAGATGCGGGTCCCCGGTCGTCGCGTACAGATGAAGTGTTCGCGTGGTGACCTTGACCGGCAGCGGCACGAGCGTGTCGGGCACGAGCACGTAAAGGGTCATGAGCACGAACCCCGCCATCGCCACCCCGAGCCATTCGAGTGCGGCGCCGACGGCACGCACACGCCCACGAGCGGTTGCACGATGCGCCCAGAGCGCCACCGCGGCGATGACCACGACGATGCCGTAGATCCACGCGAACTGAGGGGCGAGCGCAGTGAGAACGGCCCACCACAGCGCGCACACCAGCGCTCCACTCATGTCGTGGCCTTCGCGATCTCTGAGCGCGGATGTCAGTGCGAAGGGCAGCAGCGCGAAACCAAGCAAGAGGATCACGTCGCCCGCGTAGAGGCGATTGAACACCCAAGGGTTCACGCACGTGATCGTCGCTGCGCCGATCCGCCCGATCACCGATCCTCCGACGAGCCGCCCCACGCCGAGCGCAGCGAGCGGGAAGAAGGCGAAGACCATGAGCCACGTCGCCGGTTCGCCGAGGACATGTACGAGCCCGACCGTGCCGAGCGCGCCCAGTACGCCAGTGGTCAGGCCACCGTCCAAGCCATAGATCGAGACTGGGAGATGCGCGTGAGGGCCGACGACCCAGTCGAGCAGAAGCAGGGGGCGGGAACCGAAGAATGGCCAGCACACCCCGACACCGAGGAGGGTCCCGAAGAGGACTGAGAGGAGGTTCGGATGCCGTTGGACCCAAGAAAGCCCCGAAGACCTCGACGAGCAGCCCGAACGCTCCCCAGCTGCGACTCGTGCGGTAGCGATCTCTGCCACTCGACGACTCTCACCTTCTGTGAAGCCTGCATTCGCTCGACTGCTCGGACTCGATGAAGGGTACTGGGCAACCGCGCGAGCGAGGCGGCCGTGACGCCTGCCATCGTCGTGGCCGCCGGCGCGTAGGCGCCGCGCCGCGAGCACAAGGCCTGCTTCGGCCTCGACGCCGTCCAGACCAGGAACCACTGCCGCGCCTTCGCCTTCCGCGAGTCGTTCGACGACCACCAGGGCCCTGACCTGCTGAAGGCGCTCCAGCAGGTCAGGGCGGCGGAGCACGGAGCGCCCGACGGCCACCTGGACCAGGCGTAGAAACGCCTTGCTGGTGCGTCCGTCAGGTGAATTGCATTGCAGGGCGGGCACTTCAGCTCGGGCTCCGAGCTCCTGTCCGTCCTGGCGGAGCGGTCTCGGCCTCCTGGTCGATCGCCGCCGTGCAGCGTGCGATCTCCGCCGCCGACGGGCGCGTCCGGTCGGTCGTGGGCACGCCGAGCGCCCGCAGGTAGGTGGCGCAATCGCCGGGAGCGGCGTAGTACACCTTCACCACGCCCGGCTCGCATCAGCCTCGACACCGAGACCGCCGGCGGCTCGAGCTCGGCGATCCTGGTCACCGGCAACTGGGTCTTCGACACTGCGAGCACCCGGCGTGGCGATCCGAGCAGTGGGCCGAACCCGCCGGGGGTCCAGGGATCCAGCGAAGTCGCCGTCCACGCCTACGACGCGTTCTACGTGGACGCCTTCGGCCCACGCACCAGAATCGAGGACGTCTACGCTGCCGAGAACGTCTTCGCCAACGCGATCCGCTTCTTCGGAGGGCGGCACCTCCACCACGACGAAGTGGTGACGCTCGGGGGGCGATGCCAGCGCAACGGGTACGGATGGGACCGCTGGAGCTCGGTCGGCGCTCTTCCCGAGTGCCCGTGTCGCGGCCTCAGCGTCCCTGCGCCCCCTTTCCCGGGCTTCGCTGGCACCAATCGTGTCGTCCAACCGAGCGCCACCCGTCACGCCGTCTCGTGGATCACGCTCGTAGGACCCGAAGCCCCTCGAGCGTCGTCCTCGTCGCGTCTCGAGACGGCACCACCACAGACCGCCCCATTGTCGACGCGCTCCAGAGAGAGACGTCGTGGCGCAGGCTGGACGCCTTCCCCGCCCCCAAGAACGTCCCCGCCGCTCAGATGTCCCGGCGATGGCCCAGGTCACTGCCCGTGAGCTCGTTAGCCGCTTCGGAGGCTCCCGGCGCTCGCAGCGGTCACCTCCAGCCCGGCAGATCCGGTACGGCTCCTCTCTCGCCGACACCTCTGCCCCGCACATCGACCTCGCCAGTGCAAACTCTAATCCTGGTCGATGAAGATATTGCCGCTGTCCCAGATGAAAGCTCGGCTGTCCGAGATCGCCGAAGAGGTGGCGACCACCCACAAGCGGGTCCAGATCACCAAGAGCGGGCGTGAGCACGTGGTGCTCCTCGCCGCCGAGGACCTCGAGTCGGTCGAGGCCACTCTCGAGCTGCTCGCCGACCCCGACACCCAGGACCGCCTACGGGCAGCAGACGCGGACATCGCAGCGGGCGAGGTGCTCGACGAGCGAGCAGTCCGGGATCTCGTCTCCCGCCACCGTCACGAGCAGCCCCGGTGAACCACCGGGTCGTCGTGGCCCGTAGCGCGGCGCGGCGCCTGGCCGAGAGCCTGCCCGAACCAGTCGCCGCGGCGTGCATCGAGCTCGTCTTCGGCCCGCTCGCGGAAGACCCCGCCGAGTGCGCACCGCTGCACAAACCCTTCGAAGGGCAATGGCGGGCTCGCCGTGGCGAGCACCGGGTCCGCTACCGTATCGACGGCGAGACCCGGACTGTCTACGTGCTCGACATCGACCACCGTCGCGACACCTACCGCAGCCGAATTGGCGACTGCGCGGTGCCCGCCCACATCGAGAAAAAGGCACCCACAGCACGAGTTCTCGCGTGCGTCTGGGGCGCCCGCCCTGCTCGGGCTTTGTCAGCTCCCGACACGGCGATCATCTCGGTTGCCAGCTCGGGCCCGATGACCGGCGTGCCCCGTATCGGTCGCAGCGAGCGCTCCCTACTGTGCAGCGGACGGTGATGACCGCACCACCTTCTCGAAGCATCGCCTTCTCTTTCTGGCTCTGAGCGCCGCTACGCACCACCGACGTGCCGTCGAGGCGCGTGACGCAGGCTGCGCGCTCGGGTTCGTAGCGCAAGCGTTGGCCCGAACGCCACGCCGTTGCGCAGCGCGTGGAACTGCAAGTCACGGCTACAACAGCGCTGCCGGTTGAAGCGGAGGACCCAGTCGACCTTGGCGACGCGGGTGTGCCGTTGTGGACACTCGTCCTGTCGTCGGCGCGGACCAGGCCGTGAACAGGGCTACGGCATCAAGACGGAGAGCCCGTGCTCCCACTTCGGTCGTCGGCGCCATGCCCGGCCACACAGGCGCCAACGGTTGACGAACCCCCCACATCACGAGTAGTACCCGTGATGTGGGCACCATCGAGAGTCGTCGTTGCTTCCAGGCTGCAGCTGGGACGTTCACCGACGTGGTCGGCCAGGTTCGACCCGATCAGTGGGCGCTCCCCGGTCTCGGCGTCTGGGACGTCCGTGCCTTGGTCGGCCACACCGCCCGCGCGCTTTCGACGATCGAGGCCTACCTCGCCCAGCCCGCTAGTGGCGGCCCCGTACTCACCAGTCCCGTCGAGTACTTCCTGTCTGTGCTTGGCGACGGTACCGATCCTGAGGAACGTATGCGGCAAGATGCGGCGATCGCTGAACGTGGCCGCCAGGCAGGCGCCGAGTTGGGCGACGACCCCGCCAGGGCGGTAGGCGAGTTGGCCCGGCGAGTGCTCGACCTGGTCGATGTCAGCTCCGACGAGAGTCTCCTTGCCACGCCGGCTGGAGCGATGACGCTCGCCACGTACCTGCCAACCCGGACCTTCGAGCTGACCGTCCACAGCCTGGATCTCACCCGATCCCTCGGCACGGCGCCGCCGGCAGCGCTCGCACCGGCGATCGCTGCGTGCTGCGAGCTTGCCGGCGCTCTCGCCGCTCGGCGCCCGAACGCCGCCTCCATACTCCTGACCCTCACCGGTCGAAACAGCGGCCCGGCCAGCGCGAGCGTCCTGTGAACCTCTGCCCATGCCTTCGAAGCTGCTCTGGTCCCGACGCTTGCAGTCCGGTGGCGACGTCGTAGGGAGCGATCAGGGCGACGACCGACTTGGAAGACGTGGTAGCCAGGAAGTCGACGACGCCCGGTTCATGGTCAGGCAACGGACTGAAGCGCTGCCAGGTCACGCCGTCGTCGGCACTCTCCCAAATGCGTCCCGGTCCAGGAGGCAGCTGAAAATGACCCTCATCGACGTCCCGTCGACTCTTGGCCGTCGAACGTACTCTCGATCTCTCCTGCGCCTCCGTCGTCGCGCCGTCGCTATCCGTCGTTGTTCGTTCATGGCGGCTGGTCATCGACACCGAACGCGGGCGGCTGGTGGCGCTCCTCACGCCACCAGAGCCGGGGCGCACCGCCAGGGAGCGGCTCCTTGCAGCCGGGAGACTCCTCCCCCCCGCGAACCCAAGCGGGCGGCTGCGCGGGCCGCAGCCAGTGCCGATCTCCCCGGGGCAGCCGACCAACCAGGAGCTCCTCGACGCCGAGCGCGGCGAGCGGCTGTGATCTACCTCGACTCTTCGGCCCTGATGAAGCTGGTCAGGCGAGAGGCCGAGACCGACGCCCTCGGCGCCTGGCTGGCGCAGCGACCCGACGAGCCGGTGGTCACGAGCGAGCTCGCGCGGACGGAGGTCGTGCGCGCTGCTCGGAGGGTCGGAGGCCGAGCTCTCGCCGAAGCTCGAGCCGTCACCGGCGACCTCGATCTCGTCCCGCTCGACCGGGCCGTCCTGGACGTCGCGTGCGAGGTGGGGGGAGAGGAGCTGCGGACGCTCGACGCGCTCCACCTGGCCTCGGCGCTGATGCTCGCCGACGAGCTGACCGATTTCGTCGCCTACGACCGACGCCTCGTCGATGCAGCCCGGGCAGCCGGCATGCCGGTGAGCACCCCCGGTCGAAACGGCTGCGCTGGGGGCAGCTCGGACGATTGACGGGATGCCCCGTCATTGCATATCAATTTCTTGGCACAGTCACTGTTCGGCACAGTTGTTGTTCAGCACAGCCGGTGTTCGGCACAGTCGCTGTTCGGCGCAGCCGACGGCATGGCGTCAGGAACGAGCCGTCGCCGGCGGGCTCGGGCCGAGCGCACCCCACCGGCGACCGCGATGGACGACCGGAGATTGTTGGAACGATCGTTGGAAGGACCGAGGAGGGACATCGAGATGGCGACGTCGGCACCCCAGCGTGCGCGCGACTCGGCGCGATCGGTGGGTCCCGTCGGATCGACGGGCTCGGTGAGCTCGGCAAGGACTGCCAGGTTGGCGGGTACAGAAGTTGCGGACGCCAGCAGGCAGTTGCGGATCGGGATGATCGCCCCGCCGTGGTTCAGGGTCCCCCCCGCCGGCTACGGCGGCATCGAGGCGATGGTCGCCGGGCTGGTCGACGGCCTCGTCGCCCGGGGCCACCACGTGACGCTCGTCGGAGCCGGTGCGCCCGGCACCACCGCCCAGCGCTACGTCGCCTCCTACCCCGAGCCGCCCTCTTCCCGTCTCGGTGAGCCGGTGCCCGAGGTGCTCCATGCGGCCGCCGCGGCCGAGGCCCTCGGCGCTGCGGAGCTCGACGTCGTCCACGACCACACCCTGGCGGGCCCGCTGCTCGCCCGGGGGCGGGGGGTCCCCACGGTGGTGACCGCCCACGGACCGGTGACCGGCGAGCCCGGCGACTACCTCACCCGCCTGGGTGCCACCGTCGACGTCGTCGCCATCTCGGCGGCCCAGCGCCGGCTGCGCCCGGAGGTGAACTGGCTCGCGACCGTCCACAACGGGATCGACGTGGCGTCCTATCCGCTGGGCGCAGGCGACGGGGGCTACCTGCTCTTCCTCGGCCGCTTCAGTCCTGACAAGGGTGCGCATGTCGCCATCGAGGTCGCCCGGCGCACGGGACGCCGGCTCCTCCTCGCCGGCAAGCTGAACGAGCCGCCCGAGCGGGCGTACTTCGACGCCGCCGTCGCCCCTCGGCTCGGCGGCCTGGTCGAGTACGTCGGCGAGGCGGACGCCGCCACGAAACGGGAGCTGCTCGGGAGCGCGAGCGCGCTGCTCTTCCCGGTGCTCTGGGAGGAGCCCTTCGGCCTCGTCATGGTCGAGGCGATGGCCTGCGGGACGCCGGTCGTCGCGCTGCGCCGTGGCAGCGTCCCCGAGGTCGTCGCGCACGGCGAGACGGGGATCGTGGTCGACACGCCAGAGGAGCTCGTGGCCGCGGTCGGTGCCGTCGAGACCCTGGACCGCCGCAGATGCCGGGCCCGCGCCGCGAGATGCTTCGACGTGTCCCGGATGGTCGCCGGCTACGAGGCGGCCTACCGGACCGTCGTCGAGGGGCAGGAGCTGCGCCTCGACGCCCGCCCCGACGACCCGGCGCTCGTCGGCGCATAGGCAGCGCACATGGCGACATACCGGCAGAGCGGCGCCTCAACGGCTGCGGGCCATCCGCGTGCCAACGGCTGCCGACACGACCGCGCGCGGTGCGCCGGGGCGTGCGGTCAGCTCCGGGCGTGAAACCCGCCGACAGCGAGACGGCGATGGTCCTCGCCTTCCCGACGAGCGGGACGGCCCGAAGCCGTTCGACCCTGCGCCTGTCCCCCGACCCAGCCGGAGCTCCCGAGCGGCGTGCAATATCCGTGTCGACCTTCGCCACGGCGCGGACGAGGAGGGCAAAAGGCGTGGTGTCCTGTCTTGTGCTCCCGCCGCCATCCAGTCACACCTCGTAGTTCACGCTCGGCGTGGTCGGAGCGCCTTGCCGCCGATGCTGGGATGGCAGCGCTTCGGCCACCGAGCGACGGAACGTCGAGGCGGGCGAGCCGCGATCGCCGTCGGGGCGTAGGCTCAGGGACATCGACACCATCGAGGTGCACAGAGGTGGCGCATCCATGCAGAGGAGCCAGCGGCGCCACCACGGGACGAGCACGGGCTTCGTCGCCGCAGCACTGCTGCTCTGCCTCTTCGCCCCTTGCGCAGCGGCGAGCACGGCGCCGCCCGCGCGACCCCGGCCGGCCGCCCGTGCGACCTTCGAGCCGCTCTCGGCGAGCTTCGTCTCGGCATCCGACGGCTTCGTGCTCGGCGCGACGCGCTGCACGACGGCCAGTTGCGCCGCGCTCGTCGCGACCTCGGACGGCGGGTCTCGCTGGCACGCCGTGGCAGCGCCGCCTGCCCCCCTCGCGAGTCCTCCCCTGGGAGGTGCCGTCGTAGCCGGTGACGCGATCAGCAGGATCCTTTTCTCCGGCACGAACGGCTACTCGTACGGGCCCGGACTGTGGGCCAGCACATCGGCGTCACGCCCCGCTCGCTGGGAGCAGCTACACCCCCGAGGAGCGGTGCTCGACCTCGCAGTGGACGCCGGCACCCTCTGGGTGGTCGTCGCCAGCTGCTGGACCCAGGACCCTGACTGTGCGGCACCCACCCTCCGCCTCGAGCACGCGCCGGTCGGCACGGACGCCTGGCAGGTGGTCCACGGCGTCGGCGGCTTCTCTTCGGCTCAGCTCCTCTTCCGAGGAAGCGATGGCTGGGTGGCCATGTGGCCGAGACGGTTCCCCTCGCCGGTGTCGATCTGGCGCACGACCGATGGAGGTACCTCGTGGAGCCGTCTCCCCGACCCGTGCGACAGGCCCGCCGAGGCGATCGACCTCGCCGAGCTGGCCTCGCCGGGAGGCTCGACCCTCTTCGAGCTGTGCGCGGGCAACCCAGGCGCCGGCCAGGAGGCAAAGGAGCTCCTCGAGTCGACCGACGGCGGCGCGTCGGTGCGGCCGGTCGGCGACGCACCGCTCGGAGGCCTCGTAGAGGCCTTCGTCGCCCCGAGCCCCTCCCTGCTCGTGCTGGCAGCCAGCTCGGGCGCGGGCTTCCTCTACCGCTCCGCCGACGGAGGACGGCGCTGGACGAGCACCACTCTCGACGACGGCGGCGCCGGGCTGTCGAACCTCGCCTTCGTCAGCCCGTCGGTCGGGTTCGTGGTCGACGGGCGCCCTTCGGCCAGTTCCCTCCCCGACCGGCTCCTCATGACCCGCGACACCGGGCGCACCTGGGCGGCGGTCCCGATCGCTCCAGGACCGCCACCGCCAACCCCGCCACCGCCAAGCCAACGGATCGGCCCGAGCGCCATCTGGCGTCAGGCGACGGGCGGCCAGACCGGCATCGTCGAGGTGTGCACCGATGTCTCGAGCACCTCGAGGGGCCCGACCCGGGCGTGCGCCGCCTCCGTGGTCGCCCACTGAGCCTCCGCGGCCGCCGGGAATAGCCGGTCACGCCAGAGCGTCGAATGCGGCAGATGGCGCGACAGGGTGCCATCAGGAAACCCATCAGGAAGCACCACAGAGCGCACACACATGAAGGAGGTGGGACGATGTTGATCCGGTTCGATCCGTTCCGCGACTTCGACCGCCTCACCCGGCAGCTGTGGAGCGGTCCGGTCGCGGCGATCCCGATGGACGCGTACCGGTCGAACGACGAGGTCGTGGCGAGCTTCGACCTGCCGGGCGTCGACCCCGAGTCGATCGAGCTCACGGTCGACGACCACGTCCTGACCGTCTCGGCAGAACGTCGATCAGGCTCCGACGACTGCGACGAGGTCCTCGTCGCCGAGCGACCGCACGGTCGGGCGACGCGCCGGATCCAGCTCGGCGACAGCCTCGACACCGACCACGTCGCGGCCCACTACGACGACGGCGTGCTCACGGTCCGCCTGCCGATCGCCGCCGATGCCAAGCCGCGCCGGGTGGCCATCTCGGCCGGAGAACGCAAGGAGGCGATCGCCGCCGGAACCGCCGCCTGATCAGCCGCCTGATCCGAGGTCGGGGAGCAGGGCGACGACGCGCCGCCCTGCTCCTCCGCAGGGAACGCACGGAACCGAGAAGACCCCAGGAGGTGCAAGATGACCCAACCCGTGCTCCGCAACGAGAGCCAGGTCCGGCCCTGGACCCGATCGGCGGCGTCCGCGGACGACGTCTGGGACGAGCTGGACCGCCTGCGCGACAACCTGCGGCGGCTGCTGGGGGGACTCGGGTGGCCCGAGACCCCCGACCTCTCCCTCGGCTCCCTCGCCGGACTGGCGCCCCTCGCCGACATCGAGGAGACCGACGACGCCTACGTCGTCGAGGTGGAGCTGCCCGGCGTGAGGAAGGACGACGTCACCGTCTCGGTGGAGGGCAGGAGGCTGAGCGTCGACGCCGAGCGGCGCGAGCGCGAGCGCGCAGGGGTGCTTCGCCGCCGGTCGAGGACGGTCGGGCACCTCCACTACGAGGCAGTGATGCCCGGCGAGGTCGACGAGGAGAACACGACGGCCTCCCTCGACGACGGCGTGCTCACGGTCCGCCTGGGCAAGCCGGCGCTGCGACGAGCCCGCCGCATCCCGATCGGGTAACCAGGAGCGCCGTGCGGAGCTCGACAGGCCGACGAGCGCTGGCATCGGGGCGTCGCGGCTGACGCCCTGCTGCTCGCGCCTTGCGGCCACCCAGCGTTCGCTACGGTCCGCTCATCCGACGCCGTTCGCGCACCTCCTCCCAGTTCTCCGTTCCCTTCGAGCTGTGCGTCGGCGGGGCAGCCTGCCTGCGCCTCGGGCGTGCCGGCCGATTGCGGGCGGCCGTCACCGTCGCCGCCGCGTGGGCCGGGGCGCGCGTCGTTGCGATCGCCACCGACGACCGGTCGTCGGGATGGGTCGGCCTCGCCTACGGCCTGGGTCGCATCGCCCCCGCCCTCCGTTCGCCACTCCTCGCGGCCGCCGGCCTCGTCGTGGCGCGCGGGGAACGAGCGCAGCGAACGCGGCTGCTCGGTCCCTTGGCCGCCCTCGGCGTCGCGCTCCTCGCCGTCCAGGGAGTCGAGCGCCGGCGGCCTCGAGCAGACGCCACGGGCGCGCTGGTCGCGCTCGTGGTGAACCGGGATGCCGGCTCTGCCCGGCTCGTGCGCCGTGCCCGCCGGGCGCTCCGGCGGGACGCGTCGCTCGCCGTCGAGCGGGTCGTGGGTGCGTCGGAGGTCGAGACGGCGCTCGCAGACGCAGTGTCCGCGCTCGCGGGGCACGACCGTGCGCGCCTCGCGGTGGCCGGCGGCGACGGGACCCTCGGGCTTGCCGCCCGGGTGCTCGCAGGCACCGGGATCGCCCTGTGCGTCCTGCCGTGCGGGACCGGCAACGACCTCGCCCGCTCGCTCGGGGTGCCACTCTGCCCGGAGGAAGCCGCAGCCGTGGCGATCTGCGGCCAGGTCCGGGCCATGGACCTGGTGGCGACGGAGCTCGGGACCTTCGCGCACGCCGCGGGCGTCGGGATCGTGGCCGGCTTCGCCGACGCGGTCGCCGACGTGAAGGGCTGGCGCCGCCCGCTGCTCTACCCGCTGCGCGCCTGGCAGGCGTGGCGGGGCCGCCAGCCGCTCGACCTCGTCGTGGAGGTGGACGGCGAGCCGTTCTCACCGCCGGGACCTCTGCTCGAGGTGGCCCTCGTGAACGCTCCCCGGCTCGGTGGACGCATCGGGCTCAGCCTCGAAGCGGCCCGCCCCGACGACGGACGGCTGGAGGTGGTCGGGGTCTCCCGGTCCGCAGGGCGCGCCGCGCTCGCGACGCTCGCGCACTACCTGAGGGCCGGGGAAGCCGCGCCACCTGCCCACGCCCTCGTGCGCTCGGGGGCCAAGGTCCGGATCGGAGGTGCGCGAGCCTTCCCCGTGTCCCTCGACGGCGAAGCCGCCGGGGAGACCCTCGAGCTCACCGCCAGGGTGCTTCCCGGCGCCTGCACAGTGGTCGTCCCCGTCCGCCGGCGGCGCCGCGGACGCTGACGCGCGGCGTCTCGTCCGCGCCTGTGACGCCGCGCCGGCGCGCGCTGCACCGCCGATGCCGGCCCGAAGACCAGTGGCCGGCTGCGGTGAAGTGGCGCAGCTGCTCGGCTGCTCAGCTGCCCAGTGCGACCACCGCTTCGACCAGACGCTGCACGTCCTCTTCGGACGTGTAGCCGGCAAGGCCAGCTCGAACGAAGCCACCGGTGTCGGCGACCCCGAGGCGCGCCGCGAGCGCCGTGGCGTAGAAGTCGCCGGCCGTGACGAACATACCTTGACGGCGCAGCGCCCCCGCCACCTCCGAGGGCGTGCGGCCGCCGACCGTGAAGGCAACCGTCGCGACGAACCTTTCCTCGTGGCCGTCGTGCCCGAAGACGCGTACGTTCGGGATCGAGCGAAGCCCCTCGACGAGGCGCGCGACCAGTTCGCCTTCACGATCCCCGAGCACCTCGAGCGCCTCTCGAGCGCCGGCGCCGTCGCTCCTCCCCACGAGGCGACCGAGGCCGGTGATCGTCGCTGCGAGCGACGCGAGGCCTTCGTGGTTCTGGGAGCCCGTCTCGAGCTTCTCCGGGCCGCTGACAGGGGCAGGCGTCACCTTGTAGGCCCGGAGCTCCTCGAGGAGGCTCTGGCGCACGAGGGCCACGCCGACGTGCGGACCGTAGAACTTGTAGCCGGAACAAAGGAAGATGTCCGCGCCGATCTGGGCGAGGTCCGGAGGGGCGTGCGGCACGGCGTGCACCCCGTCCACCACGAACACGGCGTCCTCGGCCGATGCGAGGTCGCGCAACGGGACGAGGTCGGGGACCGCCCCGATCGCGTTGGCAGCGGCGGTCGCCGCGACGACGCTCACCCCGCCTGCGGCCCCGGCGGCCTCGACGTCCTCGCTGCGGAGTTCGAGCGAGCCCGGATCCACTCGCAACCAGTGGACGGTTCCCCCCCGCTCCGAGAAGGGCTGGACCCACGCATCCACGTTCGCCATGTGCTCCAGCTCGGTGACGACCACCCGGGCACCTTCGCGGCCGCGCTGACGTGCGAGCGCGTGGCCGAGGGAGAACGCGATGCTCGTCATGTTCTGGCCGAAGACCACCTGGTAGCCGTCGGCGTGCAACAGCGACCGGAGCTGCTCGCGGGCGAAGGCGACCACGTCCTCGGTCTCGTCACCGGCCGGCGAGTAGCCGTGACGGTTCGAGAGCCCGCTGTGGGCGAACGCAACGAACGCGTCGATCGCGGGGGCGATCATCTGGGTCCCCGAAGGTCCGTCGAAGTACGACCACCCTCTCGTCTCGCCGTGGAGGATCGCAGGCGTCATGCCTCGGAGCTGCCAGCTCACCTGCGCACCATCTGGCCGTGCGGCTGCTCTCACCGCTACACCCTCTCCTTCTGGGATCGCCCACCACCGCACGGGTCCATTCGACTATCACGCTCGATCGAGATGCACATGGTCACTTCATGAACACCGGGTTCACCGGTGACCCCGAGGCACCGACCAGCTTGAGCGGAGACGCGACGTACAGCCCGGTGTAGCGCCGGTCCGACGCGCAATCCGCGGCCACCTCCTCCAGCCAGAGCGCCTCGTGGAACTGCAGTCCTCGGTCGCGAAGAAGGTACCTGTGGAGCGGGTACTCCTCGCCGGTCGCCGGACAGCGCGGGAGCTCGTTGGCGAGCGTGTCGCTCCCGATCCCGAGGATCCGGGTCTCGTCGACCCAGGCGAGGAGCGCCTCGTCGTGGCTCAAGCCCGGCTCCGAGTAGTCCGTGAAGAAAACTGAGGGACCCTCTTCGTAGTAGCGGAGGAGGCTCCCGGTCCGAAGCAGGAGCATGTCACCGGCAGCCGCCGTGACCCCCTCCTCCTCCAGGCAGGCCTGGAGCTCCGAGAGCGTCACCTCGTGGTCACGCTCGAGCCAACGGGCGCCCGCCGACCTGCACAGGTCCACGATCACCCCGCGACAGACGACCCCGAGCCGCGCGATCGCGGCGACGTCGGCGTGCCGGAGGCCGCCGATCGTCGACGTGGCGGCGCGCCCCCCGGCGATCGTCCCTTCGCACATGATGTGCCCGAGCGCGTCGAGATGGCTGCCACCGTGGCAGTTCAGGAACACTCCGTCGTCCACCGAGCACACCCCTCCTGGCAGCGGGGCGACGGATCCTTCTTCGTAGTGGGACCAGTCACGGTAGATCTCGTGGCGCTGGTCCGGACGACCAGGGAACGACGGCTGGGGGGGGCTCCCGAAGACGTCGAGCCCGAGCGCCCAGAGCTTCCCATCGGTGACGCAGCTCAGCGCACGCAGCCGCTCTCGATCCCCGATCTCGGCAAGACGCCCGACATCCTCCGCGGCCGGCATCAATTCGCCACCTTCGTGGTCGCGCCCGCGTCGACCGGCAACGCGACGCCCGTGACGAACCGTGCCGCGCTCGACGCCAACCACGTGACAGCGGCCGTCACGTCTTCGGGCTCGATCCACGGGGTGGCCAGCAAGTGCATCTCCTTCGCAGGCTCCACCATGTCCGCACTCGTCGCGTGCGGAAGGTCCGGTCGGAACGTCGCGTAGTTCGCAGGATTGTGGATCATACGCGTGTTGACGTTCGTAGGGCACACCGCGTTCACCCTTATCCCATGGGGACCCAGCTCGTTCGCGAGCGCTTCCACCAGGCCGAGCACGCCGTGCTTGCTGGCGACGTAGTGGGCGCACTGGAGCAAGCCCCTCAGACCTCCGATCGAGCTCGTCATGACGATGCTCCCCCCGCGCTTTCCGGCGATCATCGCAGGAAGGCACGCTTGGACCGTGTTCCAGACGCCGGTGAGGTTCACCTCGATGACCTCCGCCCAGCTCTCGGCGGACAAGGTCCGTGCGTCGCCGACGCTGAAGATCCCCGCGTTCGCCACGACGACGTCGATCCGCCCCAGCTCGTCCATGACCCGCTCGACCACTTCTGCAAGCCGCGCCCTGTCGCGGACGTCACCTACTTCGAGCAGCGCGCGACGCCCGAGCTTGCGGACCATCGCCCTGGTCTCCTCGAGGTCTGCGACGCCTGCCAGCGGATAGGGCACGGTCGACAGGTCCTCGCACCGGTCGATTCCCGCGACGTCGGCGCCGAGCGACGCGAAGCCGTAGGCATGGCTACGCCCCTGACCTCGTGCGACCCCCGTGACGAAGACGACCTGTCCGTCGAACTCGTCCGGCCGGAGCGGACCGGCACGAGCCGGCACGCCCGGCACCTGGCGAGTCCTGTCGAGGTCCTCGGCGCCGAACGCCTCTCCTCCCGGCGCTTCGCGCGCCGACGGGACATCGGAGCCCGTCACGACACGCCTAGGACTCAGCGCCCGCGCGAGATGTCAGCCCCTGGCGCGACGGGGACGCCGGACTTCGGACGGGCTCCGCGACGAGTGTCGCGAAGTCCACGCTCGGCCCCGCCTGCAGGCGGATCCCAACGACCGCGAAGATCACGGTCACCCCGAGCACGAGGTATGGCGCGAGGTTGTAGGGGAACGCGGGGACGGGGATCACCGACGCGTAGAACGCGTAGCCAAGGAGCCCGAAGGCGATCACCGGGAGGACGAACGCGTGCCATCGACCGCTCCCGGTCTCCCTCAGGCCGAACACCACGAACGCCCCAGCCGAGATCGCTGCGTAGACCGCGATCAGGATCAGGGTGTTGAAGGCAGCGGTGAAGCCGATGAGCGTTGTCGTGCCCTGCGACAGGCCGAGGGCTGCGCCCAGGACTCCGGCGATGACGCACACCAGCACCACGCTGTAGCTGGGCGTCCTAAAGCGCGGGTGCTCATGGCGCAGCGCGCGGGGCATGAGCCCACGCAGCGACATGCCGTGCAGGACGCGCGTGGACAGGGTGACCAGGCCCAGTCCCGCGGAGAAACCGCTCAGCGCGACCATGGCCTCCACGGCGGTCGCCCAGTTCGGGCCCATGTACTTCGTGAGGACGACCGCGAGCGGCGCAGCGGAGCTCGCCCAGCTCTTCCCGCCGTGCGGCCCGTAGCCGATCGCCAGCGCGTACGTCACGAACAGGTAGAAGACGCCCGCGCCGATCAGCGACCACAGGATCGCGCGTGGGATCCCCGATCGGGGGTTGCGCGTCTCGAAGCCCAGTGCAGCCGCTCCTTCGAAACCTGCGAACCCCGAAAAGCCGTAGATCATCCCGAAGCCGATCCCGCTCCATCCCTTCAGCGAGACGGACGGCTCGAAGGGCCGGAACGACAGACCCGGACTGTGCGGGCTCGCGAGCGCCGCGGCGAAGATCGCGGTGACCGCGAGCATCGAGCCCACCTCTGCGAGCACCTGGAGCCTCACGGACGGCTTCACCCCCAGGTAGTTCAGCGCGAGGGCGATCGCCATCTCCGCCAGGAAGAGCGGGAACCAGCTGACGCTCCCGTGGTACTCGCTCACGATGGCGCTGATCGCGACCGCGCTGATCGCAATGGTCACGGCGATCCCGAACAGCCATGACAGCGAGTAGATCGCCCCCGCCGTGAAACCTGGGTTCTTCCCGAACGCGTTGTCCACGTAGGTGAACGCAAGGCCACTACCCGGTCGCCGCCGCGCGAAGCGGACGATGACATAGGCGAGCGCCAAAGAGCCGATCAACGCGAGGAAATAAGAGAGGGGTACCGCGTCGCCGGCCTCCGAGGCGGCGAACGCGGTGCCGAGCGCCATGGCCATCGTCGGCGCGAGGCCAGCAACGCTGACACCTGACGCCTCGAACGCGCTGAGCCGCCCACCGCCGAGGAGCGGCTTTCCGTCCGACTGCACCATCGCCGCTTCAGGCATGGATCCCCCTTGTCGTCGCTCTTGCGTCTCTAGACCAAGACAGAGGCGATTGCTCGACTGTTGGCTGTATGCCGTTCAGACAACATTGCAGGTTCTTCTCGCACAACCACTACGCAACTCTCTGCGCGTTTCGAAGTTCCCCACGTCGCGACTCGAATGTCGACGACCATGGCATCGCTCCCCGCAAGGGGAAAGGCACGCTCCTAACGCCTCGTCGGTGTGAGGTCCAACTGCGATCGCAATCGAGCTTGCCCGGGATCTCGATCGGTGACGTGCCCGGGGTCTCGATCAGTGAGAAGAGACATAGCATAATTGCACAGCGCTGTCAAGCGATAGCTCACAAGCTCGGACCCGGGGACCTCGATCCTCGGGCACATCACGAGGCCGGAGGTTCGAGAAGGAAGAACGGTCGGCCGACGTGCGCCTCGAACCGCACGAACCTGTCCATGCGCACACCGTCGACTTCTTCTCTGACGCGCTGGATCATCTGGGTGACGACATCGACGTCGGCGATCTGGAACAGCAGGTAGAAGGTGAACCGAGGGGAACCGGGCTCACCGACCATGAGCAGGTCGTCGTCGAAGGTGCCGACGACGCGCGCACCCAGCTGCTTCCACTCCTCGACCATCTGGTCGAAGCGCCGGAGCACCGAAGCCCGTTCTCCATCGCTGCGGATCCGGTAGTACTCCGAGGTCATCGCGCCGAGGAACATCGCGCGCTTGGGGTCTCCGTGCTTCGCGTACAGCATCCCGTCGCTCATCGTCCGCGCCCTCAGAAGATCTGCTTGCGCATCTCGAGTGGACCTGCGAGCCTCTCGGGCCGGTAGGGCCCGAGATCCACCTCGGTCTCCCCCGTCAGGATCAGCTCGGCCATCGCGACACACGCGCCCGGCCCGTACATGTAGCCGTGGCCGCTGAAACCCCCGGCGACGTAGGCGTTCGTCGTGCCAGGGACTCGCCCGACCACCGGCTCGAGGTCGGGCAGCAGGTCCATCACCCCCGAGAAGTACCGGTGGACACGAGCGTGCCGCATCGACGGGACGACCCGAGCGAGATCCGCGAGCTGGCGATCCCGGTCATGGGGGTTCGACGGCGGCTCCCAGCGCTGCGGAAAGCGCATCCCTCCACCGCGTGCGAGGCCTGACAGCTTCGCGGCGAGCTCGGCTCCCAGGCCCCTCACGTCCAACCTGAAGGAGACGTCCTTGCGGTTCTGCCAGAGAGCCGGACCCCAGATGCCCAGATCGCGGAAGTCCCTCAGACTGAGGTCGTGCAGCATCGCCGAGAACCGGTAGCCGCCGGTGACCCGGACGGTCCCGTTGCGGTTCTGCTTGGCGCCATAGGTGGCACCGCGCAGGAACCCCGGGATCGTGCCAGCTGGCACAGGTCCGGTCTCCACCGCCGGGGCACGTACCCTCTGCATCGGGATGTGGAAGCCGAGCTGGTCGCACAGGTCGGGCGACCAGAGCCCGGCAGCGATGACGAGGGTCGACGGAGCGTACCGGTTCGTGGTCGTCGTGACGCCGAGGACGCGCTCCCCCCGTGCTTTGAAACCTCGGACCATCTCTCCCAAGCGGACCTCGACGTTGCGGTCCCGTGCAACCTGCCGCAGCGCTCTCATCACCATCAGCGCATCGACGTGGCCGCCGTGACGGGCATCGATCTCGAGGAAGTGACCCTCGAGCTGTGGGAAACGCTCACGCGCCTCGGATCGGCCGAGGAGCTCGCAATCGGGGTACCCGGCGGTCGCCTGCCACGTCGAACGCTCGACTTCGAGCCACTGGCGGTCGAGATCGTTCTCGATCACGATGTACCAGCCGTCCGCGTTGAGATCGACGCCGTAGCCCCAGCGTGTCTCGAAGTTCGACCACTGCTCCGCCGAGACGCGCAGCAGCGACTGGCCAGAGCTCGGTGCTCCGCCGGGAAGATTGACGGCGGCAACAGATCGGCCCGATTGTTCGAACCCGACGTCGTCCTTCTCCAAGACGACCACTCGAGCGCCTCGATCGGCGAGCTCAGCGGCGGTGAGCAGGCCGATCAACCCCCCACCGATGACCAGGACGTCCGGTTCGCTCATCTCGGTGCTTTCTCGTCACGCCGATCTCCAGGAACCAGGTGGGGCACGTGGACGCATCGTAGCGGCAGCCAAAGGGTGCGAAGGATCCTGTTGCGAGCGCACTGACAGGAGCGCACCCGGCGACCGCCAGCCTCCGAAGACCTACACTCATCGTCGACCCAGATGGCCACGACGGAAGGGTGCTCGGCCATGTCGGAGGAGGCCGCCGCGTTCTTCGAAGCACTCGAGAACACGCCGCCCAATGGGGTGAGCGCGTGCCGCGGGTGGACTGCGCACGAGGTCATCGCGCACTTGGCCTCGGGTGCCGACGCTTTCGCCAACCAGGTCGAGGCACATCTCTCCGGCCAGCCGGTGCCCGAATTCGGATCCTGGGACGTTCGCGAGCCGCCATATCGAGCCATGCCGGATTCGGCGTTGCGCCGCCACCTCGTCGCCGCCGAATTTCGGATGGCCGAAGCGTTCACGGCGATGCTGAAGGCTGGCCCGGCCGCGGCCAACCCCGAAGTTGGCTGGGGGCTGCCGGTCGCGGAGCTGGTCACTCACATGCGCCAGGAGTTCGCGATCCATCGTTGGGACCTGCTCGGCGACGACGAGGTCGGCTCGAGCCTGCTCGGCCAGCCGGTGCTCGTCGAGCACTCGGTCGCCCTGCTGGCCGACTCGCTGCTGGCGGGCCTTCGCAGCGACCCGGCGGCTCGTGAACCGCTGGCTGTGCGCCTGCGCTGCCCCGGCTCGCGAGACCTCCTCGTCACGGTTGACCGAGGTGCGGGATCGCTGTCCTGGGCAGAACCGAGCGATGCCCCGGACGTGATCGAGGCGGACCCGGCGGCTCGGCTCCTCGTGCTGTGGGGACGGCGCCCAGCCTGCGCAGCGCGGCTGCGCAGCATGCTCGAGCCTGACCGGCTGGCCAGGCTGCAGACCATCCTGGCCGGGTACTGACCTGGGCGAACCGCCGCATCCCCGCGCGAGCTGGCCCATCTGATCCGCGTGTGGCGTTCGTGGTGGACGAGGAGCCGCATCCCTGCACGAGCTGGCCGATCCGTCGCCGCGCTCTCGTGCTCGGGCCGCACGAGCACCCGAGCAAACGGACCGGAGCCCCCCAATCACCCTGCGCTGTGCTGGGCGACCGCAGAGGAAGTAGAGCCGAAGAACGCCTCGGCCACGTCTTCGTGCGTCTGACCCTAACTCTCCGAATCGAGAGTCCGTGCGATCCACCGGTCGACGACGCCGCTCATCGCCGCCAGCGGCAGGGGGCCCGCTCGCACCACGACGTCGTGGAATGTGCGCAGATCGAACCGGTGCCCGAGCCGCCTGGCGGCGTCGCGCCGGAGGCGCTCGAGCTCGAGCCGGCCGACCATCGAGGACAGCGCCTGAGCGGGAAAGGTGATGTAGCGGTTCACTTCGGCTTCGATCACGAGCTTTGGGAGCGCCACGTTGGCGGAGAACCAGTCGATCGCCTGCTGGCGGCTCCAGCCGAGCACATGGAGCCCGCTGTCCACGACCAGCCGCCCGGCACGCCACATCTCGGCGGTGAGCATGCCGAGCCGGGCGAGCTCGCTGCTGTACAGACCCATCTCGTCCGCCAGGCCCTCCGTGTAGAAGGCCCATCCCTCGACACAGGCGGTGTCGTGCAGCACCCGACGCGCCAACGTGAGCCCTGGTTGCTCATGGGCGATGCTCAGATGGAGGTGGTGGCCCGGAACCGACTCGTGGAACGCGACCGGCTCCGTGTCGGCACGTGAGCGCTCGGCCGCGCTCGAGGTGTTGACGAAGTACGTCGCCTGGCACGAGCCGTCGAGCGCGCCAGGCATGTAGTAGGCCGGCAGTGCGCTCACCGCCACGGCCTCGACGGCCGGCATCGGCTCGACCAGGCACCTGGCCCGAGGCACCGCTCGGAACCAGCGCCCCAGGGCCTCTTCGGCTCGCGCCAGCGCCGAGCGAGCATCCGAGAGGATCTCCTCGCCCGAGTGGTAGCGGAGCTCGGGGTCCTCGCGCAGCCGGGCCACGATGCCGCCGAAGTCGGTCGTCTTCCACAGGCGCGCGCCAATCTGCCGGTACTCCTCCTTGATCCGCTCGGCGATGTCGAGACCGCTACGGTGAAGCGCTCGGGGATCCGCCTCGACCGACGTGTGCAGACGCGCGAGGGCGAGGTACATGGACTCGCCGCCGGGCAGGTGACACAGCCCGCACTGGTCGTCCTCGCGACCTGCTTCGAGGAGCCGGGATGCCAGGGTCTGGCGATAGCCGGCCAGCGCGGGCCGCACGGCTCGCTCCACGGCCTGCTCCACGCGCTCGCCGAACGCTGCGTCGCCAGGACGCGTCCGGCGCAACCCGCCCACGCCAGGATCCGAGAGGAGCGAGTCGAGCTGGACGATCGCCGCCTCCACCAGTCGTCGGACCGGAGTCCTCCCTGTTTCCACTCCCCGGACATGCCGGGCGCGTGCCTGCGCCAGGAACCTCGGGAGCTCCTCGAGCACGCGCAGGTAGGAACCCGCCTGCTCGGGCGTCTGCAGGGGGAGCTTCGGCACCACGGTCAGGACCCAGGACACCGGCGCTGCTTGGAAGTCCCCGACCGTGAACTCGATCGAGGGGACCGCGGCAGCCTCTGCCTTGACCGACGCGCTGTACCGGACGAGATCGCCCGTCTGCAGCGCGCTCTCCTCCGCACCGCCGACCTCGAGCTGCGCAGCCTTGCTCGCCACCTGGCGCAGGGCGGCAACCTCCTCGTCCTGCGCCTGCACGCTCAGGTCCGGGAGCCGATCGTTCCCGTCGGCCAGGCCGAAGATCGACTCGTCCAACGGATGGAAGCGCACATGGAGGTCCAGCAGCGCCGCAGCCAGCTCGTCGGCGGTCACCGACCTCCGGGGATGCACCATCTCGTCCACGGCGCCGGCTCCCCTCTGCTCATCCCTCCCGGATCAGCGTGGCCACCGGCTCGCCGAGGCAAGCGGGCAGCGTGGTCGGGCTCGCGCATCGCGCGCATTGCGCACGATCCCCTCAGCTCGACAGCCACACATTGGTCGGATCGAACTCTTCGAGGTCCGGCACGAACACCGCGTTGTGCAACTGGCTCGAGTGGTACACCGCGTAGTTGATCGCGGTCACCGGATAGACGACCGCCTGCTGCATGACGAACTTGTCGGCTTCGTACCAGTAGCGATTGGCGATTGTGACGGTTGGAGCGGTCTCAGCCTTCGCGATGATCCCGTCCAACGTCGCGTTCGAGTAGAGGCTCAGGTTGCCTCCGACGGGTGCCTGCGCCTTCGTGTCGAAGACGGAGAAGATGAAGTCGAACGCGTTGTCGCCGTACCATGTCGGGAACTCGGCGTCCATCGCCATGTCCCACACTCCGCGCTTCGCGACCCCCGGTGTCAGAAGGTACTTCGCATAGTATGTCTGGATCGGCACTCCAATGCCCGAGAGCTTGACCCCGACCTGCGAAAGGTCGTACTCGATCGTCTGGAACATCTTCGTCTGGACCGGGTCACTCGAGGTGTACAGGAGCTTCAGCTTCAGGTGGCGCTTGCCCAGCAGCTTCTTCGCCTTGGCCGGATCGTAGGGGTACAAATTGAAGTTCTTCCCGTGGACTGTTGTCTTCAGGGTGGTCGGCGGAAGTGCCTGGGTCATCGGCGGCTGGACCTGAGGCCCGCCCGCATCCCGGACGAGGGCTGTGCGGTCGATCGCGTAGGAGATCGCCTGACGCACCTTCAGTGTCTTGACCGCGCCATTGTCGTTCGGATCGGCGAAGTTGAAGATGATGAACGGTGTCTCACCTCCGGTGGGGGCCAACTGGAAATTCGGTGTCTTGGAGGCGAGAAGTCCGGGGATGTCCTCGGTCGGCACCTCCGTCGCCCCCCAGAGCATGTCGGCGTGGGGTGTGTTCGCCTTCAGCTCCTCGAAGGCGGTTGTCGCACTCACCGTCTCGGTCACGACGATCTTGTTGACGTAGGCCTTGCTCAACGGGTCCAGCGAAGCCTTCCACACCGGGTTCCGCTCGAACACGATGCTCTTCCCCGGGTCGTACGACACCACCCGGTACGGACCGTCCGAGATCAGGTGATGCGCGAGTGTGAGGCTCGTGGGGAGATATTGGTCGTACTCGACCGGCGCCCCGTAGAAGCCTGGAAACGCCGACATGAACGACGGGAAGTACACCGCCCGTTGCGTCAGCTCGAAGCTGATCTGGCGCGGGTTCCTCGGATCGAGCACCACGCCGCTCACGGTGTGCGAGCTCATGTACTGGCTCATCGCCGGCACCTTGGGCGCGACCTTCTCGAAGCCTGAGCAGAATTGCTTGAGACCGACGATGAGTGTCTCGTACTCGGAAAGGGCGGCCGACGGCTTGTACGGATTGCACGTCCTCTCGAGACCCCGGAGGATGTCGGCTCCGGTGACCTGACGCGGAGGGGTGGTGTCCCACTCGACACCCTTTCGGATGGTGAAGGTGTACTCGAGCCCACCGTGGCTGACCACCGGAGGTGCCTCGGCGAGAGCAGGGATGAGCTTCGTCGTCTTGCCGGGCGTGGCCGGGTAGCCGAGCAGCGGTTCGGTATACATGCGAAGCGCCAGGTTTGTCACGGTGCCGAAGTCGATGTTCGGATCCATGTAGTCGACGTCGCCTGTGCCGACCATGTAGAGCGTGCCGCCGTACTTCGCCTTCGTGGCCGCAGGCGCGCGGTGCGTCGAACGGACGGTCGCACCACTGACGGGTGCGTTCAGGCCGACCAGTGCCGCTGCGAGAGCGAGCGCCGGCAGGAGGCCGACCGCAGGGCGGAGGCCCACTCGACGCGTCCTGTGCTGCTTACCGGCCTTCTGCATTGCGCATCCTTTCTTGCGAGCCTGCGAACCTGCGAAAGAGCAGTGAGCGGACCGGGCCGAGAGGGACTCCCTCGCACGTCGGCCCTTCACCTCACCCTTTTCCTCTTGTGATCCTCGTGCTCGTGTCGTGCTCGTGTGAATGCCACGCTCGCGGGCTGCCCGTCGATCGGACCGTGCGCCGGACCTCTCAGGGCGTCCTGACCAACGCGTCCGCACGCGTCGGTGCCTCGGACGAAGCGCCCTTGGCCCGAGCTGTCACGTCCCTCCCAGTGAACCGCTACGGACGGTTACGTTCGCATTGCGAACACTTCTCCGTTTCGTGAGCATCATTATCCAGCAGCACCCGTGCTGCGTCAAGCGCAGACGACCCGTACCGACCGCGGACGATTGGAATTCCGCCGGAACGGGGATCTGCACGCCCGAAGACCTCGTCTCAGTAGCGCGCCTCGACCAGCGAGACGTAGAGGCCGTCGGGGTCCTCGAAGTACGCGAACCGCCACTCGCCGGTGCCGACGTCGACGAGCTGCGGATCGCTGCGGAACTGCACCCCGGCGCGCCGGAGGTGCTCGTAGGCGCGATCCAGGTTCGACACGCCGATCGCGAACTCCATCGGGCCCCGATGCCCCCACTCCCCTCGCCGATCGAGGGTCTCGGGGTGGAGCCGCACCGGCTCGATGCCGGCACCCTGCCCTGGGAGGACGAGGATCATGTGCTGACGAGGCATCTCCCTCGGGTACCACGGGCGCATCGGCTCGAAGTAGCCATCGCTCTCCAAGACGAGGTGGGCGAAGCCGAGGCTGCCGTAGAACTCGCGCGTGGCCGACATGTCCGAGACACCGAACGCGACGTGGTTCACACCCTCGAGGCGTGGCTCGCCAGGCAAGGATCGCCACAGCCCCTTCCACTCGAGGACCTCGACCTTGCCGCCCTCGGGGTCGGCGACGTAGGAGAGGTCCACGTCCAGGTCGTACGGGGTCACCTTCGCGCTCACCGGCTCCATCAGCTCGACGCACCCGTGCTCGGCGACGAGTTGCGCGTGCACGGCAGGGACGTCCCGGGCGTGCACGCACACCTCGCAGATGCCCAGCTCACCCCAGCCCGCGTCGCCGGGGAGCGGTGGGGTGCCGCCGTCTTCGAGGACCTGGACGAGCTTGATCCGCCCCGGCCCGATCGGCGTGGCGAACGGACTCGCGAGCATCGCCACCCGGGCACGAGTGCGACGCCGGCGGGTCAGCTCCTCGAGCCCCGGCAGCTCACCGGTGTAGTCGAAGAGCACCTCGGAGAAACCGAGCGAACGCGCGAACCACTCGAGAGCCGAGTCCATGTCCCCGACCCCGACGCCGACGTGGTCAACCCCTTTGAACAGCGAGCGAATGCTCTGGTCGACGGACGCGCTCATCGTTCGACCAACCCCGCGCCAATGAGCGCAGTCCGGATCTCCTCGAGCGCGCTCTCGTCGGTGATGGGGAGACGGGGTCGCCGCACCGTGCCTCCAGGCTGCCCGAGCATCGCCATCGCAGCCTTGAGCTCGCTCTGGTAGGCGCCGTGGACCCCGGCCCAGCCTCCGGGGAGCCACAACGCGGGGAACAGCTCCTCGCTCCGGCGAGCGTGCGCCTCGCACCGTTCGAGATCCCCGCGCCAGAAGTCCTCCCAGAAGGCCGCGTCAGGGGGGCCGAAGAGGCTGCCGCCGCCGATGAACCCGTCACCGCCGCTCGTCCGCAGCACGTCGAGGCCTCGCAGCGTCATGAACGGCCCGAAGACGCGTGCGTCACCGACCACCCGGCGCGCCGTCTCGTAGAACTGCTCGGCGTTGGGCGTGCTGTCCTTCACCGCCACGACGTTGTCGATGGCGACGAGCCGCTCGAAGAGGTCCGGGCCGATGTCGACGTTCGTGCCGTGCGGCCAGTTGTACACGAGCAGTGGCGCCTCGAGCGCGTCGGAGATGTCCCGGTAGTACTGGACGATCTCCTCGGGGAACGGCTTCGAGTACGGCGGCGCGCTCGCCTCCACCCCGTCGGCGCCGCAGCTCATCGCGTGGCGCCCGTACGCGGCCACCTCCTTGGCGGTGTAGCCGGTGCAGCCGATGACGACGGTCATGCGGTGCGCGACCTGGTCGACCGCGGTCTCCGCCACGGCGCGGCGCTCGTCCTCGGTCTGGGAGAACCACTCCCCGACCGTCCCGTTCACGAGCACCCCGTGGAAGCCGCAGCTCACGTAGTACTCGAGCAGCTCCCGGAGCGCGTCCAAGTCCACCTTCTCCCCGCCGTCGCGATACGGGGTCGGGCACGACGGCCAGTACCCTTTCCATTCGACGTCGTCGCGGTTCATCCTTCCTCCTTTCGACCCGTCAACCCACCGCACGTCGGTGCGCGCCGCTTGCGAACGCAGGCACGCGATCGGGGCCGTACTCCGAAGGCAGCAACGCCACGTTCGTGCTCCGGGTCATCTGCTCTGCGAGAAGACTGGCCATGAGCGGCCCCAGCGTGAAGCCGGTCGGCACCACGAAGGTGAAGTAGCCCGGGAGACGTGCCGACTCGCCGACGACCGGTAGGAGATCCTCGCTCCCCGCCCACACGCCGGCCCACGTGTGGATGACCCGGACGTCACCGAGCGCGGGCACCACCCTGCGAGCGACTGCGGCGTTGCCGGCCAGCGAGCTCCAACGGATCGAGTAGCGCGCCGGCCATGGCTCCGGCCGGGCAGGCCATCCACCCCCGATGATGAAGGTGCCGTTCGCGGACTGCTTCAGCGTGAGGCGCCTGCCGATGTGCTGGATGACGGGATGCAACAGCCGCGCTCTCGGCTCGGTGACGTTCACGTGCAGCCCTTCGGCACGGAGCGGCAGCCTGAGCCCGTTGCCTCGGGCGACCTCGGGCGCCCACGCACCTGCGGCGTTCACCACCCGACGCGCGCGCAGCTCACCGCGGGCGTGGCGCACGACGTAGCACGCACCTTTCGCATGCCCGTCGAGCCGCTCGATCCCTGAGACCGGCACGTGCGTGCGGACGGCAGCACCCGCCTCGAGCGCGCGCGCGGCAAACGCCGGCGCGGTCACCAGGGGATTGGCGTACCCCTCGCTCGGGCAGTACGTCGCACCCAGCAGGTCCTCGGCGAGGTACGGCGCGAAGCTGCGCAGCTCAGCGCCGGTCAACACCTCGGTCTCGAGGCCGCCTTCACGCTCGATGCGCTGCTTTTCGACGAGGAGCCCGAGCTGCTCGGGCGTCTCGGCGACCATGAGGCCGCCGGTCACGTGCACTCCGAGGTCTGCGCGCAGCTCACGCTCGAGGTCCCTCCACATGGCCGCGGCGCGCGCCATGAAGCGCACGTCGTCGAGCAGGCGATCCCGGTCGGCATCCCAGCCGGCACCGGTCAGCTGATGGATCGCGATCTGGAAGTGGAAGCTTCCTGCGTTGGTCCCCGACGCCTCCCGGTTCAGCTCGGCGCGCTCGAGCACCACGACCTCGACCCCGGCGATCGCGAGGAAGTAGGCGAGCGCGCACCCGGCGAGACCACCGCCAACGATCACGACGTCGGTACCGGAGGGCACCTCGGCTGCCAGGTCCCGCCGATGCGGGAGCAGCATGCCGAGCCGGGCGTCGCCGGCGCCAGGGGCGAGCGCACCGTTCGGAGCGAGCAGCCCGTCACCCACCGACGAACAACCCCTGGTCGGGCACCGAGTCGTCAGCGAGCACGCCGATCGGCGCAGGGCGAACCGGCGGCCTCGGCGTGGTGCCTGCCAGCGTCGCGAGCTGCGCGTCGGAGAGCGCCCCAGCAGGACGCGCCCTCCCGCGCCCGCCCCCGGCCGGGCCGGTGCCACCCCCCGTCCGGCGTGCCAGCAGCGCGCTGATCTGGCGCTGGCAGTTCCGCCCCTGACAGAGCCCCATCCCCGCGCGCGTGTAGCTCTTCACGACGTCCACGTCGACGGTCGCGTCCAGCGCCAGCTCGAGCCGGGCGATGGTCACCTCCTCGCAGCGGCACACCACCGTCTCGGGGGTCGCGAGCTCATAGATCCCGGCACCGACCCCGTACAGGGGCCGGAGGGCACGGCGGAAGCGCTCCTTTGCCCTCAGTCGACGTCGGAGCGGACGCGCCAGCTCGTACGCCCTCGCCCAGGTGATCGCGCCGAGGTCGGCGGCTGCCCCCAAGGCCGCCAGCCGACCCTGCCCGAGCGCGACCGGCGCGCCGCGCACCCCGGTCCCATCCCCTGCCGCGAGCACCCCGTCCACGCTCGTCCGCTGCCAGGCGTCGACCTCCACCACGAGCCCTCCCAGGTCCTCGTCGTAGCCGAAACGGCATCCTGCGAGCCGCAACAGCTCGGTGGAGGGGACGAAGCCGTAGCCGACGCACAACGTATCGACCTCGAGGCGTTCCTCGGAGCCGGGCAGCACTCGCCACTCGGCGTCGACCGCGGCGTGGACGACGGCCTCGAGCCGGTCCTCGCCTTCGGCCCGCACGACGATGCGCCGGTAGCGCAGCGGCACACGCGCAGCGAGCAGCTGCGCGCGGTACGAGAGGGCGTCGCGGAGCAAGGTCGCGTTCCCCCATCCCGCCGCAAGGAGCCCCGCCACCCGGACTGCCCGGGGGGCAGGGCCCGCCTCGAGCGCAAGCACCACGTTCACCCCCAAGTGACGCAACTGCGCGGGGAAGGCCAGCGCGAGAGGACCGCTGCCAGCGAAGACGAGACGGCTGCCCGGCGAGACGCGCGACGCCTTCACGAGCGCCTGCGCACCGCCTGCGGTGAGGACGCCAGGGAGCGTCCAACCGGGGAACGGCACCGGTCGGTCGGTCGCCCCGGGAGCGACGAGAACCCGCCGCGCGCGTACGAGCTCGACGCGTGCGCCTCCTTCCGCGAGGCACGCTGCGGTGGTCCCACGCAGCGACAACACGCTGGTCCGGCAACGGAGCTCCGCGCCGGCGCGACGCGCGGCTTCCACCAGCACCACACCGCGGAGATAGTCACGTCCGACGCGTCGTGCGTCGTGCACGACGAAGCCCGGGCCCGGCTGCCGGTAGATCTGCCCGCCGAAGGTCGCTCGCTCGTCCACGAGCACGACCCGCAGCCCGTGGTGCGCCGCTTCTGCCGCCGCGCTGAGACCTGCCGGACCTCCGCCGACGACCAAGAGGTCCACCACCTCGCGGGTCGCTCCCGCGCCGCGACCGGCGGCACGCGGGGGGACGGGGGTGCCGGCAAGCGTCACAGTCGGCGTCAGCAGGTGCGAGGCACGCCGCTCGGCGTGAAGCTGCGACCTGGCGCGGGTGCAGGCGCGGGGGCAGGCGTCACGGGACGCTCCCCTCGCGCGCGCTCGGGCTGGTGCGGTCGAACGCCCGATTGCGTTCGCATGCCGAGCGAATGTACGTCATAGTTCCGATGAGCCATTCTCAGTGCGCCGCACGCCCGTGTCAAGGCGAAGTGCGGGCGAAGACCGTCCGCGCTCGCCGAGACCGAAAGGGGCCCGGGACGCCGGCGTCGCAGGAGGACCGGGGCCTCGGGGGAGACCGACGTCGCCTCAGCTCCCGACTGTCTCGGCGCTCGGTCGGGCTCGTGCCGTCGTCTGTGGTCCGAGCAGCTCCAGGCGCTGCAGCTCGATGGGAACATTGCCGTTGAGCCACAGCGTGTCGTGGAAACGCCGCAGGTCGAACCGGTCCCCTTGGGCGCGCACCGCGTCGGCCAAGAGCCGCTGGATCTGGCGCTTGCCGACCTGGTAGCTGAGACCCTGGCCAGGGGAGGCGGCGAAGGACGCGGCCTCCTCTGCCGCCGTAACCGTGTCCATCGGCACGGCGGATGCGAGGTAGTCGCGAGCGTCCGCGAGGGTCATGTCCCCGGTCGCGAGCCGCACGTCCACCTCCACGCGCAGGGCGCGCAGGCGCATGAAGGAGAGGATCGCCGCCCTGGTGGGTGAGCTGTCCGGGAAGTAGCCCGCTTGCAGCATCATCTCCTCGTGGTAGAAGGCGATGCCTTCGTTCGCGCACGAGTCGTAGTAGCGGCGCCGCAGAGGGTCCGGATGGCGCCACGAGAGCGCGAGCTGCTGATAGTGGACGCCCTCGTGCACGATCATGGAGCGGGGGTCCCGAGCGTTGGCTGCGAAGAAGTACGGCAGGTCGTCGGTGACCGGTGGCAGATAGCGGACCCCGTTCTCGTCGAGGCGCGACTCGGAGGTGAGGTCGTCGGTGACGCCAAGCCACGAGATCGCCTGGAGGTACGCGGGCATCGGCACCATCAGGTAGTGGCCGAGCGTCTCGGGCTGGCTCAGGATCCCGCGCGCTTCGTAGAAGGCGCGGATGGCCGCCTCCTCCTCCGCGGCCCGGCGTACGAGCCGCTCCAGGTCGTCGAGCTTCCCATGGCTCGCCGGCGGACGCGTCGCCTCAGCCGCGGACAGCGCAACCGCCCTGGCGTGCTCCACCCGTGCCAGCTCGAGCAGCTCAGCGGGAGAGTACGGCACCAAGGCGACCTCGCGAAGGAACCGGCCGAGGGCTTCCTCGCCGATCGGACGCCACTTGCGCAACCCACCGCCGCCGGCTGCGAGCCAGTCGCGGTAGGAGCCGAGCGCCTTGGCAGCCCCACTCGCCGCAGTCTCCAGGCGACCGCGCAGCTCCGCCGGGAACGCAGGTGCGAGCGCCTCCTGGAGGGCCGCGATCTGCTCTTCCACGCGCCCGAGCTCGTCGACGGTGACCGCGGCGAACGGCTCGACGGCCTCGCCCGCAAGGTTCTCGCGCGCGACCGACAGGACCGGTCCGGTCGCGTCCAGGGCGTGCAGCACGCTGCGCGCCCGCTCGGCGTCGAACGGACGGTGCTCGACGAGCAGATCGAAGACCACCCCGAGCGTCTGGTCCACGTAGAAGCTTGGCTGGCGACGCCAGGGCTCGAGGACCTCGAGCTCGAAGCGCGCACGCGCGATCGCGCTCCCGACCAGCGCGTGGTCGACCACCAACTCGACCGGCGCACCTGCGATCTCGATCGAGCGGTGGGCGAGCTCGAGCTCGTCGAGCCGCGCCCGGTAGCGCTCGATCGCGGCGGCGCTCCAGTCCGGGAGCCAGCCGGCGGGCCGTTCGATGCGCTGGACGTCGTCGCGAGTCCGCGGCTGCTCGGCGGCGCGCCAGGTCCAGAACGCGCTGCCGAGCTCCTGGATCCGTTCCTCCAGGCGGCCGTGCCCGGTGCTCACCGGTCGCTCCTTTTGCCCGCGTCGTCTCGTCGCACGGCCTGGGTGGGCTGGTCGTGCGCCTGCTCGACCGCATCGGGTCCAGAAAGCAGCGGCGTGCGCCGGCGGAACGCCTCGAGCGCCATCAAGGCCGAGTCCCGCCACAGCACGTGGTCGCGCCAGCGCTCGCGGGGGAAACGGGACTCGACGGCACCGGCAACCTGCGTCACCATCGCGTCGGTCCACGGATCGTCCTGGCCACGCTCGGCCCCCATGCGGGCGTACGCGGGACCCATGCGCGCCGCGTGCGCCTCGATGCCGCCTTCGGTGTTGAGCGCGACCGTCTCGAAGGGCCCCAGGAAGGCCCACCGTCGCCCAAGGCCGTCTCGCACCACCCTGTCGACGTCGAGCGGATCGACGACGCCGTCGCGCACCAGGCAGTACGCCTCTCGCAGCACCGCCCCTTGCAGCCGATTGAAGACGAACCCCTCGACCTCCTTTCGGAGGCGGACGGGGGACATGCCCACGGAGACGAGCAGCGCGTGGGCTCGATCGAGCGTCCTGGTGTCGGTGAGGGGCGAGGGGACGAGCTCGACGACGGGGAGCAGGTAGGGGGGGTTGCCCGGATGGGCGACCAGCAGCCGGCTCGGGTCGTCGACCGCCGGGGCGAGCGACGAGGGCGGGATCGCCGAGGAAGACGAGGCGAGCACCGCGTCCGGCGCAACAAGCGCCTCGAGCTCTCGGAACACCCCTCGCTTCAGGTCGAGATCCTCCGGAGCGCACTCCTGGACGTAGGACGCGCCGCGCGCCGCAATACGGAGATCGCCGACCAGTGCAACCCGCGCCCCGACCTCCTCGGGCTCCTCGTCGAGCAGCTCGTGCTCTGCCAGCGCTCGCAGGCGCCGCTCGAGATCCTCGCGCGCGCGCTCCCGACGCACGTCGTCGGGCTCGTAGAGCGTGACGGGACGCTTCGCCCGTGCAAAGACGATCGACCAGGCGACGCCGATGGTCCCTGCTCCGACCACGGCGATCGACGAGCTCACGCGTCGTCCTCGGAAGCTCCCATCGCTCGGGTATCGTACCCACGATCGCATGGCGAACCTCCAATCCTTCTCCATCACCGGTGACGGGATCGGGCCGGCACGCGCGCGGGCGGCGAGCCTGCGTGCAGAGCACGCCGAGCGCGAGAGCAGCGTGCGGCGGTCCTCCCTGCGCCCGCGTCCGTCCGTGATCGCCACGAGCGGCTCGAGGGCCGCGTCAGCGAAGCGGGCCCGCGCCCTCCTGGCGCTCCACTCGCATCCCGTCGGCCACCAAGGTCATGCACGCCCGGGTGTTCGGCACGCCGTCCACCACGACGAGGCACTCGAAGCACACGCCCATCCCGCAGTAGATGCCACGGCTCGCACCGCTCGACGTCCGGCGGGTCATCAGCCCTTCCTCGGCGATGAGGACCGCCGCGACGGTCTCGCCCTCGTAGGCCACCACCGGGCGCCCGTCGAGCGTGATGCTCACCTCCCGTCCACGAGCGAGCGGAGATGCGGGGGTGAGCGGGAAGCGGCCGCGAGAAAGGAGACGCACGGCCTCATGGTAACGACCGCCTCGGTCACGACCTCGAGCCGTGAACCGCTCGGTTCCCCGCTCGAGGATGTCGCGTCATGACCGCGGGACCTGGCCTCCTGGCGGGCAGGGTTGCGCTGGTCACCGGTGGCGCGGCGGGGCTCGGGGCGGCGATCGCCGGGAGGTTCGCGGACGCCGGTGCGTCGGGCGCGGTCGTGGACCTCGTGGAGCCAACCCCTGAGGCACTGCCCGCCGGGTGGGCGCCCGTCACCGCCGACGTCCGGGATGCGGCGTCGCTCGAGCGTGCGTTCGCCGAGGTGGCCTCGCGCGTCGGTGTCCCCGATGTCGTCGTGGCCAACGCCGGCATCGTCCCTGCGTGGACCGCCACCTCGGAGATCGACCCCGCGCAGTGGGACGCGGTGTTCGCGGTGAACACGCGCGGGGTGATGCTCACGGTGCGAGAGGCCGTGAGAGCCATGCGCCGCGAGCGGCGGGGATCGATCGTGGTGATGTCGTCGGTCAACGGTTGGAAGGGCGACCCGCACCTCGCGTCGTACGTCGCGAGCAAGCATGCCGTCGTGGGGCTCGTGCGCTCGGTGGCGCTCGACGCAGGGCGCGAGGGGATCCGGGTGAACGCCGTCGGCCCGGGCCCGGTCGCCACCGACGCGCTCCTGTCCCGTATGGCCTCCCGCGCGGCCCAGGGAGGTCCTCCGGTCGAGGAAGCCTTGCGTCTCGTCGGCGCCACGACCGCGCTCGGGAGGGTGGTCACGGCGGAAGAGGTGGCGAACGCGGTGCTCTTCTTGGCGAGCGACCTCGCGTCGGGGATCACCGGGCAGCTGCTCGCCGTGGACGCCGGAGTCCTCTGAGCGAACAGGCGCCCGGTCCAGCACATGCGCGATCCTCCCCGTCCACACGTCGAGACCATCCACACGTCCAGAAGGCCACACGTCGAGAAAGGAAGCGACGAATGATCGACCTCAGCGGCAAGACCGTGCTGCTCACGGGTGCCTCTCGGGGCATCGGGGCCGCGACCGCGACGGTCCTCGGCGCGGCCGGCGCCTGCCTCGTGGCCCACTACGGAGAGCACGGGGTCGGCGCGCAGGAGGCGACCCGGGACGTCCCGGCCGAGCGCAAGCTGCTCGTGGAGTCCGACTTCGCCGTTCCTGGGTCCGGACGCGAGCTGTGGGCGAAGGCAGTGGCGTGGCGAGGCCGCGTGGACGTGGTCGTCCTCAACGCCGGGGTGATGCCCGAAACCCCGATCGACGCGGACGACGCGCACTGGGACGCCACCTGGGACCACGTGCTCCAGGTCAACGTCAAAGAGCCGGCCGACCTGATGCGCGAGGCGGTGCGGCACTTCCGTGAGACCGGCGGCGGGGTCATCGTGACCATGTCGAGCTGGGTCGCCGAACAGGGCTCGGCGATCCCCCAGCTGACCGCCTACGCGGCGAGCAAAGCGGCCATCCGGGCCATGACCCAGACCATCGCGAGGAACCACGCGAAAGACGGTGTGCTCGCCTACGTCATCGCGCCGGGGATCGTGAGGACCCGTATGTCAGAGATCGCCGCCACCACGCGCGGCGGCGAGGACGCGGTCAAGGCGATCCTCCCGCTCGGCGAGATGGTGCCACCCGTCGAGGTCGCGAACCTGGTGGCGTTCGCCGCGAGCGGGCTGTGCCGGCACCTCTCCGGCGCGACGCTGGACATCAACGGGGCAGCGTACGTCCGCTGACCCCACCCCGGCTCGGCTCCGGGGAGCCGCCGGCCGAGCCCGCGCCGCTCCCAGCTCGCCGAGGCAGCCCTATGCGTGCTCGTCTGCGTACTCGTCGTCACCTGGCTCGAACGCCGGGGTGTTCATCACGAGGTACGTCGCGGTCCCCTCGAACCGGTACTCGGTACCTCTCGGGACCACGAGCGCGTCGCCAGTGCGCAGGACGAGCGGCGGCCCGGG
Source organism: Actinomycetes bacterium (assembly GCA_021791145.1). The sequence goes on along the minus strand of JAJYXE010000025.1, from coordinate 746 downwards.
GGTGAGCAGGAACGTGAGCTCGCCCGAGAGCACGTAGTAGCAACGCGTGGAGCGCCGAGAGGAGAGCTGCCGGTGACGCCCGTCGATCGCCACCCAGGTGACGCTCGTCGACGACGACCCCTCGGAGAACCGGACGATCGGCCGGACCTGCGCGGCGTTCGTCGGCTCCTCCAGCAGGTCCCCCGCACCCGCCCGCGCGAGCTGCGCGCCAGGAGGGAGGGCGACTGCGTCGTCGTGGCTCATCGGCCGACCTCCTCCCTCGCCGCGGCGAGCGCGCTGAAGGTCGCGGCCGCGGCGCCTGGCGTCGTCCAGTCGGTGTCCACCACCACCTCGTCCACGCCGGCTTCGGCGAGCGCCGCAAGGGTGCCGGCGACGACCCCGGCGCGCGTCGCCGAGTCGATGATGCGCAGGGTGGTCCAGAGCCTCTCTGGGTCGCGACCCACACCGACGGCGGCGTCCTGGCTCACGGCGATGCCCGCGCGCAGCTCCTCCACGTCGAGCGCAGTCGCGGACTGGTGCGCCAGCCAGCCGTCGCCGAGCGCCCCGGCGCGCCGCCAGGCCACCTTGGAGTGGCCGCCCACGAGGAGCGGGACGTGGTGCGCGGGTCGCGGGAGGCAGCACACGCCCGGGGGCAGCGTGTAATGCTGGCCCTCGAATGGAGCGGGCGCGCCCGTCCAGCAGGCCCTCAGGAGCTCCATCCACTCCACGAACCGGCTCCCACGAGAGGCGAAGGGCACGTTCAACGC
>JAJYXE010000009.1 GCA_021791145.1 Actinomycetes bacterium | reverse complement strand
CGAACGACGACTTCGACGACTACTGGCGCTTCCACCTCGACCACGAACGCCGACGTGTCCACGAGCTCCGCTACAACGAGGGCGTCATCCCGCTCGCCGCGTAGTCACTCCAGGGGAGCCGCACCCGATTGAGATCGTGGGCGTAGCCGGGGAGACGCTCGACGACGAGTCGATTCTGGTGGGGGCTCCTCGGTGCGGCGTTCATCGCCTGGGCCCACCACAGCTACAGGGAGAAGCGTCCTCGACCTGAGCCTCCCCAGATCGTGCCGCCACTCCACGACGCTTCGCAGTGTCCCTACTGCCGACCACCTGAGCCTGTGCCGGTAGCCGACCTGCACCCCGACCTTCGCACCCACCAGGCCCACAGCGAGCTATAGGACCCGTCAGGCGCCACTTGAGGTTTGACGCTCACACGTCGTCTCGGAATCTCCAGTCACGCCCTCCTTGCGCCTGGAGCGCCCTGAGGCAAGCTTCAGCCTCTTGGCGGCTAGGGTGGTCGTGCTCGCAGAGCCACACGACGGGCTCTCCATCGACCATGCCGGCGTTGTTCCACCCGGAGGAAGTCACGATCGGGCCTTCCGAGGTCATCATGTAGACCTCCAAGAGCTTCTGACTGTACCGGCGCCGAACGCAGGAGACGCACCTGTCAGGCCAGCCTTGATCCTCCCCGGTAAGTGGTTGCTTGCAGTCAAAGCAAAGCATCACGGCGCAACTCCTCGTGGGCGTCGTTCATGACAGTCATCCTCAGGTGGAACTCGCCGGAGTGTCTCCCCGGATCGGCGAGCTGCGTATGTTCACGAACAGCTCGTCGAGATGCACCAGCCCGAAGACCTGACGCAGCGTCTCGGCGGTGTGTGCAGCCACCTCCGCGGCTGTTGGCGACGTCGTGCACTCGACCCGGAACCAGTTGTGGCGGGAGATCTCCCACCCAAGGGAGCGCAGCAGCCGCATCTCGGCGCGAGACCACCGGTCCTCACCCTCCAAGGACCGGTTCGACACGACCTCGGCGACAAGAGACCCGTCCTCGCACGCGTACGCCCGCCAGAAGCGCCCATGCATTGTCCCAGAGAACCGAGGAAGGGGAGAGGGACTGCTCCCTCAGCTTCCCTCAGCTCCCCCAGAAGCTCTTCGGCCTGCACCAGCCACCAAGTCGAATGACGCGATTGCCTTCGACACCATCACGGTGACCTCCTCATCGTCCCTGGCGTTGCCACCGTGCCGGACGGTCGGTTGGCGGAGCGTCACTGGGCCAGGTCCCTCGGCTCCTCTGGATGGGGTTACGACCACACTCTACCGGACCGGTGTGACGAGACGGGTTCCGTGTCAGTCCGTTGCAGATCACACTCATCGAGGCCGATGTCTGTCACACCCCCAGGTCACACTGGGAGTGACAGAAAAAGAGAGAGAGGTGCAGTGCAGTGGTGCAAGTACAGGGCATGAAGGTGGAAGTCGAGCAGCCGTGGGTGCTCGGCGGTTTGTCGGTGTTTCCCCTCGTTTCAACGGCTGTCGGCGAGCATCGCTATGTTCCCGGCCCCATCGCCTTCGAACAGGGCCTGGTAAAGGTGTCCGAGCTCGATCCGCCGCAGGTCCCGTTCCTGGCCGTTGAGAACCTCGCGCTCGTCGACGTGCTCCTCGTGGAGGGTGAAACCCTGGTCGGAGGAAACCAGAACAGGACCCTCAACGCGACGATCTTGCTCACGTCGGAAAGCAGGACGGTCGTACCGGTCTCCTGCGTCGAGGCGGGCCGATGGGGGCATCCTCGGAACGTCGCTCGTTCTCGATCTCACTTGCCAGGATCGATCCGGGCGGCAAAGATCGCCAACCTCTCCTCCGATGGCGGACCGGCCCGCTGGCGCTCGAACCAGGGGCTCGTTTGGGAGGAGGTCGACCGCCAGGCGCAGCGGCATGGTGTCCGCTCGCAGACCTCCGCGCTCGAGGACGTGCAGGCGGCCATTGAGAACGACCTCGACGCGCAGATCGCAGACCTGGTCGCTTGTGATGGGCAGGTGGGCATCGCGTGCGCGACCGGGGCCAGGGTGCTCGGCGTGGACATCTTCGACCGTCCCGATGCCCTCGGCAGCTACCTGACGGCCCTCGTTGCGGGCTACCGACTCGACGCCGACGAGGGCGCCCGCCCCGGGCTGGTCGAAGAGGTTGAGCTCTTCTTGGCACAGGTGGACCATGCGCCTTGTGCTGTCGGTCCGGCCGTCGGGCTCGGCGAGGAGCTCCGCCTCAGCGGCAGCGTCACCGGGCTGTGCCTTCGTGTCGACCGCCAGCTGGTGCACCTCGCCGCGTTCCCCCGGCCCGCCGGGTGACTCGCTGTCGATATGAGGCCGCTCGGAGGATGGCAGGTATCGCACGCTCGGGAGTGTGTCGCGGAACGCCACGGTTGCTCCCGGGCGCACCGCTGCTCCGGTCGGCTCGTTGTCTCCCCCGACGATCTGGCCCTGCGCATTCAGGTAAACGATGTAGATCGTCGCGTCCGAGGGCAGTAGTTTCGTGTAGGGATTGCGAAAACTTCCGACGATTGAGCCAATACCGAAGTACCCGGTTGTCGCGGTCACGTCCGTCACCGCCGGCAGCACCAGCCGCTGCGTCGCGCTGCCCGATGTCTGCTCCAACAGACGGGCGGTGTCGTTGATCCGCTCGCAATCTTGCCGAGGTTCGAATAGGAGTGACGACGGAGCCTGTTGCGTACGACCGGTGGCAATGACGGGACGGGGAGTCGGGGGAGCTCACTGAACGAGTGACCGGACGGCGGCGTTGCACGCCCGGGGTGAAGACGCCGGCGGTCCCTCTGCTCGTCCGATCAGCGGTACCGCGCGCCAGCGGGTCGACGGGCAGGCGGGGATGCCTGCAAAGTCCGGGTACACTGAGCTCGGAGCGCCGGGAAGCCTGGTCGGCACGACGAAATTGCTCGCGCCGGCACCGGAGGGACCCACGTGCGCTTCACCGACCAGGGGATGCCCGCCCGAGGCCGCTGTGGGGGTGCCCGTCATTCCTTGCCCGCGGCGAGCACGCCATGAGCATGCCGTTCGCGATCACGCTGTTCTTCGCCGGGGCGGCGGTGAGCCTCGGATCGAGCTGGGTCGTCGTCTCTCGCATCGAGAGGGTGGGTAGCCGTCTCGGCGCACCCGAGGCGCTTCTCGGCCTCATCTCGGCACTCGCAGCCGATGCGCCCGAGATCACCTCGGCGGTGACCGCGCTCCTGGCGCACCACCGGGAGGTCGGTGCCGGCGTGGTGATCGGCTCGAACGTGCTCAATCTTGCGGCGCTCCTCGGGCTCGGCAGCATCGTCGCCGGCGTGGTGGCCCTCCACCGAAGGGTTGTCGTGTTCCAAGGGCTGATCGCCGCGTGGGTGGCGCTCGCCTGCCTCGCGACGGTCACCGGTCTCGTCACCCCCGCGATCGGGCTCGTCGTCGCGCTCGTCGTGCTCATCCCGTACGCCCTCCTGGCCGCGCTCGACGGGTCGCGCTGGTGGCTCCGTCCGGATCCCTCCTCGCTCCGGCGGTGGCTCACTCGTGCGATCGCCGAGGAAGAGCTGGAGCTCAGCGCGATCATCCACCCGCGCCGGGGCCGCCCGCGCGACGCAGCAGTGGGTGGGGCCGCCTTGGTCGTCGTCGTCATTGCCAGCGTGGCGATGGAGCAGGCGGCGGCACGCCTGGGCGTCCGTCTCTCCGTGCCCGGGGTTCTCGTCGGAGGGACGGTCCTGGCGGCAGTGACGAGCCTCCCCAACGCGGTCGCCGCCATCTACTGGGCCAAGCGTGGCCGCGGGGTCGCGATGCTCAGCACCGCGCTGAACAGCAATGCCCTCAACGTCGTCGCAGGCTTCCTCCTGCCGTCAATGCTGATCGGCGTGGGCGGCAGGTCTGTCCAAGAGGCGTTGATGGCGTGGTGGTACGTGGGCTTGACCTCGGTGGTCCTCTCGCTCGCCTTCGTCCAGCGCGGGCTGCGGCGCCCCGCCGGATGGCTCATCGTGCTCTGTTACCTCGCCTTCGTTGCTGTCCTCACGGCAGTGTCGTGACCCCCGAAGCGACGGCTGGGGGAGCAGCGCATCGCCGCTCAGTTCGCCCAGTGGCCGCGATGGACGACCGCGCCGGCCGGCTTACGTCGAGCGTGGAGGTCGCGTGCAGGCTCGTCGGGGTACCCGACGGTGATCGCACCGATCGGGTGAAATGTCGCAGGGACGCCGAACGCGTCTCGGACAGCGTCGATCCGTGTCGTGGGGATGCCGAAGAAGCATGCGCCCAGCCCGCGGTCCACCGCGGTGAGGAGCGCCAAGAGCGCGGCGAAGCCGGTGTCGATGTCCCAGTACGGTGCTGGCCACCACGCATCGGAGCGGTCGGCGAAGCCCTTGTCGGGCTCGGCGTAGCGGTCGAGATAGGCACCCTTGTTGGAGCAGGCGACGATGACGAGGGGGGCATCGAACGTGGCGGCGTACCAGTTCTCCGGCGCCTCGTCCGGCGTTGACGCCGTCCTGAAGCGTGCGATGTGCTCTGCGCGATCGAGGACGAGGAACCCGAACCCTTGTGAGAACCCGGCGGACGGCCCACGCTGGAGGTTCGCGACGATCGCCTCCACCGCTGCGGCGGGGACCGGGTCCGTCTTGTAGCGCCGGACCATGTGCCGGCGATCGACGACCTCTTGGAATTCCATCGGGTCGCGACCCTAGACCGCGCACGGACGGACTGCCGGGCGTGCTGCAATGAGGACATGGCCCGGGACGATCTCTCCACCGAGCGGCGTGCCTCGTCGGGGTTCCGGGAAGAGCACCCCAGCGAGCGGATCTGGCGTGCAGCGCGCGTGGACCTGAGAGCAGGCACGCCTCCCTCCAGCGTGAGATTGGTGGCTGCCACCTTGGCGTCGGTGGTCGTGTCGCTCGCGCTCGACGCACTCGCCGTGCACGTCGCGACGGCGCAGTTCCCGGCCACGCGCCACTTCTCCCACTTCCGGGCGGCCGACTACGGGTCCCTGACCGTGGCAGGCGTGCTCCTCGCCGCGGGGGGATGGGCGGTGCTCGTCCGGTTGAGCTCGGCGGCACGCTGGCTGTACTTCAGGCTCGCCGTCGTCTCGATGGTGGTGCTTTGGATCCCCGATGCGGTGCTGTTCGCCCTGAAGGAGCCTCCGGCGGGCGTCGCCACCCTCATGGTGATGCACCTTTTGATCGCGCTGGTCACCTACAACTTGCTCGTCCGGATCGCACCCGCCGGCCGAATCCCCGCCGCAGTCGACGACTCCAGCGCCTCAGTCGACGACTCCAGCGCCTCAGTCGACGACGGCAGCGGGAACCCCCCGCGGACCTCGCTCCGGCTGCCCGAACGTCTCGTCAGACGGGTGTGGGGCACGATGGCGCTGCTGGTCGCGGTGGAGCTCGTGCTCGGCGTGGCGGTGATCGTCTCGGTGCCGTTCCGGCGGCCGCCCGCGATCCTCCCCACGCGCGGCATCTGGGTCTACGCCGCGCACGGTGCGGTGGGCATCGCCCTTGGCGTAGGGGCGCTTGCAGTCCTCGTGCTCTCGACGGCGGCCGGCCGGATCGGCCGGATCGGTGCCGTGATGGGTGCCGTCGGGGTCCTGCTCGGCGTGGTCGGCGGGGTCTTCGCCACCTTCCAGCAGACGCGACTTCTGGGCATGGGCGTGATGCTTGTCGGAGTCGTCCTCGCCGCGGCCGGCTACCTCGCCCCCTCGCTCGAAGCCATGGGGAGGGCCGAAGCTGCGAAGGCCGAAGCCGCACGCGCCGCGCTCGGCAGCAGGGCCGCGGGCGACGGGGTCTCAGGCAACGGCCACGTCTCGGGCAACGGCCGCGGCCCCAACGCATCCCGATGAGCGCCACAGAGCCCAGCCCACCCCGATGAGCGCCCCAGTCCCCCAGCGTACTGATGTGCGCCGGGGGACTGGGCACGTCGGTCAGCAGAACGTCCCTGCCCTGCCTCTGGCCTCGCTCCGGCCTCGACGCCGGGCGGGAGGCCGCCGAGGCAGCGGGATGCGGTCAAGCGGTCGTCGCGCCGCCGTCTGATGGTGTCGGCGCCTGGTGCAGCGGCCTCCACGGGGCCTCCACCTCCGGGACGGGGGCGAGAGGCCGTCCCTCGCTGAGGACGATGTGCAGCTCGCGCAGCTCGTCGGTCTCGAAGCAGCTGCGCACCGACCAGACAAACGACACGAGCGCGATCCCGATCACCACCAGGTAGTCGTAGGGGAACGCCACGGTGGGTGCGTGCACGAGCCTCGGGCTCACGAAGCTGATCCCGAGGCTCCCGTAGTACGACACGAGGAGCACGGCGAGCACGTAGAAGATGAACCACCACGACGCGTTGATGTGCTTGCGCCCGGCCTCGTTCGAGATGAGCCAGGTCGCCAACGTCACCAGCACGAGCGTGACCACGATCACCGTGTAGTACGTGCCGAAGGTCCAGGCGCCGTGGATCGGGAGTGTCCCACCTGCGGGAGCGCTCCGCAGCACCCAGCCGCCCTTGGCCGCGATCCAGATCCACGCGGCGAGGAACACGATTCCGAGCGTCAGTCCCTGGTTGGTGGAGATGAAGCCCTTCGCCGGTGCGTAGTACATGAGGTAGATGGCGATCGACAGGAAGACGAACGTCACCACGTCGATGAGCGTCGAGAAGTCGCTCCAGTAGACGATGAGGCTCGCAGCCACGAAGCCGAGCGCGCTGAGCAACCACGGGTACGGGAGGCGTACCGGCCGCCGCCAGGTGGGCGCCAGGCGGCGCAGCGACATCACGCCGGTGCCGCCCATGATGTACGTGAGCACGGTCGTCGAGGTGATGAACCCGACCAGGTTGTACCAGCTCGGCTGACGCACGAAGAACAGGCCGGCGACGAACGTCGAGGCGATGAGCGAGACCCAGGGGATCCTGAACCGGTTCATGACCTGGAGTCCAGGCGGGAAGAGCTGCTGGACGGACATCCCGTAGAAGGTGCGGGTGCCGGTCCCGGTGTAGACCCACCCGGTCCCAGCCGGCGAGATCACCGCGTCCCACAGGAGCAGGGCGGCGAAGCCAGCGAGCACCCCGATGCCTGCGGCGTGCATCTCCTGGTAGAAGGGCCCGGTCGCCCACTTGCTCGTGGCCAGGGCGGACCAGTCCCCGACCTTGACCCCGAGAGGTCCCCAGCGGATGGCTCCGGTGAACGCGACCTGGAGCAGCGTGTAGATCACGATCGCGATCCCGAGGGCGAGAATCGTGGCCCGAGGCACGTCCCTTTGCGGGTTGCGTGCCTCACCGGCGTACTCGAGCGCCTGGCGGAAGCCGAGGTAGCTGAAGCCGATGCCGGCGATGGTGACCGCGGCGAAGATGGACGATCCCCCGAGCGGAGCGATCCCGCCGACCGAGGACCCGTAGTTCGAGCCGCGGAAGGCCAGGAACACGAAGATGAACGTCAGCGTGGGAATGACGAGCTTCCACAGGACCACCCACCGGTTGACCTCTGAGAGCAACCGGATGCCCAACAGGTTGAGGAAGAAGAACAGGACCATGAACCCGTATCCGAGCATGATGCCCTTCGGCCACGACAGGATCGTGCTGTGGGCGCTGATGAGTCCCATTGTCGGGAACTTCGAGGAGATGTACGTGACCGACGCTTCCGCCTCGATGGTCGGCACGATGGCGGCGGAGAGCAGGTAGGCCCAGGCGAGCAGCATCCCGGTGTAGCCGCCGTGGGTCAGCTGGGGGTACCTCGACAACGCCCCGGTGCGGGGGAGCATCGCAGAGATCTCCATGTAGGTGAAAGCGATGAACAGGGTGGCGACACCGCCGATCAACCACGAGAACAGCGACGCCGGACCTGCGACGCCGTCGGCGTCGAGCACCGCGAACAGCCACCCGGAGCCGATGATCGCCCCCAACGACAGGGCCGTCAGCTGCGTCAGGCCCATCGTCTTCCTGAGCTTGAGGTCGGTCGCCTCGTACGACGCAACCGGACCCTCCGGCGGGGTCTCAGGGCGTTCCTGTGCCGGTTCGGTCACCGCTGCCATAGCTTCCCCCTATGCGCTTGCCTCTGATGAGACCACCCGAGGTGGTTGCTGCCGGCGTCAATTTGCCAGCAAACAACTGCCGAGGCAAGCATAAGACCTGTTGCTCGCCGGTGCCGGAGAATCGATCGCTCGTTCGGTGACCTGGACCTGTGCGAGCATTGTGCGTCACGCCTCAGCCCGGTAGAAGTTCGGGAGAGGCGTCATCTTCGGCTCCGATTGCCCTGAGACCGACGGCTCTTCGGCGACGAGTGGGGATTCGCGCCTCTCGGTGGACGGGTAGTGCCCGTCGTGTCGAAGGCGAGCCGAACCCGACGACCGCGCAGAGTCCATCTACTTCTACTTCGCGATGCGCGCTGCGTCGGACGTCGCGTGCGCCTCGTCCTCCGGAATGGCCGGCGGGCAGGGGTGGCCGGCCGCAGGGGGTGGCCGGCCGGCGGGAGGTGTCTACTCCTCGTCGTCGCCGATGTCGGAGCCGTCCCCGCCGCCGGGCGCGCGTGCTTTCAGCCAGTCGCCCAGTTGCCGCCCGAGACGCTGGACGTCACCAGCCGCGCGCTCCAAGAAGTTGGTGAACTTCGCACGGTACGAGGCGACCGCGGCGTCGAACTCCTCGGAAGGCGGAGGTTCCTGGCCGCGCCGCGGGTAGGTGCCCGCCCTGATGCGGTCGTACTCGCCGGACTGCACCCACTCGACGAGCTCCTTCACGCGACGCACGGCAAAGGGGTGGTCCATGCGGAGCTCCGCCCAGAAGCGGGCGTTGCGCGAGAAGAGGTCGTCCTCCTCGTGGTACTCGGTCGCCTGCTTCAAGAAGGCTTCGAAGTTCATGCCCTTGAGCGCGCCGCCGGCGAGCCGCATCATCACCCGGCACGGGTCGAGGGGATCGCCGCGGACCAGCGCCGCCGCGCGGTCCGCGGAGAGCTCGGCTGCGCGAGCCCACTCCAAGAGCGCGTAGTAGATCGCCCGGGCCGGGAGGCCCAGAAGGAGGGACTTGGGGAGCGCGCCGTTGAGGAACTGGCCGAGGAGCACGAGGGCGGTCGTGTAGTAGTAGTGCTCGGAGAGCACGTGCCCGGCTTCGTGCGCGAGGACCGTCTGCACTTCGTCGATCGTGTAGCCCGCTGCCAGCGATGAGTTCATGATGACGATGGGTCGGTTCGCCCCGAGCGTCAGGGCGTTGACGTCGGCACGGTTGTAGACGTAGAGATCTGGCACCGACGGCAGGTCGAGGATCGTCGTCGCCTGGATGTAGCGCCGCCAGATCTCGTCGAGCTGCTCGGGTCCGACCTTCACCGCGTTGCCAAGCACGATCTGGCGGAGCCGCTTCTCGTGGCCGAGGTCGATGAGCCGCTTGATCACTCTGTCGAGCAGGGGGACCGAATGGAGCGCGGAGGTCGCCGCCCGGTCTGCAGGGTGCTCGTACGCCTTCGGGCTGATCTGCTCGTAGCGGTACGAGGTCTCGATCGTCATCGCAACCTCCTTCCGCAGGCGTCCGAGGCTGGCTGCGTGCGGCGGGTGCGAGCGTACCGCCGGCAGCCTCGTGGAGCTGGCCGCGCCGCTCGGCCGGGCGGTGCGTCGGGGACGGGCATGATGGGCACATGGACGCGAGCCCTGGGTCCGGCACCGTCGCGCCCCATCGCGCCTCGGGTGCGTTCCCCTCCGGCGTGTCCGGGCTCGTCGGCTCGCTCTCGCTCGCGGTCGTCCTGCAGTGGGCGGGTGCGGGTGCCATCCTGCCCCTCCTTCCGCTGTACGTGAAGGGGCACGGCGGCTCAGACGGGATCGTGGGCGCGGTCATGGCCGCCTACTTCGCTGCCGCGTTCGTCTTCCAGTACGGGTCGGGGCGGATCTCGGACCGTCTGGGCCGGCTTCCGGTCCTCGTCGGCGGCCTGCTCGTCTACGCGGCGGGGAGCTTCCTCTTCCTCCTCCCCACTCCCGCGGTGTACTACGTGGTTTTCCGTGCGCTCCAGGGCGCGGGCGCAGGCGCGGCGATGGTCGCAGCGCTCGCCATGCTTGCGCACGCGGTTCCGCTGTCGTACCGGGGGCGCGCGAGCGGACGGATCTACGGCGCGCAGCTCGGCGGCCTCGCCGTCGGCCCGGTCCTCGGCAGCATCGCCGGCGTAGGCGCGATGCGCTGGCTCTTCATCGCCGCGGGCATCGCCTCGGTCGTGGCTGTTGGGCCGGTGCTCACCGCAGGACGCGTCGCGCACGATCTGGGGGACCCTGAGCCCTTTGGGCCGACCCAGACCCCAGCGCCGACCCAGACCCCCGCGCCGACCCAGTCCCCCGCGCCGACCGGGGAGCACCGGCGGGGCCGGCGGCGACTCCAGCGAGCGACTGCTTCCCGTGCCGTGTGGGGCGCGCTTCTCGCGTCCGCAGCCATCGGCGTCAGCACCGGCGTCTACGAGTCCTGCTGGACGCTCCTCATGACGCACCACGGCGCGGCCCAGTGGGAGGTGGGCGTGAGCTGGACGCTGTTCGCGCTGCCGTTCGCGCTCATGTCTCGCCCGGCGGGGTGGCTCGCCGACCACCTCGACCGGCGGAAGCTCGCCATCGCCGCGCTCGTGTGGACCCTCGGCTTCCTCGCGGGCTACCCGTTCGTGCCCGGGGTGGTCCTCCTCATGGTGCTCGGGATCTGGGAATCGGCCGGGTTCGCCCTCGCGCTGCCAGCGACCCAGTCGCTCCTCGGTGAGGGCACCGCGCCGCAACGCCACGGCCACATCCAGGGGCTCTTCGCCGCGAGCCAGACGGGAACGACGGCCCTCGCCGCGGCGCCGGCCGGTGTGCTCTTCGGCATCGCCCCCTGGGTCCCCTTCGAAGCCGGCGCGGCCAGCTGCGCGCTGATCATCCTCCTCGTGGTGCTGTGCTGGCGGGGCGTGCCCGGGAGGGTGCGGAGGGAGCACGAGGTTCCGGCGATCCCCGCCGACGCCGGGAGGTGAGCGTGCGAGGAGCAGCACGCCGGTCCGCCCATCGGCTACGAAGGGGCTCATGGACGACACCCGCTGGACAGACGTAGACCGCTTCCTTGCCGACACCCTCCTTCCGAGAGACCCCGTTCTCGAGGAGGTGCTCCGGGCCGCTGAGGAGGGAGGGCTGCCGCCGATCAACGTCTCTGCGCCACAGGGCATGCTCCTGCACGTCCTCGCGCGTGCGCTGAGAGCGAAAAGGGTCCTCGAGATCGGGACCCTCGCCGGGTACAGCACCATCTGGCTCGCCCGGGCGGTGGGGGAGAGCGGCAGGGTCATCACGCTCGAGATCGACGCCCACCACGCCGAGGTTGCGCGGCGCAACTTCGCACGGGCGGGGGTCGAGGGCGTCGTCGACCTCCGGGTCGGTCCCGCCGTCGATTCGCTCGCCGCAATCGAGAAGGAAGGCGGCGCTCCTTTCGACCTCGTCTTCATCGACGCAGACAAGCCTGCCTATCCCGGCTACGTCGAATGGGCGTTGCGGCTGTCGAGGCCCGGGACGCTGATCGTCGTCGACAACGTCGTGCGTGGCGGGAGGATCCTCGAGCCCGGCGCGGACGACCCAGCCGTCGCAGGGACCCGGGAGGCGCTCGAGATGCTGGGCGACGAGCCGCGCGTGGCGGCGACCGCGTTGCAGACGGTAGGGGTCAAGGGCTACGACGGGTTCGCCGTCGCGCTCGTGACCGGCTCGCCGACCTAGCCCTCCCGGGCGCCGTGCGGGCTGGGCGGGCTGGGCGGGCTGCCGGGCGAATGTGACCGGTGGCGAGCAGTAGGGCAAGCTGTGTGCAGGCGAGGAGCGCTCGCCCGGGTCGACGGCAGGGCTCGGTGCCGGCGACGACGAGAAAGCTGAGGTGAGCACGGAGTGCGGACGCTGTACCTGACGCTGATCGGGTTGACCCTGCTGTTCGCATGCGCCATGTCCTTCGCCGTCCTCGGCGTCTACACCGACACCTGGTGGCCCGCGGTCGTCGCAGGCGGCCTCCTCGTCGTCTCCCTCGCGATCGGAGGAGCGGTCTTCCCCCGGTGCTTCCGCTCCCTCTCGGGCGGGTACCGGCGCACCGCGCGCGCCGCGGTGATCATGTCCAGCTCGTGGTGGGGACTTGCATTCTTCATGATGGCGCTCATCAACTGGATCTTGGGAAAGCGCGTCGTCGGGCCGAACAACGCCTATCTCACTCTCGGACTGCTCATCTTCCTCGGCTTCGTCGGCATGGGCATCCAGGGGGTGCTCGCCATGACCGCGTGGTTCGTGCACGTGAGGAACCAGTCCATCGTCGTGCCGGCGCGCCGTGAGCGGCTCGAGCGTGAAGCACGCGGCGCTCCCCTTGGGCCCGACGACCACGGTTCGCTCCCCGACCACTCAGTGCCGATGTCCCGAGCCTGAGCCCTGAGCCTGAGGAAGGCGGAAGAGCCGGCGGGCCTTCGCCTTACGGCCGCTGACCGAACAGGTGCCAGCCAGCCTCGGCCCACGCGGCGAGCGCGATGAACCGGCCGATCCACGACCCGAGAAACACGTGGACGACCGAGTCGACGCCCGGAAGTGACCGAACGAGCCAAGTGATCAGGAGCCAGAGCACCCACGCAGCCCCGATGACCGCCCACACGACGGCGCCGACGGTCATGATGTCGCGCCAGCTGCGCCAGTCGCGCCGGCTGCGCCAGTCGCGCCAGCTGCTCCAGTCGCGCCAGCTGCGCCAGTCGCGCCAGCTGCTCCTGTCGCGCCAGCTGCTCCTGTCGTCCTTGTCGCCCTTGTCGCGTCGACTGCGCCGGCTGCGTCTGGAGGGAGCCTGCGGTCACCACGACCGCACTGCTCGGTGCGTGTGCTGCCGAGCCGCGCACTTCCGAGGGGGAGGCGCCAGCCGATCGCGAGGTACAGGCCCAGGGCGAGCCATAGCGCGAAGACGAGCGCTCTTCCCCAGTCGTGGTCGGTCACGTCGCCGAAGAGGCGGCTCAGGGTCGGAAGGGAACGCAGCCGAGCGGTGAAGCTCGTCACGTCCCACGCGATGGTCGCCAGGATCAAGACCACCCACGCAACAGCGCCCAACATGGCGGGGGACCAGCGCCTCGCGCGCAGTAGGCGACTCGGAGCACGTGCGACGGCGCGGGCCCACTCGGGGCTGCGGGCTCTCTGCCTGTCTCGGCCTTCGACCAACGCGACCACGAGGACGGCGCCGATCACCGCCAGCACGCTTGCGTGGGACGCCACCGAGTAGCGCCCCTGCAGTCCCTCCCACCCCGCAAGCGCCGAGAGCGCAAGGAGCACCACGAGCCGGGGAAGGAGCCAGACCCGCCGGCCCAGCGGCGTGCCCCTCTGGGCGTGCATGGTCGAGAGCCTAGGGAGCCGGGCGGCTGGCCGGGATCGCGGCGTCGCAGGGAGGCGACGCGGCACGCCACGTTGACGAATTGTTGACGCGAGGCGCCCAGACGTAGACGTCGCGTTGACGGCCGCGCCGGTTCAATGGGCGAATGGGTGACTTCCTCGCGGTGCTCGGCACGGTGATCTTCTTCTCCGTCATGGTCGGTCTCGTGTGGGCACTGGACCGAGTATGAGCGTCTCCGACGGCATCCTGCTCGCGGTCTCGATCGCCGTGTTCGTGTACGTAGGGTTCGCGCTCTTCAAGCCTGAGCGGTTCTGACGACACGATGAACTTCGCCTGGACGATCATCGCCCTCCTTGCGCTCACCGCGCTCGCGTGGCGCTTCCTCGGCGGCTACATGGTGGCGGTCTACGAGACACGGGTGCGCTTCCTCGGCTTCCTCGAACGCCCGATCTATCGGCTCATCGGGACTGCGCCCGGCCGCGAGCAGACGTGGAAGCGCTACGCGACCTCGCTCCTCGTCTTCTCGGGCGTCTTCCTTCTCCTCGAGTTCCTGATCTTCCGGGTGCAAGGAACGCTCCCTCTCGATCCCCAGCACCTCGGCGCGGTCCCCCCTGCGCTGTCGTGGAACACCGCTGTCTCGTTCGTCACCAACACCAACTGGCAGAACTATGCCGGCGAGAGGACGATGTCCTACTTCTCCCAGATGGGCGCCCTCATGGTGCAGCAGTTCGTCTCCGCCGCCGTGGGGATGGCGGTGGCCGTCGCGCTCATCCGCGGGTTCGCCCGGAAGGGGTCGACCACGATAGGCAACTTCTGGGTCGATACGGTTCGCGGCTGCCTCTACGTGCTGTTCCCGATCGCCTTCATCTTCGGCATCGTGTTCGTGAGCCAAGGTGCGGTCCAGACGCTGGCAGGGCCCGCGCACGTGCACGACGTGCTGAACGGAGTGACCCAGACGATCCCGCGCGGCCCCGCCGGCTTCATGGAGACCATCAAGGAGCTGGGCACCAACGGCGGGGGCTTCTTCAATGCAAACGGCGCCGACCCGTTCGAGAACCCCACCGGCCTCACCAACCTGCTGTCGATGGCGCTCATCCTGTGCATCCCTGTCGCGCTCACCTACGTCTTCGGGAGGATGGTGGGAGCAGTTCGCCAAGGCGTCACGGTGCTGGCTGCGATGGCGCTCATCTTCGGGGCGTGGACGGCCTTCACCTCCTACGCCGAGCACCAGGCGAACCCGGCCGTTGCGGCAGCGGGGTTGACCCGTCAACCCACCGGCAACATGGAGGGCAAAGAGGTGCGCTTCGGCGACACGCAGTCCGCCCTCTACGACGTCACTTCCACCCAGACGTCCACCGGGTCGGTCGACGGGTCCAACGACTCGTACAACCCGATGGGAGGATTCGGCCTCCTCACGGGGATGATGCTCGGCGAGGTGTCTCCCGGCGGCGTCGGGAGCGGCCTCTACACGATCCTGCTGTTCGCCATCGTGGCCGTCTTCATCGGCGGGCTGATGATCGGGCGGACGCCCGAGTACCTGGGAAAGAAGATCCAGGCTCGCGAGGTGAAGCTCGCGGGCCTGGGCATCCTCGTCATGCCCGTCACCGTGCTCGTGCTGACGGGGATCGCCGTCTCGGTCCACGCGGGGCGCGCCGGGCCGCTCAACGGCGGGCCGCACGGCTTCAGCGAGATCCTCTATGCCTTCACCTCGCAGGCGAACAACAACGGCTCGGCGTTCGCCGGCCTCACAGGCAACCACGCCTTCTACAACGTCACCGGCGGGATCGCGACGATCAGGGGGCGATTTGCCGTCATCGTGCCGACCCTCGCACTGGCCGGGACGCTCGCGGCGAAGAACCTCGTGCCAAGCTCAGCGGGAACGTTCCGGACCGACAACACCATGTTTGTGGGGCTCCTCATCGGCGTGATCCTCATCGTGGGCGGTCTCACCTTCTTCCCCGCGGTCGCGCTCGGCCCGATCGTCGAGCAGCTGTCCCACAACAAATTCTTCGGAGCTTCGCTTGTCCATCTCGTCCATCTCGTGGGACCGGCCCATCTCGTCCATCTCGTGGGACCGGCCCATCTCGTCCATCTCGTGGGACCGGCCCATAGGGGCGCACGTTGGTGATCGACACCGCCACCTCCGCCCCCGTGCCGGCACCTCCCGGCGCCGGCGCGCCGCGCGCCAAGGGCGTCGCGGGGCGACGAAGCCTCTTCGACGAGGAGATCCTCCGCTACGCAGGCGGTGAGGCGTTCAAGAAGCTCGATCCGAGAGTGCAAGTGCGGAACCCGGTGATGTTCATCGTGCTCATCGGCACGGTGGTGACCCTCGCAGAATCCATCGCGCACCCGACGCTCTTCGCCTGGTCGATCACCGCGTGGCTCTTCCTCACCGTGCTGTTCGCGAATTTCGCCGAGGCGATGGCCGAGGGCCGAGGGAAGGCCCAGGCGGACACCCTCCGGCGGATGCGCTCGGAGACCGAGGCGCGGCGCCTGGATGCGAACCGCGAGGAGAGCCGCGTGCTCGCGTCCGAATTGGCAAAAGGGGACCTCGTGGTCTGCGAAGCCGGTGACATGATCCCGTCCGACGGCGAGATCGTGGAGGGCGTGGCGTCGGTCGACGAGTCCGCCATCACCGGCGAGTCCGCACCGGTCATCCGCGAGTCGGGCGGCGACCGCTCTGCGGTCACCGGCGGCACCAAGGTGCTGTCAGACCGGATCGTGGTGCGGATCACGGCCGAGCGAGGCAAGACGTTCATGGATCGGATGATTGCCCTCGTCGAAGGCGCCAACCGTCAGAAGACCCCCAACGAGATCGCGCTCACGATCCTCTTGTCGGTGCTCACCATCGTCTTCATCCCAGTCGTCGTCGTGCTGCAGCCCTTCGGTCACTACGCCGGCGCGACGGTCTCGGTGGTGGTGCTGGTCGCGCTGCTCGTCTGCCTGATCCCGACGACGATCGGCGCTCTTCTGTCGGCCATCGGGATCGCCGGGATGGACCGTCTGGTCCAGCGCAACGTGCTCGCCATGAGCGGCCGCGCGGTCGAAGCAGCCGGTGACGTCCAGACCCTGCTCTTGGACAAGACCGGGACGATCACGCTCGGCAACCGGATGGCGGACAGCTTTCACCCGGCAGGCGGCCACACCGAGGTGGAGCTCGCCGACGCGGCACAGCTCGCTTCGTTGGCCGATGAGACCCCCGAGGGTCGCTCGATCGTCGTCCTCGCCAAGGAACGCTTCGACATTCGCGAGCGCGCGCTCAGCGAAGCCCACGAGTTCGTCCCGTTCTCGGCGGCAACCCGCATGTCCGGCCTGGACCTCGGCGACCGCAAGATCCGTAAGGGCGCTGCGGAAGCTGTACGCCGCTGGGTCGTCGAGCACGGTGGCATCGTTCCCGACGGACTCGACGACGTCGTCGACTCGATCGCGCGCCGGGGGGCGACTCCGCTGGTGGTCGCCGACGGGCTCGACGTCCTCGGGGTCATCGAGCTGAAGGACGTCGTCAAGGAAGGCATCCGGGAGCGTTTCGACCAGATGCGTGCTGCAGGCATCCGCACGGTGATGATCACCGGCGACAATCCGCTGACCGCTGCGGCGATCGCCCAGGAGGCAGGGGTCGACGACTTCCTCGCAGAGGCGACGCCGGAGACGAAGCTCGAGCTCATCAGATCCGAGCAGGAGGGCGGCCGCCTGGTTGCGATGACCGGCGACGGCACCAACGACGCCCCTGCGCTCGCGCAGGCGGACGTCGGGGTCGCGATGAACACGGGCACGTCCGCGGCGAAGGAAGCCGGCAACATGGTGGATCTCGACTCCAACCCCACGAAGCTCATCACAATCGTCGAGATCGGCAAGCAGCTCCTGATCACCCGCGGCTCGCTCACCACCTTTTCGATCGCGAACGACATCGCCAAGTACTTCGCCATCATCCCCGCCCTCTTCGTCGCCACCTATCCCCAGCTCGGCGCACTCAACGTCATGAGGCTCCACAGCCCGACCTCGGCTGTGCTCTCCGCGGTCATCTTCAACGCGCTCGTCATCGTGGCGCTGATCCCGCTCGCGCTGCGAGGGGTCAGGTGGCGCCCGAGCAGCGCGCTGGCGATCCTGCGCCGCAACGTCTCGATCTACGCGGTGGGCGGAATGGTGGTTCCGTTCGTCGGCATCAAGCTGATCGACCTGTTCCTCACGGCAGTCCACTGGTACTGAGGGAGGCTCGAGTGGTCAGGTACCTGCTCCGTTCGCTTGTGCTCGCACTGGTGCTCACGGCGCTCCTCGGCTTCTGCTACGGGCTTCTCGGCACCGGCGTGGCGCAGGCGTTCTTCTCCTTCCAGGCGAACGGATCGATCACGAAGAACGGCTCGGCGATCATCGGCCAGAACTGGAACGGTTATTCGACCACCAGGATCCTCGATCCCCAGTGGTTCCACGGCCGCCCCGACGCGGACAACCCGCTCGTGGCGAACGGACGGCCCGGCGAGTCGGCCTCGGCCAACCTCGGCCCACGCTCCAAGGCGCTGCGCGCAGACGTGCACGCGCTCATCGTGGCCTGGCACAGGGTCGGGGTCGACCCCACCACCGACCTCGTGACCACGTCGGGGAGCGGCCTCGATCCGGACATCACTCCTCAGGATGCACGTGCCCAGGTGCCGATGGTGTCGAAGGCGACCGGGGTCTCGCCTGCCGAGCTGCGCAGGCTCATCGTCGAAGAGACGCGGGGCGCAGAGCTCGGCTTCCTCGGGTCGCCGGTCGTCAACGTGCTCTCGCTCAACGAGGCACTGGCAAGGCTGCGGTAAGCGCGATGCGGCTCTCCAAGAGGGTGCAGCGATGAGCGGCTGGCTGCCGGAGGACGTGACCGAGTGGAGCGGGCGACCCGTGGCCCGCCACGTGGCAAACGCAGGCCCGCGCCAGCGTGCGACGCTCGCCGGCGTCGTCCGCTCTGTGTGCGCCCGCTCCGTCCCCTGCCGCGCCTGCGACGTCGTGCTCGACGACGGGACCGGGACGATCCTTGTGCGCTGGCTGGGTCGGGAGTCGATCGCCGGCGTCGTCGTCGGTGCGACGCTCGAGGTCGAGGGCACGCTGTGCGTGCATGGCGCAGCGTTGTGCATCTTGAACCCGCTCTACCGGTTCGGCTGCCCGGGCAAGGGCTGAGCGGCCGTGGGGGGCGGCGGCGCCTGTGGCTCAGCCGGAGTCGTCCACCAGCTGGTAGCCGATCCCGGGCTGGGTACGCAGCATGTCACCAGCATCCCCGAGCTTTCGGCGGAGGCGGTGGGCGTAGACACGCAAGTAGTGGGCCTCCGCACCGTAGGCAGACCCCCAGACGTCGTGGAGGATCATCTGGTGCGTGCAGACCTTGCCCGAGTGGCGTGCGAGGTAGGCGAGAAGGTCGAACTCCCTTCGCGTGAGATCGAGGTCCTTTCCCCCAAGCCGGGCCATGTGGTGCACGAGGTCGACCTCGAGCTTGCCGACGCCGATGGATGCGGGCTCGTCGGCCGCGCCGTCGGCTCGGCGGCGGAGCGCGACCCGCAGGCGCGCCTCGAGCTCTGCCATGCCGAAGGGCTTGGTCACATAGTCGTCGGCCCCCGCGTCCAGGGCGGTCACCTTCCTCGGCTCCGAGGCTGCGGCGGACAGGACGATCACCGGCACCTGGGTCCACTGGCGGAGCCTTCTCACGACCTCGACCCCGTCGAGATCGGGCAGCCCCAGGTCGAGGACCACGACGTCAGGGCTCACGAGGGACGCCTGGGAGATCCCGCCCGCCGCCGTGCGCGCCATCGCGACCTCGTGCCCGCGGGCCGTCAACGCGATCTCGAGGGCACGGAGCAGGGCGCGGTCGTCGTCGATGACCAGGATGCGCGCCATGGCTCCTCAGATCTCCACCGGCACCTGGGAGGCGGGAAGGGTGACGACGAAGCGCGCCCCGCCGCCCGGCGAGTCCTCGACGTGGATGGTCTGGCCGTGCGCCTCGACGAACGCCTTTGCGATCGCGAGGCCGAGGCCCGCACGCCCCTGCGCGCCGAGCCTCGCAAACATGGTGAACACGCGCTCGCGCTCGGCCGGAGGAACTCCGGGTCCGCCGTCACTGACCGACAGCTCGACCACGCCTGTGTGTGTGCGCGCGCAGACGCGGATCGTTGTCCCGTCGGGCGAGTGGCGTGCCGCGTTGTCGAGGAGATTGGCGAGAACCTGCTCCATCAAGACTGCGTCGACGTCCACCGGCGGCAGATCGGCGGGGAGGTCAACGGACACGGCGCCCGGAGGCACGGCGCTCGCGCGGACGCCGCCTTCGACCACGTCTGCGACAGGAGTGATGGCACGGCGCAGCTCGAGCGCGCCGGACTGGATCCGGGTCATGTCGAGGAGATTGGCGACCAGCCGGTCCAGGGCGTCCGAGCGCTCTTCGATGAGCGCGAGCAGCTCGGTGCGGTCTTGCTCGCCCAGGTCACCCGCCTCCTCGCCGCGCCGCAGGGCGCTGACCGCGGTCTTGACCGAGGCGAGCGGGGTGCGCAGGTCGTGGGACACCGCACCCATGAGCGCACCTCGGAGCTCGTCCACCTGCTCGAGGAGCTCGGCGCGCACCGCTTGCTCGCGCAGCTGGCTCGCTTCCAGGGCCAGGGCGGCCTGGTTCGCATAGGTGCGGACGACCTCGAGCTCGTGGCTGCTCAGCGACGCGCCGGCCATCGCGACGAGCCCTACCGGACGGCTGCGCGCGACGAGCGCGATCCGGACGATGCCGTCCGCGCGCCCGTGCGTGCCCGCACCGGGCTGCATCGCCTCCGGACGCCCACCGACCGGCGCGAGCGTCGTGATGTCCGAAGCTGGGGGTGTGCCTGCGGTCGCGGCGACCGTCAGGCGCCCGTCGTCAGGGCCGGGGATGAGGACGACCACCCAGTCGGCGTCGAAGGCCTGGTGAAGCGTGCGGGCGATCACTTGGAGCACGCCGGTGACGGGCTGGTCGCCGATGAGCAGGTTGGAGAGCTCGTAGAGACGGCGGGTGGCCGTTGCGTCGTGGCGCGCCTCGAGCCGCGCGCGGCGCAAGAAGGCGAAGATCCTCGCCACGATCAGCATGACGACGGCGTAGACCGCCAGCGCCGCCCAATTCTGCGCTGCGCCGACCGAGAGGGTGCCGTAGGGAGGGATGAAGAGGGCGTCATAGGTGATGAAGCCCGCAGCCACCGCGAGCACCCCGCTCGCCAGTCCTCCCACCGCGACGCCCGCCACGACGGGGACCACGAGCACGAGTGCCGGCGTCGCCACAGAGAGGTGGGAGCGCAGCGGCACCATCGCGGCGGCGAGGACGCCGATGCCGGCAAGTGCCACGACCGTCCCGAGCATCCACCGCTTCACCGCCGCATCCGACCTCCCAGAGAAGTGTACGGTCC
Organism: Actinomycetes bacterium; assembly: GCA_021791145.1. The sequence goes on along the minus strand of JAJYXE010000009.1, from coordinate 24,997 downwards.
AATGTGCCCGATCCCCTGCGCCGTGAGGGCAGCGCGACCAGGGGGAATTGCGCGGGCAGCGGCCCGCAGGCGCCCCGCCACAATGGCGCGATGACCAGCCCTGGGCTCGACGAGGAGTCGGCGCAGGCGGTGCGTCCCGCGGGGCGCTTCCGCATCTACCTGGGGGCGGCGGCCGGGGTCGGCAAGACCGTCGCCATGCTCGACGAGGGGTGGCGCCGCCACCAACGCGGCGCCGACGTGGTGATCGGCTTCGTCGAGACGCACGGCAGGCCGAAGACCGCGGAGCAGATCCGCGACCTCGAGGTCGTCCCTCGAAAGGAGGTCCGCTACAGGGGTGCCGTGTTCGGCGAGATGGACCTCGACGCGGTGCTCCTCCGGCATCCCGAGGTGGCCCTCGTCGACGAGCTGGCGCACACCAACGTGCCGGGGTCCGGGCCTCACCAGAAGCGCTGGGAGGACGTCCTCACCCTCCTCGACGCCGGCATCGCGGTGATCACCACGGTCAACATCCAGCACCTCGAGAGCCTCGCCGACGCCGTCGAGGTCATCACCGGTGCCCGGATCAGCGAGCGGGTGCCCGACTGGGTGGTCCGGAGAGCAGACCAGCTGGAGCTGATCGACTCGTCTGCAGACCAGCTCCGCCGCCGGATGCTCCATGGCAACATCTACCCTGCGGACAAGGTGCCCGCCGCGCTCAACGGCTTCTTTCGTACCGAGAACCTCGTCGCGCTCCGAGAGCTCGCACTGCGGTTCGTCGCCGACGAGACCGAAGAGGAGCTCCTCAGGTTCCTCGAAGGCCGCCGGCCTGCGGGAGTCTGGGACACGACGGAGCGGATCCTCGTGGCCGTCACGGCCGCGCCGGGCAGCGACGCGGTGGTGCGGCGTGCCGCGCGCATGGCGCAGCGGACCAAAGGTGAGCTCCTGGTGCTGCACGTGAGGGACCCCGAAGGGGAAGGTCCAAGCACCCGGCGTGCGCTCGATGCGCTGCACGTCCTCGCCGACGACGTCGGGGGGGGATGGATCGAGGTCGACGGCGACGACCCGGCGGCGACCGTGGTCAACGTCGCCGCGCAGCACCAGGTGACCCAGATCGTCGTGGGGGCCACCCAGCGGAGCCGGTGGGACGAGCTCACGCGCGGCTCGGTCGTCCGCAAGGTGCTTCGTGAGGCCGCCGCACGCGGGATCGACGTCCATGTGATCGCCCGCCGCGAGCTGCGCGAAGCTGGGACCGACGAGGCGCGCACCGCCGGCGCCGGAGAGGGAGAGGAGCCCACCTGATGGCCACGGACACCGCAGCGGGGGTCGCCGACGCCGAGGCTGCGGTCGACGAGCTCGTCGACGGCCTGCTCTCCGATCTGCCTCCGGCGTCGACCCCCCCAGAGGAGTTCCTCGGTGCGCAGTTCGACCGGGGGCTCGCCTGGGTGCACTACCCCAAGGGGCGCGGCGGCCTCGGGCTCTCACCCACCCTGCATCAACGCGTGCTCGTCGCGCTGCGCGACGCCGGCGCGCCGCATCCGTCTCTGCGCAACGTGATCGGCTACGGCATGGTGGCGCCCACGCTCCTCGCACACGGGACCGAGGGGCAGCTCGACCGCTACCTGCGGCCGCTCTTCACGGGCGAGGAGATCTGGTGCCAGCTCTTCAGCGAGCCCGGCGCAGGCTCCGACGTGGCGAGCCTGGCGACGAGGGCCGAGCGCGACGGCGACGAGTGGGTGCTCAACGGCCAAAAGGTGTGGACCACCGTCGCGCACCTCGCGAGCTTCGGGCTGCTCCTCGCCCGCACGGACCCCGACGTGCCGAAGCACGCGGGGATCACCTGCTTCCTCGTGGACATGCACGCGCCGGGGGTCGACGTGCGCCCCTTGTACCAGATCACCGGCGAGGCCGAGTTCAACGAGGTGTTCTTCACCGACGTCCGCATGCCTGACGCGGCGCGCCTCGGGGGAGCCGGCGAGGGTTGGCGCGTCGCACTGACCACGCTCATGAACGAGCGCGTCGCCATCGGGGGCAACGTGCCGGCGCGTGGTGCGGGGCCCATCGCAGAGGCGCTCCGGCTGTGGCACGCCCGTTGGGCCGGTGACCGGTCTCCGCACGCGCTGGCGCTGCGCGACCGCCTCGTCCAGCGCTGGGTGGCCCACGAGGTGGCCCGCCTGACGAACCTGCGGGCCGTGCACAACCGACGTGCGGGGACCCCTGGGCCGGAGGGATCGGTCGCGAAGCTCGCCTACGCAGAGGACAACAAGCGGACGATGGAGCTGTGCGTCGACCTCATGGGCGCAGAAGGGATGCTGTACGCCTCGGACTACCCGATGCTCCGGCCGTCGGAGATGACGTTCTCGTCGCTCGACGTTCGCCGGTCGTTCCTGAGGGCACGGGCGAACTCGATCGAGGGGGGCACGTCGGAGGTCATGCGCAACATCCTCGGCGAGCGGGTGCTCGGGCTGCCCGGCGAGCCGCGGACCGATCGGGACGTGCCCTGGAAGGACGTCCCCCGGAGCTGAACGGCCGGGCTGAAGGGCTCTTGCGAGAGCGAGAGGATGCACAGGATCCATCCTCGGCACGCGTGCGTGGCGAGCCTCCCTGCGGCCGACCTCTCGAGCCCTACCCGCGGCTCTTCGTCTCGGGGTGGATCGCGAGCGCGAGGAGGGCGACGTCGTCCGCCCGGTCGCCGGCGATCACCTCGACGACACGGTCGCAGACCGCCGCCGGCGTGCCTGCGCCGCCTGCTGCGACCCGGCACAGGTGCGCCATGCTCTCGTCGCTGCCTGCGCCGCGCTCGTCGATCGCACCGTCGGTGTAGCAGAGCAGGACCTCGTTCGGGTTGAGGCGGCCGCACCACTCCGGTGCGGGCGGGGCCTCTATCCCGAACGGCGGGCTCGCGACGACGGGGAGGAACCGAGCTTCGTGCTCGGACACGAGCAGCGGCGGGTAGTGGCCGGCGGACGCGAGCCTGAGCTCCCCCGAGCAGGGATCGAGGAGGCCGACAAGTGCGGTCGCGATCCGCTCGAAGCCGAGCAGCGCCCACGCCGCGCGCACCGCGGAGACGAGCGCGGACGGTGCGGACACCTGCCCGGCCAGCGCGCGTACCGCACTGCGCATGTGCCCCATCTGCGCGGCGGCCCCACGATCGTGGCCGGCGACGTCCCCCACCATGAAGAGCACGGCGCCTGTCGGGAGGGCGAGCACGTCGTAGAAGTCCCCCCCCACCTCGAGCCCCCGGTTGGCCGTGAGATAGCGGGTCTCGACGCTGATCCCTTGGATCCCGGGCGGAAGCGGCGGCAGGAGGCTCGACTGGAGGATCTGGGAGGTGCGGAACGCCGACTCGTACTGGCGGGCGTTGTCCACGACCGACGCCACGTGGCGCGCCAGCTCCTGGGCGAACGACATGTCCTCACGACCGAACCGCCGGCTGCACGACACGCAGGTCACCGCGCCCACGACACGCGACCCTGCCGTGAGCGGGACCGTCAGGTACGAGCGGAAGCCGAGCACGCGAGCGAGGGCGAAGTGCTCCTCGCTGACGGTCGTCGAACGGAGGAGCTCGTCGGGCATGTCCTCGGACCACGACGACGTGCCGGTGCTGATGGCGCGGACGGCGGGGTGGGCACCTTCGGGGTCTGGGGGGAACTCGGCCCGCAGCCGGTCGACGAGCGGCTGGAGGGTCGCATTCCGGTGCTTCGCCGCCATGCGGGCCAGTCGGCCGTCTTCGCCGACGACGTCGATGATGCAGATCTCGCCGACGGCTCTGACCGCGAGGTCTGCCAGGCGGTCCAGCGCGGCGGCGAGGTCCTCCGCCTCGGCGAGCGCCTGCGCCGCGTAGGCGAAGAAGGAAGCCCGCTCGGCCGCCTGCCGCTCCGCCTCGGCGAGAAAGGCGCGCTCGAATGCCTGCGTGGCCTGGCCGACCACGAGGGAGAGAAGGGTCCGCTCGTCGGGTGAGAACCAGTCGCTGCGCGGCGCCACCACCGCGAGCACGGCCGCGTCGCGCTCGCGCGTGACGATCGGCAGCACCGCCCAGCTGCGCTCGCCGCTGCCGCAGTCGCTTGTGACCCCGTAGGTGGCCTGCCGGTTGGCGAGCACCGTGGCGAGGAGCGCCTCGCTTCCCATCTCGACGCTCCGGTCCCACCCCGCTGGTACGTCACCGCTCTCCCCGGAGTGCGCAGCGAGCTCGAGCCTGTCGTGCTCGGCGAGCCAGACGCCTCGCCACGCCCCCGGCACCGTCTCCAGAGCGCGGACGACTGCGGCGGCGACGTCGTCGGGGGAGTGCGTCGCAACGAGCTCCGCGGTCGCGAGCTGGATCCTCGCGATCCTGCTCGCAAGGCGCTCCGCATCCCGGCGGGCGGCGCGCTCGCGCGCCAAGGCGCGCATGCGCTCGAGCATCATGGCCAGCCGGTCTGCCACCACCTGGAGCAGCTCGGCGTCTTCGAGGCTGACGCGGTCGGGCTCGACGCGAGCAGCCCACATCACGCCGGTCGGGCGCCCGTCGCTCAGCATCGGGACAACCGCCATGGAGCGGAGGCGACTGCGGCGCAGCAACGGGTCGAAGACGTGGGCCGACGACAGGTCCCCCACCAAGAGGGGCGCACGCGTCGCGAGCACCCGGCCCGAGATGCCCTCGCCCGCGGGGATCCCGATCCCGACGGTGAGCTCCTCTGTGAGCCCGATCGCGGCTCTGACCGTCAGCTCGTCGCCCGCCTCGTTGGCGAGAAGGATCGCAAGTCCGTCCACCGAGAGCAGGCGGCTCATGGTCGCGAGCGCTTCGCGCAGGGCCGAGTCGAGCGTACGGCGCGTGCTCGTCCCCGTCTCGCCTTGGTGCACCATCTCGTGCCAGAGCCGCGCGACGGGCTCGCCGATGTCCGCCGCAGCGCGTTCGACTGCCAGGAGCCCATGGATGTCGATCTGGCGACGGCGGCGCTGGTCCGGCTCGTGCTCGGGACTCGTCGCGCCCCGACCCGTCACAGCGAACCAGGCTGCGCGCTGGATGGGTCCGGGGGTGGTGCGCCGAGGTCCAGCCCGAGGTCGAGCGCGGCGGCGGAGTGGGTGAGCGCGCCCACCGAGAGGAGGTCTGCGCCGGCCGCGGCGAAGGCAGGTGCGCTCGCTTCGCTGACCCCGCCCGAGACCTCCACGAGCACCCCGTAGCCGGCGGCGCGCAGGGCTCGCACGGTGGAGGCCACCGCGTCGGGCGTCATGTTGTCGAGCATCACCACCTGTGCTCCCGCCGACGCCGCCTCCATCGCCTGGTCGGGACGGTCGCACTCGACCTCGATCGTCCGCATCGGGAACCGGGCGCGCGCTCGCGCCACGGCTTCTTCGATCCCGAGGGCGCCGATGTGGTTGTCCTTCAAGAGCACCCCGTCGGACAACGACCCGCGGTGGTTGTGGGCTCCGCCGGCTCGCACTGCGGCCTTCTGAAGGGCGCGAAGGCCCGGGACGGTCTTGCGAGTGTCCACCACCCGGGTGGAGGAGCTCGCGGCCGCGACCGCGTCGACGAGGCGGCGGGTGGCCGTCGCCACCCCGGAGAGGTGGCAAAGGAAATTGAGCGCGGTGCGCTCTGCCGTGAGGATCGAGCGCAGGGACCCCTGGACGCGGGCGACGACCTCACCCGGGGCGACGGCGGTGCCGTCCGGGGCGAGCCAGTCGACCTCGATCCCCTCGTCGACCTGGCGGAAGGTCTCGAGCGCGCACAGGCGACCGGCCACGACGCCGGGCGCCCGGGCGACGATCGAGGGCCTGGCCGCAAGGGCCGGGTCCAAGAGCGACGCCGTCAGGTCGCCGAGCGGCAGCCAGTCCTCGGCGAGGGCGAGCGCCACCGCCTGACGCACCGCGGGGAGCGGCGGATCGACGGAGGCCCCGGACAACGTGCTAGCCCCGCGAGCTCGCGCCCGGCGCCCGGCGGCCCGCAGCTTCGATCAGGCGGGCCGTCGCCACGGTGACGGCTTCGGCCATGGGGAGGTGGAGGAACTCGTTGGGCCCGTGCGCGTTGGCGCCCGGGCCGAGGACGCCCGTGGCCACGAGCGGCACCCCGGGCCAGCGCTCGCCGAGCATGGCGAGGAAGGGGATCGTCCCCCCTTCCCCGAGGGTGCCGGGCGGCTGGCCGAAGAGCTCCTCGGAGGCGTCGGTGAACGCGTCTGCCACCCACTTTTCCAAAGGAGGTGCCGCCCACCCTGTCGCCGGGGTGTCGAAGCGAACCTCGACGCGCGCGCCCGACGGCGGATCCGTGAGCAACGCGGACTCCACGACCTTCACCGCCTCGGCCGCGTGCACCGTCGGCGGCAGTCGCAACGAGATCTTCGCCGTGGTGAACGGGCGCAGGACGTTGCCGCCGTCTCGCACCGCCGGGATCCCGTCCATCCCGGTGACGGTGAGCGACGGCGCCCAGGCCCGGCGCGCGAGCCGGACCTCGTCCGACGTGCCGTCGAGCTGCAGCCCCTGGACCACGGGGAAGGCTTCCGCAGCGGCCCACCCGCCGGCGGTGCCTGCGCCGGGCGGCTCTGGCGCGTGGAGCGCCGCGAGGCGGATCTCCCCGGTGCCGGGGTCCTCGAGCCGGTCGAGCAGGACGCGCAGCAGCCGGAACGATGTGGGGACGATGCCGCCCGCGCTGCCGCTGTGGACCCCTTCGGTGAGCACCTGCACGGACACGGTCGCCACGAGGTTGCCACGCAGCGACGACGTCAGCCACAGCCGGTCGTAGGTGAGGCAGCCCGAGTCGAGGCACACCACGAGGTCCGGACGCCCCAGGCGGTCGGCCAGGTCGTCGAGGTACGCGGGGAGGTCCGGGCTCCCGCTCTCCTCGCTCGACTCGACGAGCACGACGACGCGCGGGCGCGGGGCGCCCGAGGCGTCGAGGAGCTCGATCGCGCCCACCGCTGCGAACAGCGAGTACCCGTCGTCCCCCGTCCCCCTGCCGTAGAGCCGGTCTCCTTCGAGCACCGGGGTGAACGGCCCGAGGCCCTCTCGCCACTCCCCGAGGGGCGGCTGCTTGTCGAGGTGGCCGTAGACGAGCACGGTCCCCGTCGCGCCGCCCGTTGCCGGCGCGTCGAGGAGAAGGAGCGGCGTCCGGCCCCGCGGGGCCATGACTTGGACGGTCAGCCCCTGGATCGCTCTTCCCTGCGTCCATGCCGCCAGCATCGACGCCGCCTCGGCAAGCGTCCCGTTCGTCTCCCACCGGTCGTCGAACTCGGGCGAGAGGCAAGGCACGGTGGTGTAGCGCATGAGGGTGGGCAGGATCTCGTCCACCCAGCGGCGGTGCACCTCGGATCGCAAGCGGGCTCGCGCGTCGCCTCCGGCTCGCGCCGGCGCTGTCGAATGTGGCGTCACGGGCAGGACGCTATCGCTGGGGAGCAGGCGTGGGAATTGCCTTTCCGAGCGTTGCGAGGCGTGAGCGGACGGGGTGCGGCGCTCACACCGCCTGGCTGGGCGTCGACATGTTCCAGTCGGGCACGCGCAGCGCGGGCATCGCGGTCCGGTTCATCCACGTCCCGCCTTCCCTCCCGTAGGTGCGCACGGTCGACGTCACGTGCGTCGCCCGGGCGAGCACGTCGACTGGGCTCTCGTTGAACCGGAAGTTGCTCGTCGCACCCGTGACCTTGCCGTCTTCGACGACGTAGACGCCGTCGCGGGTGAGCCCGGTGAGAAGGAGGGTCCTCGGGTCGACCTCTCGTATGTACCAGAGGCACGTGAGCAGGAGCCCGTGCTCGGTCGAGCCGATCAGGTCGTCCAGCGTCCCGGACGCGCCGGGGAGCGCCAGCGAGAGATTGTCGATGGGGGCAGCCGGCGTCGCGCCCGACCGCTCGGCGCCGGCGCGGTGGTAGCGGAGGCGCTCGAGGCGGCCGGCACGCATCCACGGGGTGCGGCCGAGCCCGAGCCCGTTGTCGAAGACCGACACGTCCGCCGACGAAGCGCTCGTCGCGAGGAACGGCGTGCACTCGAGCCCGGGCTCTTCGGGATCGCTCCACAGGTCGAAGGCGAGGGGCGTCAGCGCGTCTCCGAGGCGGGTGCCGCCGCCAGGCTTCGAGAACACCGTGCGGCCGTCCTCTGACTCCCTGCCGCTCGCCGCGTCGACGACGAAGATCATGAGGTCGGCGACCGCGCTGGGCGGCAGGATGACCTCGTGGCGGCCCGGCGCCACCTCGATGTGCCGGGAGGACCAGCCGAGCCCGCGCTGGACGGCGTCCTCGAGCGACGCGAGCTCTACGTCGCAGAAGTCCGCCGTGCTGGCTCCCGCCCAGGCCGACGCGTCGTCGCGTCTGCCGACCAGCTGGATGGACCCGGTCGGCTGGACGTGGCGCCGGCGCAGCCCGGTCGACGTGGCGAGGTAGGTCGTCGTGACCCCGTGCTCGGCGAACCCGGAGAGGACCGTCCCGGATCGCTGCGCACGGGTGAACGCGGACGCGAGGTCGCGCACCACGGGCGCCAGCCGGTCGAGCCCGGTCACGCCGGCGTCCTCGCCGAAGCCGGGATCCTCGCCACCCTCGAAGAGCGGCGCCGCGTCGTCGGCCGGGCCGATCGCCGCGGCGGCCTCGCGCACGAGGGCGTCCACGTCGACGTCGCCGCTGCGACGGGCGGTGCCGGCGCTGCCTTGGCCCCCGGGTGAGTCGGAGGGCTCGACGAGGATGGCGGTCACCCGCCGGTCCGTCCGTACGCCGTCGGTCGTGACCGTGTTGTTGGCGAAGCGGACGTCTGCCTCGCGGGTCTCTTCGACGATGGCGACGCACGGGCGGCCCGCCGCCCGGACCACGCGCTCGGCGACCTGCGCGGGATGGGGCAGACCGGGCGCGCTCACCGTCCGGACTCCTGGCGGGTGTTGAGCACCCGCACCCCGCGCACGAGGACCGACGGGCAGCCGTGGCTGACCGCGGCGACCTGCTCGGGCTGGCCCTTGCCGCAGTTGAAGGCGCCGGCGAGGAGGTAGGTCGACTTCCCGCCGACCGCCTCCATCGCGCCCCAGAAGTCGGTGGTCGTCGCCTGGTACGCCACGTCGCGGAGCTGGCCTGCGAGCTTCCCGGCGCGCACCGCGTAGAAGCGCTGGCCGGTGAACTGGAAGTTGTACCGCTGCATGTCGATGGACCAGCTCTTGTCTCCCGCGATGTAGATGCCGCGGTCGACGCCGGAGATGAGCTCCTCGGTCGACGGCCCGTCGCCCGGGGCTGGCTGGAGAGACACGTTGGCCATCCGCTGGATGGGCGTGTGGAGCGGCGAGTCGGCGAAGGCGCACCCGTTCGACCTGCCGAGCCGCTGCGACGCGGCGATCGCCCGATCGAGCTGGTAGCCGACGAGCACTCCGTCGCGCACGATGTCGAACGACTGCGCGGCGACGCCCTCGTCGTCGATCGCGACCGTCGCGAGACCGTGCTCGGTCGTGCGGTCCCCGGTGACGTGCATCACCGGCGAGCCGTAGCGGAGGGTGCCGAGGCCGTCGGGGGTCGCGAACGACGTCCCCGCGAATGCCGCCTCGTAGCCCATCGCCCGGTCGAGCTCGGTCGCGTGACCGATGGACTCGTGGATGGTCAGCCACAAGTTGGTGGGGTCGACCACGAGGTCGTAGGTCCCCGGGTCGACCGACGGCGCCCGCAGCTTCTCCGCGAGCAGCTCGGGGAGCTGGGCGAGCTCGCCGTCGAAGTCCCAGCCCTCGCCCTCCATGTACTCCCAGCCGCGACCGACGGGCGGCGCGAGCGTCCGCATCTCCTCGAAGTCGCCCCCGTCGGTGACCGAGAGCGCCTCGAGCTGGGGGTGGATCCGCACCCGGCGCTGGCGCGCGACCGTCCCGGAGAGGTCTGCGAGGTACTTGTCCTCGCGTACCGCCATCACGTAGGCGGTGACGTGGTCGATCCCCGGCGCAGCCAGGAGGCGGCGGCTCCACTCGGCGAGCACGCCGACCTTGTCCGCGAGCGGGACGTCCACCGGGTCCCGCACGTACGGGGAGGACCACTCGACCCGGCCATGCGAGGGCTCGTCGGCGAGGACCACCTCATGGGGTCGCGCGGGTGCGGTCACGCGCGCGGCCTCGAGGGCGTCCGCGACGAGCGCCGCCGCGGGGGCGGGCCCGACCGCGACGGTGCCCGCGAAGCCGAAGGAGCCCGACGAGACGAGCTGGACCCCCGTGCCGACCTCGGTGTCGTCGATCGCGGTCTCGAGCCGCCCGTCTCGCAGGACGACGAGCTGGGTCCGGACCCGCTCGACCCGCAGCGCGGCGTACGCCGCGCCCGCCGATCTCGCCGCAGCCAGCGCAGCGTCGGTCGTCTCGGCGAGCAGGTCGTCGTCGATCGGGCCGTCCACCGGGCCCCGACCCTAGTGGCGCAGGGCAGGCCGTGCGGGAGCCATCGGGCGGTGAAGGCCTTCGAGAGTGACCGAAGGGTCCTCGACGATCGAGTGGAGGAGGTCGATGACCACACGGGTGGGGGCCGAGGGCGCGCCGCGCAGGTGCAAGGCCACGCCGACCCGCCTCGGCGGCAGCCCCGTGATCCGAAGCAGCCGGAAGTCCCCGCGGAGGTGGGCCGGGACGGCGGTGGCGGGGAGGATCGACGGACCGTGGCCGTCGAAGGTGAGCGACGCGATCATCCGGAGCCCGTCGAGCTCCATCGACGGACGGAGCTCGACGCCCGCCGCGCGTGCCGCCCTGTCGATCTCGTCGCGCAGCGAGGTCCCGGGCGCGGGCAGCAGCAGCTCGATGCCGGCGAGACCGGCGAGGGCGAGGGGCTCGGCACGCTCAGCGAGCGGGTGGCCGACCTGGACCACGAGCACGAGGTCCTCCTCGAAGAGCGGAGAGGTGGTGAGCTCGTCGCTGTGCACCGGCAGCGTCACCGCTGCCACGTCGAGCTGGCCGGAGGCGAGCTGGGCCTCGAGGGTCGTGTTGGTGCCGTCGGTGACGGTGAGGCGGAGCTGGGGGTGTCGGGACCGCAGCGCGGCGAAGAGCCGGGGGACCAGCCATCGGCCCGTGGTGCCGATCATCCCGAGTCGGACTCGGCCGCGGACCTCGTGGCGCATCGCCACCACGTCGGCGACCATCGCGTCGAGCTCTGCGATCATCCTTCGCGCGCGCGACACGACCACCTCGCCTTCCTCGGTGAGCCTCCCCGACGGCCGGTCGACGAGCACGACCTCGAGCTCGCGCTCGAGCCGGGCCACGTGGGCGGAGACGTTGGACTGGACCGTGCCGAGGGCCGCCGCCGCCGCCGAGAAGCTCCCGGTGTCGGCAATGCCCACGAGCGCCTGGAGATGCCGCAGGTCCACCTGACCTCCCGGGAGGGGGCCGCTTGCCCCGATGCGATGGAGCATATCAGAGAAAACGATCATAAACATCTCATAAAGCTCATTGACAGATTGCTCCCGATGCCGCAGAATGGATCCAGACCTCAGGGAAACCGGATCCCCCCCTCCGTTCCTGGCTGGTCATGCGAAGGGACCGCCCACCCCCCCGGCGGTCCCTTCGTCGCGTCCGGGGGAGGAGCTGCGGCGCAGGTACGCCGGGGGGCGCTGCTCGCAGGTGCGCCGGGGGGCGCTGCTCGCAGGTGCGCCGCTCGGTAACCTCCCGGCGTGGCCGGGACCTCCACGGCACGAGCGGTCTTCGTCGACCTCGACCGGACGCTCCTTCGGCGCGCCAGCGGACCGGTCCTCCAGCGGGCGCTCGAGGCGGCCGGGATCGCCCGCCGGCTGCCGGGGAGCAGCCTTTTCTACGGCATTTACGACCGGTTCGGCGAGAACGGGCCTTCGATGGCGCTCGCCCGCGCCGCGGCCTTCGCCGCGCGCGGGTGGGCGCGCGACGAGGTGCGGGCGGCGGGTGGGGCGGCCGCACCGGCGCTCCTCGAGCTCGTGGCCCCCTATGCGCCGGGCATCTTGGAGGAGTACCGGCGCACCGGCCATCGTCTCGTCCTCACCACGACGACGCCGGCCGACATGATCGAGCCGTTCGCCGAGTCGCTCGGCTTCGACGACGTGGTCGCGACCCGCTACGAGGTGCGCGACCGCCGCTACACGGGCCGGCTCGACGGCCCCTTCGTCTGGGGCGTGGGCAAGCTGGCGGCGGTCCGGCGATGGGCGGTCGCGTCGAGGGTGGACCTCACCGCCAGCCACGCGTGCTCCGACAGCGCCTTCGACCTGCCGCTCCTGTCGTCCGTCGGCCACGCCCACGCGGTGAACCCCGACGCGACCCTCATGGCGATCGCCGCGCTGCGCCGCTGGCCCGTGGAGCACTGGGACCGCCCCCCCGGGGTGCCCTCCGTCATCGGGCTCGAGCCCTACCACCTGCTGCGACCCTGGGTGCGGCCAGAGCTGTTCCCCTACGCCCGCTTCGACCTCTGTGGGGTCGAGCACGTGCCGGCGCACGGACCGGTCCTCATCGCGGCGAACCACCGGAGCTACTTCGACGTCGTCGCGCTCGCGCTGCTCGCCGCGCAGCTCCACCGTCCCGTCCGCTTCCTCGCCAAGAAGGAGCTCTTCGACGCGCCCGTGGTCGGGTGGCTCACCAGCGCCCTCGGGGGCATCGCGGTCGACCGCGCCGACGCAGGATCCTCGCGCCGTGCGCTTCACCGCGCGGAGGCGGCGCTCCGCGCCGGCGAGGTGGTGATGGTCCTCCCCCAGGGCACGATCCCCCGGGGGAGCGACTTCTTCGACCCGGTGCTCCACGGCAAGACCGGCGTCGCCAGGCTCGCCGCCACCACCGGCGCACCCGTGGTCCCGGTGGGGCTGTGGGGCACCGAGGCGGTGTGGCCGCGCAGCGCCCGGCTCCCCGACCTGGCGGCGCTGCTGCACCCGCCGACCGTGCGAGTACGAGTTGGCGAGCCGGTGGTGCTGGGGCTCGAGGACCCAAGGATCGACATCGCGGCAGTCATGTCGGCGATCTCGTCCCTGCTGCCTCCCCAAGGCAGGGTACGGCGCAGCCCCAGCGCAGAAGAGCTTGCACGCACCTTCCCCCCGGCCCCTCTGGGCCACTCGACGAGGGCGAACCCTGGGTCGGGAGCCGGGTCGCGAGCCGGGTTGCGAGCCGGGTTGCGAGCCGGGTTGCGAGCCGGGTTGCGAGCCGGGTCGGGCACCAAGCGGGGCGCCGGGTCCGGCGCCACGCGGGGCGCCGGGTCCGGCGCCGCGCGGGGCGCCGGGTCCGGCGCCGGGAGATGAGATGAGCCGGCGGCCGCTGCCGACCAGGACGCGGGCCGCCGTGGCGGTCACGCGGGCCGTAAACGTGCTGTCGCGCCGCTTTGGCGCGGGGAGCGGCACCGTGGCGGGGGGTCACGCAGGCCTCGCCATCGACCCTCGGCTGCTCGAGCACCTCGCCGCCGGGCGGCGCGTGGCGCTCGTGAGCGGCACCAACGGGAAGACCACGACGACGCGCCTCCTCGCCGTCGCGCTGGAAGGCAGCCTGGGGAGCCCGGCGACCAACGCCACGGGCTCCAACATGCCGGCCGGTCACGTGACGGCGCTCGCGGCAGCCCCTTCGGGCGCGCCCGCCGTCCTGGAGGTGGACGAGGGGTACCTGCCCGGCCTCGTGGACAGGCTCTGCCCGGAGGTCGTCGTCCTGCTCAACCTCTCGCGCGACCAGCTCGACCGGACCAACGAGGTGCGCATGGTGGCGAACCGCTGGCGCCGTGCCCTCACGACAGCACCCGTGGCCTCGGTGGTCGCCAATGCCGACGACCCGCTCGTCACGTGGGCGGCGTCGGCGGCGGAGAAGCCGGTGTGGGTCGGCGCCGGGCTGTCCTGGCGCGAGGACGCGGTGGCATGCCCGGCCTGCGGCGGCCGCATCGAGTTCGCACCAGGCGGCAACGGGTGGGCCTGCGCCTGCGGGTTCGCGCGCCCGAGGCTGGACGTCTCGCTCGAGGGGGACGACGTCGTGCTCGCGGACGGCCGCCGGTTCCCTGTCGCCCTCGCGCTTCCCGGGAGGTTCAACCGTGCGAATGCCGCGATGGCGGCAGCCGCGGCAGCCGCGCTGGGCGTGGGGTGGGAGGACTCCCTGGCGCGGATAGCGGCGGTCGACGAGGTGGCCGGACGGTTCTCGCTCGTCGAGGTCGGCGGACGCAGGACCCGGGTCATGCTGGCGAAGAACCCGGCGGGCTGGCGGGAGCTGCTGGACCTCGTGGGCCCCGGCGAGCGTCCGGTCGTCGTGGGCATCAACGCGCGGGTTGCCGACGGGAGGGACCCGTCGTGGCTCTGGGACGTGCCCTTCGAGCGGCTCGGCGCCCGGACCGTGGTCGCGACGGGCGAGCGATGCCGCGACCTGGCGGTCCGCCTCCACTACGCCGAGGTGCGGCACCGGACCGTGCGCGACGAGGTCGCCGCGGTGCGCGCCGCGTGGATCGCCGCGACTCGTGAGCCTGCACGCACGCAGCTCGAGGAGCCGGGCACAGAGAAGGTCGAGGTCGACTTCGTCGGGAACTACACGGCGTTCACGGACCTCCTCGCCCGCGCGGCGTCCCGGGGGGCGTCCCGGTCGGCGTCCCGGTCGGCGTCCCGGGGGGCGTCGTGAGCCTCGCCGTCGTCGTCGTCCACCCGGACCTTCTCGGTACCTACGGTGACGGAGGCAACGGCATGGTGCTCGTCCAGCGCGCGCGCTGGCGGGGCATCGACGCCGAGCTGGTCGAGGCGGCGTCGGGCGCGCCGCTCCCCGAAGGCGACCTCTACTGCCTCGGCGGCGGCGAGGACGTCGCGCAGCGTGCGTCCGCCGAGCGTCTTCGCTCGGACGACACCCTCCTTCGGGCGGTGGACCGGGGAGCACCGGTCCTCGCGGTGTGCGCGGGGTACCAGATCCTCGGGCGGACCTTCCCCTCGGCGGATGGACGACCGGTGCGCGGTGCCGGCCTCCTGGACGTCGCGACCTCCAAGGGTCCCGGCCGCAGGGCCGTGGGGGAGGTGCTGGCCGAGCCGGCCGACGCCGCGCTCGGGCTCCCCGTGCTCACCGGCTTCGAGAACCACGCGGGGTTGACCGCCCGGGGGCCCGGCGTCGCGCCGCTCGGACGCCTCAGCGCGGGGGTGGGCAACGGCGACGGCACCGACGGAGCGATCTCCGGCAGGGTCGTGGGCACCTACCTGCACGGTCCGGTGCTCGCGCGCAACCCGGCGCTCGCCGATCTGCTCCTCTCGTGGGCGGTGGGGAGCCCCCTCGACGCTCTCGACGACGCGGAGGAGGACGCGCTGCGCGAGGAGCGCCTCGCCGAGATGCGCGCCCGCCGGTCGCCCCGAGGGCGCGTCGCGCGCTATCTGCGCGGCTCGCCGTAGAGGCGCGCGATCCGCAGCCGGTAGAAGATCGCGAAGAGGTCCACGAGCATCCCCGCCACCGCCCGTGGGGAGACGGTGCTGCCGAAACGCCGGCGGATGCGGACCGGCACCTCGACGAACCGACCGTAGCCGAGCTGATTCGCGACCACCAGCAGCTCGAGGTCGAAGGCGAACCGCTTCTCGAGCATCCGCGGCAGGACATCTGCGAGGACCTCGCGCCGAACGAGCTTGAGGCCGGTCTGGGTGTCGTGCACGTTGAGCCCGAAGAGCCCGTGCACCAGCTGCTGCCAGGCCCACGAGTAGACGCGTCGGAGCGGGGGATAGACGACCTGCGAGTCGGGGTGGCGCTTGGAGCCGAGCACGACGTCGGGCGCGGGGGAATGCGCGTCATGCGCGATCGCGGCGAGGATCGCCACCTGGTCCGGCGGAAGGTCCCCGTCGGCGTCGATGAAGCCGAGGAACCGGCCGCCCCCCATGGTGAACCCCACCCGGAGGGCCTCCCCCTTGCCGCGGTTGTGGTGGAGGCGCACGGTTCTCACCAGGTCGACGGGGAGGTCCACGAGCGCCCGCTCGCTCCCGTCGGTCGAGCCGTCGGAGACGGCGATCACCTCGAAGGTCGCACCCGTGCCCGAGAGCGTGCGCACCAGCTCTTCCACCGTCTCGCGGACGCGGTCACCGGGGTTGAAGTAGGGGACCACCACCGTGAGGTCGAGCGTCGGTCCGTCACGCAGGGACACGCCCGAATGTGTAGCTGCTCAGACGCGTGGCCAGGCGTCGCGACCCGCGTCGGGGCGCGGGTCGAGCGCCCAGGCCCTCCGCCAGTCGGCCGCCTCCGGGCCCCTGAGCGAGGGGGTGCCACCGCGTGCCGCCCGCGTGCGTGCGCGCCACCAGTCGCTCGACGCCTCGTCGGCGAGCACGGCCACCGCCCGTTCGATGCGCGCGCTGAAGCGGCGCGCGTCCTCCCCGTCGTCGGGGAGGAGCGGCATCCCGAAGACGACCGAGACCGGAGATCGGCGCGGCAGCCGGCGCTCTCCGGCCTTGGGGAGGACGTGGCGAGTCCCGCTCAAGTGGACCGGCACGACGGGCCGTCCGGTTCGCCGTGCCAGGTAGGCGGCGCTCGCCGGCCTGAACGGCTGCGCCCACCCGTGTGGCGACCGGCCGCCCTCGGGGAAGATGACCAGGTTCCACCCGTCGGCAAGGAGCTCGGCGGCGACATCCGCCGAACGCCGGTTGACCCGGGAGCGCTCGATCGGGATGGCCGCGAGGGAGAAGGACCAGAGGAACGCCTTCCAGCGGCGGTCGAAGAAGTAGTCGGCTGCCGCGGCGACGACGGTGCGGTGGCGGAACCGGACCGGCAGTGCCGTGAGGAGGAGCGGCGTGTCGAGATGGCTCACGTGGTTGGCGGCGAAGATCACGGGTGCGGGCACGTGTCGGAGGTGCTCCCCGCCGCGTACGGTCGTCGGGGCGACGAGGCGCGCTGCCGGTCTGGTGACGTTGTCGAGGACGACCGCGCGCGCGAGGCGCACCGGGTACCGGCGGGACCACTCGTGGTCGTAGTCGAGGCCGACGCGCCGCACCGGCGCGGGTCGCGGCACCCCTGCAGGCCACGTGGGCTTGGCGAGCGGGAACTTCACCTGGCTCGTCACCCGCCGCAGCAGCCGGCCCGTCCCGCGGCTCGTCGCACCGCTCGTCCCGCGGCTCGTCGCACCGCTCGTCCCGCCGCTCATCGCACGTCGGCCATGAGCAGCGGCGGCGTATGGAGGTGGGTGAGGCTCGGCGAGCGGCCGACGACGTCGGAGGCCATCTCCAGCGCGTCGTCGAGGCTCGTCGCGGGCGAGAAGCCCATGCGCCGGACGGCCGCGGGGTCCCCCCCGACCACGATCACCCGTCCGAGGTGGTCGAGGGCGTGCGCGCACCAGTACCACATGTAGAAGGGATGGACGCCGTGGTAGGCGTGACCGGTCCGGTAGAGGTGCACGTACCACGGGTCCGTCGCGAAGCTCTCTTCGTAGGTCTTGGACATCTCGACCGGGTCGGTGGTGTCGGCCAGCACCTCTTCGAAGAAGTCGATGTAGCTCGGGTGGTGCCCCGGGTGGAACTCCCAGGGGGTGGGGTGGTGCATGATCACGACGCCGCCCTGCGCCACGAGGGGCCGGCCGCGGTAGAGGTTGAAGAAGTAGCCGAGCCCGAGGCACGCGACGAGGATCGGGTTCATGATCGAGTTGACGTTGTAGGGGCAGATGTAGGGGAGCCCCATGGTGAGGATGTCGGTCTGCCCGTCGACCTCCACGCCCTGCTGCTTCCAGACGTTCGCGGTCGTCACCGCGTGCACGGCCTCCACCTCGCCGGCCTGGACGGACACGAGCGCGTGCGGCGCCCGGATCGAGTGGAAGATCTGGCGCGCCACGCGTGGCGGGGTCCGGTCGAGGGCCGCAGCGGTGGCGAGGTAGGTAGTCCGGTCACGCAGACGCCACTCCCACTCCCTGCGCTGGAGGAAGCCGAATTGCGCGGGGAAGGTGTCGGTGTTGAGCGTCGTCTCGATCTGGAACACCTTGACGCCGCTCTCCGCGATGAGCCGGCCCATTCGCCAGTTGGACGAGTGCAGCTCGGAGGACGGAGCGTCCATGAACGAGCGGCTGTGGAGCATCGTCTTGGGATTGTGGTGGTGGCGGAGGCTGCGGTAGCTCGCGAGCCCGGTCGCCACGCTCTTGTGGCCGCCGTCCATCGCGACCAGGTTGATGTTCACGTACACGAGCAGGTCGCTCGTCGCCGCGCGCTTGTTGAGCTCGACGTCCTCGCCCTTGTCGGTCGTGCCGAGGTGGATCAGGTTGTCAGGGTCCTCCGCGTCGTGCTGGGTGAGCAGTCCGTGGGGAGCGAAGGCGTCGTAGACACGGTCGCCGAGCGCGTGGCGCAGCTCCGCCTCGGTCATCCGGCGGTGCAGGGCGAGCGCGGCGATGAGGACGACGTCGTCGACGCCTGCCTCCGCGGCCATGTCGAGCACCTGCTCGATGACCATCTGGCGCACGTCGGGCGCCTGCATCGGAGGGAGCGGCAGCGACACGTCGTCGAAGCAGATGGTGAGACGCATCCCCGGGTGGAGGAGCGCGGGGAGCGGCTCTTGGTCGCCCAATGGGTGCAGCAGCGCGTGGCGGATCGCGGCGACCGGATCCTCGAGCGCGGGCAGGGGCTCGGGTGCGTAGATGACGCGGCTGCCCTCGGGGAGCCGCTCGAGGACGAATCGCTCGCCGTGCCAGAAGAGAGTCGGCGGGGTGGAGCGGTCCACCTCGAGGACGAGCCCTGGGCGGGGCGTCATGGCGTGCCTCCTTGCTCGGGCCGGCCGGCAGGGCCGGCGCGACGCTCCCTGTCACGGCGCAGGTCGAACGCGATCTTGACCGCACCCCTCCGGCCTGCCGAGCCCGCGTGCCGCAGGGCTTCCTCGTACCTGTCGATCGGGTAAGTGGCAGAGACGAGCCGCCCCAGCCGGTGGGCCGCGACGACCTCGAACGCGAGGTCGAAGGTACGGACCCGCTGTTTCTGCAAGACCGACTCGGTGCCGTAGGCGTACGCGCCGGCCAGCCGGACCTCGCGCTGCCAAAGCGGGGCGAGGTCGACGTGCACCCGTGCGGGCATGCCGACGAGCACCACTCGTCCACGGGGGCGGATCATCTCGAGGGACTGCGCGATGGACTCGCCGGAGCCCACGCAGTCGAAGACGACGTCGGCCCCGCCCGTCAGCGGCCCGCTCGCGTGGCCCGGCCTCGGATCAGCGAGGGACAGGGAGCTGGTTCGCCTGCGGACCGCCCTCGCCAGCTGGTCGGCGGGCAGCGAGGAGGTCGCGCCCAAATCGGCGGCGAGGCGCCGCTGGTGGGCGTAGCGCGCCCCTACCAAGACCGCGCCCGGCGCCGCGACCCGGCCGGAGCTCGCGAGCGCGCTGATCGCGGCGACCACCGCGAGGCCGAGGGTCCCCGCGCCGAGCACCGCGACGGTCTCTGTGCCCACGAGCGCCGCGTCGCAGACAGCGTGCACGGCGCAGGCGACGGGCTCCACCACCACGGCGTCCTCGTCGCTGAACGTCTCGGGCACCGGATGCAGCTGGCTCGGATGCGCGACGAGCCCCGCGTGGGACCAGCCGCCTCCCGTGTCCACACAAAAGCCGGTCTGCAGGCCGGGGGCGAGGTGGCCGAAGGCGATGCGCTCGCAGTCGCCGATCATGCCGCGCCGGCACGGCGCGCAGGGCGGGTCGATCCCGCGAGCGGCGCACGCCAGCACGGGTTCGAGCACGACGCGGCCGCCGGACTCCAGCTCGCCGACCACCTCGTGCCCGGGCACGAAGGGGAAGCTCACGATGTGCTCGAAGTAGCGGGAGCTCCTGCCGTCGACCGTCGCGAGGTCCGAACCGCAGATCCCCGAGAGGCGCGGCGTGACCCGTGCCCACTCGACACCGGGGAGCACGGGCGGCTCCGTCTCCACGAGCCGCAACGGTCCGACCGCCGCGCCGCGTCCCGAGCCGAGCGCCGACGCCACCCTCGACGCGGCGAACCGAGCAAGGTTGTGCTCGAAGACGAGTGCCCTCATTTCGGCTCCAGGCCGGGCTGCTCCAGGCCCCGCTGCGCAAGGCCGCGCTGCGCTTGGCCGCGCTGCGCAAGGCCGCGCCGCGCTTGGCCGCGCCGCGCTTGGCCGCGCTGCGCTTTGGCGAGCGGCATCCCTCTGACGTCGAGGGGGCCCAACGGGAGAGGGCGCGCCGCTCCGCCCGGAGCGCGGGACCAGTGCTCGACGTGCCACCCGCGTCGCCTGGCGATCGCGGCGAGGCGCGACTCGGGGTTGACTGCCACGGGGAACCCCACGGCTTCGAGCATCGCGAGGTCGCTCGCGGAGTCGGCGTAGGCGACCGACTCGGCGAGGTCGAGGCCATGAGCTTGCGTGTAGTCGGCGAGAAGCTGCGCCCGCGCCTCGCCGATCGGCGGAAGCTCGTCGAGCCTCCCCGTGAAGCGGCCGTTGGACCGGGCCATGCGCGCGCACACGATGTCGTCGAAGAGCGGGCGGAGCGGGTCGACCACGAAGTCGAGCGCTCCGGTGATGAGCAGCGTGCGGTGGCCGAGCCTCCGATGGTGGCGGACACGCGCAAGTCCCGCAGGGAACGCGCGGGGGAGCAGCTGGCGGTGGAAGAGCTCCCACGCGTCCTCCTCGAGCTGGGAGACCGGGGCTCCCTCGTAGCGACGGTAGAAGGAGCGGAGGAAGTCGCCGCGGTCTCGCCGGTCCAACGCGAGGAGCGACGGCCCCTGGGCGAGCAGCTCCGCAACGAGCTTGGGCCGGCTCGCGGCAGGGAGGTGACGCGACGCCAGCCAGGCGTAGCTGTCGACCACGTTGGCGGCGATCAACGTGTGCTCCAGGTCGAACGCTGCGAGATGCCGTTCGGGTGAGAGGATCGCCCGGCGGGCTCGCTCCGGACGGCTGTCGAGCGTGGGGCGCCCCGGGGTGGTCTTCACCCGGGCGTGGGCGACGACCGAGGGCAGGTGGATGTCGTGGACGTAGTGGTCCCAGTCGATCACCGAGGGGTCGAACGCGAAGGCGGCGCGGTCTTCGTCGTCGAGGGTGCGCCAGAGCTCGAGGAGACGGTCGACCCGGTAGCGGGCCTCGGTCTCGGTGTACGCGCCGTACAGCTCCACGTAGCCGAGGGCGCGCTTGGCCAGCGTGCTGCGCTCCTCGACGGTCGCGTTGAACGACGCCTGCCTGCCCCTGAGGGGCAACGCCACAAGGAGCCGCTCGAGCGCGTCCATCGCCTTCGTCGCCCGGTGGAGCTGGCGCTGCACGCGTCCGCGTCCGGGGAACGACCACTCCGGGAGGCTGATCGGCTGGCCGCGGTCGTCGTAGATGGGGTGGACGGCGAACCACTCCTGGATGAGCTCGACGAGGCGCCCGTAGCGCAACGGGTTCGCGACGCCCGAGGCGACGTGGTAGACGGAGGGCCGCTCCGGCGCTGGGCCTGCGGCGACCGCCAGGATCGCCGCGACGACCATGTCGACCGGGATGACGTCGATCACGCCTTCGGGCACCCCGGGGAACTCGCGCAACAGGCCCCTGGCGAACGAGATGATGATCGGCTCGGCCATGCGGAAGCCGCGTATCCACCCCGGCACCGGCTCGCTGAGCGAGGACTCGATGATGGACGGCCGGACGATGGAGAGCGGCACCTCGGCCGTCTCGATGAGCGCGCGCTCGCCCAACGCCTTGGTGAAGGGGTAGGCGTCGGGCCACCCGAGCGACTGGGCACGCGCGGTGCCGGCCAACACGAGCCGGTCCTTGATCCACTCGTCCCGGATCCGCTCTGCACGGGCCGCGAGCAGGTGCTCGCCGGCGGCGCCCAGCTCCCCCCGCGCCTTCTTGGCGAACCTCGCCAGCATCTCGGCGCCGCGCGACTCGCTCTCGAGGTCCCCACGAAGCCCTCGGGCGTGGTCCACCTCGGCGTGCCAGTCGACGTCGAGCGAGAACCGATTGGCGCTGAGCAGCTCTTCTCGTGCCTCGCCTTGATGGGTGCCGGCCACGTAGGCCGTGGAGACGGCGATCAGGTGGACGCCGTCGGCGCGGCGCGCATCGGCGCGGGCGGCTGAGAGTGCCGCCGCGACACGGGCCGGGCCGAGGAGGTTGATCTCGACGGCCTGGTCGAGCGGCGAGTCGAAGCTGACCGTCGCCGCGGAGTGGACGATCACGTCTGACGAGGCCAGAAGCCGCCGGCCGTCGTCGTCGAGCCCGAGCCCGTCACGGCTCACGTCGCCCGCCACAGCGGTCAGCCGTGCGGTCACCTGCTCGAACCGGTCGCCGCACTCGACACGGAGCCGGTCGAAGCAGTCGTTGCGCAGGATCTCGCGAGCGGCACGCTCCGCTGCCCCGGCGCGTCTTCCCGGCCTCACGAGCGCGACGACCTCGGCGTCGGGCACCCGGCGGAGGATCCGCTCGATGAGCGCAGTGCCGAGAAACCCCGTCCCGCCGGTGATGAAGAACCGCTTGCCGGCGAGCGCAGCAGTGATCGGCATCTCAATGGTCTACCATCTGGTAGGCGCCCTGTCTACCATTTGGTAGGGAATGGAGTAGCCTCTCGGTGTGCCCGAAGTGGTGGCGCCGACGCGCGAACGGATCCTCGACGCGGCGCTCGCGGCGTGGGGGACGCGCGGTTACGAGGCGACCTCGCTCGACGCCCTGGCCGGCGACCTCGGCATCGCCAAGCAGTCGATCCTCTACTGGTTCCCGAGCAAGGAGACGCTCCTCGACGCACTGATCGCCCGGAGCACGCAGGAGCTCGCCCAGGCCATGCAGACGGCGCTGGACGGAGCCGGGGACGGATGGGCGAAGGTCGAAGCCGTCGTCCGCTCGGTGTTCCGGCTCGCAGCGCGTCGTCCGGAGTTGCTCGGCCTCGTGCGAGAGGTCTCACGTCTCGGGCCTCCCGCGGCGACGCGGATGACCGGCGAGCTCCAGCCGCTCGTGCGGCGAGCAGCCGACTTCCTCGAATCCGAGATGGACGCCGGGCACATGCGGCGCCACGACCCCAGCTTGCTCCTGCTCGCGATCTACTCGACGGTGATCGGGATGATCACCGAGGTGGAGGTGCTGAGGGCACTCGGCGAGGAGCCGACGGCACGCTCGCTCGCACGTCGGCGTGCCGACGTGCTCGAGCTCCTTCGCTCCGCGCTCCTGACTGGCTGAGCACATCGCGGAACGTCCGGGCGAGACAGAGGCTCGAGCAGGCGGCTCAGCTCGCAGGCGGCGAGACCTTCTTCTTGGGCGGCGACTTGGGCGTGTACCGCTTGTTGGCGCTGGGAGGCTTGCGCGTTGTGGAGGCCGGTTGCGCGCTCTTTCCCCTGCGGGTACGCGGTGACGCGGTCTTCGCACGCCGCGTCGTGCCTCTCGCGGGGGGCGCCACCCATCCTGTCATGACCGACTTGGCCGTAGGAGCGCCGTACTTCTGGGTCCGCCAAGCTCGGAGCATGATCCAGCCCCCCGCAACGGCGTAAGGCACGAGCACGAGCAGCGAGCCGAAGGCGAGCCCCGTCATCACCATGGTGAACGCGAGCGGTGCTCGCCTTCGAATCCGCACGGTGACGTAGATGGCCACGGCGAGCACGAGTGAGACGACAAGCGGAAGGACGTAGTGGCTGGCCGGATAGACGCCCCAGCAGGACTTGGACGCTGCCACATAGTGCAGCTTCGTGATGCCGACGGTCGTGGGGCAGCTCGTCCCCTTGGGCTTCACTGTGGTGATGAGGACCGACTTCTTGGACACCATGAAGGGAACGTTGGCGTAGAGGGCGAGCGCCCCCGCCAGGATCGACGCGCCGATACCGACCTTTCGTTCGGTCGGGTCGACGCGGGTGATGCGCGCGCGCTTCTCCTCGTCGGTCATCCTCGAGAAGTCAGTGGGCTCGAGCTCCTTGCGGCCACTAGGAGCGGGAGGTCGGAGGAAGGTCTGTGAGAGCCTCTCCCAGACGGTCGACGGCTCGAAACCGCCGTTCCCCAGTGTGGTTGATCCATTGCTGGGCGGCGGCATACGCAGGCAAGGCTACCGGCCCGGCGTGAGGCCCGCCGCCGCTGGGGGGCCTGGGGGACCAGACACCGACAGGGTCGCGCTATCGTCGTCCAGCCGCCAGCTCTGGTGCGGTTCCGCGGGCGCTTAGCTCAGTTGGTTAGAGCGCAGCCTTCACACGGCTGAGGTCGGAGGTTCGAGTCCTCTAGCGCCCACCGCAAAAGTCCTGTTCATGGCACTCTTTGGCGTCACCCCTTTTACTCGCCGGACCTTCGCATCCCGCGAGTATCCCGCGACCGTAGCCGTGCCGCGACGAGGCGCGCCGCGTTCCGGTCCGCGCCCTCGGTGGTGCGCGCGTAGATGTCCAACGTGACGCGAGCCGACGAGTGCCCGAGACGCTTCTGTGCGGTCTTCACGTCGACGCCCTCGGCGACGAGTGCCGACGTCGCGATCGACCGGAGATCGTGGAACCGGAGCCTTGCCAGGCCAGTCCGCTCGCACGCTGGCACCCATACGCGCCGTCGCCAGTTCGTGTAGTCGAGCGGGGAACCGTCGGGGGTCGAGAAGAGAAGCACGTCGGCGTCGCTCGCCGTGAGTGCGCGCCGAGCGAGAAGTGCCGCCAGGTCCTCCACGAGATCGAGGGAGAGTGCGAGCCTCCGGGTACTGCTCGCGCTCTTGGTCGGTGCGAGCACCGCGTGGCGCGTGAGCTGGCGGTCGACGACGATCTGCCCACCGAGAAGGTCGAGCCGGTCCACCGTGAGCTCCGCTGCCTCTGCCCAGCGCAGCCCCAGCTCGGCACCCAGCCGACGCTTCGCACGCGACGCGTCGACGTTCTCCTCGGGCACGGTGCGCTCATGAGCGCGCCGGCCCCCGGCGTCTCGGTCGAGCTGCGCTCCCTCATGCGCTCATTGAAGCTCGGCAAGCTCCTCGACACCCTGCCCGAACGGCTGGCGCTGGCCCGGACCCACGAGCTCACCCACGCCGAGTTCTTGGAGCAGTTGTTGAGCGACGAGGTGCAACGACGCGACGCGTCGTCGGCCGGGCTCCGGGCGAGAAACGCCAAGCTCGACCCAACGATGCAGCTCGAGGCGTGGGACGACGACGCCAAGGTCACCTACGACAAGGCGGTGTGGTCCGAGCTCGTCTCCATGCGGTGTTAGCGGCGTGACTTCCTGATCACGACTGGCCAGGTCTCGGCGGCCCTCTTCGTGCATCGGTCTGGGCTGAGGCTGGCCGACGGGAACCCGATAGCAGGAGGATGAGCCGTCCCCCGAACGCGAG
>JAJYXE010000029.1 GCA_021791145.1 Actinomycetes bacterium | reverse complement strand
GCAGGTACACGCCTACGAACTCTAGTCGGCACTCCAGGTAGATTGACGGATTTAGCGGGCCCCCATGTGCCTACGCCTTCTCGGGCCCCGGCCACCTTCCAGCGTTCCTGCCTGGCACTTTGCTCGGCCGCGGGACCTCAAATGCCTACGAGCTCCGGAAGTCCGGTCAGGGGCCAGCCGCTCTTTGAGAGCAGTTCATCGAGGAGAGAGTCGAGGTCGTCGAGCTTGATCTGCTCTTCGAGCGCGTGCGCGACATAGGCGGAGACGTTGGGAGCCCGACCTTCGGCCACGGCGGCCCGTGCGGCGTCAACGAGGGGCGGCGGCAGGCTGACGGCGATGTTGGCCTTGGACGTCATACCAACCATCATGCCCACGGCTGGCCCCTGCCTGTTGGGCCCGACAAGCGCCCTGAGCCCGACCTCCCCCCGGTCTGCCTCCTCGAGCCACGACGTCAGAGCGGCCGCCACTCCTTCTTGATCAACCCGTAGACCCACGTGTCGGAGACCTCGCCGTTCACGATGCAGTCTTCCCGCAACGTCCCTTCACGCACGAACCCGAGCTTCTCCAGCACGCGGGCAGATGCGAGGTTGCGCGTGTCGGTCTCGGCCTGGACGCGGTTCAGGTCCAGCGCGTCGAATGCCCACCTCAGCACTGCACGCGCGGCCTCGGTCGCGTAGCCCTGGCCCCACACGGCATCGTCGAAGCAGTACCCGAGCGACGCGCTTCGGTACGCCGGGTTCCATCGGCTCACGCTGCACCAGCCGATGAGCGCCCCGTCGCAGTCACGCTCCACGGCCAATCGCACTCCGGAGCCCTCCTCGGACATCTGCCGGCAGGCCGCGATGAACCGTTCAGCGCGGTCGCGCTCGGTCCACAAGGGCGCGTCCCAATAGCGCATCACGTTCGCACTGCTGTGCATTGCAAACAGGTCGTCCGCATCGAGCTCATCGAAGGGACGCAGCCGCAGGCGGACCGTGTGCAACGTGGGGGTGGGCAGCGACATCGGCGTCTCCCATCGTCGGTGATCGTCAGCCAGGCGAGTGGAGTTGACCACGCGCCGGACGGCGCTGCAACGGCGGGGCGCGAGCACGAGGCGGGTCCCCTCGACGCTCGTAGCATCGGAGTGGCTGCCTGGCTGGGGGGCCAAGCGCGGCCAGCGAGACGGGAGCGGCGTGGAGCACGAGGGAGGGTCTCGGTTGGCGGGGTGCATCGGGTCTCGGACCTTCCGCGGACGGGGCTGCCCCGGAGCGGACGAGCGCGCCCGGTCCCTCCGACGCCGACTTCGCACGTCGAGCTCCCGGTAGAGGAGACAGCTCGTGGGCGGCGGTGACGAAGCCATCTCGATCGTGGCCGCGCTCTTCGCGGGTGCGAGCTTCGCCGCGGGCGGCGTGCTCCAGCAGCGTGCAGCGAGCACCCGCCCCGAAGGCGAGGCGCTGTCGTTCCGGCTCATCCTCGCCCTCGCCCAGGACCGGCTCTGGCTGCTCGGCATCGGGCTCGCCTTCTTCGCCACAGTCCTCGAGGCGCTCGCGCTCAGCTTCGGCCCGCTCGTGCTCGTCCAGCCCCTGGTCGTGAGCGAGCTGCTCTTCGCCTTGCCGATCTCGGTGCGTTGGCGTGGCATGCGCATGACGTGGCGCGAGTGGGCCGGGGCTGTCGCCGTCGGCGTCGGCCTCGCCGTGGGCATCGCGTCCGGCTCCCCGGGGGCGGGGCGGCCTTCTGCCCCGGTCGATCAGTGGATCCTGGCCCTTGGAGTCGCGGCCGGGCTCAGCGTGCTCGTCGTCACCGTCGGCCGCACCAGGGTGGGCCCGCTCCGTTCCTCCCTGTACGCGCTGGCCGCCGGGATCATGCTCGCGACCCAGGAGGCGCTCATCAAGGCGGTGATCCCTCGCTTCGAGCACGGGCTCGTCACGGGCCTCGAGAGCTGGGAGCTGTGGGCGATGGCTGCGACGGCGATCATCGGGCTCCTGCTCGTCCAGAGTGCCTACGAAGCCGGGCCGCTCGCCTCGAGCATGCCGGTGGTCGATGCCGTCGACCCCTCGGTGGCGATCGTCTTCGGCATCGTGCTGTTCCACGAGCACATCCGCACCGGCCCCTGGCTGATCGGCATCGGCGTGGGCATCGGCCTTCTCCTTGCCGGCATCGTCACGCTCGACACCTCTCCCCTCATCCACTGCCTGCAGCGCACGCAGCGCCGGGAGACAGGGCGCGCCTCCCAGCCGTCGGGGCAGACACCGTCGTAGGCGGCGCCCGACCTGGCAGAACCGGTGGCACCGCCCCCTGCCGCCGCCCCGCCCCTGGTCGGCACGGGTCTGGCCGGGTCTTGCACGTTGCCTCAGCAGGCTGTGGTGCATAGTTACGAGAGCGTGCGGGAGCTCTCCAACGGGTACGGCGTCGTCCTGTGGCACTGACGATCGCGCTCTCGCTCGGCGCCGCGCTGTTCCTCGCAGTGGGGTTCGTGGTGCAGCAGCGAGTCGCTGCCCAGGAGCCTCCGGACGAGCGGCTCTCGTTCCTCCTCCTCATCAAGCTCGTCCAGCGCCCCGTGTGGCTCGCCGGCATCGCGACGATGGTGGTGGGACAGGTGCTCGGAGCCTCCGCGCTGAAGACGGGAGACCTTGCGCTGGTCGAGCCGGTCATCGCGACCAACCTGCTCTTCGCCCTGCCGCTGGCCGCCATCTGGAGCCGCCGGCGCCTGGGGGTGCGCGAGTGGGTCGGGTGCGTCCTGCTGCTCGCAGGCCTGACCGTCTTCGTCGTCGCGGGAGATCCCCACGGCAGGTACAACGGCTACGTTCCGTGGACCAACTGGGTGCTCGGTGCCGGGGTGGTCGCCGTGCTGGCGAGCACGCTCGTCACGATCTCCCGGCGCCAGACCCCCTACCGGCAGGCGACCCTGCTTGCGAGCGCGGCGGGCTTCCTCTACGGCCTGCAGGATGCGCTCACCCAGCGCACCATGGCCTCGCTCGACCATGGCGTGCTGGCCATGCTGACCAGCTGGCCCGCGTACACCCTGCTCGGAGTGGCGATCGTCGCCATGCTGCTGGCACAGACCGCCTTCGAAGAGGCTCCGCTGTCCGCGTCGCTGCCCGCGTCGACCGCCATCGAACCGATCGCGGGCATCGCGTTCGGGGTCGGCCTCTACCACGACTACCTCGACCGGAGCGCCGTCGCACTGACGTTCGAGACCCTCGGCCTGGCGGTGGCGGTCGTGGGGGTCATCCTCGTAGCAGCCTCGCCGATCATGAGCGGCCACTTCGGCCACTTCAGCCACTTCAGGCACCCCGGGCATCATCATCGCCTCCGCGAGGACCTCCGCGAGGACCTCTCGGTCGACGACGAGGTGTCCCACTGAGCGTGCGCGCCGAGCCGGGACCGGGCGCGTTCTTGCCGAGACGTCCCAGCCCGTAGGAGGAGGCGGCGGGATCTGCGCCGGTGGGCCAGGGTCGGCGCGGCAGCACGAGGTCGGCTCTCCGCGCACCGTGAGCGGGTACCGGCCGCCGGACGCTCCCCAGCCCCTGGCACGTTCCCGCGGGAACGTGCGGGCCGGGACGGGACGAGGTCGGCTCTCCTCGTACCGGGCGCGGGTGGCGGCCGCCGGACGGTTGCGCCACTCGGGATCTGCGACCCAACGAGTGGCGGCACCCGCCCGCGTCCGTCACGCGCCAGAGCGCGGGGCGGGGCGCTGCCGGCCGCGCGTCGGCCTCCCCCGGCAAAGCCAGCAGAGCCGGCGGGCCTGCCTCTGCGGGCGCTGTTGCCCCTGGCGACGAGCGCGAGCGAAAGAGCTCGAGGGCCTAGCGCGTTCCCGCGGGAACGTGCCGGCCGGGACGGGATGAGGTCGGCTCTCCGCGTACCGGGCGCTGGTGGCGGCCGCCGGACGGTTGCGCCACTCGGGATCTGCGACCCAACGAGTGGCGGCACCCGCCCGCGTCCGTCACGCGCCGGAGCGCCGGGCGGGGCGCTGCCGGAGCCGCGCGTCGCCGCTCACGCGCACCGCTCGAAGGCCGGGAGCGCATGGACACGTGCGGCGGCACGGAGGTCGCCGAACGCTTTGACGAGGTCGGGGTGGACGGGGACTTCTGCGATGAGCCGGGCGTACAACGACACGAGGTGTGCTTCGGTTCGCGCGCCCAGCTGGCACGCCGCCTTGATCGTCGCCGGGGGCGCCGTGGCGGTGATCGGTCCAGTAGGGAGTGCCACGCCGTGCCGGGCGGCGAGGTGGTCCAGGATCTCGATGTGGCGGGTCTCTTGGGCGGCGATCGCGGGGAACGGCTCGACCACACCGAACTTCCCGATCACCGCCTCGTAGGCCGCCCTGGCGTCCTGCTCAGCCGTCGTCGCCGTGGCGAGGGCGGAGCCGACCGAGACGGTCGTGGGCGCAGGGGACGTGGCCGCGGTCGTGCTCGTTGTGCCTGCGCTCGGCACGCCGCCGCCGGTGCCGGTGCCGCAGCCGGCGAGCACGCATCCGCCGAGCGCCAAGACCACGACGGCGGTCCGCACCCCGCGCGTCTCGGACCGGCCTTTGCGCAGAGCCCCTCTTCCTTCGCCCGTCCTTCCTGCACGCGGCTCAGCGTGCACATCAGCCCGCCGATGTCCGCAGCGCGCTTGTGTCCGCTCCGCCAGCTGTGAGTGTGCCGCTCTTGACGACTGTGTGGAGCTTCTTGGGCAGCGTCCCGCCTGTGAATGTCGAGCCGCCCGGCGCCAGTGTCGCAGGCACTCCTGTCTTCGCGCCGCCGGCGCTGGACGTGCAGCCGGTCAGGACGACCGGGGCCACGACCGCCATCAGGACCCCGAGCAGTGCGCACGCAGCCCGCCGCCGCCGGCTCGGCCGGGCGGACGGCCTGCAGGTCTCTTCGTGCATGACCCCTTGCGCCACGGCGCCCCTCCGCTGCTCGCGCCCGAAGCCTAGAACGTTGGCGTTCCGAGCCGCCTAGCCTCCTGCTGATCCCGCTCCTCTTGCGCCCACGCGTGCCGCCGCGTTGCGGGCGAGGATCGGCGTCGCCGAAGGGGGGAACGGCCAGACCGCGCTGACATTGATCTCGCACAGGACGTAGCGCTCGTCCCCGCCGTCTTCGTTGCGTGTCCCGAAAAGGAAGTCGGCGTCCCAGATGGCCGGGAGGTCCGTGGTGTGGAGCCCGAGGACCCGGAGCATCTCGGGCACCCAGTCGTGCTCGGCGCGCGCCCGGAGCGCCCGGTAGGCCGGGGCGTCCGCGGGCTCCATCGCCGGCGCACGGCCGGGGAGCGAGGCCGCGCCGTCCGCATCGAGGAGCCCCTTCGGCCACTGCCGCGCAAAGCCGACGACCTCGTCGTGGGAGAAGTAGCAGCGGATCATCCCCTCGCCGAGGCGGCGCTGGTACGGCTGGTCGACGAGCACGCCGGACCACGGGAGCACCAGCGCGCAGCGCTCGACGAGCTCGCCGAGCCGCATCCGCTCGGTCGGTGCTTCCTCCTTGGCCCGCGCCTCGCGCACGAGCACGTCGGAGCCGAGCGTCGCCGGCACGCGCGGGTCGGCGAGCTGCACGCTCCACACGCCGTTGCCGCCGTTGCCGCGCCCCTGCTTGACCACGAGCCGCCCGTGGCGGGACAGCCGGGAGGGCAGTCGCTCGGCGAGCTCGTCGGCGGACCGGTAGAGCCCGGTGTCGGTGCCCCAGCCGAGGTGGCGGGTCTCGAAGAGCACCTGCTTCGTGCCCATCTTGCGGATCACCGCGGGATGGGCCGACACCCAGGTGCCGCGCGCGGCCGCCTCCTCGAGCAGCTCGTCGACGTGTCTCCGGGTGGCGCCGTCCTGGATCGGGTTCACCCAGACGAGCAGCCCGGCCAGGTCCCGCAGCTGTGCGCGCACCTCCTCGACACGCTCGTCGCCGAAGGGAACCGGCACGGCGTCGACCCCCGCCGCGCAGAGCGCGTCGAACAGCGGCCCGAGGCCCCGGTCCGCGGCGGGCCGCTCCGCTCCCCGCGCGCCGCGCCAGAGGATCCCTACCCGCGGCCGCACGCCTGCTCTCCGAGACGCAGAGATCGTCTCAGGCTCTCCGGTTCGCGAGGGGCCTGGGCAGTCCGCGCCGTCGGCGGTCGCCGGGCCACCGTCCGAACGCTTCACGGCAGCTGCACATTCCCGCTCCTCTCGTCTGCGCGAGCGCGCGCGTCCTCACCGACTCGCGTCGTCGCCCGGAGCAATCCGGGCGAGGGTAACACCGGGGTCGTCGAAGCTGCGAGATCCTCGGCACGCGCGCGGAGCCCAGCGCCCAGCGCCCACCGGAGCGCCCCGCGCCCCGGTGGCCTCGCGTGGTGCCGGTGTAATGTCGCCTGCAGGCGAGGGGCGTCCGCCGAGACCCGATGACGTGACGGTCACCTCGCCGAGGAGGGCCGGTCGATGGGCGCGTACGAGCAGGCATGGCAGACGAGCATCCAAGACCCAGATCGGTTCTGGGGTGAGGCGGCCAAGGCGATCAGCTGGTACCGCGAGCCCACCGTGGTGCTCGACGCGTCGTCGGCGCCCTTCTTCAAGTGGTTCCCCGACGGCGAGCTCAACACGTGCTTCAACGCGGTGGACCGCCACGTCGAGGACGGACGCGGATCGCAAGCCGCGCTCGTCTACGACAGCCCGGTGACCGGCACCAAGGCCACCTACACCTACGAGCAACTGCGTGACCGGGTGGCCCGCTTCGCCGGCGTGCTGCGCGGTCTCGGCGTCGGCCACGGCGACCGGGTCGTCATCTACATGCCGATGGTCCCCGAGGCGGTAGTCGCCATGCTCGCCTGCGCCAGGTTGGGGGCGGTGCACTCGGTCGTCTTCGGCGGCTTCGCCTCGCACGAGCTGGCGATCCGGATCGAGGACGCCCGGCCGAAGGTTGTCGTCTCGGCATCCTGCGGCATCGAGACGAACCGGGTCATCGAGTACAAGCCTCTGCTCGACGCGGCGATCGAGGAGTCGAGCCACAAGCCGGACCACTGCGTCATCGTCCAGCGACCGCAGGCCGAAGCCACCATGGTCGAGCACCGGGACGTCGACTGGGCGGAGGCGATGGATCGGGCCGAACCGGCCGACTGCGTGCCCGTGGCCGCCACCGATCCGCTCTACATCCTCTACACCTCGGGCACGACGGGACGGCCGAAGGGGGTGGTGCGCGACAACGGCGGCCACGCCGTGGCGCTGCGCTGGAGCATGGCCAACATCTACGACACCCACCCCGGGGAGGGCTACTGGGCCGCCTCGGACGTCGGATGGGTCGTGGGGCACTCCTACATCGTCTACGCCCCGCTCCTCACCGGTTGCGCAACGCTGCTCTACGAGGGCAAGCCGGTCGGGACTCCCGATGCCGGCGCCTTCTGGCGGGTGATCTCCGAGCACGGGATCAAGACGCTCTTCACCGCCCCGACGAGCTTCCGGGCCATTAAGCGGGAGGACCCAGAGGGTGCGCTCCTCGCCCGCTACGACTTGTCGACGCTCCGGTACCTGTTCCTCGCCGGCGAGCGCCTGGACCCCGAGACGTACTCGTGGGCGAGCGCGCACGTCGGGGTGCCGGTCATCGACCACTGGTGGCAGACCGAGACCGGGTGGCCGATTGTCGCCAACCTGATGGGGCTCGACCCCAAGCCGGTGAAGGCCGGGTCGCCGACCGTCCCGGTCCCCGGCTACGACGTCCGGGTCCTCGACCCGGAGGGCAACGAGGTCGACGCGGGCACCGAAGGTGCGATCATGATCCACACCCCGCTCCCCCCGGGCACCTTGACGACGTTGTGGGAGAACGACGACAACTACGTCGAGACCTACCTGTCCCGGGTCCCGGGGTACTACCTGACCGGTGACGGCGGCCACTTCGACGAGGACGGCTACCTGTTCGTCATGGGGCGGGTCGACGACGTGATCAACGTCGCGGGGCACCGCCTGTCCACCGGTGAGATGGAGGAGATCATCGCCGCGCACCCCGACGTCGCCGAGTGCGCCGTCATCGGCGTCGCCGACGACCTGAAGGGCCAGGTGCCCCGTGCCTTCGTCGTCCTGAAGGCGGGAGTCGGCCGTGACCCCGAGGTCATCAGCGCGGAGCTGGTGGAGCTGGTCCGGACCAAGGTCGGCGCGGTCGCCAGCCTTCGCCAGGCCGACGTCGTGGCTGCCCTGCCCAAGACCCGCTCGGGGAAGATCCTGCGAAAGACCATGCGCGCCATCGTCGACGGGGTCGATGAGCCGATCCCGTCGACGATCGACGACGCCTCGGTACTGGACGCCCTTCAGTCCGTCTTGCGCCGATCGAGCTGACCCGGCCAGGCCCGGCAGGACCCGACCGGGCCGCTGCCGGGTCGCTGCCAGAGCCTGCTTGGTCGGGCCGCTTCGTTACCGGCCGAGCGGCCAGGTCGGCAGAACCGACTTCTTCAGCGTCTCGTTGAGCACGCCCGCCGACGACGCGTACCACGCCAGTGCCGCCGTCGCCACGCCGAACCACCCCCCGACCTTGGTGATTGTCGCGTTCGAGTCGAACGCACCGATCGTGAGCAGGATGAAGGTGATCTCGAGCACCACGAAGACCGCGGCCACGGCCACGCTGATCCCCGCCGTCGCGATCATCATGTAGAAGGTGAAGATCGTCCAGCACAGGAGGAACACCCCGATCACCACTGGCAAGTCGCTGGGCTTCACGCCCGGGGCGATGAACTTGACCAGGACGAAGAAGGAGATCCAGAAGGCGCCGTAGGAGGTGAACGCCAGCGCCCCGAACGTGTTCTTCCTCTTGAATTCCCACATCCCGGCCAGCAACTGGGCCGTCCCTCCGTAGACGAGAGCCAGCGCTAAAGCCGTGTTGGAGGCAGCCCCCCAGATGTTGGTGTTGGCGATGCTCAACGCGAACGTCGTCATCGCGAAGGCAGCCAACCCCAGCGGCGCAGGATCTGCCACCGAGTGGGCCGGCGCAGCTCCGACGGGGGGCTCCTCCATCTCGACCGGCTCTTGCACTCCGCCCGTGAGCGAGGTCATCTTCGCTCCCCCTTTCTGTGTTACGCGCGCATGGATGCGTGCGCTCTGGGCCACGCTACCTTCTTCGGACACGGGGGTGGCGGAGTCTCGAATCGTGCGTGCCATATGCACACGACAGTCATCGAGGCGCACCTCGAGCGGCTACCTCCTCCGGCACGTGCATGATGCCCCGCGTCGAGGAATGTGAGTGAAGGACATCATCGTTTGAAGTGAAGAAACGCTCGGACTGCGACCCTCGCGAGCGACCAGCTATACGCCGTCACGGGCTGACGGTGTGATCTGAGCACGGCCCGCTCCTCGTGCCACCCACGAATTTCGCCGGTGGTGCGGGGAGCCGGTCCGGCTCGGATCGCTCTGCGGCCGCTGGTCGGGGCCGGTGGTCGTGTCGGGGGAACGCCTTGTGGGCCGGACACGCGGTCAGTGAAACGTCCGCGACGGCGACGGCGACGTCACGGTCGAGCAGCCGGTGCAACGCCTTACGCCTACCGCTCGGCAGCCTCGGCGGCTCGGAGCTTCTTCACCATCGCCTGGAGGAGCTTCCAGCCGATGACGCCGTTCGCCTCGACGAGCGGTCGGAAGTCCCAGATCGTCACTCCTCGGCAGACGAGGTCGCTCGCCGCGGCCACGGTCGCCGAGCGCGGCCCCTCGTCGATGAGTGCGATCTCCCCGAACCAGTCGCCAGGCCCGAGGGCGGCGCGCGCGACCCCGCCGACGAGGACGTTCGCCTCTCCCGAGTCGATCAGGTAGAAGGCCGCCCCGCCGGAGCCCTCGTGGATCACGGTGTCCCCCGCGGCGAACCGGCGCTCCTTGAAGAGCCGGGCGACCTCGGCGCGCTCGGCGTCGTCGAGGTCTGCGAACAGGGGGACGGCCCCCAGCTCGGCCCCTTGCACCTCCGCCGTCCCGGCCGCCCCTACCGCCTCCGACTGCCCACCCACGCCAGCCCCTCCCCCGCCGGCCCTCTTCCCGAGGGTCGTGACCGCGCGGCACTGCAGCAGGTAGAGCGTGCCCCCGGCGATCGCCCACTCGATGTCCCGGCCCTCCCCGTACACCTCCTCACAACGCGTGGCGAGCCGTCCCAGCGCCCCGAGCTGTGCCGGGTCGAGGCAGGGGCGCTCCACGAGGCCCGCCTCGACGGCCACCTCGACGGTGCCGCCCCCGGGGGCCGCGCGCACCGCGACCTGCTTTCGGCCGGGAGTGGAGCCGACGAGCGCCCCCGCGCGGTCCAGGACGTAGCTGTCGGGGATCACCAGCCCTGCGACCACCGCCTCGCCGAGCCCCCAGCTGGCCTCGACCATCCGCTGGTCGGCGCCGGTCACCGGGTGGCGCGTAAACATGACCCCCGCGACGTCGGGGTCGAGGAGCGACTGGACGACCACCCCGACGCTCGGCCGGGTGACGAGGCCGACCCGCTGGCGGTACGAGATCGCCGAGTCGGAGTTGGCCGACCACCAGATCTCACACAGCGCGTCCACGAGGTCGTCGACCGAGGCGACGTTGAGGAGGGTGACGTGCTGGCCGGCGAAGCTCGCCTCGGCGCCGTCTTCGTCCGCGGCCGAGGAGCGCACGGCGAGGGGCGCGGCGAGGGGCGTCGCGGCCTCGGTGATCTCGGCGGTCGCCGCCGCGTCGCCGGTCGCGACCGCCTCGACGGCCGCCCCCGACAGGGCGATCCCGGGGGGGACGGGGAGGCCGGCGCGGATCGCCTCGCCGAGCCCGACGGCCTTGGAGCCGTAGCGCGCGGGGTCGCGCGCCTCGGCGAGGGGGACGACCCCGGTCATCCGAGGACGGCGACCTCCCCGGCGCCGCCGTCGACGCGCACCCGCGCCCCGTCGGCGATCCGCGCGGTCGCCTCCCGGGTCCCCACCACCCCGGGGATGCCGTACTCGCGCGCCACGATCGCGGAGTGCGAGAGGAGGCCGCCGCTGTCGGTCACGATCGCCCCGAGGAGCGGGAGCAGGATGTTGAACGCCTCGGAGGTGGCCTGGGTGACGAGCACGTCGCCCTGGACGATCCGGCCGAACTCGCCCGGGGCCGACACCACCCGGGCCGGCCCCTCGTAGACGCCGGGGCTCGCCCCGAGGCCGCGCAGGAGCTGCGCCTCGTGCTCGAGCTGCCCTGCGCCGAACATCATCGCCATCCCCGCCGCCATCGCGCCGTAGAGCCGGGCGGCGCCCGGCGGCAGGCCCGCCATGTCGGGCGGCGGCTCGGGCGCTGGACCCAAGAGCGCGGGCGCGTCCTTGGCGCTGTGCGCGCCCCGGGAGGCCGCGCGCTGGGCGAGCTCGTCGGCGGACGGGCCCCCCTCGCCGGTCAGGAGCGCGCGCATCTCGTCGAGGCTCGCGTCGACCATGTGGACGGGCTCGTGGACCCGCCCCTCCGTCGCCGCCCGGCGCCCGGCCGCGAGCGCGGCCCTGCGCATGAGGCCCGACGCCCAGATGTCGCTGTAGACGCCCCGCTCGTCGCGCAGGTGGTGGGTGAGGCGGGCCTCGGCGACCAGCTCGTCGAACTCGGCGCGCCTGGCGGCGGGCACGTCGTCGCGGACCGCGGCGATCCGCTCCTCGACGTCGTGCCCGGCCCGTTCGGGTCCGCTGAGCGCGCCGCGCAGCGCGCGCAAGAGCGCGTCGGGCAGCTCGAGCGCGGCGGGCTCGGAGATGTCGAAGCCGTCGAGGGGCCGCCACCCGACGAGGTCGAGGTAGGCGGCGACCGCGGGCCCGGCCGCCCCGCCGAGGCCGCGCAGCTCGGCCAGCACCTCGGCGGCGTCGCCGTCGGACTCGAGGAGCGCCATCGCCGCCGGGTCTGCCCGCAGCGCGGTGAGCAGCTGCTCGTACTCCTCCGAGCTCCCCGCGGAGACCGCCGCCGCGCCGCTCGTGAGCACGAGGAGCTCTGCCGGCGGCCGCCCCGTCCACTCCCCCGCCTGGGTCACGAGCAGCATCGTCGGGGCGATCGCTGAGCCCGACAGGCTCATGTGCTGGGCGATCATCGCCGCGTGGTGGTCCCGGCAGCGCACGAGGTACCCGGCCAGCTCCTCTGCGCCGAGCCCGTCGGGGTCGACCGCCTGGATCGCCCGGTGCGCGGCGATCGAGGCGGGCTTCAGCCGCTCCTCCCACTCCGAGAGCTGCTCGCGCCACAGCCGCCCGCGCACCACCTCCTCCGCGCGCCCGATGCGCTCGGGCATCTCGTCGGGGGGGACCGGCTGGGGCTGGTTGTAGCAGAAGCCGTTCACGTACGCGGTCTTCATCCCGTCCATGGGCAGCCCGAGGAACCGTCCGAACGCCGCCGTCCCCCGTCTGAACGGGTCCGGGTGGGTCTCCGCCCAGTACCGGGTCACCGGCCGCGGGAAATGGACCGGGTCGAGCGTCCAGGGCCCGGGCCCCGGTGGGTCGAACCGAAGCTCGCCCGCTGCAGCAGCGCCTGTCATGGCCTGCCCCCCTCCGTGCGCGAGCACCGTGCTCATCCGCCGTTGCGGAGATTATCGGCGCGTGGTGCATCGCGAGCAAGAAGGACCGAGACGGGGGGTCTGCGTCGGTGGTGCAAAGACCCGGCGCGGCAGCCTGCACCGGCACCTGCACCCCTCACCGGGCCTGCCGGCCGCCGGACGCTGCGCCATCCGGCGTCTTGCGACGCAACGAATGGCGGCAGTCGTCCGCACCCGTCACGCCGCCGCGCACACCAAGGCGCTACCCGCATCGCTGCACCGAAGGCGAAACGCTGCTGCAACCGTTTGGAGACCTCGAGGGCCCGGATCATCGCATTGCGCGTGCATCGGCATCCCGATCGGGCAGCGCACGTCCTCGAAACGCCGCACGGTTGATCAACTGTTGACCTTTTTTGGAGAACGCGGTGAGCGCACTTCGCGACGATGGTGCCCGGCGGGACGGCTGGTGCCGCGGCGCTGCGGAAGCGAGGAGGGGGCGGGAGCCTTGGGAGCGATCGGGGACGGGCGGTGTCGGTGACCGCGCAGCACGCTGCCCACGCGGCCGGGGACAGTGGCTTCTCGGAGGGAGCCCGCGCGCCCCTGGGGCAGCTCCTCGTCGGCGCAGGCATGATCACCCACACCCAGCTCGCCGACGCGCTCGTCCAGCAGACCTCCTCGGGCCGGCGCCTGGGCACGATCCTCGTCGAGCAGGGCGCGCTGAGCGACGCCGACCTCGCGCTGGCGCTCTCCGAGCACCTGGGCTTCCCGATGGTCGATCTGTCGCACGCCACCCCCAGCGCCGACGCGGCGGACCTCCTCCCCGAGAGCATCGCAAGGAGCCATCTGGCGGTCCCTGTCTCGGCCGACGAGGACGGGGTGCTCGTCGCGGTGGCCGATCCGACGCCCGAGGTGACCGCCGCCGTCGAGAGCGCGGTCCCCCGGCCGGTGCGCATCGCCGTGGCGCCGCGCTCGGACGTCCGGCGGGCCATCGACACCTCGTACCGCGCGCTCGGGCACATCCAGCGCCACATCCAGGCATTCGAGGCGACCGAGGCCCCGCGCCGCCCCCAGGAGCTCACCACGACGGTCGCGGTCGCCGACGACGCGCCGGTCGTCCAGGTGGCCCAGCTCATCGTCACCCAGGCGCTGCGCGACCGCGCGTCCGACGTGCACATCGAGCCCCAGGGCGAGCATCTCCGGGTCCGGTTCCGCATCGACGGGGCGCTGCACGACGCGATCACGCTGCCGATCGCCATGGCCCCGGCGCTCACCAGCCGCTTCAAGATCATGGCCTCGATGAACATCGTCGAGCGCCGCCGTCCACAAGACGGGCAGCTCACGATGGAGGTCGACGGCCGGGAGATCGACATCCGGGTCTCGACCGTCGCCACGATCTGGGGCGAGTGCTGCGTGCTGCGGATCCTCGACAAGGGGCGCTCGCTCATCCGCCTGAGCGACCTCGGCATGCCGCCCGACACCCAGGAGCAGGTCTCCCAGCTCATCCGCTACCCCTTCGGCATGGTGCTGAGCGCGGGCCCGACCGGGAGCGGCAAGACCACCTCGCTCTACGCGGCCCTCGCCGAGATCGACGAGCCGCACCGCAACATCATGACGATCGAGGACCCCGTCGAGTACGTCTTCCCCACCATCAACCAGATCCAGACCCACGAGCAGGCCGGGATCACCTTCGCGACCGGGCTGCGCTCGATCCTCCGCCAGGACCCCGACGCGATCCTGGTCGGTGAGATCCGCGACGTCGACACCGCGCGCGTGGCGGTCCAGTCGGCGCTCACCGGCCACTTCGTCCTCTCCTCGATCCACGCGACCGACTGCGCTGCGGCGCTCCACCGCTTCTTGGACATGGGGATCGAATCCTTCCTGATCGCGTCGTCGGTCATCGCGATCGTCGCCCAGCGCCTGGTCCGCCGCACCTGCCCCAGCTGCAAGGTGCCCTACCGCCCGAGCGCGGACGAGCTCGCCTTCTACGAGGACAGCGGCGGCGAGCCCAAGTCGACCTTCTGGCGTGGCGAGGGGTGCAACTTCTGCGGGGGCACCGGCTACCGGGACCGCATCGGCGTGTTCGAGGTCATGCGGATCACCCCGGAGCTGAAGCGCCTGATCGTCGGGTGGGCCACCCAGGAGGAGCTCCAGCGCATGGCGGTCTCCCAGGGGATGCGCACCCTGCGCCAGGAGTCGGTCCACCTCGTCGAGCAGGACATCACCACGGTGGCCGAGGTCCTGCGCACGATCTACGCGCTCTAGGGGAAGGAGCGGCGATGCCCAAATTCAGCTACTCGGCGATAGGCGCCGACGGCGCCACGGTCTCGGGGGTGGAGGAGGCCCTGACGCTCGGCGCCGCCCGGCGCGCCCTCGTCGCGCGGGACCTCGCGCCGGTCGAGGTGAAGGAGAAGCGCAACGTCCTCGCGCTCGAGATCACCAAGAAGACGGTCAAGCGCCGCGACCTCATGCACTTCTCCCGCCAGATGGCGGTCTTCACGCGCTCGGGCATCCCCGTGCTCGAGGCGCTCGACGTGATGACCGAGGAGCTCGGCAACAGGCGGTTCGCCATCGTGCTCGCCGAGATGGCCGACGCGCTCCGGGGGGGAGACACCTTCGCGGGCGCCGCCTCCGCGCATCCCGACGTCTTCCCGCCCTACTACCTGGGCATCCTGCGGTCGGCGGAGCTGACCGGGAACCTCGACACGGTGCTCGACCAGCTCGCGGACTACATCGAGCGCGACATCGAGGCCCGCCGCAAGGTGGTCTCCGCCCTCATGTACCCGACGATTGTGATGTGCTTCGCGATCCTCGCGATCGCGGTCATCGTCGGCATCGCGCTCCCCCACTTCAAGACCTTCTTCGCCTCACTGACAGCGAAGCTGCCGCTCGTGACCCGGATGCTCATGGGGGCGGCGAACTTCTTCACCAACGACTACCTGCCCATCATCGGGTTCCTTGCACTGGTCGTGCTCCTCGTGCTCCTCGCCATGTTCACCGAGCGAGGGCGGCAAATTCGTGACAAGCTCCTCTTGAAGCTGCCGGTCGCAGGCGACCTCATCCTCACCGCGGTCATCGAGCGCTTCTGCCGGATCCTCTACTCGATGGTGGCCGCGGGCGTCCCGCTCCCCGACGCGCTCGCAGTCACGACCGACACCACGACCAACCGCGTGTTCCGCGACGGCTTGGGACGAGTCAGGCTGGCCCTGATGCGCGGCGAAGGGCTCGCAGGCCCGCTCATCGCCTCGGGTCTCTTCCCGGCGACCGCCCGCCATATGTTCTTGATCGGGGAGCGGACCGGCACGATGGACGACCAGCTCGAGACCGCTGCGACCTACTTCGACCGCGAGCTCGACTACAAGCTCAATCGGTTCACGGCCCTCTTCGAGCCCGCGGTGATCCTCTTCGTGGGGGTCGTGGTCGGCTTCGTCGCGATCGCGCTGATCGCCGCGATGTACGGAATTTATCGACAGGTGCACATCACGTGATCGTCCGTAGATATTCGTGGTTCACACTTGCGGCAGGTCGAGGCAAGGAGGTGTCGGCATAGACGACGGAGGGGAATCAATCGCGAACCGGTCCCTTCCTCCTGGCGGGACCGCACAACCACAGACAGGAGCCCGAAGCGGCTCGAAGACATCACGAAGGAGAAGAGCAGTGCAAGAAACCTTGGAGAGACTGAAGGCGAGGAGGGACGACGAGGGCTTCACCCTCATCGAGCTGCTCATCGTGATCATCATCCTGGCGATCCTCGCCACGATCGTGATCTTCGCCGTCGGCACGACGACGCACAACGCGGCCGCAGCCTCGTGCAAGTCCACAGTGAAGGAGATCCAGACCGCGGTCGAGGCCTACAAGGCCCAAACCGGTACATTCCCGGGGGCGCTGACGGTGCTTGCCGGCACGACCACAGGCCGGACAGGGACAACCGTCGGTCCGTGGCTCAAGAGCACGCCTCCGACGAGTGCGACTGCAAACAAGAATTACTGGTTCTCGAACACAGTCAGCACTACGGGTGCCATCAAGGTGTACACGCACGGAGACGCGACCGGGGCGACGACAACAACGACAATTTGCGGGAGCGCGTAGCGGGAGCGTTCAAGTCCAATGGCGTGGCAGTAAGCGGGCCGGGGCGAGGGCCTCGGCCCGCTTACTGCACCGATCCTCTGAACAATGACGGAACTTCCTTCTCCCATCGGTGACGCTGCGCAGGCAACGAGCGACCCGGCTCTTCCGACCAACGTCTGGTGGATCGTCTGGCTCACTGGTGCGGTGGTCGTCACCGGCATGGCTTACAGTCTCTGGTGGCTCCCGGTCGTCGGCCACGGCCCGGACTTCTGGACGTACCCCTCGGACATTTTCGGCACGATCCGCGCCTCTCGGTGGATCGAGTCGGGAGGATTCTCGTACCTCTATTCGTTGCACAGCGGGATCGTGACGCTTCCCGGCTTTGCGATCCTGCTCACGCCGTTCGTGAAGCTGTCCGAGCTCTTGAACCTGACCACCTCGATCCCGCCCGCGTTCGCCGTGCCGCGACCTTCGCAGTGGCTGCTCATCGGACCTGTCACGATGGCCACGTCGGCCGTCGCGCTCGCCGGGCTCGACGCGCTCGCACGGACGCTCGGCGCCTCGTTGCTCCGCCGCCGCATCATCTTGCTCGCCGAGGCGGCCGCAGTCTGGCCCGCCATCGTCGTATGGGGCCATCCCGAGGACGTGTTGGCCCTCGGACTGGCGGCACTGGCACTCAGCCGCGCGATCGAGGGCCGCACGGTGTCGGCGGCATGGCTGCTTGGCGGTGCCCTCGCGATGCAGCTCTACGTCGTCCTCTTGCTCCCGGTCTTCATCGGGCTGCTCGGCATCCGGAGGGGGGGCAGCCTGCTTGGCCGAGCAGCGGTGCTCCCAGGAGCGATCCTTCTCGCCCTCTTGATCCCGAACGCCCATGCGACCCTCCACGTGCTCCTCGACCAACCCACCTTCCCGAAGATCGACCACCCGACTCCCTGGGTCCTGGTCGCCCCACACATTGGCAACGGCGAGGTGGCCGGCGGTCCCGGACGCTTGGTGGGCCTGGCTGGGGCAGCCGCACTCGGCTTCGTAGCCGCTCGTCACCGCGAGGACCGGCTCACGATCGTCTGGCTCGCCGCAGCCGCCCTCGCCCTTCGTTGCCTCACGGAGGCTGTCATGACCCCGTACTACGTGGCGCCGGCGATCGCGCTGGTCCTGGTTGTCGTTACTTCGCGCTCCTGGTCTCGATGGGGAGTGGTCATCGCCTCGGCGTCCGCGCTGACCGTGCTCACCTACTACCGACCCGGGATCTGGTGGTATTGGCTCGAGATGGCGGCCGCATTCGGGCTGATGCTGGCGGTGGCCTGGCGACGGCCGTCGAGGGTCGTGGAGCCCTCCCTTGTCCTCGCTCTCGGCGCTCCTGGCGTGGAGCCACTCGTGGTTACCGGGACACCTGCCAGAGCCCAGGGCCACTGGCGTTCGCCACAGCAAGGACCACCGACTCCGGCGACTTCCAATGGACGGCGCTGAAGCCCCCGTCCAGCGCACCCTCACCGCGTTCAGAGCGCCACCGGTGAATCTGATGAGGACCCGCGACGAGTGGGGTTTCTCCGTGATCGAGTTGCTCGTCGCGATCGCGATCCTGGCGATCCTCGCAGCGAGTGCGGCCTTCGCACTTGGCACGACGTCCACGGGTCGCCACCGTCCGAGCGCACGCCTGGCCAGTGCCGCGGTCGCCTCGTGCCGGTCAACAGTGAAGTCGGTCCAGACCGCGCTCGAGGCGTACAAGGCGCAGGCGATGACAGGGAGCTATCCCGCAACCCTCGAGGATCTGACCGCTGCGACGACAACAGCAGGACCGTGGCTGAGGCAAGTCCCGCGAACGGTGACGACCACACTTTCCAGGTACGGCTGGGCGCTCGTCACATACCGCAACACGACGGGCACGTTCAAGGTCGCGACCGCGCACGGCGGGACGCGGCCCACACGCACACCCACAGCCTGCAAGGGAGCCTGAGCAGGCCGACGATTAGCGCCCCCCTCGCAACCCCTCGGCGGCGCGAGTCGGTCAGCGCACGAGCTCCATGCGGAGGCCCACCGAGTCCCATTCGGGATCCTCGGGCAATCTCGAAATGGCACGCGACACGATCCGGCGTGCAGTCCACAGGCACGCCGCAGCATCGATGAGCTGGGGCCGGGTGATCCTAGGTAGCGACGCGTCGATGATCCGCTCCACCCCGGGGAGGCGGGCCGAGAGCAAGGCACGCCGCTCCTCGATCCCGACCCCGGTGTGCTTGGGATAACGCACAGGCTGGTCCTCGTTCAGCTGGAAGAAGCTGAGCTCCGGGTGGACCTCGAAGACGGTCCGCTGCCAGTAGGGGGCGATCGCCTTGTCCACTTCGGCGATCCTTGGCATCTGCCGCCATCTCACCGGGCTCAGGTGCCCGCCGTTGGCTGCGACCGCATCCCCGTAGCTCGCGCACGACAGGACGGGCCTCACTGGCGCCGAGGCAATCGCGCCGGATCTCGGTCGTCCGAGCAGCACCCGCGCGGCCCGGTCGCAGCTCCGACCCTTTGGGACCGGCTCTTCGAGCAAGCCGATCGGTGCGAACAGCGCGATCACCTGGTACGCAGGCTTGTAGTCGAGCACGTCGATGAACTCTCTGAACACCTGAGGACTCTCAGGAGCGATCGTCACACCCTGGAGCTTCGCGGTCGCCGCCAGCCAACCCCCAGCACACGGGACGACGCCGGCGACGACCTTGTACGGGAGCTGCGCACCTCGATGACCGATCATGGACATCTCACGAACCGTCCCCGTGTGCTACCCCACGCACCTCGTCAGCGATTTGCCAGGGTGACGAGCCACTGGCTGATCGACATGGAGGTCCCGCACGTCTGCGAGCTCGATGCTGTGCACGCGTGCCCGAGGGGCGACGAGTCATTGAAATCGACGACCGCCATCACGATCGCGTTCGCGCTGGTGCACGGTGCCTTGGCAGCCAAACAGGTGTAGAAGGTCACAACGCGCTCGCGCGGTGGCAACAGCTCCAGCGACAAGCCGCTACCGGAGCTGTTCGCAGGCGTGGACAACGTCACGGTGCTCGTTGCGTTGTCCTCGCTCTCGATAACAGTTGTTCGCACGAAATGTGTCGGCTGCGACGGGTCGGT
The DNA here is from genome assembly GCA_021791145.1 of Actinomycetes bacterium. The sequence goes on along the minus strand of JAJYXE010000029.1, from coordinate 26,348 downwards.
GACTTCCCATCCAACGAAAAAGTTGGGGGGTGTCACCGTGCTCAACGATGTTTCGAACTGGATCGTCAGCTCTGTCGAGAGAATTGAACCTCTGATCTGCACTGGCGCGGAGTTCGACGTTGTCTTCCCGCTGCAGTCGACAGCCATTGTGCGTGTGTCAATGGAGATGGACTGCGTCGTGGACGATCTCGGAGTGAGGCAGTTGCTCGGCGTAGGAAAGTAGCTGGGGCGGTAGCGTACGGACTGAATCGCAATGTCCGTCGCTCCGTCGGCTGCGTACTGGACGGACCTCTGAGCCCCGAGGTTGACCGTGTTCAACAGCGCGCCTCCTGCGAAGCTGACCAACGCGGTCAGTGCGAGCGCGCCGACCACGATGAACACGAGTGCAAGAACCAGGGTGACGCCAGAGTCGTCCCGGCGTGCAGCACTCGTACGCCGACCGATGAGCGATCGTGCAGCCGAGATGCGCGCTCGCGCAGACGTGTGCTGCCTGCGCAACGCGGATTGAAGCTCGCTATCCATGGATCTCGAGGGCCATGGTGCCCCACCAGTTCGGTGGAATGGAGATCGACTCGGACCGCGTCGCGAGTCCCGTGTAGACGGTATACGAGCCGTTTGTGCTGTGCCCGAAGCCGTTGGCGGTGGTACGGAAGCCCGGTAGCGACGGCGGAGTTGTTCCAAGGGAACCCTCGGCGCTCAGGAAGATGACCTCGGGGTCTGTGGCGCTCGAAGGGGCACGCGCGAGTGTCGCCAGGGCGGTCGTGCCTGTCGTCGTCGCGACATGGAAGCCCTTCGACGCTGTGACGTAGGGAGGTGTTCCGTTTCCGACGAGTCGGACGACCTCGAGGTAGGCGTCGTGAATCGTGTTGTGCAGCGTGACAGTGACCGTCCCCGAGCCCCCCGTCCCCTTCACATACCACAGCCACGCATGGTCCGATGTCGCGTTGAACTGCTGTGTACCGATCTTGGCGGGCGAGGGAGCGGAGCCGAAGCCGGAGAACGACAGGGACGCGCTGTCGCCGGATCCCGACAAGCTCGAAAATGCATACACAAGGTAGCTGGCCCCTGCCGTCATGGAGAACGATGGCGTGACGATCGTCTTCCCGCTCGTCGCGCCCGCCCCGGTCGTGACGGTGTCCGCCGCGGTCACGACGACCACCGGCGAGCCGTTATGGAGTCCGGTGAGCGTCGCGCCCGCGGTCGAGAACTCAAACGCTGTGAACGTGTTGCGTCCAAGCGCGCTTGGAGCGGTCAGATTCTTGACGATGATCGTGAGCTCCTGTCCCGCAGTCAACGTGACCCCGCTGACCTCGATTCTACGGCCTGTAATGGTGACTTGATCAACACCCGTTCCGCCGCTCGCAGTGACTGTGGTCGTCGAACCCGGTATGCTCCACCCTGTCGGGATGGCGACGTCGACCTGTCCATTTCCCGTTCCGCCGGGTGTTGGGGAATACGTGAACGTCAGGCTGTTGACGGACGACGCAAGGACCGCTGTAGGCGCGACCGTCATGGTTCCCGACCCGTCGGGTGAGTAGACCACTGCCGTGCCCGATCCGGATGATGCCTGGTTGTAGGCGTCGCCAGAATATGTCGCGTCGGCGGTGTAACTCCCGAACTGGCTGGATATCGTCAGCGGAAGCTTGCAGGTCGCAACCAGCGTTCGCTCCGACGTAATCTGGCTCTCTGTCGGGCAAGAGTGCGTGACCGTCGGGCTTGTCGGAAAGGTCAATTTCCACGTCACCGTCCCGGTGGGCGCGGGGTTGGTGGATGGCGGCGTCACCACTGCTGTGAAGACGAGGTACTCGATTGTGCTGCGTGTGTATGGACGCGGAGCGCTCTTGCCGGTCACCACCACGGTCGGCGTCGGGATCAGCGTCGCGAAGTAGCCGGAGTCCCGAAGGACGAACGACATGCGGACGCTCCCTCCTCCGGGAGGTGCCGCACCGAGCGTGATCATCTGGATGCCGGACCGACCCGTCTGGCCATTCTCTGTGCACGTTGGCTCGAAGGTGTCTGTGGTCGGATTCCAATACGTGATCCCCACGATTCCCAGCGTGTAGCCAGCGTCCGGCGATCGACCGGTCGTCGCAGTGCCCCCGGTGACGGTGAAGCCCTCGCCGGGCAGCGACGCGACTGACATGAGGGTGCCCGCTCGAGAAGGGCCACTGAGCGAGATCGTTCTCGGCGTCGGTGTCGGTGTCAGGCCCGAAGGGACCCTGAACGTGATCGCAATGTTGCCATGTGCGTCGCTCTTCGGTTGTGACTGGTCCGCCCACACGTGTGCCGGTGTCGTTGTTCGCAGCACCGGCTGTGTGCCGACGGTCACGCTGAATGTCTGAAGTGTGGCTGTATGACCGAAACCGGTGCCGAACACGGTCACCGTCGAACCCACCGGGCCGGCCAACTTCGACGGAAGGCTCAATATCCCATAGCTCTGTGCGCAGCGTCGAAACGGCACGATCGAAAGTGTCTCTGTAGGTTCCGCGGTGACGGTCTTCGACAACGTCGCAGTGTGCGTCGTGGGGTCCTCTGCCGCGATGGTCGTTGTGGCGGAGATCCCCGCGCCGTTGATGCCATCACCCACGAATGTCGTGCCAGCGGCGAACAGGATCGAGGAGGTGGCCGTGTCGCCTGTGAGCGAGCCATGACCAGCCGGTGGCGACAGCTCGATTCCTGACTTCGCCGTCTCTGCGAAGCTCTGGAGGAGGGTGTTGACGACGGCAAGCCCACGTTGCTCGGCAGAGCCCGCGATGGACTCGAGCAGCGCGCCGAACACCGGCCCAACCGCGAGCGCGATGATGACGAGAGCGATCAGAACTTCCAAAAGGCTATCGCCTGCCTCTCCACGGGTTCGCCGGTGCGCTCTCCCTCGAGCTTTCGCTCGCATTACGGCTCAACCACCTGTTATGGTTATTGTACTGTTCGTGACGGAGAATGTCAGGGCAATGAGTGACCCCACGGATGTTGTTTTGGCTTGCCCTTTAAGTGTCACCGTGGCCCCGGGAGCATAGAGAATTCCCAACAATGTCAAGGATCCGTGCCCTCTCAGCACGACCGGGTTGGAGTCGCCCTTGTTCTGCCAGAACCACAGCCCCGCGTAGGGGCCGCTCAGCGAGCGCTTGGCGTACAGATGCCCATTTGTGACCTTTAAGGTCTCTGTGCACTGCGTTGCCCACGCGTCGACGTTGTGTCCGGGACCTGGTTTGTTACAGGGAAGATAGATGAGCACGTCGCTCTTAGCTGTGAGGGTGCCGTTCCCGCCGAGCCTGATACCTGTGTCGAACTCGTAGATGCCAGAACTGAGGGTGACGACCTGCCCTGTTCCGGAGATTGTGAGAAGGCACTTGTACTGGCCGGGGCCGATGGTTGCGCTCCCGGACGGACAGGGTTGTGTGGTCTCCGGTGTCGGGTCCGACAAGCCCTGGAACGGGTCCGGCACCGGAGAAGTGATGTGAACTGGGGGTGTCGGAGTGATCGTGCCTGCACACGTATCCTTCTTTGCACCTGTCGCTGTCAAGTGGCAGATATCAGAGGGTGGTGTGTCGGTCGTCTTGATCTGCCCGGTGGCTGTCAGTGTGGTCACCTTGGACGCTGTCAGTGAGGTCCCATTGGACATTGTCACCCACCCGTGATTGAGGACAGCTGTGCCAATGACGGTGATGTGGGCATGGGCCCGCTCCGTGATGACCTGGAAACCGCCCAGCGCCAGCAGCGTAGGGGGCTTGGAGTAGCACCCGGCGCCTGCGCAGCCGCCGAATGCATTTCCAAGAGCGTTGGCAACCCTGGGCGCAGCGGACAGGTTGTAGTCGTACTTCCCCGCTGGTTCCGCGACGGCCAGCGTGACACTCGCCACGCCGAGAGTTGTGACCCACTGATGAGCGGCTGTCTTTGGAGTTGAGCCTGCTGTATGGCACTTCGGCGTTGTCGTGTTTGCGACGCAGGAGATGACCGCCGTGGTGAACGGGCTGAAGAAGTCGCGCGACGTCGTGATGCTCGAAGGGTTGCCAGGGCCTTTGCAGTACTCGCGAACGAGTCGCGGGCCGATCGCGAACTCGACACTTCCTCCAGTCAGCGCCGGTTTGGACATCGTCACCGTGCCTGCAACAGGTGTGACTCTCTTGACAATCGTTCCCAGCGGGATCACACCTGACCCGACCAGCTGCACGATCCCGTCGCCGCTCGTGCCCGATAGGCTCCCGGCTGTCAGCGTTGTGACGGTGAGCACCGTCCCGTTGCTCGCGATCGTGCCGTTGCCACTCGCGGCCTCGGTCGTCCAGTACGACACGACCGTCTCCTCAGTGCGTGTCCCGCTCGGCCATGCGAGCCCGAGGACGAAGGTCCTGCCCGTCCCGCAAGAGGCAGGGCCGGCTGTGTTGTTCCATGGGAGCGGGGTCCTGGGCGCTGAGGTCGTGGTCACGTATGCGGCGCTCTGCACGTCTCGGACGTAGAAGGCCGACGTCACCTGGGAGTCGACTGAGTCCGAGAGCCGGGTCTGGATCCCGTTGCTGTCCATGAAGGTGGTGATGAGCCCGAAGGCGATCGCCCCGATGACGAGCGGCAGGATGACGAGCGTGATCACGAGCTCGATGAGGGTGAAGCCGTCGTCGCCCGCGTCACGCAGGCGGCGGAGCGCGCCGGGGGTGCGGCAGGAAAGGAAGCGGCGGAGCGCCTTACGTGGACGCGACACGGGGTGGCTCTCCTCCCGTGGCGGTCGACGTGGCGCCGCCGAGCCCGTTGCCGCTCGATGAGCCGTCGGCGCCGTTGGCTGCCGCCATCGCTGCGGCGAGGGCGAAGTGGTCGGGCGTCTTCTTCTCGACCTCCTTGGGGTACATGCTGACCCCGAGGGCCTCTTCGTACTCGATGACGTCGTCCTGGACGAGCTGGGACAGGGCCATCTCGAGGGTCCGCATGCCTTCGGACTGGTGGGTGGTGATCACGTTGCGCAGCTGGCGGGTCTTCCCCTCGCGCACGAGGTTCCGCACCGCGTGGTTGGCCGTCAGGACTTCGTAGGCGGCTACGAGCCCGCCCTCCTTCCTGCGCACCAGGCGCTGGTAGATCACGCCTTCGAGCACGGAGGAGAGCTGGACCTGGATCTGGTCGCGGCGGTCAGAGGGGAAGATGTCGACGATCCGGTCGAGCGCCTGCGCGGAGTCGTTGGTGTGGAGGGTCGCGAAGACCAGGTGGCCGGTCTCGGCGATGGTGATCGCGGTCGCGATCGACTCGAGGTCGCGCATCTCGCCCACCAGCAGGACGTCGGGGTCCTCGCGGAGCACCGAGCGCAACGCCCGGTGGAAGGAGTGGGTGTCGCTTCCGACCTCGCGCTGGGAGACCGCAGAGAGGTGGTTCTGGTGGACGTACTCGATCGGGTCCTCGATGGTCACGATGTGGCACTGGCGGTTCTTGTTGATCCAGTCGAGCATCGCGGCGAGCGAGGTCGACTTCCCCGAGCCGGTCGGCCCGGTCACGATCACGAACCCCATTGGGAGGGCCACGAGCCGCTCGACCACCTCGGGCAGGCCCAGCTCGTCGAAGGTCGGGATCTCGTAGGGGATCATCCGCAGGGCCAGCGAGCAGGTCTCCCGCTGGTGGAAGGCGTTGCAGCGCAGCCGGGCGCGGTCCTGCCAGGAGAACGCGAAGTCGATCTCCCGGTCCTCGATGAAGCGCTCGACGAGGTGCTCCCCCATCACCGAGTGGACGAGGGACTCCACCAGGTCGGCCGAGAGCGGCGTGCCGCCGGTGACCGGCCGCATATTGCCGTCCACGCGGATCATCGGCGGGGTCTCCGAGGTGAGGAGGAGGTCGGTCCCGCGGTGGTCCCACAGCTCCTCGAGCCAGGGCTCGATGTCCTCGATGTGCCGGACGATCGCCTCTCGCATCCCCTGCCCTCCGCTCCGTGTCCGCCACGCGTCCCCACGCACGCGCATCCCAACCGCCGGGAACCGGACGAGCCGAGCTCAGTCTCTCAGACTTTGCTCACGGCTCGCGCTATGGTTTCTCAACGGACGATCAAATTTTGCGTTACACTTCCACTGCCAGGAGGGAAGGCCGCTCGAGAGGGCAAGGACCAAGGCGGTATGGGGATGACCGTGGCGACGATGGTACAGCAGCAGGGCCGGCGAGGAACGATGGGCCGGCTCCTCGTGGTGGACGACGATCCGGAGGTGCGCCGGGTCCTCGTGCGCATGCTCGAGGAGGAGGGCTACACGGCCGCCGAGGCCCAGAACGCGACGGAGGTGAAGGCGGCCCTCGCCAACGGCGCGCCCGAGCTGATCCTCCTCGACCTCATGCTGGCCGGCGAGGACGGCTTCGATGTCCTCGCCGACATCAGGCGGACGAGCGACGTGCCCGTGATCATCCTCTCGGCCAAGATGACCGAGTCGGACAGGGTGCTCGGGCTGCGGCTGGGCGCCGACGACTACGTGGTGAAGCCCTTCTCGGGCCCCGAGCTCGCGGCCCGGGTCGCGTCGGTCCTCCGCCGCTACGCGCACAACCCGAAGGCAGCGCCGGTCCTCGACTTCGGCGATCTCTACATCGACACGACGGCACGTGAGGTCCGGCTCTTCGGGGAGCTGATCGAGACCACGATGAAGGAGTTCGACCTGCTTGCCTTCCTCGCCTCCTCGCCGAGGCAGGTCTTCAGCCGCGAACAGCTGCTCGACCACGTGTGGGGCTCGTCGTCGGCGTGGCAGGACGACGGCACGGTGACCGAGCACATCCGGCGCATCCGCCAGAAGCTGCGCCGGAGCGACACCCGCGACCGCTGGATCCGCACGGTCCGGGGGGTGGGCTACCGCTTCGAACCCTGATCCGGGTCCCGCCGCGCAGAGGGGGGGTCCGCCGGCTCGGTTCCCTTCTCTCCCTTCTCTGCGATCGCCTCTCGGACCCGGCGGGTGAGCTCGTCGGGGCTGAAGGGCTTCGTGAGGAGGGAAGCCTCTTCGGGCAGCGGGCCCTTCACGGCCGCCTCCTCGTCGAGGTGGCCGGAGACGAACAGGACCCGGGTCCCGGGGTAGCTGAAGCGGACCGCGGCGGCGAGCTCGATCCCGCTCATGCCGGGCATGACCACGTCGGTCACCAGGAGGTCGACCGCGCCGCCCCGGGCCTGGAGGAGGTGGAGCGCCTCGCTCGCGTTGGCCGCCTCCAGGACCTCGAAGCCGGCGGACTCGAGCTCGCGCACCTCGAGGCGGAGGACCTCTCTCTCGTCGTCGACGACGAGCACGGTCCCGCCTGGCTCCCCGCCGGTGGCGCGTGCGGGGCTTGGTGCAGGGGCTGGTTCGGGACCGGGTGCCGAGCCCGGGCCCCGACCTCGTGCGCGCTCTGGTGCGGGGCCTGTCGCGGGTGCGGGCGCCTCCAGCGCCGGGGCGGCCGTGCGGGCGGCCGCGGCCGTGGGCCGGGGCTCCTCGGTGCCCGGCTCGGCGCGCGTGCGGACCGCGGGGAAGGTGAGCGTGAACCTCGCGCCCGAGCCCGGCGCGGTCTCGAGCCGGACGTCGCCCCCCGCCTGGACGACCATCGCGTGCGCGGCGGCGAGCCCGAGCCCGGTCCCCCGGGCCCGGCCCTTGGTCGTGAAGAACGGCTCGAAGCAGTGCGCCGCGGTCTCCTCGTCCATCCCGACGCCGGTGTCGGCGAAGACCACCTCGACGAACCCCGACCCGGACGAACGGCGGGCGCGGGCGAGCGAGGTCGCGATCGTGAAGGTGCCGCCGGCCGGCATGGCGTCTCGCGCGTTAATGGCGAAGTTGAGGATCGAGCGCTCGAGCTCGCCGCGGTCGATCAGCACCTCGGTGCTGCCGATGCCCCCTTCGATCCGGAGGCGGACGTCCTCCCCGAGCACGCCGGCCAGCATGGGCTGCATGGAGGAGACCACCTCGTCGACCGCGACCGGCTCGGGCTGGAGCGGGTGCTGCTGGCCGCCGATGCGCACGAGCTGGCTGGTGAGCGCCGCGGCCCGGGTCCCCGCGCGGTGGATCGCGCCGACGTCGGGGCCGAGCTCCTCGTCGTCGCCGACACGGCGCATGAGCACGTCGGCGCAGCCCAGGATCACCGTGAGCAGATTGTTGAAGTCGTGCGCGACGGCGCCCGCCATCCGGGACATCGCGTTCAGCCGCTCGGCCTGGTGGAACTGCTCGAGCATCCGGTGGCGCTCGGTCACGTCCTCTGCGACGAGGAGCACCCCGGTGACCTCGCCGGGCGGCCCCAGGGGTGAGGCGGAGACCGACAGCTCGAGCGGCTCCTCCCCTGCACCGGTGACGGGCACGGCGGCGCCGATGACGGGCTCGCCTCCGAAGGCGGACCCGAGCAGCCCGTCGAGGACGGCCTCGGAGCCCGGGCGCACCGGGACCGTCCGCGGCGCCGAGTGGTCGGGCCACCCGAAGAGCACGGCGGCCGCCCGGTTCCACCACTCCGCCTGGCCGTTCGCACGGACCTCTGCGATGGCGAGCGGCGACGAGTCGACCAGCGTCTGGAGCCGCTGCTCGTTGCCGCGCACCTCGGCGTAGAGGCGGGCGTTGCGCACGGCCCCCGAGGCCATCTGCGCGAGCAGCGTGATGACCGACTCGTCCTCGAAGGTGAACGCTGCCCCGTGCCGGCCGACCGCCACGATCACCCGGCGCACCTCGCCGGCGCCGTCGGTGATCGGGGCCGCCAGCCACCCTCGGACCCGCAGGGCGGCGGCCGCCGCGGCGGCGACCCCGCTCGGCGGGGTGCCGGCTCCGACGTCGGCCCCTTCGCGCGCGCCGCTCCACTCGTCGGGCCGGCGGACCACCTCACCCGAGCGCGTGACCAGATCGCTCGCGGTGAGCACCAGCCCGCTCAGGTCGTCGTCGCTGCCCGCGTGCGCGACCACGTGCCCTGCGGGCCAGACCCGCTCGGCGAGCGGCCCTCCGATCGGGAGCGCGCTCACGACCGTCACCTCCGCCCCGAGCGCGCGGTGGGCGTGCTCGACGAGCAGGTCGAGCACCTCCCCCTCGCGCAGGGGCGCGTTGACGACGAGCGAGGCGTCGACCAGGCGGCGCAGCCGCTCGGCGTACTCGAACGCCATCTCGCCGGACCGCTGGCTCTCGCGCCACGAGCGCACCCTGTCGACCGCCACGGCGACCCTCTCGGCGAGCTCGCCCGCGGTCGCGAGGTCCGATGGCCGGTAGCCGCGCCGTCCCGGACCCGTGACGAAGGAGAGGGTCGCGACCACCTCGCCGCGGACCTGGACGGGGACCACCAGGAGCGACGTCACGTCGGGCCACTCCCCGAGGGTCTCGGGGGTGTGGACCGACGCGCCGAGGGCCGCGTCGCCCAAGCGCTTGGTCGGAACGAGGAGCTGGGCCCGGCGCTCGGCGACAGCGAGCCGGACCAGGTCGTCGCCGCGCGGGTGGGGGTGGCCCGCCCGCTTGAAGCTGTGCCCGCCGAGCATCTTGGGCTGCGCCCTTGCCACCAGCCGCTGCACCTTCCCCGTGGCGTCGACGACGTGCACGCCGAACCAGTCGGCGAACTCGGGCACGACCACGGCGCCAAGCTCCTCGAGCGCCGTGTCGTAGCTCTCCAGCGCGTTGCCCAGGACCGTCCCGCCGCGGGCGAGGATGCGCAGGTGCATGTTGGCGTGCTCGGCGCCGTAGCGGCTCCGGTTCGCCACGTCGTCGAGCCGCGCGCGGGCCACGAGCGCAGCCAGGCGGTCCGCCACGACCTGGAGCAGGCGAAGGTCTGCAGGCCCGAAGCTGCGCTGCCTGAGCGACCCGACCTCCACGAGGCCCAGGTTGTTGCCGTGGACGATGAGCGGCGCGGCGAGCAGCGAGGCGATCCTGCGCTGGGACTCGGGGAGCGATCCCGCGCCGTCGCCGCGGGCGTCCGCCACGACCACCGGGCGCGCCCAGCGGGCCGCGGCCCCGAGCACGCCGTCGCCCACCCGGACTTCGCTCCCGACCGGGGCGAGCTCCTGGGCGCCCTGCGACGCGCGCACCGTCAGCACCGCGGGGTTGGCGGGGCGGGCGGGGTCGGTGTCGTCGGCGAGGAGGACGCAGACCACGTCGCCCCCGATCGCGTCCTTCGTCCGGGTGAGCACGGCGGCGAGGAGGTCCTGGAGGTCGAGGAAGGCGAGACCGGGGTCGGTGACCGCCTCGATCGAGCGGAGGATCTTCGACGCGCGCTGCAGCTCGGCGTCGAGGCGCTGCCTGGACGCCTCACGCTCGGCGGCGAAGGCGAACCCGAGCAGCGCCCCGAGGGCGGCGAGGATCGCCGCCGCGACCCCGAGCTCGAGGGGCTTCCCCGGGAGCTGTGTCGCGACCAGGTAGCACAGCCCTGCCGAGAGCAGCATCCAGGCGAAGAGGAGGCCGAGCGCCGACCGGGAGAAGCGCGGCAACTTGGGCGCCGCGTCGCTCCCCGAGAACGGATCGGAGACGTCTGCGGGGCGGACGTCCAAGGAGGGGGCCGGGGGGGTCTCGTCGGGCGAGGGGGCGGTGAACGCGGGCGGGCTCGGTGCTGCGTCGGAGGCGTGGGAGGTGGGGGCGGACCCGGGCGAGCCCTTCCCACCCTGCGTCGTGTCCTCCTCCGCGGCGACCGCGGAAGAGGTCCCCTCCGGACGCTCCTCGGCCACGACCGAAAGGCTAATCCAGCGCCGACCTGGGAGAAGGAAAAGAACTGTCGCGGTGCCCGGGTGCCCGGGTCAGGGCTGCCGGCGCGAGCGGAGGTCGTCGTGGCGGGGCCGGGTCAGGCGTCAGGGCTGTCGGCGAGAGAGGAGGTCGTCGATCTCGGCGAGCATCGACACGAGGAAGATCCGGTCCCCGTCGGTGAGCGGCTCCTCCCCTCCCCCCTCGAAGATCGTCGAGCGGCGGGCGAGATGGCCGAGCCGGGGAGAGCCGTAGGCGAGGACGAATGCGACGACGAGCGGGAAGAAGTCGCCCCAGTCCTCGTGGACGTGCTCGGGCACCACCAGGCCCTGGACGAGGGCGACCGCGTAGCACCGGACGTGGAGGATCGCCCCGGACGCGATGTCGCGCTCCTCGTCGAGGTAGCGCACGAGGCGCCCGTCGATCGAGCCGAGGTAGGCAGCCAGGTCGTCGCTCATCTCCTGGATTGTGCGGCAGCGTTGCCACAACGGCCGCTATGGGACCTCAACCTTCGCCCAACCCGAGGCATCCGGGGTGCAGCGGCGGCCGCCGAGGGCAGCGCGCCGGGGGAGGGCGGGCCGGCGGCAGGTCAGGGCAGGGTGGCAAGGAGCGCGGTCATCGCCGGCGCAGGGCCTGGTAGCGCGCCAGGATCTCGCGGCCGATCAGCCTGTAGCCCGCGCTGTTGGCGTGGATGTTCCCTTGTGTGCAGGACCAGGTGAGGCGGCACACCGAGGCGACGGCGACCGGGACGGTGCCGTAGTGGGCGAGCGAGGTCGTCTCGGCGAGGGGGACGTAGCCGCCGGTGTCCTTCGTGACATCCACGAACGACGCGCCCCCGGCCCGGTAGGCCTTCGCCAGCGCGGGGTTGAAGAGGTCCTTGAAGGCGGTCACCGACAGGGAAGCAAGCGCGGGGTCGCCGTGCCCGGCGGGGTACACCCAGCTTCCGAGGATCACGTCTGGGTACGAGAGGCCGATGATCGGCACCTTCGGCCCCGCCGCCCTCCGGAGGCCCTTCGCCAGAGCAGTCACGTGCTTGCGGACGAGGGGGACCGCCGAGAGCACGCAGGACGTCGGGTCTGCCGCGGCCGCGCACTGGGTCACGTCGTTGCCGCCGATGCTCACCGTGATGAGGCCGATGTGCCCCCGGTGCCGGCGGATGAACGCCTCCGCCGCTGCAGCCTGGGTCTCATGGGGGTAGTGCGCGACGTCCTCGCCCGCCGGGATCCCCTCGGGCGGGGCACACCCCTTTGTCTCGAGGATCGACGTGCTGGTCGCACCGCCACAGCCGAAATTGACGAGGCTCATGCCGGTTCGTCGCGCGACGAGCACGGTGTAGCCCGGGGTGGGGCCGGGAGACGGCGTGGGCTGGTAGCCGATCGCGTAGGAGTCCCCGAGCGACACGTAGTAGCGCGGCGGAGGTGTCCCGGCGCCCACCCCTCCGACCGCCTGGGCGCCGGGGCCGCTGAACGCGCCGAGGGCCGCGAGCAGCACGACGGTGACCACCGCTGCGGCGACGGTCGACGCCGCGACGATGCGGCGGACGCGCGGCTGAGGAGATCTTCGGTCCGGCACGTCGCCTACCGTAGCGACGGGCGGCGGCGGTCCCGGGGCGGCGGCGGTCTGTGGGCCGAAATGATCTGTGGGCCGAGGTGATCCCGGGACAGCGCGTTGCCCCGGGAGGCATGCTCAGCTCGTCTCGCGCTCAAAGTCGATGCCGACGCTCACCTGAGTGGTCGAGAACCCGAGCAGTGTGAACGTGACTGTGCCGAGGGTCATGTTGCCGTTCATCGTGAGGGTCTTGGCGTAGACCTTGCCCTCCTTGATCGGGCTCGTCCCTTGGATGGTGACCTTGCACGGCGAGTAGACGAGGGTCGCGATCCCTGTCCCGATCGTGCCGTGGATCGAGATGTTGCCGTTTGTGCCCGTACAGCTCGTCCCTGTGGGCACCACGAGGAACAGTGTCCTTCTCGCTGTCGACGAGTCGAGGACCTCGGCGTTGCTCGCAATTGTGATGGCCGACGTCGAGAACACGACCAGGCTCTGTTTGAGGACGAGCTTCTTTGTGATCTTTGTGAACTGGATGGCGCAGGCCGTGTGGAGCGCGACGCCGACGTACCCTGTGCTCGGGGTTGTCCTGGCGGACAGGACTGCCGTGCGCGCCGCTGTCTTTGCCGCCGTGGTGCATGTGGAGCCGGTTGTCACGACCTTGTAGTGCATTCCCGCCCAGTCGACGCTCGCCCAGGTGAGGTCGGGCCAGGGCTCTTCCGTCGGACGGACGAGCGCTGTCTCTGTCGGGTTGATCGTGTAGCTCACGCTGATGCCTGTGACTGTGTGTGTCGCGATGTAGCGCTGGTACCACGTGGTCGAGCTGATCGTGATCGACCCGCGGGCGTACATGCTTCCCGACACCGCGACGCCTGTGCCCTGGACCGAGATGCTCCCTGTCGTGGAGATGACTGTCCCGCCGATCGAGGCGGTGCCGCCGAGAGAGATCGATGTCGTCGCCTCGAGGGCGCCTGCGATCGAGCAGCTCCCGCTCGCTGTCACCTTCCCGAGCACCGTGACCGACCCGTCGATGGTCCCGCCGCCGTTGCATGTCAGGTTGCCTGTGTGGACGTAGACCGTCTGGCCCCCGATCGACGAGTTGCTCCCACGCAGTGTCATCGACCCGTTGACGAAGACCGAGTTGGCGAAGGGGTTGACCGGGGCGATGTTCGCCTGGGACGTCACGTGCGCTGTCTGCGTGAGGTCCGCGCCGGTCGATGTGACCACGATGCGGACGAGGTCGACCGGTGTGGTCGTGCACGTCGCTGTGGTGAGCTCCGTCGGTGTGGGGTGCGCAGCTGTCGCGTACTTGTAGTACTTGACCGTCACCGTGTAGCTGGAGCCGCTCGGGGCGCTTCCGATGTTCCCTTTGATCGGGCTTGTCGCCGGCGCGCACGGGACGTGGTGGCGCCCGGTTGTGGACGACGCGAGTGTGACCGCCTCGATGCCCTGGTAGGCGAGGTCCACACCGGACTCGGCGGCCTGCAGCGCCTGCTCTTGGAGCACCATCCGCTGGGAGGTCGAAATGTTGTCGAGGGCGACATGGAAGAGCGTCGCGGCCAGGACGGCCATCACCGAGGCGATCACCACGACGACGAGGATGAAGGCGAGGCCTTCGTCGTCGCAGGGCGGCGGGCCCCGGTGCTGTCGCACGTACCGGACGCGCTCGGCGATCATGGCGAGGGCACCGGCGAGCAGTACTCGCTCGCTGTGGGGGCGAAGAACTGGGCGTCGAGGGCGGTGACCGAGGACCGCAGCGTCAAGCTCGACCCTGTCGAGCGCACTGTCTGGGGGAGCACGAAGGTGAGCTTCAGCACGCGGTGCTGGTACGCCCCGGTCATGTCGAGCTTGAACGGCGGTGTGGACGGACGGGGGTTCACCAGTCCCGACATCACCGTGCGCCAGGGGCGCACCGCTGTCGGGTGCCCTGTCGGCCACGACCGGTCCTCGAGGTTGCCTGTCTTGAGGAGCCGCCACTGGACGCACGTCGGCACTGTGATGGTGCCGCCAGGTGTCTCGGGAGGCGCGGTTGTCCGGGCCCCGGCGGTGAGCATGCGCAGTGAGAACCCGCTCGGGACTGTCGCGCCGGCGTTGGACCCTTCGTCGGCGGGGTTGTAGAGGACGTCCGCGTTCACGACCTGGCGCCGGATGATTGTCATGGTGAGCGCCGCGTTGTCGTTGGCCTGCCCGGAGGCGACCCCGTCGTAGCCCGACTGGAGGAAGGTCGAGAGGGACACCATGACGAGCCCGAGGAGCACCATCCCGATCAGCATCGCGATGAGCAGCTCGAGCACGGAGAAGCCCTCCTCGGCGCGTCTCACGTCGCCACCTGGTAGCTCGCGGTGGCCGAGAATGTGCCCAGGCTCACTGTCATCGTGAAGTCGGCGAGCGTTGTCGCGCCGTCGGTCACGAGGTAGGTGATCGTCCCGAAGAGCGGGGAGACCGAGCATCGTTCGAGGTGCACCCGGGCGGGGTGCGACGATGTTGTGGTGGCGTTGCAGGCCACCCCGCCGGTGGCGAGGTGAGGCGTGATCTCGACCGTGATCGTCCCGGTGGTCACCTTGACCGATGGGATTGTGATGGCCTGCGCCGAGGAGCCGACGGCAAGTGTGAGGCTCGTGTACCCCGAGCCGTTGTAGTACCTGAGGGTCCCGGCAACTGTGGTCATCTTCCCTGAGAGCCAGGGCGACGCGCTCCGGGCCCACGATGTGGCGCTCGCCTCGAACCCAGAGAGCCCGACGGTGTAGCCCAGCCACCCAGCCGGCGCGGTCACAGCCGCAGGCAGGCCGGCGAGCTCTGCGGTCCCGAGCCCGCCTTGCGCCTTGGCGTCGATGCAGCCGCTCCTGGCCGTTGTGGGGCATGTGGTGGGCACGGCACCTCTCGCGTAGCGAGCCGTGAGGACGCGGTCGGGATGTGGCGGTGTCCCCGCGACGTCAAGGAGCGTCGCGGCACCCGCCGCGCCAAACGTCGCGCCGAGCGTCGCCGTAGAGCCCTGTGCCGCTCGGCCCGCGCCGCATGGGAGGTCCGTGGTGAGGTCGGTCCCTGTGAAGCTCGCGCAGGCGTGGGTGCTCGTCGCAGAGGTGGTGCTCGTCGAGGTGCCCGTATCGGTCGACGACGGGGTCGCCGTGACCGAGTAGGCGCCTGTCGCAGACGTCGAGGTCAGCGCGCTCGCCGACTGCGTGAGCGTGAGGGACTGGTCGTCGCTCGTCCCGGTCGCGAGGTCGTTGGTGGCCTTCGTGAGCACGACCGACTCCTGGTCGCGCGCACTTGTGGGAGCGATCGTCGCGCCCGAGGCGTTGGACGTGCCGAGAATGGTCGACGTCTGGGTGAGCGTCTGGCTGGAAGTGCTGCCGGGCAGGAGAAGGTCGAAGCTCGAGAACGTGAGCCCCTTGATCGGCTCCCCCGCCGGCGCCCCTGTCGAGGGCTTCATCGCGACGACCCCGCCGCCGGCGCGTGAGGTCGCCGTGAAATTGGGCTGGCACGACGCGGCGCTCGGCGTAGAGAGGAGACCCAGGCTGGTGCAGGCGACTGTCTTGGCGAAGATGAGGGTCTGGCCGGCGACCGCCGTCGGGCTGCCGTTGCCCGGCGCCCGCCAGGAGACGAGCACGGTCACGCGGATGACCTTCGTCAGCCATGTGGCGGCGAGCGCCTTGCCTGTCGTGGCGGTCGTGACCTTGGAGCCGTACTTGGTCGGGAACGTGAGGGCGGTGAAGTACTGGCCACCTGTGCAGGTGACCGAGGCTCCCTTCTCCGAGAAGCAGCTCTTGTGCGGGTAGAAGGGCGGCGGCGGGCTCAGCCCTGTCGGCGGCGAGTAGTGGTTGACGACTTCGCCTGTGCCGTTGCCGGGGCCCAGCGCGGAGTCCTCGAACACCCAGATCGCTGTGCCTGTACCGGTCTTCTTCAGGTAGGTGGATGTGGAAGAGACGCTCGTGTCGGCGTTGCTCAAGCCCTTCGCGACGACTGTGTAGGGCAGCGCCCTCGCCTCGTCGAGCAGGCGGTTGAGGACAGCGTCGCCGGTCTGCTCGTTGTGCGAGGCCCCGATGCTCGCGTACTGGGTCCCCATCTCGAGGCCGATCCCGAGCAGCGCGATCAATAGCACGCTGAAGGCGATGATGACCTCGATGAGGGCGAAGCCGCCTTCCCCGCGCGCGGACCACCCGGTGCCCCGAAGGTCTCGACTCCCCAGGAAGCGGCGTGCACCAACCACGCGACTCCTCCCATCCCCGAAAGAAGGTTACCCCATGTCACCCCCCTTGACCAGCGCGGCGGCACCCGAGGGGACGCGAGCCGACCTGGCGCTCCGAGGAGCGCCAGGTCGCTCAGCGCATCGGTGGACGCGGACGCTTCAGCCCATCGGTGGGCGCGGACGTCTCAGCGCATCGGTGGACGCGGACGCTTCAGCCCATCGGTGGGCGCGGACGTCTCAGCGCATCGGTGGGGCGTCTCAGCCCACGCTCAGCGACTTGCGCGAGGACGCCGTCACGAGGTCTTGGGGTAGATCTTGGCGTTGCCGAAGGCGAAGACGCCTCCACCCGAGGTCAACAGCCAGTAGCCGTCTCCCGACGGAGTGGCGGTCATGCGCACGACCGGTCGGCTGAAGGAGACGGAGGCGGCCGAGCCGTAGAAGTGGGCGTCACCGAAGGTGAAGACGCCGCCATCCGAGCTCGCCAGCCAGTAACCGTTGCCCGAGGGGACGGTCGCCATGCCCACCACCGGCACCGCGAGGTGCTTGCCGCCCATCGAACCGTAGAAGTGGGCGCCACCGAAGGTGAAGATGCCGCCGTCGGCCGCGTCCAGCCAGTAGCCATTGCCCGAGGGTGTCGCGACCATGCCCACGACAGGGGCCGCGAGATGTTTGCCGCCCATCGAGCCGTAGAAGTGGGCGTCGCCGAAGGTGAAGACGCCGCCGTCGGCCGCCACCAGCCAGTAGCCGTGCCCAGACGGTGTCGCGGCCATGCCCACGACCGGGGCATCGAGCGTCGAGCCGGTCAGCGACCCCATGCACGTGGCGTCTCCGTAGGTCACGACGTCACCGAACTGGTCGACCTCCCAGTAGCCGTTGCCCGAGGGCGTAGAGACCATCGCGACCGCGTGGCCAGTTGCGGGGAACGTCGACGAACAACTCGGGTTCTCGATCGACGTGGATGCCGCAGACGCCAAGGAGCCGCCCGCGACCGCGCCGACCCCCCCTGCTCCCAGGACCAACGCGATGGCCGAGATCATCCGCCACCACCGCGGATGGCGCGCACGCTCGACGCTCTCCGAACTCCCATGGCACACATCGGCCGACTCTGGCCCAACTGCAACTCGTCGTCGCACGTCTCACCTCCCCGGGGACCAAGGCTCATCTGGCGGAACGATCCCCGTCTGGCAGGACCATGCCCCGTCGGTTGGGCCGCTGTTGGGCGGACTGTTGGGATTCCATGACGACTTCCGCATGAGATCGAGTTCGGCATGCGATCGCCAGCGGTCATGCGACGACCTTGCGTGGGCGCTCGGCGGCTGGCTCGATCGCGTCGTCTTGTGCTTCACATCGGCCGAAGCCAGTCACGAGCCGAAGCACGACCCCCCCTTCACTGCACCCCTTCACCTCCTTGCCTAAGCCGGTCGGCTCCCGAGCACCTCCCCCAGCGCGGTCCAGCGCGCTGCAAGCAGCTGAACGGTTGCGATCACGTCGATGGATGTGCGATCCTCCAGCGACAATGAGCCGAGGGGGGCGCAAGGACACGGTGACCAGGCCGGACTTCAGCGTCCGATCGTCTCTCTTCCAGGGCAACGGGTGGTGGTTGGCAAGCGTCACCTTGCTGGTGATCGTTGCGGGCATGGCATATTGCGTCTGGTGGCCATCTCTGGTCGGCTACACGACCCTTCCGCACAGCACCAACTTCTGGGATGAGCCCATCGACATGTGGGTGACCGTGAAGGCGTCTCACGACATCGCAGACGGTCTCATCTCTTACATCTACAGCAACTCACGTCCTCCCGTGACCCTGCCGGGTTTCGCGGTCGTGCTGACCCCATTCGTCATGCTGGCGACAGCTCTACACCTCTCTCAGAGTTTCCAGCTTGGTCCCGCAATCTTTTGGATTCCACATCCAACTGCTCTCCTTCTTCTGGGACCCATCATGATGGCGTGCGCGGGGGTCGCACTGGTCGGCTTCGACAGTCTCGCAGCCATCTTGGGTGTATCTCGGACGCGGCGCCGGATGCTCTCAGTGCTGGAGGCGGCCGCGCTCGCTCCCACGATCGTCTTCTGGGGCCACCCCGAGGACGTTGTCGCAATGGGGCTATGTGCCTTCGCGACGGCTGTTTCGATACGAAATCCCAGGAGCTACGCGATCGGGTGGCTACTGGGTGCTGCAATCGCCTTCCAGCTTTGGGCGATCTTCGTGCTCCCGGTCATCGTGGGGTTTGTCGGAGTCCGCCGGAGCTGGGGAATCCTGGGACGCGCCGCCATATTGCCGGGAGCGATCTTTCTCGTAATGCTGATCCCAAACCCAGGTCCAACGTTTCGCGCGCTGACGGAGCAGATCACCTATCGGGGGGGGTTTTTGCATACAACGCCGTGGGTCGCGTTGTCGCCGACCGTCAGAGGCGGAGTGGCGGGCGGTCCACCGCGCGTGTTGGGGGCTGCTGCAGCCATCGGTATCGGCATCGTCGCGTCTCGGTTTCGCGACAGACCGCTGGGCATCGTGTGGCTCTGCGGCCTCGCATTGGCCGCGCGCTGCATCTTCGAACCCGTAATGCTCTCCTACTATCTCGGCCCAACCGTCGGATACGCGTTGGTCGCAGCTAGTTCTCGCACACACCTTCGTTGGCTAGTGGTGTCCTGTCTTGGCGGAGGGGTACTCCTTCAGACGTACGCACATCTCAACATGTGGACGTATTGGTTGGCGATGTTGGGACTCGTAGCTGCCATGTATGGTGTGGCCTGGCCTAGTCGCGGGTCCTTCGAGATGCGTACCGATTCCTCCCTCGCGCTGAGCGATTGAGGCTGACCAGCGGGTCCGAGCATTCCGCTTCGGTGAGCACAGCGCGAGTGGCGATCCCATGGACGTGCTTCGTTACGCCCACTCCGGCCACCCCAGGCGCACCGGAAAAAAGCGACGCAAAGGGCGTGGCATCTTGGGATCGCGGAAGCTGGCACACGCGAAGATGCACACGGTGAAAGTCGGTCACTCCTCGGCCGGCCCGCTGTAGCCGCACACCCCGACGCGGGGCGAATTCACGACGGGGACGAAGTAGTCGCCACCTGGGTCGCCGCAGCGATGACGTTGCCTGCAGTCGTCGCAGTACCAACAGGCGTCGGCGGAGACTTGAGCGCAAAGTGCACACACCGTGGTCGCGCTCCGCCCGCACTCCTCGCACGGGTACACGGGCGGGTCGTTGCGTGCGAGCACTTCGATCGCACGTCCCCTCCGTGCGCCAGGCACGAGATCCAGCGCCCGGCCCGCCAGCTCGGTCGTGCTGCCGAAGTCGTACTCGTAGCTGAAGCGGCTGCCCACGGTGAGCGTGGCGGCGATCCGATGCGCCATGGAGCGCGGGCTCGACGCCCACTCGCTCGCACCCGACACGTCGTAGGCGTACGTCGTGCCCGCATGCCTGAAGCAGCTCAAGTGCTCGCAGCACTCCACCCAGACCCGGCGGAGGAAGTCGTCGAGATGGTCCCAGGTGGCGGTCGGCGACGCTTCGAGGACGAGCCAATAGGACGGGAGGTACCGGTCCTGGAGCGCGAGCAGGAAGCTGACGGGCTCGCCGTCGCCGCCCAACCTCTTGCGGCAGACGCGGAGATGGCGCTGCATGCCCGACCTCGTGAAGCTCTTGCCGCACAGCCGGCACTGCCCTGAAGTCTGCTGGGTCACGGCCTCACTCTTTCAGCTCCCGTCACGGCCACCCCTCCGGGCTCCTGTGCCTCGGCGACGCGACCCGTCTCCTCGCAGAGCACCTTCAGCCACCTTGCGAGGGCGTGTCGATCCCTCACACCCGACGTCGAGTACCCCTCCCGCAGGATCTGGTTGCAGGCTCGCCGCGGAGGACCGCGCGCCCGGGGCCTGTGAGCCGTGCCCGCCGAGCAGCGAACAGACGGACTCGGTCGCCTCGGCGGCGAGCGTGTGCAAGTCGGCGTCCTCGCCGCTCAGACTGCGAGCGGAAGTGACGCTTCGGCTGCGGCGGCACGCTTGCGGGTCGTCTCGCAGTACGCCGCGTCGACGTCGTAGCCCACCCATCTCCGCCCGGTCCTGACGGCCGCGACCGCAGTAGACCCGCTGCCCATGAACGGGTCGAGCACCCACTCGTCGCGGTAGGTGTAGAGCTGGATGAAGCGCCTGGGCAGCTCCACGGGGAATGGTGCGGGGTGCCCCACCCGCTTCGCCGACTCGGGCGGAATCTCCCAGACCGACAGCGTCGAGGCCAGGAAGTCCTCGGCGGAGATGTCGGCCTCGCCCTTCACCACCCGGTCGAAGCGCCCCTTCGAGAAGCACAGGCAGTACTCGTGGACGTCCCGAACCACAGGGTTCGCAGGAGACCGCCAGCTGCCCCACGCACAATTCCCTCCGGCGCCCTTCGCCTTCTGCCAGACGATCTCCGCGCGCATGAAGAACCCGATCCGGAGCATCCGGGCCGTGACCTCGTGGGAGAGCGGGACGTAGGGCCGCCGGCCGAGGTTCGCCACGTTGACCACCGCACGGCCACCGGGCTGGAGCACCCGGTAGGTCTCTTGGAACACGCGCTCCAAGAGCGAGAGGTACTCCTCAAAGGACGTGTCGGAGTCGTAGTCCTTCCCCACGTGGTACGGAGGGGAGGTCACCATCAAGGCGACGCTGTCGTCGGGCAGCTCGCTCATGGTCTCGGCCGAGTGCTCGAAGACCTCGTTGGCGACCGCCGGCTCGCAGGTGTGGCGATCCGTCGTCTCGTGGACACAGACCAGCGCCCGCCCGTAGTAGGCCGACGCGTCGTGGCCCTCACGGCGCCCGGCGCCGAAGCTGCTCGTCCTGGTCGGGGCCTTTCGTCCCTCCATCGGGGTCAGGGTAGCCGGGGCGCACGCACCGTTCGGGGATGGTTCCCGGCACGCGGGCCGGCACGAGGTCAGCTGAGGACGCGCCGGCGGAAGTTGCGCAGACCGACCGTGAGGAGCACCGCCGCGAAGCCCGCCAAGACCGGGTAGATCACGTAGAGGTGCATGTGGGGGAACGAGGTGAACGCGGCGCGCATGCCCTCGTTCACATAGATGAGGGGATTGAGCAGCACCAGCGTCTGGAGCCAGTGGAACCCGCCGATCTTGACGGGTGCCAAGGTCGTCCACGAGTAATAGGTGCCGCCGAGGAACGTGATCGGCAGGATGATGAACCCGAACATGAGGCCGATGTTGCGCGGTTCGAAGCTGGTGCCGAGCACGAGACCCAGGCTCGCCATCGCGATGCAGGCGAGCGGCACCAGCGTCAGCACAATCCACCAGTGCAAGTCGAGGTGCGCGTGGACCCCGGCGGCGTGGACGACATCGGCGATGGGGAGCACGATCGCGGCGGACAGCACGCCCTGGGCGGCGCCGGAGAGCACCTTGGCGATCGCGACGAGCCAGATGGGGCAGGGCGCCTGCACCCTGTCCTCGATCTCTCTGGTGAAGCCGAACTCCTGGGCCATGTTGAGGGCGATCGACTGCACGCCCTGGAACATGATGGAGATGCCGGCGACCCCGGGGACCAGGATCGTTGCGAACGCCGACTCGGCCACGGCTCCCCTCCCTCCGATGCCCTGCCCGATCTTGGGGAAGACGTAGAGGAACACGAAGCACAGGAGGAACGGCTGGATGATCGTGCGCAGCACGAAGATCCACTTGTCGCGCCACAGGACGAGGAGGTCACGGAGCAACAACGCGCCGAGCGCCGTGTAGCTCGCGGCGACGACCGGCCGCAGGTGGACGGAGATCGAGTGGTCGACCCCCTCCCCCGTCACGGCCGTGGCCGGGCTGACGGCCATCAGTCCCGCAACTCCCTTCCGGTGAGTGTGATGAAGACGGTCTCGAGGCTCGGCTCTGCGATCGACAGGTCCACCAGATCGAAGCCGTGGCGCTCTGCGGCGAGGACGATCTCGGGGATGAGCCGATGCCCGCCGCTCACGTGCAGCTGCAGCACCCCCTCGGAGATGCGCGTACGGGTGACGCCGGCGACCTCTCGGCTGAGCAGGTCCCCGAGCGCGGCGAGATCACCCGTCGAGCGCACCCCCACGACCGTGTCGGCGCCGATCCCGCGCTTCAGCGCGTCCGGAGTGTCGAGGGCGAGGATCCTGCCGTGGTCCATGATCGCGACCCGGTGGCAGAGCTTGTCGGCCTCCTCCATGTAGTGGGTGGTGAGCAGGATCGTCTGGCCCTCAGCGTTGAGGCTCTCGAGGATCTCCCACAGCGCGAGACGGCTCTGGGGGTCGAGCCCGGCCGTCGGCTCGTCCAAGAACAGCACCGCGGGCCGGTGGAAGATAGCCCGCGCCACCATCAGCCGCTGGGCCATCCCCCCGGACAGCGCGTAGACGGAGGCCTTCCCCCACTTCTCGAGCTGGAACTGCTCGAGGAGCTCGGTGGCGGTCCTGCGTGAGGCCGCTGCGCCGATCCCGAACAGCCGGCCGTGGAAGTAGAGGTTCTCCCACACGGTGAGCTGGCGGTCGAGCGTGTTCTGCTGCGAGACAATCCCGCTCAGCTGCTTGGCGAGCGCCGGGTGCTTGGCCACGTCCACTCCCCCGACCGCCGCACGCCCTGACGTCGGCACGACCCTGGTGGTGAGGATGCCCGCCGTCGTGGTCTTGCCGGCTCCGTTCGGGCCGAGAAGGCCGAAGATCTCACCGGCCTGCACGTCGAGGTCGAGATGGTCGACCGCGGCGAAGTCGGCGCGTGGGTAGACCTTGGTCAGCTCCTCGGTGTGGATGATCCCCGCGGTCGACGCCGCAGCAAGCACGCCGATCGACCTCGTCGCGACCGCCATCCCGGCGATGCTAGCCAGGACGCCTCCCCCAACAGCCTGCAGGTGACCTCCCCGGGTGCGACGCGTGCCCGGACACGTCGGAGAACCCGTCACTTATACGATTGAAGACGTGCAGGTGAGCGCCGATCCCGAGTTGTGTGCGTACGTGGCGGCGCGCGGCGGGACCCTGTGGGTCCGCGCGACACGGCACCGTTGCTGTCAGGGCGGGCTCACGCTCCTCAGCGCGTCCACCGATCGACCCGGCGACGCCGCGCGCTACGTCACCGTGGACGCCGACCTCCCGATCACCGTGCGCTTCGACCCCGCGCACGGCCGCCCGGACGAACTGGTGCTCGAGCTCCGTGGGCTCGTCCGCAAGCGCCCGGCGGCGTTCTGGGACGGCTGTGCGTTCAAGATCTGATCGACGCAGCCGACGCCGCGCCTCGGAGCACGCTCTTGGGAGGGCGCGGGCCTGCCGTACGCTGAAGTGGTGCACCTCGACGTCGATCGCATCCTGGCCGAGCGCGAGGAGCGGCTCGAGTCCGAGCTTGCGGAGCTGACCTCGTCAGTCGCGGACGCTGGCTCGATCTCCTTCGGCAAACGTGTCGGCGAGGGAACCTCGATGGCGGTCGAGCGCCTTGCGGCGGTGTCGACCCACGAGCAGCTTCTCTCGATGCTCCAGGACGTGCGGCGAGCCCGTCACCGCCTGGCCGAGGGTGGCTACGGTCTGTGCGAGCTGTGCGGCGGGCCGATCCC
The DNA here is from genome assembly GCA_021791145.1 of Actinomycetes bacterium. Next base: position 2,509 of record JAJYXE010000029.1, on the reverse strand, counting down.
GCAAGAGCGTCTCGAGGCCCTGCCGTGGGCGGTCCGCTGCGCCCAACATCCCGCGGGCCACGGACCACGTGTCGGAATCGCACGGTAGCGGCGAGGACGCGCGCCGAGCGCATGGATGAGCGTGCGTTGGGATCGGGGCTCGCGCACCTGGACGGGTATCCCTTCGAGGTCCGCCACAGCGATGGCTCGGTGGTGCGGGCACGCGCCGCTGCCGGCATCGCGGCTGATGCCTACCGATATCTGAGCGGTCTCTTCGGAGTCGAGGCGGACATCGCCCTCATCGTGGTCGACGAACGCGACTGGCACAGCCGCCAGCCCTACGGGCTGCCGTTCTTCAACGATGACGCCGGCCAGATCCGGCCCGGCATCGTGGTGATGCCGGCAGGAAGCGGACACCTCTGGAACGGGATCGGAGAGGACATACGAGAGGCGTCGCCGCGCGGCTACGCCGAATTGCTGACGACGTACCCCGACGGCGCAGGCGGGCTCGATCTCCAGCCGTTCTTCGACCTCATCACGATCCACGAGCTCGGGCACGCCTTCGAGGTGCTGGGGGATCTCCGTCTGCCAACCTTCTGGCTCGGCGAGCTCTTTGCCGACCTCGTCCTGCACGCGTTCGTCGCGACGAGCCGTCCGCAGAGCCTGCACACGCTCGAAGTGCTGCCGACCGTGGGAGCAGGAAGTCGGCGCCTCGCCGCTCGGATGCGCGCCGAGGGCTGCAGCACGCTCGACGAGCTCGAGGCCCACTACGCCGGCGGTGAGCACCCGATGAGCCCGCTGAACTACGTCTGGTACCAGTACCGGTGGCTGCGGCTCGCGGCACGGACGTTCGAGGCCGACGGCGAGGGCGTGCTGGTCCGCTTCTGGGAGTGCTTCCACGCAATCGATCACGCCAGCTCCGGGCAGGTGACGGCGGCGTCACTGGCCCCGCTCCTCAGCGCCGAGGTGAGCCGGACCCTCGGGCGAGCGGTCCGACGTTGGCGGTAAAGGCGGGACCGGGGTTCCCACGCGCGCACCGTCACTTGCCACTCCTGCCGCCGGCAGCAACTATTGCGGTCCAATCCTCGAGTCGAGGACCGATCGCCCGCCGCGGAGCTGACGGAGGAGCATTCGATGCCAAGAAGGAGCTGGACGCTTCGGGCAGCGGTGCTCGTCTCCGCCATGGCTGGAGGGCTGCTCGCAGGGACGGGCCTCCAAGCACCGGCGTCGGCGGCACAGACCCTGGCCCCGCAGACCCTGGTCCCGCAGACCCTGACGACATGCACGTTCTCCGCGTTGCAAACCGCAGTGGACCGAGCCGCAACAGCTCAAGGGGCCGCCATCGACTACGGGAAGGCGTGCACGGTCACCTTCCCGTCGCAGATCACAATCCCCTCCGGGCAGAGCGTCGACATCGACGCGAACGGCTACGCGGTCGTCTTCGACGGCGCCAAGAGGACGCGCTTTTTCCAGGTGAACGGCGGCGCGCTCACCCTCACCGGGATCGAGCTGCGGACAGGTCACGTGGCGGGAGCAGACGCCACCACGGGATCGAGCGGCACAGGGGGCGTCCAGGGCACGGACGGCACAGCTGGATCTGTCGCAGGCGCCAACGGGGGTGACGCGGGCGCGGGCGGCACGGGCGTCGCAGGGGGCGCAGGGGGCAACGCGACACTCGCGGCAGGCGGAGCGCTGTACGTCGAGCCGGGCAGCACGCTGACGCTCGGCACAGACCGCCTGCTGTTCGACTCGGTGACCGGCGGTACAGGCGGGACGGGCGGCAGCGGCGGTGCCGGGGGTGCGGGCGGGGTCGGCGGCGCGGGGGCTCCCGGTGCCACCGGCGGCAACGGCGGCGCGGGGGGCGCGGGGGGCGCGGGCGGCAACGGCGGCTCGGGCGGCAACGGCGGTGCGGGCGGCAACGCGGAGGGTGGGGCGATCTACGCGGCGTACGCAGCCGTGTCGCTCGCCAACGTCTCATTCTCCAACGACACCGCGCAGGGCGGCAACGGCGGCGCGGGGGGCAACGGCGGCAACGGCGGCTCGGGTGGCAACGGCGGCTCGGGCGGCAACGGCGGCACCGGGGGCAACGGAGGAGCCGGTGGCAACGGCGGCAACGGCGGCACCGGAGGTGCAGCCGGCGCGGGCGGCGCGGGCGGCAGCGCGCAGGGTGGAGCGATCTACGAGGCCACCCAGGAGTCGAACGTCTCGCTCACCGGCGTCTCCTTCTCGAACGACGCTGCCAACGGCGGTGCCGCAGGCGCGGGCGGGGCGGGGGGTGCAGTCGGCTTCGGTGGCGGAGGCGGAGCCGGCGGAGTGGGCGGCACAGGCGGAGCCGGTGGAGTGGGAGGGGCGGGCGGCGCCGCGGGAACCTTCGGCACGGGCGGCAACGGTGGTGCGGGAGGCAGCGCGTCCGGCGGCGGAAGCTACGCGAGCTTCGTATTGGCCGACCCGTTCACAAGCAACTCCGTCAGCGGCGGGGCGGGAGGTGCGGGAGGGCCAGGCGGGCTCTTCGGCGCGGGCGGCGCGGGGG
>JAJYXE010000004.1 GCA_021791145.1 Actinomycetes bacterium | reverse complement strand
AGCGAGTGGTCATCGCCCAGGCAGAGGTCGACCACAAGGAGAACGAGATCGTCGCCTTCCGCCCGATGCTCGAGCACCTCACACTCGCCGGTCGCGTCGTCACCGCCGACGCGATGCACACCCAGCGTGAACACGCCCGCTTCCTCGTCGAGGACAAATCGGCCGCATACCTGTTCTTCGTCAAGGAGAACCAGCCAACGCTCTACGACGTGATCGCGTCGCTCGACGAGGACCGCTGATCGAGCCAGTGACCGAGACCGCAAAGGGCCACGGACGTCTCGAGACCCGCACGATCTGGGTCGCCACAGGCTCGGGGCTCCACGACTTCCCGCACCTCTCCCAAGTCGTCCGGATCATGCGGGAGGTGGACGACGCGAAGACCAAGACCGCTCGCTCGACCGAGACCGCGTACGCGGTCACCAGCTTGACCACGCGGACAGCGACCCGGCGCCAACTCCTCAGTGCCGCACGAGGTCACTGGTCGATCGAGAACGGACTGCACTGGGTCCGGGACGTGACGATGCGCGAGGACCACTCCAAGGTCCGCTCTGGCTCTGCACCCCGCGCGCTTGCCGCCATGCGCAATCTCGCGATCAGCGTCCTGCGTCTCGCCGGTGCGACCAACATCGCCCGAGCACTGCGCTCGGTGTCCCGACGCCCCGCATCCGCACTCACGCTGCTCGGTCTGTAGCGCGCCGCGGCGCCGGGTTGTCGTTCTGGACCAGTCGGAGCCCCAACGCGCCGCCGTGCCCATCACACGCACCAGTCGTCCGGCTCTCTGCAACGCCGGGAGAACCAGCGCTGCACTGTCCGGCACCGACTCGCTCGGCAACGACAAGCTCGTTCTCAACGCCCTACGACTTTGACCGAATCCCTGACTTGCGGAGCTGCCCTTGCTCGGCCCGCTCGATGATGGGCTTGCCGCACTTGGCACAGGGGATCATGGCCGTCGGTTCAGCAGAAGTTCAAACGATTGCGAGGGAAGGTCACGCAAGCATGGAACTGGCTGAACGTTGTGCGTCAACGTCAGCCTCGGCTCCTTGCCCATTGGGCCCTCATATCGCAAGCCAGCGGTCGGCCTGTGGGAGCCCGGTGAGGGGAGACCTTCACGCCGGGTTCTGCGAGAGCCCGGGGGTGCGATTACCCCCGGCCACTCACCAGATCCCGAAAAGCTCGCCCTCAGGGCGTTCCTCCGGGACTTCTCGCGTAAGGGCTATCCATTGGTAGTCAGGGGCGCGGTGCCTGCAAGGCAGGCCCGGTTCCCCATCCCCCTTTCGATCTGTACGTGCGGTTTTCCCGCATACAGCTCACCGACGGTCTTCTGGACATGGTTACGCAGCCTTCGGATAACGGATAGTGCCCATGAGCTTGTGCAGGCCCTGGTCGTGGAACCAGGTGCGCGTCCATCGTGTCGCCTGGCCCGCCCGGAGGTTGCGGCCGCGCTTCTTGATGAGCAAGCGCTTCAGCCGCCACACGACGTAGCGGTCCAGGCTGACGAACTTCTTGGCGCTGTTGCCGGTGCGGAAGTAGCCGCCCCATCCCCGGAGGAACAGGTTGAGCCGTGCGATCACGGCCTTCAGCTCCATCCCGACCTGGCTCCGACCGGTCATGGCCTTGATCCTCGCCCTGGCACGCTTCATGGACCGCTCGCTCGGCCAGCGGTGGAGGTAGTAGTGGACGATTCGCTCCCGTTCCCACAGCTTGCCGGACATGCGGGCACGAAAGTGCCAGCCCAGGAAATCGAAGCCCTCCTCGCCCTCCCGGAGGTCGACCACACGGGTCTTGTCCGGGTGCAGCGACAGACCGAGGTCACCCATGATGGCGGTCGCCCGCCGCTGGGCATCTTCAGCCTGTGCACGAGACGAACACAACACGACGAAGTCGTCCGCATAGCGGACGACTTCTCCCGTGCCGGACTCGGCCCAGGCCCGGTCGAAGGCATGCAGGTAGACGTTGGCGAGGAGGGGTGAGATCACCCCGCCCTATGAACAGCGCTGGGTTATGCACAGCGCGGCCCCATCAGTCCTGGTGAGGATGGGGACCGGGGCCGAGCGCTGCACATAACGCGCCGACGATTCTGATCATCGGTCCGGCATGGTGCCGGGCCCTGGTGATCAGGAGGTCGGCTGTGACAGTGACTGTGTCGGGATTGGTGTCCGGTCTGGACGCAGAGCTGCAGCGTCTCGGCTACAAGGACCCGACGTTGGTCTGGTATCGGGGGTGCTGGCGCCGCATGGAGAGGTTCTTCGCTGCCCGCGGCGTCGAGGAGTTCTCCTTGGACGTCGCGATGGCATGGGTCGACGAGTCGTGCAACTTCTTCGCGAAGGAGCGCTCTGGCACGCTCGTGGCGAACGACGTCTATCTGTTCAGGGTCGCCCAGATGCTCGGCGACTACGCAGTCCATGGAGCGGTGCTGCGCCGCTACAGCCGGTCGATCGACCGGCTGACCGGGAAGGATGCCGACACGGTCGCCCGGTTCCAGGCCTGGCTACGAGGTGCGAACCGCGCCGTGTCCACGGTGCGCACCTATGGAACTGTCGCCGGGGATTTCGTCGCGTTCACCGGTGCACGCGGCGGCCTCGCTCGCTGCGACGTCGCCACGATCGACGCGTTCGTCACCACGCTCGCTGGTTACCAGGCAAAGACGGTCGAGCAGAAGCTGTGTGCGCTGCGCTCGTTTCTGGTGTTCGCATCCGCTGAGGGCCTTGTCGGCGCCGCCGTTGCCGACGCTGTCCCGGCCGCGCACTCCACCAAGCAGGCCAGGGTGCCATCGGTGTGGGAGCCGGGCGAAGTGGAGTCGATCCTCGACGCGATCGATCGGGGCAACCCGAGCGGGAAGCGGGACTACGCGATCGTCCTTTTGATCGCGAGGCTCGGACTGCGCGGCGTCGACGTCAAGCGCTTGGAGTTCGCCGACTTCGACTGGCCGGGCAACCGGTTGGTCCTCACGCAGGCCAAGACCGCTGCCCCGGTGCAGCTGCCGTTGTTGAAGGACGTCGGCTGGGCCGTGATCGACTACATCCGTGCCGGTCGACCGGCCTGTGATTGCCCGCAGGTGTTCGTTCGGCACACTGCCCCGATCGGTCCGTTCTCCGACGAGGACCATCTCCACCAGATCCTGGTCAAGCACGCCCGGGCGGCTCACGTCCCGATCGGCGAGAAACGCCACCACGGCATGCACTCGCTCAGGCACACGCTCGCGACCCGGTTGATGGAAAAGGGCACGCCGCTCGAGCAGATCGCAGACATCCTCGGTCATCAGTCGGTCCGCTCGACCGGCGTGTACCTGAAATCCTCGCTCGGGCTTTTGGCCAGCTGTGCACTCGACCCCGACGCATCGACCCAGGAGGTGTCACGGTGAGCCCCGAGATCACGATGGACAGCGCGATCTCCCGCCTCGTCGCGGAGAAGCGCTCTGTCGGCTACAAGTACGTCGCCGAAGAGCGGGCGCTTTCTCGCTTCTGCGCGTTCTGCTGCGCGGAGTTCCCCGGGCTGGACGCGCCGAGTGAGGCCGCAGTCGAGGCGTGGGTGGCTGCTGCCCGGAAGCGAGGGGTGAAGCCGGCGACCTTGCAGGCGCTGGTGGCGCCGTTGCGGGAACTGGCCCGCTGGCTCGGACGCCGCGGTGTACCCGCCTACGTCCTGCCCCCCGGCGTGCTGGAAAGGCCTGCCCGTTACGTACCGCACATCTACACCGACACCGAGCTGGCGGCCCTGTTCGCCCAGACCGACCGCTGCCATTACTGCTCGGCGGTCCCGTTCCGCCACCTCGTCATGCCGGTGCTGTTCCGCACGATCTATGCCTGCGGCCTGCGTGCCTCCGAAGCCCGCCTGCTGCGCGTCGACGATGTCGACATCGACGCCGGGGTCCTGCAGATCCGGGACGCGAAGGGCGGCAAGGATCGCCAGGTGCCCGTGAGCGAGCCGCTTCGTCAACGGCTTGCCGACTACCACGCCCAGGTCGTCGGGCGCACCGGTGGGGAGTGGTTCTTCCCCGGCACGGCCGGTGCTCCGCTCACCCTCGGGAACCTCGACAAGAACTTCCGTCGATTCCTCTGGCAGGCCCGCATCTCCCACGGGGGCCGAGGCCACGGTCTCCGTGTGCATGATCTTCGCCATGTTTTTGCGGTCAACAACCTGCGTGGGTGGTTCGCGCGCGGCGACGACGTCGGCGCGTTGCTGCCGGTCCTCCAGGCCTACATGGGCCACGCGTCCCCTGACGACACGGCCTACTACCTCAGGCTGACCGCCGAGTCCTACCCTCACATCACCGCTCAGGTTCGACGCGTCGTCGGCGAGGTCGTCCCACCGGTCACGGAAGGGCCACGCCATGGCGACTGACTTCGCACTGTCCTTGCGACGTTTCCTCACCGCGTACCTGGCGGGGCTTCGCGGCTGCTCGCCGAACACGGTGGCGTCCTATCGCGACACGTTCAAGCTGCTTGTCGTGTTCTTTCGCGACGACCGCTCCATCCCGCCCGAAAAGCTCACCCTCGACTCGATCGACGCCGGGGCGATTGTCGGGTTCTTGGACTGGCTCTGCGACGTCAGGCACAACAGCGTGTCGACGCGGAACCAGCGTCTCGCCGCGGTCGCCTCGTTCTTCCGGTGGATGCAATCCCAAGACCCTGTCCGGATGGCCTGCTGCCAGGACATTCTCGCCATCCCCGCGAAGAAGCAGGCCAAACCGGGTGTGAACCACCTGAGCGTCGAGCAGACCCGCCTCCTGCTCGCACAGCCCGACCGGTCCACCCGGCGGGGGCGGCGTGACGCGACCTTGCTCGCCACCCTCTACGACACCGCAGCACGGGTCCAAGAGCTCGCCGACCTCACCGTTCGCGACGTCCGACTCGAGGCCCCAGCCATGGCGGCCTTGACCGGAAAGGGCAACAAGACCCGTCACGTCCCCCTCGGCGACAACACGGCGGCACTGCTCGACGCCTACCTGGCCGAACAGCATCTCGATGGTCCCGGCCACGACGATGACGCGGTGTTCGTCAATCAGCACGGCCGAAAGCTCAGCCGCGGCGGGATCGCCTGGATCATTGCCAAGTACCAGGCCATGGCCGGTGACCCGGTGCTCGCCAATGCCGAACTCAGTCCTCACGTGCTGCGCCATAGCAAGGCCATGCACCTTTACGACGCGGGCGTCCCACTGCCCTATATCCGCGACATCCTCGGCCATGTCGACCTGTCCACGACCGAGATCTACGCCCGGGCCTCCACCGAAGCCAAGCGCAGAGCCCTCGAAGCCGTCTACGTCGACATCGTCTCTGACGACCTGCCCGAATGGAACCAGGACGCCGGACTGCTCGACTGGCTCGCCGCGCTCTGAAGGGTCCCTGGCGTTATGCGCAGCGCTCGGCCCGGTCCCCATCCTCACCAGGACTGATGGGGCCGCGCTGTGCATAACCCAGCGCTGTTCATAGGGGTCGGCCGTATCGCCGGTCCTTGCCAACCTGTTCATGCACTTTGCGTTCGATTCATGGATGGCGAAGAACTTTCCAAGCTGTCCGTTCGAGCGCTATGCCGACGATGTCGTCGTGCACTGTGCGACCAGGCGGCAGGCTGAAACTGTGCTTGCCGGGGTCTCTGCACGGATGAAGCAGGTGGGCCTGGCACTGCACCCGGACAAGACGCGGATCGTCTACTGCAAAGACGGCAAGCGCCGGGGCAGCCACGAGCACACCAGTTTCACCTACCTCGGGTATCAGTTCCGGGCTCGCCTGGCACGCCGCAAGGACGGGAAGCAGTTCACCTCGTTCCTGCCGGCGATGAGCCCCGAGGCGCTCAAGGCCAAAGGAGCCGACCTGCGCGCGATGCGCTTTCACCGGCTCACTACCCTCAACCTGGACGACCTGGCACGACGACTGAATCCCGTCGTCGCCGGGTGGATGCAGTACTACGGTCGATTCTACCGGTCGGCAATGTATCCCCTCCTCCAGCGCGTCAATGCCTACGTGAGGCGCTGGGCCGGGATGAAGTATCGGCGCCTACGGTCCCTCCAGAGGTTCAAGCGGTGGTGGTCCGGACTGCAACAACGGCAGCCCGGCTTCTTCGCTCAGTGGCGGTGGGTCTGTAGCTGGATGTTTGTGCACGGATGAGAAGAGCCCGGTGACGGGAGACTGTCACGCCGGGATCTGTGGGAGCCGGGGGGTGCAATCCCCCCCCGGCCACCCGCCACCCTCGCCCCAGGCGAGTAGCCGCTTCCAGCCCCGAGACTGCCAGAGCCTCGGCCCTCAGGGGCCGGGGCTCTGTCGCGTCATCCCTGCGCCCCGGCAAACATCGCGTCGCAGCGACTTGGGCCACCGCCGCGAGTGGTGACGGGCCGAGGCGACTGCAGGGGACAACGCGCGGCGAGCCATGGCCAGAGCTTGTCGCCGAGCGGAAACTCCCCCAGTTGCTCAGCGATCGTCATCGGAACCGGAGAGACAGCCAACCACGCGAGCAAGTGGACGTCATCGTGGTCGATCTCCGGCAGGAGTTCGGGAGGCGGGCTCGGTTCGAGACCGAGGTCATCCACCAGACCAGGTAGTCCAGGCAGTCGGCGTCGCTGGCGAACCACGACTGGAACTCGTCGGTCGAACGCGGATCGTGCACCCCGCCCCTCGGATGAGCGGTCTCCACTGCATCAGTCTCGTCGGATCAGATGAATATCCCCACCTGGTCCAACCGTGGCTGGCGAAGACCTCGGCCCCGGGGCCGTAAGGGCCGAGGGCGGGCGTTAGCCAGCCCGGACAGTGACCACCAATCCGGCCGACGACGAGCACCGGAGACCCCGAGCCCAACCGCTGGCACCTCACATCAAGCACGTGGTGGCCTACCAAGCCGAAGCCATGTGCGCGTTCCAAATCGCCGGCGAAGTCGTTCCAGATCGGCCAACCGCCGGTCTGCTTTCGCGCGCCCTGCCGCAGGTCAGAGGTCATTTCTTGCAGTCCCCTTCATAGAGAGCACCTACCCTGAGCTGCCCTTATGGACGGGGCAGACGGGCTGGACGGCCGGGATGCGACTACGGACCAGAGAGTCGCTTGGGCCCGTGGCGCGCGATCGCGCGGGTGACGGGCTTATGGCTCGTACCGCGTGGTGCAGTGTGCACGTCGCGGGGTCATTCCAGCAGGGAGCCCAGCCGCGGTCGCGACGTCCAGCGACTTGTTTCGCTCGGCCCGCTCGGCCAGCACCGCAATGTCGGCCACCCAGTGCGCCGTCGGCAGTCCGCCGGCGGCGATGTGCCCGCCAGCGCGCCTGTCGGCCTTTGCCGCGGGGTGGTCGGGATGGTAGCCGGTCGCCCAGAGCAGCTTGTCGACCGCGTCGACTGCTGCGAGGTTGCTCTCGAGCTTCCATGCCAGCTGTAACGAGTAGCACCGGGGCCATGCGTTCCAGGAGGCGCTTGTCGCCTCTGTATCGGTGCCGATGTGCGCCCAGAAGCCGACGAGGAACTCGCTCGCACCCGCGCCGGCGCGGCGCACCCTCGTCGAGGTGAAGAGCGGGCCGAAGCGCCCCCCAGCCTGCAGGTCGATCACGTCGAGCGTGTCCGTCGCGTCGGAAATGTCGAAGAGCTCATAGAGGTCCTTCGGCGAGAAGTCTTCGATGACGAGTGTCATGGTTGCTGTCCTTTCTGTGGAGCTGATGGCGTGTGGACCGTGCCGGGAACGCCGCTTGGTGCAAGCGATTTCTCGCCGGCTCTTCGAACTCGGCGCTGACCTGGACGTTCGTGACTCAGCCGTCGGTTGCGAGGCCGTAGCGAGCGAGCACCTCTTGGCGGCGCTGGGTGTGCGCGGCAGCTAGCGGGTGCTCGAAGCCGAAGATGGCTCCGAGCGCGCCGGCGAGCTGCTCGGTGCTGCACTGGCCATAGCGGTCGGTCACGGTCTTTTCGGTGTGGCGGAGGAACCGCTGGGCGAAGTGCTGGCCGAAGTCGCGCTTCAGCATCTCCGACATCGTGTGGCGCAACCAGTGGAACGTGACCCCGAGCTCGGCCGCCCAGGGCAGGGAGTGCTGCCAGCGGGCGTGCAGGGCTGTGAAGTGCTTGTCGGTGAGCGGGTGCGACGCGCCGTTTCGGTACGGCTTGTAGTAGAAGAGCGGCGCGTCAGGCTGGAACGACCGGCTCTTCGGGTCGCACGCGGCGCCGCCGCGAAACGTTGCATGGGAGAGGAGGCGCTCCACGAGCTCTGCGCTGACGGGCATCGGGACGGGGACTGCGTACTTGTCCTTCACTGTCACGAGTTGCTCTTCGGGATGCAGCGCGCCGACCGTGGCGCCGTAGGTGCCTTCGCGCCGAGCCCCGGTCATGAGCCCGAAGTCGAAGAGGAGCTCGTCGAGCTCGGGGTCACCACCACCGCCGACCGCCACCTCGAAGAGCTCGACCAGCTCGAAGTCGTGCAGTGCCCGCCTGCGCCCCGTCGGGCGCCCCGGCTTTTCGATGTCGGCGGCGCCGTCGATGTCGGTGTGGAGCTCTTCAGCTGCCGACTTGAAGAGACTGCGCAGCGCGGCGATGCAGGTCTCTTCGGCACCGATGCCCGGCGCCTGCTTGGCCGGAAGACCGCGCGCCGCACGGGACCGGTTGTCGACGATGCCTTGCTTTAGGGCCATCCGCCGGGCGATGCGCACGAGCGCGGTCGCGTTGCGCTTGGAGAGCGCCTCGGGCGACAGCGGGAGGTCTCCTTGTGCCGTCACCTGGATCCTCGAGTCTCGGCACGTCCGGCACTCGCAGCGGCACGTGAACCGGCGCTTGTCGTCCTCGTCCGTGGCAACGAGGCACGGCTCGCAGGTGGTGGACTCGCAGATCGGTCCGACCCCGTCGCAGAGGCGCTCCACGTGGGTCCTGTAGGTGCGTCGGGTGTTCGTGGAGGGGAGTCCCCTCAGCCACTCCTCGGCGAAGGAGCGAACGGTCCAGCGCGCTGCGGCCGCCCTCACCAGGCCGCGCTCGTGGACGAGCGCCAGCAGCTGGTCGTCGGTGAGCTCTTCTGGGGTGGTCATCGGTGGTCCTTTCGAAACGATGGCCGGGTCGCCCCGGCAAGCTGGGCTGGAGGTTGGTCGACGCTCTGGGAGGTGTCGACGAGGAAGAGCGCCGTCGCGGCCCCGGCGGGTTCGAAGAGCCGGGCGACCGAGGGAGGCGCGCCGGCGAGGAAGGCGCCGGGGTCGCAGACGACGAGGGCACCGACGCTCGGGACCGGCGCCAAGAAGACCTGGCGTTGGGTCCCCATCACCGCGTGGAGCTGTGCTGGCGAGAGGCACAGCCGTTCTTGCCCCGCCGTCTTGAGGTGGGCGCACGTCGAGTTGCGCGTGCGCGGGGTGCCGCGCAGCTCGCCGGGCTGGGTGAGCACCAGCCAGGGGCCGTCGCGCTGGCAGGCGAGTCCGCCCTCCTCCCACCCGAGGAGGTCCGACAGGGGCAGTGCGAAGCCGGGCTTGACGCGGCCCTTGTCGTCGACGGCGCGGACCTGGGCGCCGGCGGGGAGGGCGACGGGCGGAGGGGCGAGGCGCCGTACGACTTCGAGCGCCGCCGGTCCGCCGGCGCGCTCGGAGGCAGGGGTGCCCATCGCGGCGAGACGCGCCACGGCCGCCTGGCGGCGGTGCAGTTCCCCGAGGTCGGTCGGCACGGCGGGCACTGTCCCTGGGCCGGCCCCGCGTGCAAGCGAAATTTTTGCCGATGGCCAAACTTCGCTGTGACCAGGCACGACGCGAGGCGATGGGGCCGTGTCAGAGGCTGAGGAGCCCTGCTGCGGTCCCCGGCTGCGCCGCCCTGGTTGCGACCGCGCCCCGGGGTCGCACGGTGCTGCGGTCAGGTTCGGTGTCGCGTCGTCGGCACCAAAGTGGCCCCGCGCCCACCTGGGAGTGGGCGAGGGGGGACTTGAACCCCCACATCCTTTCGGACACAGGAACCTGAATCCTGCGCGTCTGCCTATTCCGCCACTCGCCCCGAGTGCGCGTGCCAGCGTAGTCGAGGCCTGAGAGACGGCTGCGGCCGGCTCCGGAAGCGTCACGTCGGAGAACGTCGGAGCGGGAAGCGCCACTTTCAATCGGGGTTCTCTCTCGATCGGCTGTGTGGTGACGAAGGATCGCGGGTAGCATCCCTGCGCCGTTCAGGGCAGCTCGAGGCAGCGAGTTCAGCGGCGCGGGAGCGGACGACAGATGCGATGGGCGGCACTCGCCCAAGGGAGAAGAGCGCCTACCCGGTAGGATTGGCCGGACCTATGGGACTCCAGCAGTTCGAGGAGCGACTCGAGCGCCTGGTGGAGGGCACGTTGTCGAAGCCGTTCCGGAGCAGTCTCCAGCCGATCGAGATCGGCCGGAGGTTGACGCGGGAGATGGACCTCCATCGCCGCGTGGGCGTCCGCGGGCTCATCGCGCCCAATTCCTTCACCGTGACGATCTCGCCAGCGGACGTCGACCGGTTCGCCAACTTCATCGACGCGCTCTCGCGCGAGCTCGCCGATGCGGCACGCGAGCACGCACGGATCGAGGGTTACTCGTTCGTGGGTCCGGTGGACGTCCAGGTCTACGAGGGAACTCGGCTCCGGCCGGGGCGCTTCGTGGTGACCGCCGAGGTGGTCGAAGGCCCCGACGAGGGCCCGTTCGCGGAGCTGGTGCTCCCGGACGGGAGCCGGGTACCGCTTGGGGACGGACCGGTGACCCTCGGCCGCCTGCCTGAGTGCGACGTCGTGCTCAACGACCCCAATGTGAGCCGCCGCCACGCCGAGTTCCGCCGGGTCACCGACGGCGTCGTGGTGACCGACCTCGGCTCGACCAACGGCACCCGGGTGAATGGCGTCCCGGTACGCGAGCAGCTGCTTGCGAGCGGTGACGAGATCACCGTTGGGTCGACCACGCTCGTCTTCGAGCTCCCGTGAGGGCGCTTGCCGTGACCCTGCAGGTGCTCTTTTCGGCCTCCGGGTACTCGGGAGCCGTCCGCCTCGTGCAGTGGTGCGTGATCGCGCTCATCTTCCTCTTCTTCCTTCGGGTGATCCGTGCCGTCTGGGTGGAGGTGCGTCCGGCGGGGCCACGCCAGGGGCGTTCGAATCCTCGCCCGATGCCAGACGGGCAACCCGCCGCGCCTGCCCCGCGCCGGGGGAAGGGTCCCTTCTTTCTCGAGGTGGTCGAGCCGTCGGATCGGACCGGCCAGCGTTTCGAGATCGGCGAGGAGCTCACGGTCGGCCGGTCCCCGGGGTGCGGGATCGCCACCAGCTACGACATCTACAGCTCCACGGTGCACGCCCGCCTGTTCCACCAGGACGGAAGGCTGTACGTGGAGGACCTCGGCTCGACGAACGGCACGTTCGTGAACTCCGAGAGGATCGCCAAGCCGACCAAGCTGGGGAGGGGTGACCTCCTGCAGGTGGGAGCGACGGTCTTCCAGGTGACGCGGTGACCAGGCTCCGGTCGGGGTCGGCGACCGATGTGGGCAAGGTCCGGACGTCCAACCAGGATGTCGCGCTCGAGGACCCGGACCTGTTCGCCGTCGCTGACGGGATGGGAGGCCACGTCGGTGGCGAGGTGGCGGCCAGGGTAGCGGTGGACACGCTGCGGGCGGCCTTCCAGCGCGATCGGTCCGTCGAAGGGCTCCGCCGCGCGGTCGCCGAGGCCAACCGTGCGGTCTGGAGCCAGGGCCAGACCGAGAGCGGGCTGCGCGGCATGGGGACCACCCTGACCGCGACTGCGCTCATCGACGAGGCGGACGGGCAGGTCATCGCCCTCGCCAATGTCGGCGACTCGCGCGCGTACGTGTTCTCCGGCGGCCAGGTCATCCAGGTGACCGCCGACCACAGCCTCGCCGAGGAGAAGGTGCGCCAGGGCCAGCTCACCGAGGCCGAGGCTGCCGTCCACCCCCATCGGCACATCCTCACGCGGGCGCTCGGCGTTTCCTCGGACGTCGACGTCGACCTCTGGAAGCTGCACCTCCACGACGGCGACCGGATTCTCCTGTGCAGCGACGGCCTGACCAACGAGGTGGGCGACGAACAGATCGGCCGGATCCTCGGCTCTGTGAAGACCCCCACGGAAGCGGCGCAGGCGCTGGTGAAGGCGGCGCTCGACCACGGTGGCAACGACAACGTGACCTGTGTCGTGGTCGACGTGATCGAAGCGGGGCCTCCTTCGGACAGCACACGGCCCTCCGCGACCGCCGAGGCCGAAGCGGCATCCTCCGCGATCGCTGCTGGTGCCGCCACTGCCGTCACGAGCGCTCTGCCGCAGAAGATCAATGTCGTGCGCGGCGGTTCCCCGAGCACCGACGCGACGTCCTCGGAGGTCGCCGACCGGGTCGATCGGTCTGGCGCGCACTCGCGCGGCGGAGAGGGCCGATCCGCCGAGGAGCCGTCTGGAAGCGCGCCGACCCGTACGGTGCGGATGCTGCGAAGCGGCGCTGTCGTCCGCCCAGCGGATTCGACCGACGCTGCGGGTGCGATCGTCAAACCCGTGGGGTTGGGCTCGAGGTCTGCTGGTGGCGCCCACAACGGCGCGAACGTCGCCAACGGTGGCGCAGGACACGCCCCGGGTGCGGCATCGGCGGCCCGTCTGCAGGCGGCTCAGCTGCGACGCCTGCAGCCGACTCGCGGCGCCCGCCGGCGCCGCCGGCGCTTGGCTGGGGCTCCCCGCCTCATCACGGTACGTGTGGTGCTCTTCCTCGTCCTCGTCGCTGCCGTCATCGCCGCCGCCTACGCGGCGCTGCGGTGGTACTCGATGGACGACTGGTACGTGGCCGTCGACCACGGCCACCTCGCCGTGTACCGGGGCCGGCCCGGCGGCTTCCTCTGGTTCAAGCCCCATCTGGTCGAGGAGACGGCGGTCACCACGAGCGGCGTGCTGCCCTTCGCGGTCCCTCACGACCGCCAGGAGCCCTCGCTTTCTGCAGCGAAGGCCTACATCCGCAACCTGCACCAGGAGTACGTGGCAACCAGGAGACCGTCGGGCAGCACCGCGTCGGGCAGCACCTCCTCGGGCAGCACCGCCTCGGGCAGCAGCTCGTCGGGCAGCACGACGCCGGGCACCGCGTCCGGACAGGGCGGCGGATCGACGTCGGCCGTCGCAGGCGCGTTCGCTCCGCCGGTGGCCGTGTGGCAGTGACTGCCCGAGGATCCGTTCGCGCCCTGCATCCCGGCCCCCTGCATCCCGGCCCCCTGCCTCTCGGCCCCCTGCAGCTCGAAGGCGTGACGGTACGGCAGACGGGTGAGGGCAGACGCTGATGGGACGCCGCATCCGCTGGCTCGCGGTCGTGCTGGTGCTCGCCTTCGTGGCAGTCCTCGCGCAGCTGGTGAACATCCAGCTCCGTCAGGCGACATCCCTCAACTCCTCGACAGTGAACCCGCGCAATGCGAGCAAGCAGTTCGACAACCCCCGGGGCATGATCCTTGCGTCGGACGGTTCGGTGCTCGCGAGGTCGGTGCCCGCGACAGCGCCGAACGGCGCCCCTCCGTTCCGGTACAAGCGCGTGTACCCGACAGGGCCGCTCTACTCGGACATCGTCGGCTACGACTCTCCCGCCTTCTACGGGACCTCTGGGGTCGAGTACACCTACAACACATACCTGAGCGTGCACAAACAGAAGATCCAGTCCTTCGGCCAGCTTCTCAACCCGCCGGGCACAACCACCGACAACGTCACGACGACCGTCGTTCCCCAACTCCAGGCGCTTGCACGCGAGGAGCTGAATGCGGTGCCGGACACACGCAAGGACGGGGCGATCACGGTGCTCGACGTGAAGACAGCCGCGGTCCTCGCGATGTACTCCAATCCGACCTACACAAACAACGCGCTTGCCACACCGACACCGAAAAAGGATCTCGCAGCAGGTCGTACCGACTTCAAGACGCCGGACCACGAGGGCTTCCTCCCGTATCCCCCGATGGCCACCTACGACGCCTTCGCTCCGGGGTCGACCTTCAAGGTCGTCACCTCCAGCGCGGTGTTCAACCTGAAGCCCTCGCTCGTGAGCTTCACCTTCAAGGTCGCCGGGTGCACCCCCAAGCCGGGGACCCCAGGCGCCATCCCCCAGACGAACAAGCAGATCTGCAATGACGCCACAACCCCGACAGCCGCCAACCCCTGCGGTGGGACGATGGTGCAGATGCTCCCCGAGTCGTGCGACCCGGGTTACGCCGAGCTGGGCCTGGCGATCGGAGGCGTGGACCTGGCGAAGCAAGCCGAGCTCTTCGGGTTCAACCAGACCCCCCCCATCGATATCACGCCGGTCGAGAAGTCCCACTTCCCCTCGGCAGCCGAGCTCGCTCCGACAGGGCCGCTCGGGACACCGGGCGTCGCGCTGTCGGCGTTCGGCCAGCAGACAGTCACCGAGACCGACTTGCAGAACGCGATGGTCGTTGAAGGCATCGCCAACGATGGGGAGGTCATGACCCCGCACGTCATGGAGGAGATCCGCAACGAGACAGGCGCGCTGGTCGCGCGCTACAAGCCGACGGTGTACAAGCGGGCCGAGCCGGCGAAGGCGGCGGAGTCGGTGAACCGGCTCATGCAGCTGGTCGCGACGACACCCCGGGGCACCGCCTACGGCGTGGGGTTCCCGACCCAGTGGGACATCGCGGTCAAGACCGGGACCGCCCAGGCTGGTACCGGCAACACAAACACGACGGACTGGATGATCGGCTTCGCCCCGGCGTACGACCCGGTCGTCGCCATCTCGGTGGTCGTCCCGCTGCAGGCCCGGAGCGCGTCGGGCGCGTCGGTCGCCGGCCCGATCATGAAGGCGATGATGACACTCGCCTTGAAGATCGTCCCTCACAACGGGACGCCTTCTCCCGCCACGACGACCACCGCGCCGCCCGCGACCTCCCCGCCGGTGTCCCAGGGCACGGCCCCGCCCACGACCACGGCGCCCGCGACGACCACGACCACGGCGCCCGCGACGACCACGACCACCGCGCCCGCGACGACCACGACCACCGCGCCCGCGACGACCACGACCACCGCGCCCGCGACGACCACGACCACGCTCGTGCCGACGACCGTTGCACCCGCCACGGGCGCCCAGAGCAGGAGGGGGGCCGGCGCCCTTCGAGGGGCCCCCCACGTGCGCCGTGCAAGGGCGGCGGCGTGTGTGACGGCCCGCAACCCCCGCAGGGGGCGTCCGCCGCCTGTCGCCATGCGCTCGCGGGCGCATCGCGATGAGTCGGGGTGCCGAGCGGCTCGACGTAGGCTCGGTCCCGCATGAAGCCGGTGACGACACAACGCGTCTTCTCCGGGCGGTACGAGCTGACCCACCTCGTCGCCCGTGGGGGGATGGCCGAGGTGTACCGCGCCCGCGACCGACTGCTCGACCGCCCAGTGGCGCTCAAGGTGCTCTTCCCCGAGCTGTCGGTGGACCGCGCGTTCGTCGAGCGCTTCCGCAGGGAGGCGCAGGCCGCCGCGAACCTCTCCCACCCCAACATCGTCCCAGTCTTCGACTGGGGCGAGGACGACGGCACCTACTACATCGTCATGGAGTACATCGACGGTCAGCCGCTCTCCCAGGCGCTCAAGACCGGCGGTCCGATGCCCGCTGCGCGCGTGGCTCAGATCGGCGCTCGCGTCGCCGACGCGCTCGCCTACGCGCACCGCCACGGAGTGGTGCACCGCGACGTGAAGCCGGGGAACGTGCTTTTGACCAGCGACGAGCAGGTGAAGGTCACGGACTTCGGCATCGCCCGCGCCGTCAACACCGAAGAGAGCCTCACCCAGACCGGGGCGGTCATGGGCACGGCGACGTACTTCTCCCCCGAGCAGGCCGAAGGGGTGGGCGTCGACGCCCGGAGCGACATCTACTCCCTCGGGGTCGTCCTCTACGAGATGGTGGCGGGCCGCCCGCCCTTTCTCGGGGACTCCCCGGTCGCTGTCGCGTCCAAGCACGTCCGAGAGCAGCCGCCGCCGCTGCGTGACCTCAGCCCGACGGTGCCTCCCGCGCTCGAGGCGATCATCGCCAGGGCCATGGCCAAGTCCGCCGACCTTCGCTACCAGTCGGCCGCCGACCTTCGAGCGGATCTCCAACGCTTCGTGGACGGCCGGCCGGTGTCGGCGACGGATCCCGCGACCACGGCGATGTTGGCCGCGGCAGCGGCCGCCCCGGCCGCCGGCGCGCTCGACACCGCCCGCACGGGCGTGCTCGCTGCGACGCCGCCGACCCAGGCGGTTCCCGTGGGCGACGGGCGACCGCCAGCGCCGGGCGGGTCGCACGTCTGGCGCTGGGTGCTGCTCCTTGTGGGGCTGCTCGTCGTGCTGGGGCTCGTGATCTACTTCATCCTCCACAGCCTCGGGTACATCGGGACATCGAAGTTCAAGATGCCGACAGTCCGGGGCCAGCCCCTGAGCGCCGCGATGCGGACCCTCAGGACCGACGGGCTCGACGTCACGCTGGTGACACACCGGATCTCGACAGCGGTCTCCAGGACACACGTCATCACGACCGTGCCGAAGCCGGGGGCCAAGGCGCACAAGGGCGAGCACGTGGAGATCGTCGTGAGCAAGGGCGGGGTTCCCCGTGTCAAGGTGCCGACAGTGAAGGGGGAGCAGTACTCACGCGCGTACGAGCGCCTCTACAACCTCGGGCTGAAGCCGTTCGAGAACTTCCGCGCGAGCACAAAGCCGACGGGCACGGTGCTCGCACAGACACCGGCTGCCGGTCAGATGGCGAAGAAGGGCGCCACGGTCACCCTCACAGTCTCGACACGCAATTCGGTGGTGGTGCCCGACGTGGTCGGTCAGACAACCGCGACCGCCGGCAGCACGCTCGGGACGACAGGCCTGGCTGCCGGGAAGGTCACCTCGGGGTGCTCGGGCCAGTACGGCAACGGCATCGTGATGGCCCAGACACCCAAGGCGGGCCAGCACGTCGCGCCGGGCACAAAGGTCAACCTCACCGTGTCGACCGGACCCTGCAACGTCGTCGTGCCCAATGTGGTGGGCGACAGCGAGACACAGGCGATCTCCACGCTCTCGGCGAAAGAGCTGAAGGCGGTCCCGTCGACAACGGCTGCGTGCGTGCCTGGCACAGACGGCAAGGTCGTGACGCAGACACCTGGCGGCGGCGCCACAGTGCGGAGCGGCGCCACAGTCGCCATCGGGGTCTGCAAGGCCTCGGTCACGACACCGACACCAGCGCCCCCACCGACAAAGACACCGGCGCCGACAAAGACAAAGCCGGGCCACACAAAGGCAGCGTTGCGTTCGCCGCCTGCGAGCCCCACGCGTCGCACCTGACCAATCGGGCACGCAGAGGTCCGCCGCCCTGCGCGGCTTCCCGGACGCGCAGACGCCCGCCTACCTTCCGGCCACCTGCTCGAGGAAGTTCGCGAGCAGCGCCTGCCCTGTGCCCGTGAGGATCGACTCGGGATGGAACTGCACTCCTTCGACTGGGAGCGTGCGGTGTCGGACACCCATCACAACTCCGTCCGCCGTCCTCGCGGTGACGTGGAGGACCTCCGGGATGCTCTCGGGCGCGAGGACGAGCGAGTGGTAGCGCGTGGCGACGAGCGGGTTGTCGAGCCCCTCGAAGAGGCCCGTTTCTTGGTGGTGGACCTCCGACGTCTTGCCGTGCATCAGCGCGGGAGCATGCACCACCTCCGCGCCGAATGCCTGGCCGATGGCCTGGTGGCCGAGGCACACGCCGAGGATCGGCACCTCGCCGGCCAGCTCGCGGACGACATCGAGCGTCACGCCCGCGTCGTCAGGTCGCCCCGGTCCCGGCGAGAGGACGATGGCGTCTGGCGCGAGTGACCGGATGGCGGCGACGTCCACCGCGTCGTTGCGGCGGACGACGAGCTCCGCGCCGAGCTCGCCGAGCTCTTGGACGAGGTTGTACACGAACGAGTCGTAGTTGTCGATGACGAGCAGCCGAGCCGCCACGGCAAGATCGTAGGTCGGGCGGCTTCCCCTGCCGGTCTTGACCGTCTAGCCTCGGGCACCGTGGCAGGGAAGGGACAGAGCGGGCCAGGGCGGGCACAGCGGAAGGGCTCGTCTGCTGGCAGGACCACGGTGGCGACGAAGTCACGTGTCGGCCGGTACACCGCGCCCGAGCACAGCGGGAAGTACACGCCCCCGGTCCCCAAGACCGTCCGCAAGAGCCCCCGCTGGTTCGGCGGTCTGGTGCTCATGCTGCTCGTCCTGGGCGTCCTGCTGATCCTCCTCAATTACATGACGATCCTGCCGGGCTCCGTCTCGGCGTGGTACCTCGTGGCCGGGCTGGTCGTGATCTTCTTCGGTTTCGTCATGGCGACCCGTTACCGCTGACGCCGGCGATGACCGCCTTCGCACAGTCCGAACGCCGTGAGCTCGCGCACCTGATGCTCGAGGCGGGTCCGGACGCACCCACGCTGTGCGAAGGGTGGGCTGTCCGAGACCTCGCAGCCCATCTCGTCTTGCGGGAGCGGCGTCTCGACGCGGCCCCCGGGATCCTGATCCGACCGCTTCGTGGGTACACCGACCAGGTCCAGCGACGCCTGCGCGACCGCCCCTGGCCCGCGCTGGTCGAAGCCTTTCGCTCCGGACCGCCGGCGTTGCTCCGCCTCGTCGACGAGCAGGCGAACCTCGCGGAGATGTTCATCCACCACGAAGACGTGCGCCGCGCGCAGCCCCAGTGGGATCCGCGGGTGCTCGACGCGGCGGAGGAAGCCGCCCTGTGGCGACGCCTCTCGCCGATGGCCCGACTCGTACGTCGCAAGCTGCCGGTCGGCGCGACGCTCGAGGCGCCCGGGTACGGGCGGGTGGAGGTGCGCCCGGGGGAGCCGCACGTGACGGTGACCGGCGGACCGGGAGAGTTCCTCCTCTTCCTGTCCGGTCGAAAGGAGTTCGCTCAGGTCGAGCTGTCCGGGCCGCCGGAGGCGGTGGCAGCGCTGAAGGCCGCCCCGCTCGGGCTCTGACCGATCGACCGGCGCACCTCGGGGCCTCGCTATTCGAGCGCGGGAGGCGTCGCCGGGACCGCCGTGGCCCCGAGCTCGGGGAACGAGGCGCGCAGGCGCTTGGTGACCCGGTGCTCGATCACGAAGGCGAGGAGCGGGATGAAGCCGGCGCCGATCATCGCCGCCATCTGGAGGAGCGTGAACCGGGCGCGGCGCGCGAGGTCGACGGCCATGAGCAGGTACACGATGTAGAGGAAGCCGTGGATCGGCCCGACGATCTGGTCGACCTGGGGGATGCCGGCTCCGTACTGCAGCGGGACCCCCACGAAGACGAGCGTCGCGAGCCCCGTGCCCACGACGTAGGCCATCACCCGGTAGCGGGTGAGCGCGGTGGCGAGCCCCTTCGTCGGATCGTCGAGGTCGCCCGGCCGTGCATACCCAGGAGCCAGCCGGCTCGCAGCCCTGCGGACGGACTCTGCGCTCATCGGCGCCTCCACCCCTTCGGCCCTTCGGCTGCGAGCCTCGCCAGGCGCTCGTTGTAGGCGGCGAGCTCGGGATCCTCGTCGTCCCGGCGATCAGCCGGGTGCACCCGGGCCGTCGTGCCCCCCGACGGCACAGCGGCACCCGCCCGGGGGGACGAGGTGCCCGTTGCGTGCGCGCTGGCGGCAGCGAGGCGAGCCTGTGCGTGCCGCCCGACCGTGCCCGGGTCGGTGTGCACGAGCTGCCACCATCCCCACACGCCTGCCAGCGCGAACGCGGGCCACTCGACGGAGTACAGGTACGAGAGACCGTTGCCGTCGAACGCGCGGTGCACCTGCCACCAGAACGCGACGAGGCAGCCGGGCACCCAGATGACGAGGGCGAGGTGGAGGAGCAGCGACCGCCGCGAGAGCCACCGCTCGCAGACCGACACCGGATCACGCTCGTGCTCTGGCACCGCCGCGCGAGCCTAGCGACGGAGGTCGCCACCGGGTCCGCGCGGTGCCTCCTTGTGCGTAATCAGCCCAGTCTCTCGATGACCGTGGCGTTGGCGAGCCCGCCACCCTCGCACATGGTGAGGAGGCCGTAGCGGCCCGCGGACCGGTCGAGCTCGTGCACGAGGGTCGCCATCAGCTTTGCGCCGGACGCGCCGAGCGGGTGGCCGAGCGCGATCGCGCCCCCGTTGACGTTGACCTTCGCCATGTCGGGGTGGATCTCTTGCTCCCAGGCGAGCACGACTGACGCGAACGCCTCGTTGATCTCGAACAGGTCGATGTCGTCGAGCGAGAGCTTCGCCCGCTCGAGCACGCTGCGCGTGGCGGGGATCGGACCGGTGAGCATGGTCACCGGGTCGACACCGGCCAGCGCGAAGGCGACGAAGCGCGCCCTTGGGACGAGCCCCAGCGAGTCGGCGCGCTCCTCGCTCATGATGAGGACCGCCGACGAGCCGTCGGTGATCTGCGACGAGTTGCCGGCGGTGACCTTGCCGTCCGGCTTGAACGCGGGCTTGAGCTGGCCGAGCGCCTCGAGCGAGGTGTCGGCCCTGATCCCTTCGTCGGCGCGCACGACCGTGTCGGTCTCGACGCCGTCGTCGTCGCGCACGGCCAACGGCACGATCTCCTGCTCGAAGCGACCCTCGGCCGTCGCCCTCGCGGCGCGTTGGTGGCTGCCCAGCGAGTAGCGGTCAAGCTCCTCGCGGCTGATGTGCCACTGGTCGGCGATCATCTCCGCCGAGATGCCCTGGTTCACGAGCCCACCGCGCTCGGCGTAGCGCTCGAGCACACGCGGGCCGAAGGGCATCCCGAGCTCTCGCACGACCGAGGATCCCATCGGCGTGCGGGTCATGCTCTCCACGCCGGCCGCGACGGCGACGCCGTACGCGCCCGCGATGACGCCCTGTGCGGCGAAGTGGATCGCCTGCTGCGACGAGCCGCACTGGCGGTCGACGCTCGTTGCGGGAACGGACTCGGGCCAGCCGGCGGCCAGCACCGCGTTCCGCGCGACGTTGAGCGACTGCTCGGAGACCTGCATGACGCAGCCCATGATCACGTCGTCGACGATGGCCGGGTCCAGGTCGTTGCGGGCCTGGATCGCCTTGAGGGACTCAGAGGCGAGGTCGACCGCGTGCCAATTCTTGAAGACGCCGTTCCGCCTACCGCCAGGGGTCCGGACGGCGTCGACGATGACCGCGGTCGTCATGGTGGCCACCTCCTCGATCAGTGCCGGCGCTGCCTGGCAGCGGCACCGGCCGCGTGTGGCTCATCGTAGTGGCGGCGCCGTATCCTCCCGCTGTGACCACCACCCCGGGGACGAGGAACATGGACAGGTGGCTGGGTGACGGCGGGATGCCTCTTCTCAGCCAGCTTGGCGCCACCCTCGACTCCTACGGCGTCGAGGGAGAAGAGCTCGGGTGGGTGGAGGGTGCCTTCTCGCCGTCGCCATTGGCGTGCAACCCGCACGGCGCGGTCCAGGCGGGGGTCCACGCCGTCCTGTTCGATGCCGCCATGAACTTCGCGATCAATGCGGCGCTGGCGCCCGGGGATCGGACGCGCGGAACGCTCGAGCTCAAGACCGAGACCATGCGCCCCGCACTGCGTACGGGGCGCTACGCGCTGCGCGGCGACGTCACCCGGTTGGCACGCCAGGTGGCGTTCGCCGAGGCCGCCCTGCACGATGACGAGGGGCGTGTGGTGAGCCGTGCGACGGGGACCTTCCTCCTCGACCGGGCCGGCGCGGGCAGGGCAGACGCGGGCAGGGCAGACGCGGGCAGGGCCTGAAGGGCCTCTTGGCCTCAGCAGACCTGCCGGAGCCGGCCGGTCTCGAGCTCGTAGACGAAGCCGCCGACCGTGACCCCGGGCAAGAGAGGAAAGGAGCGGACCCGCTCGACGTCCTCGCGCAACGTCGCCTCCTGGTCCCCGGTCGCGAGGAAGCGCAGGCTCGTGGTGTCCGGCCCGCCGTGGGCGACGATCGCCTCGTGGATCGACGCGTCGGACCCCGAGGCCATCGCGCAGCGGGTGTGCGCCACCACCATCACGCGCGCCGCACCGAGCAGGTAGTGGGCGACGACGAGGTCGCGTAGGACCTCATCGGTCACCCGAGCGCCGGCGTTGCGCAGGACCTTGGCGTCGCCCCGCGCGAGCCCGAGCATCTGCAGGGGGTCGATCCGCGAGTCCATGCAGGTCAGCACGCAGAGCCCCTTCGCCGCCCGGGCCTCGAGGTCGCCGAACTCGTAGAGCGCCGCCGACGCGCCGTTGGCAGCGAGGATGTCGTCGAACGGGCCGTCGGTCATCGATGGTGTTGCCTTCCGCCGCTGGTGCAGCCTCGAGCGCCGGTCACTCGAAAGCCGAGATTATCGACGCGTCGCCGCGGCCCCGCCAGTCCCCTCCGCCGAGACGGAGGCCCAGACCCGCCGCATCCCGGCGAGCCAACGCTCCCTGTCGTTTGCGCGGTGGCGCTCGTAGGTGGCGACCTCGGGATGGGGCAGGATCAGGAAGCGCTCCTCGCCGAGCGCCTCGACCACGGCGGCAGCCACGGCTTCAGGGTCGATCAGCTCTCCTGCAGCGAGGACCGAGGTCGCCGAGGGGTCTCCTTGGGCGAGGCCCTCGAGGAGCAACGGGGTGCGGACCCCCTGGGGGCACAGGCACGACACCTTGATCCCGTCAGGCGCGTGCGTGACGGCGAGCCATTCGGCGAGTGCCACCGCCGCATGCTTGGTCACGGTGTAGGGGGCGGACCCGAGGTTGGTGAGGAGCCCAGCCGCCGAGGCCGTCGTGAGCAGGTAGCCCCCGCCGCGCGCCTTCATGCGAGGGATGAGCACGCGGGCGGCGTACACGTGCGCCATGACGTTGACCTGTCAGATGCGCTGCCAGTCGTGGTCCGCCACGTCGACGCCGCCGGGGATCGCGATCCCCGCGTTCGCACAGAAGAGATCGATCGGTCCGAGCGTCGCCTCGGCGCGCTCGACGAGCGCCAGGACGTCGCGCTCCACGGCGACGTCGCAGCGCATCGCGACGGCGCGCCCACCGGCGGCTTCGATCGCGGCGGCGACCGCCACCGCGCCGCGCTCGTCGAGATCGGCGACCGCCACCGCGCCGACGCCTTCCGCGGCGAATCGCTCGCACAGCGCCTTCCCGATGCCGCTGGCGCCTCCGGTCACCGCCACGACCTTGCCGGCGAGCTGCATGGTCCTCCCTGGTCTGCCTCGGTCGCTCCCGTGGGACGGCAAAATCGTGCCACCCGGTCCAATCGTGCCACCCGGTCCCATCGTGCCACCCGGTCCAATCGTGCCACCCGGTCCCATCGTGCCACCCGGTCCCATCGTGGCACCGGTTCCGATCGTGCCGTGGCGCGCACCGTGCCGTGGCGCGCACCGTGCCGTGGCGCCCACCGTGCGGCCGAACCTGATCGTGCCACCGGTCACGCGGGAGCCCGGGGGGGCTCGGGCAGACCGCTTGTAGGCTCCCCCCATGCCCGGATCGCTGCTCGGCAATCGTGTCCGTCGCGTGGAGGACCCGGCCCTGCTCACCGGACGGGCCACCTACGTCGGAAACTTGAAGATCACAGGGTGCCTCAGTGCCGCCTTCGTCCGCTCGCCGTACGCGCACGCCCGCGTCAGGTCGGTCGACACGGCCGATGCGGCGTCAGCTCCCGGAGTTGTCGCGGTCTACGTGGCTGCCGACCTCGGCTTGCCGGCACTCGAGGGGTTCTTCGTGCTCAATCAGGGCTGCGCGCGGCCGCCGCTCGCCACGGACAAGGTGCGATTCGTGGGTGACCCGGTCGCCGTGGTGGTGGCCGAGAGCGACGCGGCCGCGTCGGACGCTGCGGAGCTCGTCGTCGTCGACTACGAGCCGCTCGAAGCCGTGGTCGACCCGGTACGAGCGGCAGCGCCCGGCGCCCCTTTGCAGTTCGAGGCCCTCGGGACCAACGTGGTGGCCGGATACTCGGCGCCGTCGGATCCGGACCCTTTCGCTGGTGCCGTCACGGTGGTCCGTGCGCAGCTGGAGAACCAGCGCGTCGCAGTGGTGCCGATGGAGGCGGACGCGATCGCGGCGATCCCGGGCGACGACGGCGACGGCCACGAGCTGACCATCTACGTGTCGACTCAGATGCCCCACGGGTTCTGGAAGAGCGCCGCGGCTGTCTTCGGGATCGACCCGGACGCACTTCGCGTGGTGGCGCCCGATGTCGGCGGCGCGTTCGGCAGCAAGGTCGGTGTCGGCGCGGAGCACGCGACCGTGATCGCTGCGGCTCGCCGGCTGGGACGGCCCGTGCGGTGGGTGCAGACGCGCTCCGAGGCCTTCATGGGCATGCCCGACGGCCGTGGGCAGATCCAGTGGGTCCAGCTCGGCTTCGACGCCGACCAGCGGATCACGGGGATGCACTGCCGCGTGCTCGGGGATGCCGGGGCGTACGCAGGGTTCGGCGGGGCGCTCGGGCTCGGTCCGACGCGGATGATGGCGGCGGGCGTGTACCGGATCCCCGTCGTCCGTTACGAAGCAGCGGTCGCGATCACGAACACGACGCCCATGGGCGCCTTCCGCGGCGCGGGCCGACCCGAGGCGGCGGAGCTGCTCGAGCGGATGATGGACATCGCGGCGGCGGAGCTGCAGGTCGACCCGGTCGAGCTGCGCCGGCGCAACCTTCGTCCTGCGTTCTTCGAACCGGTCACGACGGCGGTCGGGACCACCTACGACACCGGAGACTACGAGGCGGCACTCTCCAAGGCGCTCGAGCTCGCGGGCTACGGCTCCCTGCGCGAGGAGCAGGCCGCCCGACGGGACCGGGGTGCGACCGTGCAGCTCGGCATCGGCGTCGGTCTCTACGTCGAGGTGACCGGGGGCGGATCGGAGCTGGGCGTCTTGGAGGTGCACGAGGACGGTACCGCGACGATCCGAGTCGGCACCTCCTCGCACGGCCAGGGCCACGCGACCGCGCTCTCGGCGATCGTCTCCGACACGCTCGGCATCTCGCTCGAGAAGGTCCGCTTCGTGCAATCCGACACCGCTCTCATTCCCCGGGGTGGCGGGACCGGAGGGTCCCGGTCGCTCCAGATCGGCGGCAGCGCGGTCCTTCGCGCCGCCGAGGAGGTGCTCGCCCAGGCCCGGACCCTCGCCGCCCGCCAGCTGGAGGCCTCGCCCGCCGACGTCGTCGTCTTCGACGGCGTCGGCATGGGCGTCGCGGGCGTGCCCTCGAAGGCGCTCTCGTGGGGCGAGCTCGCGCGTCTCGCTGCGAGCACAGCCGGAGCGGCCGGCTCCAAAACGCTGGACGACCAGACGGCGACCGTTCGAGAGAAGGGGCCTGCGGTCTCCGCGGATGGGCCCGGTCTCTCGCGGCCGAAGGGGCTCGGTCCACTCGCGGCGGCCGTCGACTTCGACGAGTCCGAGTCCACGTTCCCCTTCGGTGCGCACGTCTCGGTGGTCGAAGTCGACACCGAGACCGGCAAGATCCGTCCCCTACGGCATGTCGCGGTGGACGACTGCGGCAGGATCGTCAACCCGCTCCTCGTGGCCGGACAGCAGCACGGCGGCATCGCACAGGGTCTCGCCCAGGCGCTCTTCGAGGAGAAGCGGTTCGACGAGCTAGGCACGCCCCTCACCGCCAGCCTGGCCGACTACGAGATGCCGAGCGCGGCCGAGCTCCCCTCCTTCGAGGTGGCCAACACCGAGACGCCGACCTTCCTCAACCCGCTTGGCGCCAAAGGGATCGGCGAGTCCGGCACGATCGGCTCGACGCCAGCGGTGCACAACGCAGTGGTCGACGCGCTCTGTCACCTGGGGGTCCGCCACGTCGCGATGCCATGCACGCCCGAGCGCGTGTGGCACGCGATCCAGGCAGCGAGGGCCGGCTCACCGGACGCGCCAGGGGGAGGGCGTCCGCTCTGGAGCGATCCTCCGGAGGTCTTCGCCACGCTGCCGCGCTACGACGAGGCGGCGCAGCCCGACGCGGCGGGCGCAGACATCTGACCGGGCGAGCTCTGACCGGGAGCTCGGACCCGGCGGTGCGCTGACCCGGACCGAGGGTCCCGGATCCGGTCACAGGCGCTCCCTACGCTCTGTCGAATGGGATCGCCAGGGCCTGCGGCGACGTGGTACGCGGGTGTGCTCTCGGTGCTCGCACCGCTGCTGGGGCTCGCCGCGCTTGCTGGTGCAGCGAGCGCTGTCGCAGTGCACGCCGACGCGCCGCCCCTGGGCGGCGGTTCGTGGGGCTGGCTCGGCGACTCGGCGCTCGTCCTCGACGCCGCTGCTGCCCTTGCCTGTCTCGGTGCCCCTGCAGAGATCAGGCATGAACGGATCCGGCGCGCGGGCATGGGGAGCGTCGATGCGATGTCGGGACCGGAGTTCGAGGCGCGGCTCGCCGCACTCTTCGCGGACCTCGGCTATTCGGTGACTGCGACCGGGCAGCGGGGAGACTTCGGAGCGGACCTCCTCCTCGAAGGCGGAGGCGAACGGCTGGCGGTGCAGGCGAAGCGCTACGCGGGCGCGGTCGGGATCGAGGCGGTGCAGCAGGTGATCGGCGCGACCCGCTACTACGACGCGGACAGGGCGCTCGTCGTGACCAACTCCACGTGCACCCCTGCAGCCGTTGAGCTCGCGACTGCGCATGGAGTCGAGCTCATCGAGCGCGAAGCGTTGGTCGGCCTCCTCGCCCTGCACCCGCTCGTCGAGAAAGGCCCGCCCGCCCCTCTGCGGCTCGCTCGCGAGATCGGTGGCGGCGTGGTCCTCGTCTGCTTCGCCTCGAAGAAGGTGCTCGGGCTTGTGTGGCGCGCACTGGGACTGCTGTTCCGAGCGCCCTCGTCGCGTCGAGGGTTGCGCCGCTGACTGCGGGGGCCCGTCTGCCGCTTCTACGCTGCACTCCGCGTGTACCCTCTTCGTGTCGGCACGCCTCCGGCAACAGGGCAGGAAGAAGGAATGATCGGGCTGCGGTATTCATGTCGGCGCGGCGTTCGGGTCGTCTGAGGCGTGACGCCGCCGGCCCGTGTCCCTGACCTCGCGGCGGTTGTCCGCGCGCTCTCGGATGCAGGCGTCCAGTTCGTGGTGGTCGGTGAGCCGGCTGCCGGGGAGCCCGTGCACCTCGTGGTCTCGCGGCACCCTACGAATCTCGACGCGCTCGGTCGCAGCCTCGACCGTCTCGGCGCGGCGCTCCGGAGAGAGGAACGCCAGCCCGCACGCGACGGCGAAGGCTCCGCCGGGCCTCGCCGCGCGGTGGATCCTTCGGGCACGATCGCGGTCCGGACGCTGGCGGGAGACGTCGACCTCATGTTCGGCGGTGCGGGCAGCTCCCTCTACGCGGCGGCGAACGCCAGAGCCCAGCAGCGCGAAGTTGGCGAGGTACGGGTGCAGTGGATCGAGAGGCTCCCGGCGATCGTGCACGTGCCGCGGCCGACAGGCCGGATGCTCGGTCGCAGGCTGCTCTCGTTGGCAGATGGGCTGGCGCAGCTCACCAGCCGCCGTGACGAGCGAGCCGTCCCCGAGGGACCGATGGACCAACGGGAGACTCCGCCGGGCTGACCGACCTGCCGCTCAGCTCCCGATCGGGTCTGCCGTGCCTCGGCACCGAGCGGCTCAGCGCCGGGCGGACCGCTTCGCAGTGGCCCTCTTCGCGGGAGCCCGCTTGGCGCTCACGGTGCGCTTGGTGGTGGCACGCGTCGCACTGGCACGCGTCGCAGTGGCCCGAGTGGACCTCGTGCCGGCCTTCTTCGCCGCCGTGCGCGCAGTCGCACGCGTCGCAGTGGCACGCGTCGCGGTGGCACGCGTGGACCTCGCGGCGGCCTTCTTCGCCGTCGTGCGCGTGGTGGCGGTCCGCTTCGCGCCGGCGCTCCTCGCCGGAGCTACTTTGGCTGCGGACGCCTCGGCACGGCGTTCAGCCGCCTGCTTTGCGAGCAGGTCTGGCGACGTCGGGTACACGCCGCTCGCCAAGCGGGGCGCATGGCTGGGAGCCATCACCGTGTCCTTGAAAGCCTTCATCGGGGTGACGCGGACCCGCTTGGACGCTTTGATGCGGATCGCCTCGCCGGTGCGTGGGTTGCGGCCCATACGGGCGGCGCGTTCGACCTTCGCGAACTTGGCGAAGCCCTGGATCGTCACCGCCTCTCCCTTGGCGACGACGGCCGTGATGACGTCGGTCGCGCCCGAGATCACGGACTCGACGTGCTTCACGTCGTCCGCCGTGTACGCGGCGACCGCCCGAATGAGCTCACGACGGTTCATGGGCTCCGTCCTTTCGTTGTTCAAAGAATCAGCTCACGGTGGCTGAGGACACGATACAGGGACAAGCCCAAAGGTCAAGGTATTTCAGTCGAAACCGGTCTCGTGGGACAGTTGTGACGCAACCGCCCACGGTGGGAGAGACGACGAGACGCGGTCAGCCGATCCGGACCGGTGCCGGGGGAGCAGTGCCCGGGACGCTCTCGCCGGGCAGCGTGGGCGCTTCTGCGAGGATCTCGATGCCGGGCACTGACACCCGCAACGCGGCGATCACGCCGTTTGAGGTGTCGACGTCGTACTCGTCGGGGAGCCGAAAGCCCTTCGCCCCCGGGCCCCCGAGGTAGAGATGCACTGGCACGTCCCCGTGGTGCGCTGCGAGCACCTCCTTCAGGGCGTCGAGCACCGACGTGCTGAGGGAG
This sequence comes from Actinomycetes bacterium, assembly GCA_021791145.1. The sequence continues at coordinate 18,503 of JAJYXE010000004.1, read as the reverse complement.
CCCATGGGGAGCCGGATGCGCAATGGGGCCGACCCCGAGGCCGACCCGCCGGTGAACGGGGTGATGTCCCAGGCGATCAGCTTCGCAATGTCGTCACGCTTGTCGACTCTCGCTTTGACGGTCACCACCGAGTCGTCGGCGATGACAGCCGCGTACTGAGCCATGGTCTTCGGAAAGACGGTCACCTCGATAGAGGACGAGAGGTCCTCGAGCGTGAAGAGCGCCATCTGCTCACCACGTCTGGTCCACTTGACCTGCAGCCCAGTGATCACCCCGGCGAAGACCCGCATGGCACCCTCGGGGAGCTCTGTCACTTCGCCGATCGACGCGTCGGCACGGCGGCGCAGCGCAGCCTCGAGGCCGAGGAGCGGGTGGTCGGAAACGTAGAGTCCGAGCATCTCCTTTTCGTGGGCCAGCCGCTCCCTCTTGTCGAATTCCACCTCTGGGACCGCCACCGGCTGTTCGAAGGCCGGCGCGCGGCCGTTCGCGTCACCGAAGAGCGACAGGACGCCCTGCTCGCGCTCGCGGCGCCTCGCGATGATCTGGCCGGTGATCAGCTCGTGGACGTGGAGGAGACCCTTTCGGGTGAAGCCGAGCGAATCGAAGGCGCCCGCCCGGATCAGGGCGTCCATCGGCTGCTTGTTGAGGCACGCGATCGGTACGCGCTCGCAGAAATCGACGAAATTCTCGAACTGCCCATGCGAATCGCGCTCGGTGACGATCGCCTCGGCGACCGAACTGCCGACGTTCCGGACGGCAGCGAGACCGAAGAGAATGGTCCCCTTCGCGTGTCCATCCCCGGGGACCGGAGTGAAGTCCGCGGCGGAGCGGTTCACGTCGGGGACGGAGACGGTGATGCCCAATGCCCGGCACTCGGCGAGGTAGACGCCGGCGCGGTCGAGGTTCTCCCGCACGCTCGTGAGGAGGGCGGCGAAGTACTCGGTCGGGTAGTTGGCCTTGAGGTACGCCGTCTGGTAGGCGATCAGGCCGTAGCCGAAGGCGTGCGACTTGGCGAAGGCGTAGTCGGCGAACGGCTCGATGATGGCGAACCACTTCTCACCGAGCTCGCGCGTGTACCCGTTGCGCTCGACGCTGTCGACGAAGCGGTCGTGCTCCTCGCGCATGATCTCGCGGACCTTCTTGCCGCAGTTGTGCACGAGGACGTCCTCGGCCAGCGCGTACGGCCGACAGGCGTCGGCCATCTGGAAGTCGAAGCACTCCTTCTCGCCAGCGGGCTCGATCTCGACGACGGTGTCCCAGAGGAGATCACCGGATCGGAGCTCCTCGACCCGCTCGGAGGAGAGCAGACCGTCGAGCATGCGCCGGTGGAGGAGCCGGGGGCTGTCGGCGGCAGCGTCGGCGCCGCACCGGGCTCTTGATGGTCCGGTCGCGGCAGTCCGGCGGACGAGCTCTGCGTCGAGGAGCGACGCGGGGATGCCGAGGTCGGCTGCGTGTTCGCCGTCGTGCCACTCGGCGAGCCAGTGGCCGACCTCGGCGATCTTGGCGTCGGTGAGATGCGGTCCGACGAGCCGTGCGAACGCCTTCGCCTGGGTCTCGTCTGCGAGTGAAAGCAGGTAGTGGGCACCGTCTGGGGTGTGAGGGCGGAGGGTGGAGACGATGCCGAAGCGCAAGAGCATCCTCTTCACCCCGAGCAGCACCTCCCTGCTCGTCGAGCCGAAGTGAACGCCGCTGCAGTCGGCCCAGCCATCCGCGCAGAAGTAGAGGCCGAGGAAGCGCTCGACGCCACGCCTCGGCGCATTGAGGAGGCGAAAGGAAAGGGTCCTCGCCCCCGAGGGGTCGCGGATCCCGAGCCGCGCCTGCAGGTCGTCGAGTTCCCGAGGGCTCACGCACAGCCGGGTCGCGCCATCGTGCCGCTGGAGCCCGTCGTGCCCATCGTCGAAGAGCCCCTCCAACGCTTCCTGGAAGGTGCGGGACAACTGGGGATCCGCGGTGGTGAGCTGCGGCGCGCACGCAGCGGCCGGCTCGGCGTCGGGCGTGCAGCTCTCGGAGATGAGGAGCGCGGCAAGGTCGATCTCGGCGTCGCTCACCGCGCTCCCGCCGTCGGTGATGGCGCGTGAGGCGACGGCCACCAGGTCTCCAGGCCTGATGTCCTCGAGCTTCGTCCAGCGGTCCTCGACGAGGAACTGGTGGTCGGCGGTGGCCTCCACGCGATAGCCGGTCGACGTGGTCAGTCGGAAGACCGGCTTCACTCCCACGGACCACACGTCGTCGACCTGGGCGAAGTGGCTGGTCGCCGAGAGGGCGTCGATCGTCTGGACCCGCCGGTCCGCCAGGAGCATCACCCGCTCGATCGGCACGTAGCCGTGCCCTTCGGTCAAAAGGCGCGTCCCGCGCGGGAGACAGGCCTTGCGCAGGTTGTCCGCTTCGGCCAGCGAGTAGCCCGCGAACTGCTGGGCGACCCGCATCAGCTTCTCCTGGTAGATCATGAGCCCGAAGGTGTCCGAGAGGATGGGCTCTGCGTCCGGGTGGAGGTACTCCACCTTCTTGCGGCCGTTCTTGCGGTCGGCGTACTCGAAGTGCATGTTCGCCGCCATCGGGCCTGGGCGGTAGAGGGCGATCAGCGCGGCCACGTCCTCGAAGCGGGTGGGCGCGAGGGAGCGCATGAGCGTCCGCATCGCGCCACCCTCGAGCTGGAAGACCCCCACCGAATCGCCTCGCCGGAGCAGCTCGTAGGTGGGCTCGTCGTCGAGCGGCAGGTGGTCCACGTCGAGGCGGATCCCCCGGGTCTTCTTGATCAGGTCGACCGTGTCGGAGATGACGTCGAGGTTGCGGAGCCCGAGGAAGTCCATCTTCAAGAGGCCGAGGTCCTCTACGCCGTGCATCTCGTACTGGGTGACCACCGGGGCGTCTTCGGGTGTCCCGCCCGGGTCGGGCTTGCGCTGCACGGGCAGGTACTCGGTCAGAGGATCCTTCGTGATCACCACGGCGGCTGCGTGGATGCCGTCCTGGCGGCGGAGGCCCTCGAGCTCCTTGGCCACGTTGGCCACTCGCGCGACGTCTGGGTCGTCGGCGACCATCTGCCGGAGCTCTGCGGCCACCTTCCAGCCGTCCTCGTACCCGGGCGGCGGCTCCGCCGCGACGCAAGCCCACAGGGGGGTGTCGCGGCCCATCACGAGCGGCGGCATGGCCTTGGCGATCCGGTCGCCCACCGCATAGGGGTAGCCGAGGACCCGTGCCGCGTCCCGCACCGACGCGCGCGCCTTGATCGTGCCGAAGGTGATGATCTGCGCGACGTGGTCCCGGCCGTAGCGCTCGGCTGCGTAGCGGATCATCTCGTCGCGAAAGCGCGAGTCGAAGTCCATGTCGATGTCTGGCATCGAGAGGCGCGACGGGTTGAGGAACCGCTCGAAGAGGAGGTCGTAGCGGATCGGGTCGAGCTCGGTGATGCGCAGGCAGTAGGCGACCGCGCAGCCCGCGGCGGAGCCCCGGCCGGGACCGACCCTGATCCCGTGCTCCTTGGCATGGCGGATCAGGTCCCACACGATGAGGAAGTAGGCCGAGAAGCCCATGTCGTCGATGACCTTCAGCTCGTAACCGAGCCGCTCGACGACGACGTCGGGCAGGCGCTCTCCCCAGCGCGCCCTGGCCCCTTCGAAAGTGAGGTGCCGAAGGTACTCGCCGGCGGAGGAGAAGTCGGGAGGCAGCGGGAAGTCCGGGAGCTTCGGCGTACCCAGCTCGATCGTCACGTCGGCCCTGCGTGCGACGAGGAGCGTGTTGTCGCAGGCCTCGGGGAGCTCGGCAAAGAGGCGGCGCATCTCCGCCGCGCTCTTCAGGTAGTGGCCCGACCCCTTGAATTGGAACCGTCCGGGCTGGTCGATCGTCGCCTTGGTCTGCACGCAGAGGAGCGCGTCGTGGGCCTGCGCGTCCTCGGGCTTCGTGTAGTGGCTGTCGTTGGTCGCGAGCAGCGGAGCGCCCAGCCGTCGTGCGATCTCGACGAGCTGCGGAGTGATCCGGTGCTGCTCTTCGATGCCGTGGTCCTGGAGCTCGACGAAGAGGTTGTCCCTCCCGAAGATCTCCTGGAGCCGGCCTGCCTTGTCGAGCGCATCTTCGAAGTTGCCGGCGAGGAGGCTCTGCGCGACGTGGCCCCCGAGGCAGCCGGTGGTCGCGATCAACCCCTCGGCGTGGTCGCCGAGAAGCTCCCAGTCGACCTTGGGCTTGCGGTAATAGCCCTCGAGGAAGGCACGGCTCGACAGCTTGATCAAGTTTGCGTAGCCCGTGTTGGACTCGGCGAGCAGGGTGAGGTGGTACCAGGCCTTCCTTCCCCCCTCCACTTCGCCGCCGGTGTCGTCGACCGTCGTGCCGCGGACGTTGATCCGCTCGTCGCGACGTTCGTAGGCCATGTACGCCTCGGTGCCGAGGAGCGGCGTGATCCCCGCCCTCGTGCAGGCGGCGTAGAACGGGAGGATCCCGTACATGTTGCCGTGGTCGGTGATGCTGAGGGCGGGCTGACCGTCGGCGACTGCGGCCGAGACGATGTCGTCGATCCGGCTCGCGCCGTCGAGGATCGAGAACTCGGTGTGGACGTGGCAGTGAGCGAACGACTGTGGGGGGTCTGCGCCCATCCTGCTGCTCTCACTCACGAGGTGCCGTCCTCTCCTTCGCCGCGACGGTCAATCCTGCCAGCCGACCAGGCCCTCGGCTAGCCAAGCGCGAAGTCCTGAGCTGGGCTTTCATCGGTTGATCCCGGCTGCGGCGACCTCCCATCGCTCCACCACCTCCCCACCTGCGACGACGTGCAGCTGGCGCGCGAGGTTGACCGCCGTGCAGACGTGGTTCGGCACGAGGGCGACATGGTCCCCGAGGCGCAGCCGGGGGAGCCCGGCTGCGAGTGTGGCCGACTGGTCGACCACCGCGTGATGCTCCCATAGGCCCGTCACCCGTGCCGCGGGGCGATCGGGCAGCAGTCCGTGCCCCGGCGTCCAGGCCGGGCGGTCGGGACCGAGCACCTTGGCACCTGCGTCGAGCACCGCCCGGCCGGGGGCCGGCGTGCTCACCACCGTCGCCAGCGCGGCGAGCGCGACGTCGTCGACCCCGCAGGTGCCGAGCGCGACCTGCTGCGCGTCGTTGAAGATGTAGACACCGGGGCGGAGCTCGCTCACGGCAGCTCCCGGCGTGAGCGAGGCGGTGGGCGTGCTGCCGCCGCTCCTCACCGGGCAGGGGAGTCCGACGGCGCCGAGCGCGGACGCCGCCTCCGCCAGCGCGCGGTCCTCGTCGTCGCGTGCGGCGCGAGCCATGCCCGGGGCGTAGCTGTGGCCCGGGAAAGTGAACACGCCCCCGAGCTCCAAGCCGGCCCGGTCCACGGCCAAGGCGACGGGCACCGCGTTCTTCGGCGAGACGCCGCTCCGTCCGAGCCCGCTGTCGATCTCCACGAGCACTCGGAGCCCAACGGTGCCCCCCGTGGCGCGGGCGAGGAGCTCTACGGCCTCCACGGAGTCTGCTCCGACCGCGAGACGGACCTGCTCGGAGAGGGCCGCCACCCGGTGGCCGAGGTCGTCGCCGGCCCACAGCGGGTAGGCGACGAACACGTCCTGGGCGCCGTGGTCTGCGAAGATCTCCGCCTCGCCCAGCGTCGCCGTCGTGACACCGACTGCGCCCGCGGCCAGCTGCCGGGTCGCGAGGGCTGGGCACTTGTGGGTTTTCACGTGGGGACGCAGGTCGACGCCGGCGGTCGCGGCGCGCTGCGCCATCGCCTCGATGTTGCGCTCGCAGCGCTCGAGGTCCACGACGAGGGCGGGCGTGGGGACCTGCGCGCCAAAGCGTGTGGTCATGAAAGAAGTCGTAGCACGGAGATGCGCGCGGGTCACGGCCGCGAGCCGGTGACGAGGACGCGAGCGGTGCCGCTGGCGTCGGCGGCGGTGCACCACCGCCTCCAGGTGCCCTAAGTCGACCAGCAGCGATCGCCGATGATGTCGAGTCGGTGAATGCGATGCCTTGCTTGGCGAGCGGTGCATTCCCCATCCGCACAACTTCCCCGAAGGAACCTGAGCTGGTCGGGTATCGTGTGGCGGGACCCTATCGGAGTCATAGTTCCACTTGGGCGGGTGACCGTGGCTGGAAGAGAAGGCGATCAGCCCACACGTTCAGGATTCCTGATCGACAGCGGATCCGCTCTTGAATTGGTGCGTGTCTTCACCTCGAGGAACCGTACCGAAGCTGCAGATCCCTGGGCATGGGGAACTGCGAGGGCAGTTACCAGTCTGCTCCTGTTCAGTGACGAGGTATTGATCACGGCTCCCCCAACTGGGCGAGAATCTGACGAGTCGATCTATCCCATGCTCCGTTCAGGGTTGACCGGTGTCGCAAGAGGTTACCTTGAGCAGGATGACAAGGAAGCCATGACGAGAGCGCGCCAATGGGCCACTACGGCCAAGCTTCAAGAAGTAGTCGAAGAGACTCGATCCCATCCACAGTTCGCCGCGTGGGAGCGCTATGCAATAGAGCACCTCTGGCCGATGAATATCGCACGGCATGGTGGTCTATTCGATCTCCGTTTTTCGCGCCAGATTGCTCGGTTTTTGAACCTCACGGAGAAGGATGTACGACGTCTTCATCTTTGGACTGCGAGTGAACGAAGTCGCCGCGAACTGCGCGATGCGTACCGCGGGAAGGCGCGTTCAGAGACTCTGGATGAGGTGAGGTCCGGTTACATAGCCTCTGCTGTCGTTCGCGCTCGGTACTACGGTTACGCAGTAGCCGGCCGACAGATCCAGCACTCCTACCATCCATCACGGCAGTTTGTCTTTGTCGATCCGCTTCATTCAGTGAGTCCCATTGAGGTGGGCCAGTTCGAGTGGTTTCTGTCGAACATCGTGCTCTCTTCTGCTTTCGTGAAACGGAAGCCAGAGATGCGTGCGAAGGCTTACCTGGCGAACCTGGAAATTGTCCGCCGTGCCCGCCAGTCCGGAGCGTTCGCAGCGGCTGGTGCCACGTCGGAGCAGGCTGACGCCGCGTTGTCCCACGCCGCGGACGAGGCGATCCGTCTCAAGATCGAATGCTCCAACCACCTGATCGAATTCGGGCTCGACATTGCGCTGTCTGCTTCCCTCGGGGTCATCCTTTGGTTTGCGCCTACGCCCCACGTGGCTTATGTGCCCGGGGTTCTCGGGACGGTGTCCGAAGGGACCCTTGCGAGAAGCAAGGCCGCGCAGCGGATCTTGCGCAGAACCGGACTGGAGCGCCGACATCTGAGGTCTCTCGCTCTGGCTGGGCCGGGTCGAGCTGGTTTCCAGCACCCGTCCGAAGCACGACGCCTCGAACCGGGTAGACCTGGTGGGGCTACGTGGACTTGAACCACGGACCTCAGCATTATCAGTGCTGCGCTCTAACCGACTGAGCTATAGCCCCCTGGCTACGGTGCCTCCGTCCTGCTCGGACGCCTTCAGCCGGAGGCGATCCCGCCGGATCAAGGTACCAGGTCGTCGCTCGCGGCGGTCTCGGGCCTCCCGAGAGCCTCGGTTCCCGACCGGTCCCGTGCCGCCTGGGCGCGACTGGGGAGGCGCTCCGGCCAGCGCGCGCGCCACGAGGGTCACCGGGTGGAGGACGTCGAGCCCGCCGGCCGCGAGGTGCATCGCGCACCCAGGGTTCGCTGCCACCACCACGTCAGGGGACGATCGCGCGATCGAGGCGAGCTTGCGGTCCCGGATCGCCCGAGCTTCTCGGCGTTCGACGAGCGCGTAGGCGCCTCCGGCGCCACAGCACAGCCCGTCGTCGTCGAGCTCGACCAGCTCCCTCACGAACGGCGTGAGCAAGTCACGGGTGGCGGTGTGCGTTCGCTGGGCATGACGGAGGTGACAGGGGTCGAGCACCGCGACGCGCAGGTCGAGCGGGGAGACCTCCGGGAGGTTCGCCAGCCGCGGGACGAGCCACTCGGCGACGTCGAAGACGCGTTTGGAGAACGCACCTGCCTCGGCGGAGCCCAGCAGCGTCCCGCACTCCTTCAGCATGGCGCCGCACCCTGCCGAGTTGACGAGGACGGGGCGGCCGTCGCCGAGTGCCCGCACCGCTTCGGCGGCGAGCTGCCGCGCTTGTGCCGCCAGCCCGGCGTGCAGGTGCAGCGCGCCACAGCAGGGGACCCGGTCACCCGTCGGCGTGGCGCCGGAGCCGGCGGCTGCGAGCAGCGCGAGGGTGTCGCGGTGCACGTCGCGCTGGCACGCGTCCATGACGCACCCCGTGAAGAGGTGCACGTCGTGGCCAAACGCGGCGAGCGGGGGCTGGCGCAGCGCGAGCCTCGGCACTCCGAGCGAGGCCGGGATCAGGTGCAGTCGCTGCCCGAAGGCGATCGCGCGTGCCCCGGACCTGACGAGTGCGGGGTGCCCGAGCCCGGCGTACGCCGCGCGCAGCGGCCAAGGCACCGACAGCCGGCGGTCGACGAGCGCCGCGCGCGTCCGGGCCATGAGATGCCCGAACGGCACCGCGCTCGGGCAGGCCGTCTCGCACCCGCGGCACTGCACGCACGTCTCGAAGGCGCGCAGCACGGGCGGGGAGAGCGGGGCCCCGTCGTGCTCCACCGCGCGCATCAGTGCGATGCGCCCGCGTGGGGATTGGCTCTCGTCCCCCGTCACGCGGAACGTCGGGCACGAGGGCAGGCACAGCCCGCACTGGACGCAGCGACTGAGCTCCGCCGGATCGAGATCGAGCGTCGTCACGCCGCCCTCACGCGGTCACGCCCCCCACGGCGCTCATCTCGGGGACCGTCCCGGGTTGAGGCGGCCGGTCGGGTCGAACTCGTGCTTGATCCGTCCCGCGAGCGCCCCGAGGGCGGCCGCCTGGGGCCGGGCGGGGGCTGGGAGCGAGGCGAAGACGGTGCCGACGCCGACCGAGGCGACAAACTCGCCGAGCTGCGAACCGTCCACGCAGCGCAGCTCCGAGGGGCGCAACGACCATCGGTGGGGCGGGAGCACCGGCCCACGCTCGCACTCCTGCCAGTCGCCGCCCACGGCGGGATCGCCGGCCAGCCCACGCCGCTCCGCCTCGACGTCAGCGGCATGCCCCTCGAGCTGCACCCAAGTCGTCCGTCCGTCGAACAGCACCGCCGATGGTCGGAAGAGGGCCTCTCGGGCGGCGAACGGGTCTGCGCCCTCCGCGCTGAACCAGCGGGAGACGGCCGGCACGGGGTTGGTCCGGATGATCGCTTCTCCCAGGAGCCCCAAAGTGCCGAGCGAGCCGACCAGGAGCCGGGGGAGGTCGTACCCCGTGACGTTCTTCACGGTCGGCCCACCGCCGGTCACGACCGCGCCGTCCGCCGAGACGTAGCGGATCTGGAGCACGGCGTCGCGCACGCGGCCCCGTCCGAGGACGCACACGTCGTCCTCGCCGACCGCGAGGGCGCCCCCGACGGTGCCTCCGCGTCGGGGGAGCGCGGTGCGCTGCCCTCGGGCGCCGAGCGCCTCGTGGAGCTCCTCCACGGCGGTCCCCGCCCGGACGCGGACGGTCATCTCCTCGGGCCGGTACTCGACGATCCCCGCCGGCGCGCGCACGAGGCGGGTGCCCGGCACGGGCGGCCCGCCGGCGTCCCAGCGCGTGCGCCCCCCTTCGACGGCGACCGGGTCGGTATCGCCCACCTCTGCAGCGAACGCCAGCAGCATCTCGTCGAAGGCGGCCCTGCGCGTCGTCAGCTTGCCAGCCGTGCTCACATCCACACCCCGGTCGGCACCCGCTCGAGCGACTGGATGTCGGCGCAGCTGTGGCCGCTCGGGAGGACCTTCCCCGGGTTGGCCCGGCAGGCAGGGTCGAAGGCGCGCCGCAGTCGGTTCTGGTGGGACAGGTCCTCGTCGCTGAACTGGAGCGGCATGTAGTCGCGCTTCTCCACGCCGATGCCGTGCTCGCCCGAGAGGACGCCTCCAGCCGCAAGCGAGACCTCGACGATCTCTCGGCCTGCGGCGTGGACGCGCTCGAGGGTCTCGGGCTCGCGTGCGTGGAAGAGGAGCAGCGGATGCAGGTTGCCATCTCCGGCGTGGAAGACGTTCACGACCATGAGGGCGTGGCGGTCGGCGATCTCGTAGACGGCGCTGAGGACCTCAGGAAGCTCGGAGCGGGGCACGACCGTGTCGTGGAGGTAGTAGTAGGGCGCGAGCTGCGCGACCGCGCCGAAGGCGGTCTTGCGGCCCCGCCACAGAAGGGCGCGCTCCTCCTCGCTCGCCGCCGCACGTGCGCTCGTCGCGCCGTTGTCGCGACCGATCTCGACGATGCGCGCCGCGTCGGAGGCGGTCCCCGCTTCCTGCCCGTCGACCTCGACGAGCAGGACCGCACCGGCGTCCACCGGGTAGCCGGCGTGGACAAAGTTCTCGACGGCAGCGGTGATGCCCCGGTCCATCACCTCCATGGCGGCCGGGACGATTCCCGCCGCGACGACCTTGCCCACGGTGGTCGCGGCCCCCTCGATCGTGTCGAAGGCCAAGAGCAGCGTCCGGACCGCAGGGGGGTTCTTCGTGATCCGCACGGCGATGCGCGTGGCGATGCCGAGGGTTCCTTCCCCGCCGACGAACGCGCCGCGAAGGTCGTAGCCCGAGGGCTCGGCGTCGAGACCGCCGAGCCTCACCAGCTCGCCGTCGGGGAGCACCACGTCGAGGGCAAGCACGTGCTGGCTCGTCACCCCGTAGGCGAGGCAGTGCGGTCCACCGGAATTGTTCGCGACGTTGCCGCCGAGCGTGCACGCCTGCTGGCTCGAAGGGTCGGGGGCGAAGTGGAAGCCGAGCGGACGGAGGTGCTTGCTCAGGTCGAGGTTCACGACCCCGGGCTCGACCCACGCGACCCGCTCCTCGAGGTCGACCTCGAGGATCCGGTTCATCCTCGTCGTGACCACCACGATCGGTCGGCCGAGGGGGATGGCGCCACCAGCGAGCCCCGTCCCAGCGCCGCGCGGGACGACCGCACGGCCATGGGTCGCAGCGATCCGCACCACGGCTTGGACCTCTTCGGTGCTGGTGGGGAAGCAGACCGGTCCTGCCGCACCCCCCGCGAAGACCGAGGCGTCGTGGGCGAGCAACGCGCGCTCCGCAGCGTCGTCGCGCACCCGGTCGCTCCCGAGCGCCGCGATCAGCGCGGCGACGACCGGGTCTGCGGCCGATGCCTGATCACGCCGTGCGATGCGTCCGATGTCGGGAACAGTACCGCCGTCGCGTCAGCCTGTGATGGCCCCGGACCTTCGAGGTGCGCTGCCGGCCGCCGGGGCGGTGCCGATGCCGCGCAGGCTGTGAAATAGTCGCTCGTGGCCACGAAGGATCCGAGGGGACGCGCACGTCCCGCCGCCGCACCCAAGTCCCCCGCCGCACCCGGGTCCCCCGCCGGGGCACTGCGCCTTTCAGGGGTGACCGTCGAGCGCAGCGGGCGAACGATCCTCCATCCCCTCGACTGGGAGGTCGGTCCGCACGACCGCTGGGTTGTGCTCGGCCCCAACGGTTCGGGAAAGACGACTCTCTTGCAGGTCGCCGGCGCCCGGCTCCGCCCGAGCCGCGGGTGCGTCTCGATCGTCGGCGAGCGCGTCGGCAGGTGCGATCTGCGGACCGTGCGCGCCCGGGTCGCCCTGGTGAGCGCCGCCACAGTCCGGCTCATCCGCCCCGACCTCACCGTGCACCAGGTCGTGGTGTCGGGGCGAGACGGCGCGCTGTCCCCCTTCTGGCACCGCTACGCCGACGAGGACTGGGCCGCGGCCGCTCACAGCCTCTCCCGCGTGCTCGGCTCGGAGGAAGCCCCACCGCTGGACACGCCCTTCGGCGTGCTCTCGGAGGGCGAGCGTCAGCAGGTCCTCATCGCCCGGTCGCTCATGTGCTCGCCCGAGCTGGTCCTGTTCGACGAGCCCGCAGCAGGGCTCGATCTCGGCGCGAGAGAGCGCCTGGCCGTCCAGCTCGGTTCCCTCGCCGCCGACCCCGAGGTGCCCGCGGTGGTGCTCGTCACCCACCATCTCGAAGAGGTGCCACCCGGCTTCACCCACGCGATGCTGCTGCGTGGAGGCCGCTTGCTCGCAGCCGGGCGACTCGAGGAGGTGCTCACGGGAGCGCTGGTCTCTGCGTGCTTCGGGGTCGGCGTCGAGGTCGAACGCCGAAAAGGGCGGTGGTGGGCCCGCGCCGCGCCGCACGCGGACGGCGCCTCGCGGACCGCGCCCGCGAGGTCGCCGCGCTCGACTGCGACCTGTGGTGGCCACCGCTCTTCGTGACGGACAAGGTGCGGGAGGTGCTCGAGGCGTCCCGTGCCGATGCTGGGTCGCCGACAACGGATCCAGACCTGCCCCGCGGTCGTCGGATCGGTGCCGCTGCAGCACGTACGCTCGGTCAGCATGTGGAGGGCCGCGATCAGGCGGACGGGAGTGAGAGCATGAGCGGAGGACACGGCGGGCGCCCGCCGGACACGCTGGGGCTCGAGCCCGACGAGATGCGCAGGCTCGGGCACTGGGTGGTGGACCGCGTGGTCGACCACTTCGAGCACGGCCACACGCAGCCGGCCGTCTCAGCCGCCGCGCCGGCCGAGCTGCTGTCCGCGCTCGGCGGGGCACCGCCCGAAGAGCCCGGGGATGCGCTCGCTGCGATGACGACGCTCGTCGACGTCGCGCTCTCCCACATGCAGCACGGCGATCATCCCCGGTTCTTCGCCCGCGTCCCTGGCCCTTCGTCGTTTGCGGGCGTGCTGGGCGAGTGGCTCGCCACCGGCTTCAACTCGATGGCCGCCTCCTGGGGAGGAGGTGCCGGCCCGACGACGGTCGAGCTGGTGGTCGTCGACTGGCTGCGGTCTCTCCTCGGGATGCCGGAAGGCACCGAAGGCGTGTTGACCAGCGGCGGCTCGATGGCCAATACCACCGCCCTCGTGGCCGCGCGCCACGCGACCGGCCCCGGTGTCGCCTACCTGTCGGACCAGACCCATGCCTCCATCCGGCGGAGCCTGGTCGCGATGGGGTTCGGGCCCGAGGATCTCGAGATCGTGGAGACCGACGACCGCTACCGCATGCCGGTCGAAGCTCTGGGAGAAGCCGTGCGCAAGGACCGCCGTGACGGTCGGCGTCCGGCCATCGTGATCGCGAGCGCGGGGAGCACCAACACGGGTGCTGTCGACCCGCTCCCCGAGTTGGCGGACCTCTGCAGGGCCGAAGACCTGTGGTTCCACGTCGACGGGGCGTACGGGGCTCCGGCCGCGCTGTGCAGGAAGGGGCGCGCGGTGCTCGACGGGATCCAGCGAGCGGACTCCCTCGTCCTCGACCCCCACAAGTGGCTGTTCCAGCCCTACGACGTCGGGTCGGTGCTCGTCCGACCCCCGGGCGCCCTCGAGGCGGCCTTCCGCATGGCTCCTGAGTACCTGATCGACGTCACCGCGCGCCAGGGGGAGGTCGACCTGCGCGACCGGAGCCTCGAGCTGACCCGTCGGTCACGGGCGATCAAGGTCTGGCTGACGTTCCAGACCTACGGCGCGGCGAGGATCCGCTCGGCGATCGAGCGCGGGATCGAGCTGGCGGAGCACGCGGAGCAGGTCCTCCGCAGCGACGGGCGCTGGCAGGTCGTCACCCCGGCCCAGCTCGGCATCGTCACGTTCGTGCGCTCGGGGAAGGACCACGACGCGCCGATGGACGCCGCGGCACGGGTCACCCAAGGGGGCTTTGCGGCGGTCACGAGCACGACGTTGAAGGGGAGGCCCGTCCTGAGGCTGTGCACGATCAACCCCCGTACCTCCGAGGCCGATGTCGAAGAGACGATCGAGCGGCTCGCTGGGAGCCGGTGAAGGCGCAGGGTGCCAGGCGGGGCCGGTAGAAAAGGGGCCGAAGGTCCCGCTCGTGGTGCGACAACACTGGGACCATGACGCTGATCCTTCCTTCAGGCACAGAGACGATGGCCAGCGCTCGGTTCCGCGCCTGGACAGAGGACACCGACCTCGGCGCCCCCACAGACGCGTACTGGCCGAACGTCTGGCGCACAGTGCCGGAGTGCCTGGCACGCCGCGTGGGCGAGGCCAGACCGCTGACCGCGTGACCCGGGATCCCCACGTCCCGGCGGGCCGAGAGAGCCGCCGACTCTCGTAAGGGTCGCCCGTTGCGCGTCGCGAGCGCGCCCTGTGGAACGCCGCGTCGGCGGGGCAGTGTCGCCCGATTGCACCGGCAAGGTCACAAGGTAACGTTGGCGGGCTCGAACATGGAGCTTGCGACCGAAACAGGCTGCATGGAGCGCCGGAGAGTCCCCCCCGTGCCTGCGGAGCCGTGGTGAGTGCTGTGGCGCCGCGGCGGGGCTCATGGGTGACGGAAGGATCGACGGTGGAGATGGGAGCGCAATCGAGCGCAGCCGCGGCTGTGCGTCCCGGACGTGGTGCCGCCACGGCGGGCAATGGGTGGGATCGTCCAGCCGCCGGCGCGCCGGGTGCCTCCACGTGGGATGGCCCCGCGATCTACGTCGAAGCCGTCTACAAGGCGTTCGGTGACGTCCAGGCGCTGCGCGGCATCGATCTGGTCGTCGGCCGCGGCAAGGTGCTCGGCCTGCTCGGTCCGAACGGGGCGGGCAAGACCACCGCGGTCAAGATCCTGACGACGCTGATCCGGCCCGATCGCGGGCGGGCTCTCGTCGAGGGGCGCGACGTCGCAAGCTCTCCGGCGGCGGTCCGGGAGATCATCGGTCTCGCCGGGCAGTCGACCGCCATCCAAGAGGAGCTCACCGGAAGGGAGAACCTCGACATCATGGGGCGGCTCTATCACCTCGACGCGGCCACGCGGAAGCGCCGCGCCGAGGAGCTGCTCGAGCGCTTCGACCTCCAGGAAGCGGCCGACCGGGCGGCGAAGGGGTACTCGGGCGGCATGCAGCGCAGGCTCGACCTCGCGCTGAGCCTGGTCGCGCGACCCGAGGTGGTGTTCCTCGACGAGCCGACCACCGGACTCGACCCCCGCAGCCGCCTCGGCATGTGGGACGTGATCCGCGAGATGGTCGCGAGCGGGACGACCCTCCTGCTCACCACCCAGTACCTCGAGGAAGCCGATGCGCTCGCAGACGAAATCGTCGTCATCGACCGTGGCAAGGTGATCGCGGAAGGGACCTCCGAGGAGCTGAAGAGCCGAATCGGCGGCGACGTCCTCGAGTTCGCGGTGGTCGAGCGGGACCGCCTGGCTGAAGCGGTCGAGGCCGTCCGGGGACTCTCGGCCTCCGAGCCGTTCGTGGACGACGTGACCGCCCTGGTCAGGCTGCGGGCGGGATCCAACGGGTCGCAGGCGCTCGTCGAGACGGTGCGGAGGCTGGACGCGCTCGGGATCCACACGGACGGTCTGGCCATCCACCGGCCGTCGCTCGACGACGTGTTCCTCTCGCTCACCGGACATGGCGCCGAGGACAAGTCCGTCGCGGGAGCGGTGTCCGGGCGCAGGCGCGGTAGCCGTCGGGAGCGCGAGGAGAAGCACGCATGACCGGGACCGCTCCCGCTCCGCTCACGGCGCTCGAGGTCCCGAACCTGCCGGCGGTTCGCCGGATCACGCTCGGCATTGCCGATACCGTCACCCTGACGCGCCGGGACCTTCTCATCTGGCTGCGCAACCCTGCCTTCATCTTCTTCACGATCATCCAGCCGGTGATGTTCGTCCTGCTGTTCCGCTATGTCTTCGGCGGCGCGATCTCTGTACCGGTGAAGGGGGGGTACGTGGACTTCCTGATGCCCGGCATCATCGCCCAGTCCGCCGCCTTCGCTTCCTTCGGCACGGCCATCGCGCTCGCGAGGGGCCTGCAAAGAGGCCTCATCGACCGTTTCAGGGCGATGCCCATGGCCCGCTCAGCGGTCCTCCTCGGGCGCCTGGTCGCAGACACCGCCCGTCTCGCCGTGACGTTGCTCGTGATCTTGGGCGTGGGGTACGCGGTGGGGTTCCGTTTCCGCGACGGGGCCGTCCCTGCGCTGGTCATGATGATCCTCGGGGTGGCCTTCGGCGTCACCATCTGCACGGTGAGCGCCTACGTCGGGCTCGCGGTGAAGGACGAAGAGTCGGTGAGCTCTTTTGGGCTCGTCTGGCTCTTCCCGCTCACCTTCGTGAGCAGCGCGTTCGTCCCCGTGCAAGCGATGCCTGGGTGGCTGCAGGCGTTCGCCAAGAACCAACCGGTGACGGCGGTGATCGACGAGATGCGCTCGCTCGCGCTGGGCGGCCCCCTGGCGACGCATGCGTGGCAGAGCGCGGCGTGGCTCGTCGGGATCGTCGCGGTGTTCGTCCCGCTCGCGGTGCGCGCCTACCGTCGAGCTACCTGAACTGAGGGCCCGGAGGACGGAGCGCGGCGTCCGGGCGCGATCGTGCGTCCCCCCCATTGAGTGTCAATGGGGGTTGCAGGATCGTGGCTGAACAGGAGGGCGGGACGCCGTCGCTCCTCGCAGGCCCGCTTCGGACCTCCGCTTGGGCCTCGGAAGACTTGGGTAACCGTTGGGCAGCCTTTGATGGCTCGTCGCGCGGGGGACGCGACGCTTGGGAGGGGCTGGTCGAGCCGGGAGCCGACGCACGACTCCCGCAAGACGGGAGGCGAGAAGCCGTGGACGACCGCAACGGCAGCG
Source organism: Actinomycetes bacterium (assembly GCA_021791145.1). The sequence goes on along the minus strand of JAJYXE010000004.1, from coordinate 2,000 downwards.
ACCACAACGACAAGGTGTCGAGCTTCCAGTCCCTCGTCGGACCGACCGTGCTCGGTGATCGTGGCGACGTGGCGGTCGCCCGTGAGCGCCACCGCCGCCGCCGTATACGGAAGCTCCTCGCGGTCCTCGTTGTGGTGCTCGCGTGGGTCGTCTGGCGCGATCTCGTGCACGCGCCCGTTCTTCCGACGCCGCACGTTGGTGGCACACTCGCGCGCTACCTCCCAGCGCTGCTCCTCGTCGGGCTGCTCGCGCTGCTCTTGGGCGCCCAGTTCGTCGGCGGCGGCGCCTCGCCGCATACCCTCTTCCGGCCGGGCGACATCGACATCGACCTCGATGATGTGGTCGGGATCGACAACGTGAAGCGCGAAGTCGTGAAGACGCTCAATCTGTTCCTCGGCCACAAGCGTTTCAAGGAGCTTGGCGGCATGCCGCGCAGGGGCATCCTCTTCGAAGGCCCCCCGGGAACGGGAAAGACCTACCTCGCCAAGGCGATGGCCCGCGAAGCGGACGTCCCGTTCCTGTTCGTGTCCGCCACGTCCTTCCAGTCCCAGTTCTACGGCATGACGGGACGGAAGATCCGGAGCTTCTTCCGCTCGCTGCGCAGCTACGCGATGAGCGAAGGTGGCGCGATCGGCTACATCGACGAGCTCGACGCCATCGGCGCCTCGAGGAGCGGGATGAGCGGCACGAGGGGCGAGGGACTGGCAGGGGTGGTGAACACGCTCCTCACCGAGATGCAGTCCTTCGACCAGCCCTCACGCACGAGGCGGCTCGTGCGGCGCGTCCTCGTCGAGCCGCTGAACCGCTTCCTTCCTCCGTCCGTCCGGATCGCGCCGAAGGCGGTTGCCGTTCCCAACGTCCTGGTCGTCGCCGCGACGAACCGCGCCGACAGCCTCGACCCGGCGCTGTTGAGGCCTGGGCGCTTCGACCGCTCGATCCACTTCTCGCTGCCCTCCAGGGCAGCGCGCGTGCAGATCGCCCGGTACTACCTCGCCCGTGTCGCCTGCGACCCGTCGATGGATCTCGAGGAAGCCGCCGACAGGGTGGCAGGGATGACCGCTGGCTACTCCCCCGTCGCCATCTCGCACATCATCAACACAGCGCTCCCGCTCGCGCTGATGAGGGGTCGGATCGGCCTCACGCTTCAGGACCTGACCGAGGCGAAGGTCGAGTTCGAGACGGGGGAGAAGGACACGGCGACCGTCTACACGGATGAGGAGCTCCGTCGCGTCGCCTTCCACGAGGCGGGCCACGCGACGGTCGCGTACTTCCTCGGGGAGGGGCGCAGGCTCGACGTCCTGAGCATCGTGAAGCGACGCGAGTCGCTGGGCATGCTCGCACACTCCGATGCCGAGGAGCGATTCACCAGGACGAAGGGGGAGTACGAGGTACTGCTTCGGATCGCAATGGGCGGCAAGGCGTCCGAGCAGCTCTTTTTCGGCGAGGTGAGCTCCGGTCCGGCGGGCGATCTCGTCGCGGCGACGCGGATCGCCGCGCAGATGGTCGGCGCCTTCGGCTTCGGGAAGTCGCTGGTCTCGCTGGCGGCGGACGACGCCGCCGGACCGCTGAGTGGCGGGCTGCTCTCCAACGTGCTCGGCGACCGCCAGATGCGCGCCGACACCGAGAAGCTCCTCGGCGAGGCGTACAGCGACAGCGAGGCGGTGCTCCGCCGCCACAGCGGTGTCGTAACGGCGCTCGCCGAAGCGCTGGTGGAGCGCCGCGAGCTGATCGGAAGTGAGATCATCGAGGTGGTCGAGGGGGTCGTCGGGACCGACAAGGGCAAGGCGGAGGCCAACCGGACACTCGACCTCCTGTTGCGCATGCCCGGCCGACCGAGCGCACCGACGCCCAGCCCATGAGCGGGCCCGACAGGCCATAGAATGCGATGCTCCTCGCTTGTGCTCTGCGCGGGAGCCTCGGGGACGTAGCTCAGTTGGCTAGAGCGCCTGCTTTGCACGCAGGAGGTCGTGGGTTCGAGTCCCATCGTCTCCACTCGAGTT
>JAJYXE010000018.1 GCA_021791145.1 Actinomycetes bacterium | reverse complement strand
GGCGAGGACCCCGCCGAGCACGATGTCGTAGATCATGTTCGGCGTCGTGTTCGCCAAGTTGTACGCGTCGGCGAAGTGCGTGGCACCCAGGGCGTACGCCAGTGCGATGATGCGGAGCAGCCCGGTGAGACGTGACACTGCCGTGCCCGCGGCCATCCAGAGCGCGGCGCGGCGGAGGCGGCCCCCTGTGGTCGCCGCGCCCGCCGTCGCGCCCGCCGTCGCGCCGGTCATCGTCTCGGCGCGCCCGGGTGGATCGACCGAGCCGTCGAGCGGGCTCTGGCGCTCCCGGGGTCCGGCTCGTGTCGCGTGCGCCGGCCACCGGGATCGCCGGCGCCAGGTCCTTCGTGTCACTGTGCGTGCGCTCCGCTCACCGGGCTGGCCGCTCGCCTCCCCTGCGTTCCTTGCCGCGGGCGGCGCTCACGCCGCTCGCGCCGTGAGCGTCTCTCGCGCCGCGTGTGCCTTCCGGACCACCAGGTCCGGGCCCACCAGGTGAGAAGGATCGCCAGCGCGGCGACGGTGAGCACGACACCGACCACTGAGGTCGCGGTCGAGCGGACGATGAGGAGCGCGCGCGCGATCACGAGGTGGCCGTCGGGGGACGTGAACACGACGCGCAGCCGCAGGTCGCCGGGGCTCCGTACGACGACGTCGACGCGTGACGCGTTCGTGGCGTGGTCGAGACGGATCACTCGGGATGTCCCGTGATGGGGGAAGAGGAACTTGTTGCCGCTGACAGTGAGCCTCCCGACGATCGTGTAGGGCGCATGGGACTCGACGGTGATGGGGATCTGCCCAGCGCGCGACGTGAGCGTGAAGGTCTTCTCTGTGGCGAACCTGACCAGGCGCAGCTGGTCCGTGAGCAGCCGCTCGACGGTGGACACGCCGGACGCCTGCCGTCTTTCCGAGAACCCGGCGGACTCGGAGGCGAGAAGGAGGTCGTCGAGCTGGGACGCGACGGGTGGAAGGGGGTGCCCAGCGAGCACCCCGTCGAAGCTGCTGAGGCGGATGCGAGCGCGTGAGACGACTCGGGCCAGCGCGTGCGGCATGACAGGCCCGGGTCCTGGACCAAGGAGGTGGCGCGACCCGGCGAAGGTCACCGAGGAGAAGTAGCGCGACAGCGTGACGGGCTCGACCACCGGGTCCTGGGACAGTCCTTCGAGGAGCACGCGGTCGAACGCAGGGTTCGCGACCCAGCGCCGCGGCGGCAGGGCAACCAAGCCGCGGACCGCCGTTGTGTTGGGCCGTTCGAAGTGGACCATTGCGAGGTCCGCGAGGAGCTGGGTGGCGGCCAGGGCGGGGTCTGTGCGGGTGCCGGCGAACTGTCGGCCGAGCAAGCTGTCCGCTTCGGCGGCCACCACAGAGGTCGTCGAGCCGCGTCGTGTCAGCCCGAGCGAGAAGGTGGAGGTCCACGTGCCGCTGCTTGTGACGGTGGATGTGGGCGAGAGGGCTGTGCCCGCCACGACGAGCTGGGTCGCGTGGACCTGCTCGAGCCCCCCGGCGATGTCGTTCCCCACGGCCCCGGTCTGGACCCACGGGGACGGCGTCGGCGTCGTTCGCACGTGGAGGTGGTGGAGCACTGTGGACCCGGCGGCCATCTGCGCCACGATCTCGGTCGGCTCTCCGGCCCCGGCGAGCGCGCCGAGGTCGACCGGGGCGTAGGGACGGGCGAGCACTTCGTAGGTCGAGGGGTTCGACGACAGCGCCGCGAGCGTCGCGACCGCCGCCCGCCCGTCGGGGCCGGCCCGGTCGAGGGCCTGGAGAGTCTCGGGCGAGACGTCGAGCGTGACCGGCAGCGGGGTTGCCCGGAGCTGGGAGATCAGGATCTCGAGGGAGGCTGCTTCGGCGCTCGAGAGCGGCCGGATGGCCCGGGCCGGCGCCGAAGGGCGCCTCGAGAGCGAGATCGGGGCTTGGAGGGGGACGATCCAGGAGAGCTCGAGCGGGTGCGCGCTCCTGGCGGTGACGTACGTGAGGAAGGTGGTGAAGTGGCGGAGCACCCGTCCGCTCGGGCGCTGGAGCTGGACGACCACCGGGTAGACGCCTGTGCATGTGCCGCTCCCTGTGGGAGGCGAGCACGCGAGGCCCAGGCGAGAGCCCTGCTCGCTCGACGCGGACTGGACGATCGAAAGATCGAGTGACACCCCCGACGAGCGTGGGTTCGGGGGCAGGGAGGCGAGTGGGACCGGGGTCGTCGCGGAGAGCGGGTAACCGTGCGGGCCGTCACGGAGCACGTTCTTGAAGTCGTAGCGGGTGAGGAGCCGCGGGTAGAGGACCGCCTGGACGGCGGCACCCGACGGCGCGTCGCGGGCGGAGATGCCCAGGTCGAAGGGGGACACGGGTGTCGGGGCCCCAGATGAGCCGGAGTGGGCCACGACCCACTCGGTCTGGTCGACGAGCACGAGCGCGCTCGGCGTGTGCGGCGTGGTCCCACCCGCTCGAGGGGCAGCGAGCGAGAGGACGCAGGTCGCGACGAAGATGCACCACGTCGCAACGGCGGCCCGCCGCACGATCCTCGAGGTGACGGGGCTCCCCATGCTCAGGGTGAGGAGGGTCCGCTTCGACACCTCACGACGCTAGTGCGGCGCACGACAGGGATCGCTCGCGTCGCGCCCCGGTCTGTGCGCGTCGCGAGCGGCTGGGCTCGACGGGCGCGGCGGTACCGTGTGCCGGTGCAGCCGTCCGTGCAGCCGTCCGTGCAGCCCCCCGCGCAGCCCCCCGCGCAGCCCCGCGCGCAGCCCTCCGCGCAGCCCTCCGCGCAGCCCCCCGTTCCCGAGCGCTTCCGCCCGCTCGTCGAGGCGACTGCGGCCCTCGCCGAGCGGTTCTGCGCCGCGGGCCATCGGATCTACCTCGTCGGGGGGTCTGTCCGCGACGCGCTCGTCGAGCGGCCGGGCGGCGTCTTTCCGAACGACTTCGACCTCACGACGGACGCCCGTCCCGACGAGATCGAGCGGCTCGTCCGGGGCTGGGCGGACGCGGTGTGGACTCAGGGAAAGCGGTTCGGCACCATCGGCCTCCGGACCGGGGATCGCACCTTCGAGGTCACCACCCACCGCGCCGAGGCGTACCGCCCCGACTCACGCAAGCCCGCGGTCACGTTCGGCGACGATGTCGAGACCGACCTCTCTCGGCGTGACTTCACCGTCAACGCAATGGCGCTCGAGCTGCCCGAGCTGCGGCTGGTCGACCCGTTCGACGGGCTCGGGGACCTTGCGGCGCACCGGCTGCGCACGCCGCTCGACCCAGAGACCTCCTTCGGGGACGACCCGCTGCGGATGCTCCGTGCTGCGCGCTTCGCCGCCGCCTACCAGCTGGTGCCGGAGCGACAGCTGGTGGAGGCCGTGCGAAGGGGTCGTCACCGGCTGTCGATCGTCTCCGCTGAGCGCATTCGTGACGAGCTGGACAAGATCGTGGTCCTGGCGTCCCCGGGGCCGTCGCGCGCCCTGGGGTTCGCGGTCGAGACCGGGCTGTGCGACGAGTTCCTCCCCGAGCTGCCGGCTCTCCGGCTCGAGCAGGACCCCGTTCACCGGCACAAGGACGTGCTGGCCCACACGCTCGCAGTGGTCGACAAGACGTCTCCTGACAAGCTGCTCCGGCTGGCAGCACTCTTCCACGACGTAGGCAAGCCCAAGACCCGTGCCATCGGTCCGGAGGGGGTCACCTTCCACCACCACGACGAAGTCGGCGCGCGGATGACCCGCAAGCGGATGGAGGCGTTGCGGTACTCCAAGGAGGACATCGACGTGGTCGCAGAGCTCGTGCGGCTGCACCTGCGCTTCCACACGTACCGGCTCGGCTGGAGCGACCGCGCGGTGCGCCGCTATGTGCGCGACGCCGGTCCGCTGCTCGATCGGCTCAACGAGCTCACGCGCTCGGACTGCACCACGCGCAACGCGGCGAAGGCCCGCGCGCTCGCCCGTCGTATGGACGAGCTCGAGGCTCGTATCGCCGAGCTTCGCAAGCAGGAGGAGCTCGATGCAATCCGCCCGGAGCTGAACGGGACACAGGTGATGGCGCGACTGGGCATCCCGCCCGGTCCGAGGGTGGGCGAGGCGTTGGCGTTCCTGCTCGAGCTCCGGCTCGACGAGGGGCCGCTCGGCGCAGAGGAGGCCGGTCGGCGGCTGGAGGAGTGGTGGGCGGCGCGAAGCACCGCTGCCGGGCAGTAGCCCGCTCCTCAGTCCTCGGGCTCAGACCTTGGGCTCAGTCCTCGGGCTCAGACCTCGGGCCAGCGAGGGCCGGGGTCGCCTGCGGCGAACGCCTCCACCAGCTCGTGGGCGACGTCGTCGTGGTACTGCACGGGGGGTGACTTCATGAAGTAGGCGGACGGACCGACGAGCGGGCCGCCGACGCCCCGGTCGAGCGCGAGCTTGGCGCACCGGACGGCGTCGATGATCACGCCAGCGGAGTTCGGCGAGTCCCAGACCTCGAGCTTGAGCTCGAGGTTGAGCGGCACGTCGCCGAAGTTGCGCCCCTCCATGCGGATGTACGCCCACTTGCGGTCGGCGAGCCAGGGCACGTGGTCGGAGGGGCCGATGTGGACGTCGTCGGCGGGAAGCACGGTGTGCTCGATCTGGCTCGTCACGGCCTGGGTCTTCGAGACCTTCTTCGACTCGAGGCGGTCGCGCTCGAGCATGTTGCGGAAGTCCATGTTGCCGCCGACGTTGAGCTGGTACGTCCGGTCGAGCGCCAGGCCGCGGTCTTCGAAGAGCCGGGTGAGGACGCGGTGGACGATCGTTGAGCCCACCTGGCTCTTGATGTCGTCGCCCACGATCGGGATGCCCGCCTCGGCGAACCGGCGAGCCCACGCGGGGTCGGACGCGATGAAGACGGGGATCGCGTTGACGAAGGCCACCTTCGCGTCGATGCACGCCTGGGCGTAGTGGCGCTGGGCCTCCTCGGACCCCACCGGCAGATAGGAGACCAGCACGTCGGCCCCGGCATCGCGCAGGGCAGACGCGACGTCGACGGGCGCCCTGGGGGACTCCTCTACGACGTCGCGGTAGTAGCGCCCCAGGCCGTCGAGGGTCGGGCCCCGCTGGACGATCACCCCGAGGTCGCCGACCTCTTCGAACCGGATCGTGTTGTTCATCCCGGCGAAGATCGCCTTGCCCAAATCGGCTCCTACCTTCGACGCGTCGACGTCGAAGGCGGCCACCGGCACGAGATCGCGCACGTGGTACCCCCCGAGCACGACGTGCATAAGCCCGGGGACGACGTCGTGCTCACGTGCGTCCCGGTAGTACGAGATGCCCTGCACGAGCGAGCTGGCGCAGTTCCCGACGCCGGCGATGGCGACTCTGATGCTGCTCATGGGTCGTCTCCTTGTGTGTCGCAGTCCCTTCGGGGCTTGTGTGTCGCGGCCCTTCGGGGGTGTCGCGGCCCTTCGGGGCTTGGGCGAAGCGGTCACCCGGCGGCCCGCCCAGGGGCGTGGCCGGCGGTCTGCTCCTCCGCCTCGACGAGGTAGTCGAGCCAACGGATGTCGTTCTTGAGGGCGTCCGCCGTGTGCTCCACGACGGAGCGCGCGTAGACGTCGAGGGGGCGGCCTCTGCCTGCCGCCTGCACCTCTTCGAGACGCTCTGCGAGCTGGGCCCTTCGCCGCTGGAGCAGGGTCAGGCGGGCAGGGGAGGGCAGGTGCCGAGCGAAGGTGAGACGGAGCCCGAAGCTGCGCGGGTCGTCGACCGGTCCGGATCCGGCGAGAAGGTCCCCGAAGAGCGCCCGGCCGCTCTGGGTGATGCGGTACACCTTGCGCGCTCGCCTTCCCCTCGGACGTCGCGTCGTGCGGCGCTGGGCGCGCAGGACCGCGAGCTCCCCGCTCAGCGACCCCGTCGGCGGTACGGGCTCGAAGGGTTCCCCCGCGGGCGGGGCCTCGGTCGCCTCGACCGCGCCTGCGGCCTCGAGACGTGCGAGGGCGGGGTACAGCGAGCCAAACGACACATTGGCGAGGAGCCCGAGCCCCTCGCGCAGCTGCCGGCGGATCTCGTAGCCGTGCAGGTCGCCGCGCTCCTCCAAGAGCCCCAGGATCGCGAGGTCCAACATGCCGGGCATTATATCGAGGCGATATAGCGAGCCGCGCCGTGCACGACCGGTGGTCCGGCCAGGCCGGCGCGGGTCGGCGGTAGCCTCTCGCAGTGGTGCGTCCCAAAAGCCGGATCAGACCAGCGGGCGCGAGTAGCAGCGCGCCGTGCGCCGTGCTCCCCGGCACGAGCCCCTGGCCCGTCGCCGGGAAGCTCTGGGACGTGCCAGGGGCGCGCGGATTGCGCGGCATGGTGGAAGAGCGCATGCGTGCAAGACCGGCACGTGCACGCCGCAAGGGGGACGGGGAGCCGTGACGTTCCGCTCCGGCCCCGGCGCTCCCCGGCGTGTGGAGGAGGCCCCGAGCGAGGCCCGCGTGGAGTACCGCCTGGTCCGCGACGCTCTCGTCAGGGACGTCCGACGGGGCAGGATCCTCCAAGACGACGTCTGCGACGCCCATCCCGAGCTGCTGCGGGCAGCGCGCAATGTCGGCCGGCCCCTCGGCGACGACTGCCCGATCTGCAGCGACGAGCGCACGGTGCAGGTGACCTACGTGTTCGGTGCGGGGCTGCCGCCTGGCGGGAGATGCCCGGGCACGGTGGGGGAGCTCGATCGGCTCCGTCGGCGCAGCGAGCCCGTGGTCTGCTACGACGTCGAGGTGTGCCCTGCCTGCGCGTGGCACCACCTCGTGCGCAGGTACCCCGCCGGTGGTCGTCGGGCCGGCGCCGGGGGGAACGACCGGCGCTAAGCGGCAAATCGGAGCACGGCGATAGGGTTGGAGCCGGCAGGGCTGCACACTGGCGGCACTTGCCGGCTGACCCAGCACGAAGGTCTTCGATCCGGTCGGCCAGCCAACCCGTCCACGATCAACCGTCGATCAAACGTCGATCAAACGTCGATCGAACATCTAGCAAGGAGGGCATGTGCAAGACAGCCCTACCGCCGTCCGCCCGGTGCCGCCAAGAGCGCCGGTCACCGTTCCCATGCTGAGGGCGCGCAAGCGGCGCGCCGGTGCCGAGCCCGTCGTGATGCTCACCGCGTACGACGAGCCGGGAGCACGGATCGCCGACGCAGGCGGCGTCGACGCGATCCTCGTGGGCGACTCCGTCGCCAACAACGTCCTTGGCTTCGCCGACACCCTGCACGTCACGGTCGACGACATGGTGCGCCACGTCGCCGCGGTCGCGCGCGCGCGGCCGTCCGCTCTCGTGCTCGGCGACATGCCCTGGATGAGCTACCACCTGTCGGTTCACGACGCGGTCGCCAATGCGGCGTCGCTCGTGCGGGCCGGCGCGGGTGCCGTGAAGCTCGAAGGCGGGCTGCCGAGGGTCCCGGTCGTCGAGGCGGTCGTTCGTGCCGAGATCCCGGTCATGGGCCACCTCGGGCTCACCCCCCAGTCCGTCCTGCCGATGGGTGGGTACCGCGTCCAGGCACGTGACACCGACGGCGCACGTGCACTGCTCGAGGCGGCCCGAGCACTCGTGGACGCCGGCTGCTTCGCGTTGGTGCTCGAAGGAGTGCCTGGCGTCGTGGCAGCCCGCGTCACCGAGGAGGTCGAGGTCCCGACGATCGGGATCGGCGCCGGGCCACACTGTGACGGCCAGGTGCTCGTCTTCCACGACCTCCTCGGCCTCGGCTCGGGACCGGTGCCGAAGTTCGTGCGCCAGTACGCCCACCTGGCGGACGCGGCGACTGCCGCGGTGGCGGCGTTCGCGTCGGACGTGCGCACCGGGGCGTTCCCCGGCGACGCGGAGAGCTACCACGGCTCCGAGGAGCTGGACCGGGAGCTGCGCGTTGGCGAGGTCCAGGTCGAGGTCTAGGGCCGGCGAGCCACGAGAAGAGCACTGGCAGAGCGGACGGCAGGCGCCCGGTGCCGGTGCTCGGGCGCCACCAAACCGGTCGGCACCCCAGGGGCGGGCGGGCGGCGGCCACCCTTGCCGGCGTGCTCGGCTACGCTGTCTGCGGCCTCGAGCCGGCGCAGCGCCGCCCCGGGGCGACGACAGACGACCCTGCCCCGGACAACCGGGGCCCGGGTGCGTGCGCACCCGGTCCGGAGGGAGGTGAGCCGCCGATGCGGCCGTACGAAGTCATGGTGATCTTCGACGTCGGCGCCGAGCCGCCGGCGATCCAGGCGGTCATCGACCGCCTTCTCGAGGCCATCCGCGCCAACGACGGAGTGACCGGTCACGTGGACCGGTGGGGGCGCCGTCCTTTCGCCTACGAGGTGAAGCACCGTCGGGAGGGGTACTACGTGCTGGTCGAGCTCACCGGGGAGCCCCGCACGGTGGCCGAGATCGACCGTCTGCTGGCCCTTTCCGACGAAGTCCTGCGCTTCAAGGTGATCCGGATCCCCGACAAGGTCGCCGCCCGCCTCGCGTCCGGCGTGGCCAGCCACGCTCGTCCCGGCCCCCGCGGCGTGCCGACGCGTGGGCAGAGCGGCCGAGGTCCCCGGACGGAGCCCGCACGAGCCGTCGAGGGAGAGCGCGCACGTGCCGGCGAGGACGAACCGCACGGCGCCGCAGGCCGGCGCACCGGCCCGGCGCCGGCGTCCGAGGAGGGGGAGCTGACGGAGACCGGGGCGACGGCGCCAGCGGCGGGCTGACCTCGACGCACACGACCACGCGACGCAGAGCAACGAGAAGGAGAGAGGATGCCCGACAACAGCGTGACGCTCGTCGGCAACGTGACGAGAGACCCCGAGCTGCGCTTCACCAACACCGGTCAGCCCACCGCGACGTTCGGGCTGGCGGTGAACCGGCGCTGGCAGAACCGCCAGACCCAGGAGTGGGAGGAGCAGACCAGCTTCTTCGACATCGTGTGCTGGCGTGAGATGGCGGAGAACGTGAGCGAGAGCCTCACCCGCGGCGCGCGGGTGGTGGTCTGCGGCCGCCTCGAGCAGCGCAGCTGGGAAACGCCGGAAGGAGACCGTCGGTCGAAGGTGGAGGTCGTCGCGGACGAGGTCGGTCCGTCCCTGCGGTGGGCGACCGCCCAGGTGACGAAGAACGAACGACGCGGACCGTCCGAAAACTCCCGCGGTGCCGCGCGCCCGACGCCGCCCCAGCGCCAGGGAGACGCGGCGGGATTCGGTTACGACGAGGAGCCCTTCTGATGGCGCGCAGCAATTACCGTGGCGGCACTTCCCGCCGCTCCCCCAAGGACCTCAACCGCAGGATCAAGAAGAAGCCGTGCGCCCTGTGCCGCGACGGCGTCGACTGGGTGGACTACAAGGACGTCCCGCTGCTCAGGAAGTACATGAGCGACCGGGGGAAGATCCGCTCCCGGCGAGTGACCGGCAACTGCGCCCAGCATCAGCGCGACATCGCGGAGGCCATCAAGAACGCGCGCGAGCTCGTCTTGCTCCCATACACCCAGCGCACCGTCACCGAGCGCCCGGGGGCCCGGGCCGGGCGCGGCGAGCGGGGTCCGGGGGGGCGAGACGATCGCGGCCGCGACGAGCGGGGCGCCGGTTTGCCGGCGACCGTCCGTGCCGACGCAGAGCCCGATGAGCCGGCAGTGGCGGTCACAGAGGCCGAGGAGCTCGGCGACGAGCTGAGGTCCGGGCCAGGAGCCGACCGTGCCGGGACAGCCGTCGACGGGAGCGGACGATGACGAAGGTCCTTCTCCGCCGCGATGTCGAGGGGATCGGGCGGCGCGGCGACATCGTCGACGTCTCAGACGGCTACGCGCGCAACTTCCTCATCCCCGGGGGGCTCGGCCTCGCCGCGACGAAGGGCATCCAGGCACAGGCCACTTCGATGCGCCGAGCCCGCGACCTGCGCGACGCCAGCGACCGACAGGCGGCCGAGGCCAAGGCGAGGGTCCTCGCCGGCGCGACGCTGCGGATCGCGGCGAGAGCCGGCGCGACGGGCAGGCTCTTCGGCTCGGTCGGCGTGGTCGAGATCGCAGACGCCGCTCGCGAACAGAAGGGCGTCGAAGTCGACCGCCACGCCTTCTCCCTGGAGGAGCCCATCAAGGCGACCGGGACTTACGAGGTCCCCGTGCGCCTGTTCGGCGACATCGCGACCGCCGTCATGGTGGAGGTCGTCCCCGCCGGCTGACCCCCTGACGTGCCGGGGGCGCCGGCTCCTTCCACACCGGCTCCCCGCGCGCAGTCACAGCCGTCTTGCACGATTGCGGAGTGTTCGCGTTCCGCTCCGCCACCCACAGGGCCCCCTGCGTTGTCCACAGGGCTGTTCACAGGGTTGTCCAGGGAGAAATGGTCCGAAATCCCCAGGTTTCGGGACTACCGATCCCCAGCCCGAGTCGCACAAGGTAGGTAGGCCATGGTGCAGGCACTCGACGACGACCGCTCTCGCCGCACGCGTCACGGCCCGCTCAGCGGCGCCGGCCCTGGCTTCGGCGAGGGGGAGGACCCCGGTCGACGGGGCGCCGCCGTCCGTCCGCCGCGGGTTCCGCCGCACGACCTCGACGCAGAGGAGTCCTTGCTCGGCGCGATGCTGCTCTCGAGCGACGCGGTCGCGGCGGCGATCGAGACTTGCAGCGCGGGCGATTTCTACAAGCCTGCGCATGGCCACATCTTCTCAGCGATCGTCTCGCTGTTCGAAGCGGGCGACCCGGTGGACGCGGTCACCGTTGCCGACGAGCTCCGGCGGAGGGGCCAGATCGACCAGGTGGGGGACCCCACCGTGCTCGTGTCGCTCCAGGCCAACACGCCGTCGCTCGCAAATGCCGGGCACTACGCCCGGATCGTCGAAGAGCACGCGCTGCTGCGTCGGCTGATCGGCGTCGCCGGCGAGCTTGCCGAAATGGGCTACGCGGTTCCCGACGACGTGACAGCGACGATCGACGAAGCGGAGCGTCTCGTGTTCGACCTGTCTGAGCGGCGCACCGCCGACTCCGTCGAAGCGCTGCGCAACCTCATCGCTCCGAGCCTCGACCGGATCGAGGAGCTCTCGAACCGGAGCAGCCGCATCACCGGGGTCGCGACCGGCTACAGCCAGCTCGACGAGATCCTCGCGGGCCTCCAGCCCGCGAGCCTCACGATCGTCGGGGCGAGACCGGCGATGGGCAAGACCAGCTTCGGCTTGGGGGTGCTCGCGCACGTCGGCACCGTGCTCCGCCGGCCCGCGCTGCTCTTCTCGCTCGAGATGGGACATCTCGAGCTGACGCAGCGCTTGCTCGCATCGGAGGCCCGCGTGGACTCCCAGCGCATGCGCACCGGTCACCTGCACGACAGTGACTGGGGCAAGGTCGGCGCCGCGGTGAGCCGACTCAGCGAGTCGACCATCTTCATCGACGAGAACCCGCACCTGACCGTGATGGACATCAGGGCGCGTGCACGACGGTTGAAGAAGAGCGAAGGGGATCTCGGCCTGGTGGTCGTGGACTACCTCCAGCTCATGACGGGGCGAGGCAGGGCGGAGAACCGCCAGGTCGAGGTGGCAGAGATCAGCAGGGGGCTCAAGATTCTCGCGAGAGAGCTCGAGTGCCCCGTGGTCGCGCTGTCCCAGCTCTCCCGGAACCTCGAGGCACGCCAGGACAAGAGGCCGATGCTCTCGGACTTGAGGGAGTCCGGCAGCCTGGAGCAGGACGCCGACGTGGTCCTGTTCATCTACCGCGAGGAGCTGTACGACCCGGAGACGCCGATCGACCGGCGGGGTCTCGCCGAGATCATCGTCGCCAAGCACCGCAACGGCCCGACCGGCTCGGCGCACCTGGTCTTCCTCGGCCAGTACGCGCGCTTCGACAACCTCCAGCAGGTGTAGCCGAACGCGTTGATCGTCGTCGCTCAGCGCAGCGCGTGCCTCCTCATCCGCACCGACGTTCCCGGTACGCTCGCCAGGCGATGGCCAATCAACGCAGCGAGATCTCCATGTCCGCCGAGGAGGTGGCCGTCTTCCTCGCCGAGCCCCACATCGCGACGATGTGCACCGTCAACTGGGATGGCTCGATCCACGCTGTCGCGATGTGGTACGGCTTTTACGACGGGAAGCTCGCGATGCAGACGAAGGCGAAGTCCCAAAAGGCGCGCAACGTCATCCGCGACCCGCGCATGACCTGCCTCGTCGCCGCCGGCGAGCGGTACGAGGAGCTGCGGGGTGTCGAGCTGGTGGGCAGGGCGGCGCTGCTGGACGATCCTGCGCAACTGTTCGCGGTTGGGGTGAGCGTCTTCGACCGGTACGTCGCGCCCTACACCGACGAAGCACGCGGGGCCGTCGAGACGATGCTGCGGAAGCGGGTGGCGTTCGTCCTGAACGTCGAGCGCACCGTGAGCTGGGACCACCGCAAGCTCGCCATGGCTGAGCCGGGGTGATGGAGCTAGGCCCCGGGCGGGGCTGGGCTGACGCATCACATCTGCAGGGGCCTTCTCGCCAGGCGCCCGCCGTCGCACGGGAGCAGGCAGGCTCAGCGCGCCGCGGCGTTCCCCCTCTTCACCTCGGACGAGTGCTTCCCTGCCATGGCACGCCCGTTCCTCGCCTTGGGCACCTGCCTCGCGTGCCCCTTGGCTCTCTGCTCCCGGCGCGCGGCCCGGCGCCCCGCGAGCGAGCTCGCCGTGAGCGTGAGCCCGATCCCGAAGAGCCAGACGTCCTTTGCCAACGCGGTGCCCTCCTTGCTCGGTCGGACGCTGCCCTCCTGCCGCATCCCCGGCGTGTTGAGGTACAAGCCGAGCAGCCCCCCAGCGAAGGAGGTGAGCGCCAGGCCGGCCAACCCGTCGCCGACGACCACAGGCATGAGGAGCGCGCCGCCGAGGGCCACTTCTGCTCCGGCGAGCGCCTTGCCGAACTGCTCGGGCGGAGCTGACTCGAGGAAGGGGTACGCCCCCGCGGCAAAGCCGTGCAGTTGGTGGTGGGTCTCCTTGTCCGCCTGCAGCTTGTTGAGCCCGGAGTTGAGGATGAAGGCACCGGCCGCCAGCCGGATTGGGACGTTGGAAAGTCGTGAACGGTGTCTCACGTGCTCAGGCTACCCGGCGCTTCCAGTTGCTACACCCGGTTGACCGCCGCACTCAGGGGATCACGACGACTCGGGTGAAGCGTACGGTCTTTTGGCCTGGGTTCCCGTACGCGTACGGCCTGTCGGTGGGCAGCCGCAGGTGCTCACCCTCGTCGAGGGTGTAGGCAGCGTCACCGACCTCGGCGACGAGCCTGCCGGCGTGCACGAGGAGGAGCTCCTCGCTCCCCGGCGGATCCGCTTCGGCCTCGTAGCGCGCGCCGGGGGCAAGCTCCCAGTACCAGAGCTCGACGACCCGTGCGGATGAACGTGAGTCCAAGAGCCGAGCAGCGCTGCCGCGGCCGTCTTCCCAGACCGGCTCCACCGAGCGCGTCGCTTCGGGGGTGAGCGGGGGGACGGGAGGGACGGCGACGAGCGTTGCGAAGTCGACGTCCAGTGCTCGGGCCAGCTTGTCGAGCGTCCCGAGACTGACGTTGGTCTCGCCAGCTTCGAGCATCGTGATCATCCTCCGGCTCACGCCGGACCGGGCGCTCAGCTCGTCGAGCGTCAAGCGCAGGGCGAGCCGGCGTGTCCGCACCCTGCCGCCGATCGCGTTGAACAAGTCCGTGGGGGACGACTGTGGCGGAGCCCCAGCGGGGCGCGTCGGGATGCCGCGTGGCGGCGGTCCGGGAGGGGGAGCCCCAGGCTCGCCGCGTGGGCGTCGACCGCGTCCGGACGGCATCAGAGGGCAATATACTGCATTGCAGAATACTGCACGCCGGGCCGATGGTCGCGGGCTGGACGGATGGAGGAACGAGGATGGTGAGCGAGCTGCGCCGGCGACCGAGGATGGTCGCGGTCGTACTGCTCCTCCTCGCCTCGGCGATCTGGGGCTCGACGTTCGTCGTCGTGAAGCAAACGATCATCCATACGCCCGTACTGGACTTTCTGGCTTGGCGCTTCATCCTGGCCGGCCTGCTGCTCACGGTGCTGCGCCCCCGCGCCCTCGTGAGGCTCGGACGGCGCGGTTGGCGTCATGGGGTGCTCCTCGGCGCCGCACTTGCCGGCGGCTACATGGCCCAGACGTTTGGGCTCGAGCACACGCCTGCGGCGGTCTCCGGGTTCCTCACCGGGTTGCAGGTCGTGTTCACGCCGGTCATCGGGTGGATGGTGCTGCGCCACCAGCCCGGGAGACGAACCTGGAGCGCTGTGGCTGTCGCCACTGCCGGACTGGCGGTGATGACTCTCCGGGGCGCACCCTTCGGGGTCGGTGAGGCCCTCACCATCGTCTCGGCAGCCCTCTTTGCGCTTCAGATCGTCGGGCTCGAACGGTGGACGTCGACCGGGAACGCCTACGGGCTCGCGGCCGTCGAGCTCATCACGATCGGCGCGATCTCGTTGGTCGCCGCGGCGCCGAGCGGCGTCGGGCTGCCCCAGTCGCCCGCGATCTGGGGAGCCGTCGTGCTCACCGCCGTCGCAGCGACGGCCTTCGCGTTCGTCGTGCAGACCTGGGCGCAATCGCATCTCTCGGCGACGTCGGCAGCCGTGGTGTTCACGACCGAGCCGGTCTTCGCTGCCATCTTCGCGTGGATGTCAGGGGAGCGCCTTGGTTGGGCGCTCGTCATCGGCGGCGCGCTCGTCGTCCTGGCGATGTTGGTCATGGGCGTCGGCGGGGGAGACGACGAGGCGGCCCCGTCGACGCGGGCGGCGCCTGCACCGCCGGCCTTGCTCGCGGCACCTGCGAGAACGGCCGCCGCGAACGTCAGGGAGCACGACGACGCGTGCGACGATGATCCCCAGCTCGACTGCGGCTCAGTGGCGGTGTGAACCGGGGTGTTTGGCCGGCACCGCGGGTGGTATGGATGTACGTGCATCAGCGAACGCGTCGATTCAATGGAGGCAACCATGGGCAAAGAGGCACGGTTGGGACTTCTCCTCGGAGCGACGGCATGCCTCTTGGCGGTGCTCGTCGACTGGGTGGTGCAGGAGCTCACCTAGCCCTTGCAAAGAGACCGTGGGCTCGAGGAGCCGATAGCAGAAGAGACCCGGACCGGGCGTGAATCTCCTGGTCCGGGCACTCCGCTCGAATCTCCTGGTCCGGGCACTCTGCTCGCCTGGGCGGCCGTCGAGCTCTTCTCAGAAGCGGTGCTGGTGCTCAATCGGATCGTGCGTGCACCAGCGTGAAGGTCGAAGTGAGCCACTCGGCGATGGCGTTTGCCGCGTCGGCGACGTGGTTCCGCAGTCCGTGGTCCCCTCGCTCTAGCCACACGTGGGTGACCGCGCCCGGGATGGCTGCCGTCGCCTCCTCGAGCTCGGACGGGTTGGCGAAGGCGTCGCGGGTCCCTGACACGAAGAGACAGGGAACCTCGATCGCTGGGAAGTGGCTCGTGCGGAGCTGCCCGGGACGTCCGGGAGGGTGGAGCGGGTAGCTCACAAGAGCGAGGCCTGCGGCGGGCAGACCCTCTGCGACCACCTGGGAGCAGATCCGTCCGCCCATGGACCTGCCTCCGAGGACGAGGTGGCAAGCGCCCGTCCCCAGACGCTCTGCAAGCGCGTCCGCACGCTCGCGGACGCTCGCTTCAAGAACGGCGGGGGCGTCCGGACGTCGGCGGCCCGCCAGTCGATAGGGAAAGTCCATCCGATCGACCGCGACCCCGGTCCTCGCGACCGTTTCGGCGAGTGACACGAAGGCTGGGTTGTCTGCGGCGCCACCCGCCCCGGGGGCGAGAAGGACGCCCGCGACGCGTGCATGCGCTCTCGGTTCGCCCCGCGGACGCCCACCAGCCACCGCGGTGACCGTAGCGAGCGGGACCCGGCGGCGCACTTCGACTTGCGAGCCAACATCTTGCAGCAGTAGCGTTATGAGTGATCGCTGGTCCGGGTTGTGCCCCGGAGGGGGCTCAGCGGGCGGAGCAGGGCCTAGGGATGGGAAGGGGATGGACCAGTGAGAAGACGTTTCTTCGCGCCCGCGCGCGTCTTTGCGGCAGTCGGGCTTTCAATTGTTGCGACCGTTCTCGCAGCCGGTCTGCTCGCGGGATCGACGCCCGCCGGAGCCACAACAGCGCCGACCGGCTCGATCTCGGCAACAAGTTGGCCTCCGGTCGCTTCGACCGGGCAAGGGATGCCGGCCGGCTCGCTCACGATCAAGCTCAGTGCGGCCGGTTCCCTGCCGACAGGGTCGACGCTCGCTCTGTGGGTGTCGCCGTCAACAGGAGCAACTCGCATTGACTGGGACACGTTTAATATTTCATCTCACACAGTGAGTATTGTGAAGTCTGGGGCAACTTCGACACAGTTGGACATCGAGCTCGGCGCTAAGGCGTCAAATACGTCTGCGACGATCCAGATCACTGACATCACTTACACAACCCATGGTGCAGTTGGGGATGCCATTGTTACGGCCCAGATGTCGAATCACGTCACGTTCTCTCCGTCGACGGCGAAGAACGGCACGATCGTGCAGACACCGCCCAAGGCGCCCACGATCGCGGTCACTTCCGGCGGCCAGCCCAAGATCGCGTTGGGCGCGACTGGAGCAGCTGCAAGCAACTGGACGGTGGCCATGTCGGGGGACAGCAGCTCGGGGAGCGGGTGGACCGCGGGCAGCAAGCTCACGCTCACGGTGGCACCTCCGTCGGGGAACAACTGCGCGGGTGGCGCCTACCTGTACTTCGCTGCCGTTCCGACCGTCACGCTCGGTACGGTGACGGGGACGAGCGCGACAACAGAAGCGACCCCCACTCCGACGTTTTCGGCATCGCTTGCCAACGGCGGGACGTGCACAGCGACGAAACCCGACGAGCTGCTGCTCACCTTCACGAGCAGTCTCTACTTCGATGCCACTGGCCCGGGCGCGGTGGACGTCACGATCAGCGGCATCAAGTACGCGCTGGGAGCGACAGCGTCGGCGATGGGGACCGGCGACGTGGGTGTGAGCGCGTCGTTCTCCGCGACGCCGTCATCTGTCGATACGATCGGTGCATCGAATGCGAGCATCGAGGGGACAACGGCGACGGGTTCCACATCTCCGACATCCAACCAGCCGGGCTCCACAGCTCCGGCGTCAGGCGGGACATCGCTTGTGGTGAAGACCAGCACATTGCCTGTGCAGGTGCTGCCGGCGGCATTCGACGTGCCGCTCAGCCCGGTGGAAGTGCTCGGGACCGCGGCGGTCCCTGTGCCCGTCGGCTACGTCTGCCTCAGCCTTTCCGCAGGTACCTTCAACACGTCGGGGAGCGCTCCCGCGGTCTCGACGGTCTCGGGGAATGGTTCGGCCAGCGCGAGCGCCGCCTACCAGGGTGAGAGCGCGACAGGCGCCTCAGCGGTCGAGTTCGAGGTCCTGAAGGCGTCGACGACCGCCGGCGGGTACTCCGTCTCGGGTCTTGCGGTCAACGCGCCAACAGCCCAGGGCTCCGTCGACCTCGAGGTCCGCTACGGGACGAGCCCGAGCTGCGCGTCGGACACTGGACGTGCCGGCTCGTCGCAGGTGCTGACGGTGAGCGCGACACCGGTGACTCGGATCTACGGCCCGACACCGGACGCGACCGCTGCGGCGGAGCTCGAGCACCAGTTCGATGCGCAAGCCACAGCATGCCCGGGCCGTCCCGGTGACCGCCCCGTCGTGCTTGCGACGGACGCGCGCTATCCCGACGCCCTGGCGAGCGCCTACCTCGCGAGCTCCCTGGGCACTGGCGAGCTGCTGACGCCTACCGGGTCTCTGTCCGCGCCGGCGAAGGACGCCATCCAGCTCGAGGGGATCACGCAGGTGTTCATCGTCGGTGGGCCGCTCGCAGTGAGCCCTGCCGTCGCGCAGCAGCTCGAGTCGATGCTTGCGTACGACTGCGGTGGGACGACGCCCCTCACATCCGCAGGCCCTGTGCACATCCAGGTGACGCGGATCGGCGGGACCACCGAGTACGACACCGCGCAGTGGGTCGCCGAGTACCCGACAGCCGGCGGGATCGGGTCGCTGGACGTCACGGGAGCCTACGAGGGGACCAATCGGACAGGGGGGTCGGGGCACTACAACGGCACGTCGGGCAACGGCTCGGCTGCCCCGTCCACGTCCTCTGCGATCCCGACGGCGATCGTGGCGACCGGGCACTCGTTCCAGGATGCAGAGTCTGCGAGCGTGCTCTCGTACTCGGAACGGCTCCCGATCCTCCTCACCGCGCCCGCCACGTTGTCGCTCCAGGTGTCGTCGGCGATCAGCGATCTCGGCATCAAGCAGGTCATCGTGATGGGCGGACCCCTCGCGGTGTCGGATGAGGCGGTGCAGTCGCTCAAGGAGCTCGGGGTGTCGGTCCTGCGCATCGCGGGCGAGTCCGCAACCGGCACGGCGGCTCAGCTCGCACAGTTCGAGATGGGGTCGGCAGCGGGGCACCTCGGCATCGGGTGGAGCGGCAGTGGGAGCGTGACCGTGGCCCGGGGTGACTTCTTCACTGACGGGCTGGCGGGCGCGCTCGTCGCGGCAGGCGCCGGTCGGTCCAACACGCACGCGCCGCAGCCGCTTCTCCTCTGCACAAGCCCTTCGGTCGTGGGGAGACCGCTCTCGACGCTCCTGGTCGCTGCCGGACGCACAGGGATCGACGGGAACTCCGCAGACCGGGTCGACAGCTTGACGATCCTCGGCGGCCCCGACGCGGTGAGCCCCTCGATCGTCACGACAATGATCCGGGACCTCTGAGCGAGCGGGTCCGCCGAGCGCCCCTCCAACGACCCAGCGACGTCGCCGTCAGCGGCCCAGGTGCTCGATGACCTCGGCGAAGGGAAGGGCGAGGAGCAGGTGGCCGGGCAACAGCAGCTTCGACCTCCGCAGGCCGCTCCCGACCACCACGCGCGGATGGCGCGCGACCGCCCCGTCGACGAGCACCGGCCATCCGGCGGGCAGGCCGATCGGCGTGATGCCGCCGTGCTCCATGCCGGTCTCGACGACCGCGGCGTCCGTGGGCGCAAAGGAGACCTTCCGGGCGTCGAGGTGGCGGCGAACGACGCCGTTGACGTCCGCTCGAGTCGACGCCAGCACGACGCAGGCGGCGCGGCGCGTCGCGCCCTGGCGGCGGGCAGCCACCACGACGCAGTTCGCGCTCTCCTCGGCGCGCACCCCGTACCGCTCGCAGAAGGCCGCCGTGTCGGCGACGGCGGGGTCGATCTCGGCGACGCCGACGAGGTCTCGGTCTCGCAGCTTCGACAACGCGGCGTGGACGGTCACGCCGAGGAGATCAGGACGGTCGAGCGCCCGATGGAGCTCGAGTCGTCCGACGGTGGCCCTCGGGTGGTCTTTCATCGGCTGAGCCTATGGCGCCTATGGCCAAGAAGTCGTCGAGCAGGATCCTCTGGCCCGTCAACCGGCGTGTCCGGCTCCTACGACCTCGCGGAGGTGCAGCCGGCGTCCCGTGCGAAGGACCGCTCTCTGGTACACGGTCGCCGCGAAGCGGGCGAGCACGAGCGTGCTTGCGATGCTCAACAGCGCGGCGACGAGGAATTCCCACCAGGTGACCTCCCCCTTCGCGACCAGAAGCGGCATGCCGAACGGTGCCGTAGGGGGTAGGTACGCGAGGACCTTCATGAAGAGCGACGTTGGATTGGGGCCCGAGTTCACGAGGGCGACGACGTAGCCGACGATGATCGGCACGCTGAGCGGCAAGGTCAAGCTCTGCGCCTGGTCCTGACGCTCCACCATCGATCCCGCGGCCGCGAAGACCCACGAGTAGAAGGCGTATGCGAGCACGAGCCACACGAGTGACGCTGCGACCGTGGTCGGCGCAGCCCCTTGGAGCACGTTGGAACCGACGGCCGCGCCGAGCACGAGCGCGAACGCGACGACGAGCCCGGCCTGGAGCAGCGCGACCACTCCGATGCCCAGCACCTTGCCGCCGAGCAGCTGCACCGGCCGGACGGTCGCGAGCAGGACCTCGACGACCCTGCTCGACTTCTCCTCCATGACCCCGACGAGCGTCCAGGTGAGGTACTGGGTGAGAAGGATGAAGATGAAGACCAGCCCGATGATCGACGTGCCACGTGCAGCCCCGCTCCGGCGCGCGACGACGCTGGAGATGGGAAGAGGGCGTGAGCGTGCGACGATGCTCGCCTGTGCGGGGCTCAGCTGGGCGGCGCGGAACGCGTGCGCAGTGCCGAGCGCCGAGGCGATCGCGGTCGCCGCGACGGCCTGGGTTGTGGAGGCGCCGGCGCCCACCGGTGTGCGGACCAAGAGGCGCTCCTCGTGGTCGACCGCGACTGTCAGCTGGTGCGCGCGAAGCGCCGCCCGAGCAGCTCGTAGATCGGGTTCGGAAGAGAATTGGGCACCGAGCCGGGCGTGGCCGAGCACGGTGCGTATTGCGCCTTCCTCCGCACCGCTCAAGCTCCCGACCACCCCGATGCGGGCGACGGGGCGAGAGGACGACGGCAGGGTGGGGATCACGATCGCGGCCGCGACGACGGCGAGGAGGAGCAGCGTGATGACCCGGAAGAAGCGTCCGCGCAGCCGCTCGCGGATCTCGCGTGCTGCCACGAGCCCGGTATCGCCGAGCGGGCGCCGGCGATCGAGCGGTCCCCGGGCGCGCTGCCCGAGGCGGGCGAGCGCAGCCGTCACGTGACCGGGCGCGAGGGGAGCCGGCGCGCGACGCCCTGCGCGGAACCGCCGGAGGAGCGCCAAGCCCACGATCACGACGGCGAGAACGTAGACGACGGCCTTCATGCGTGCACCGCCTCGCGGAACACCTCGGAGAGCGTGCGCCGCTGGAAACCGAACTCGAGCACCCGGCCTGAGGCCCGCGCCGCGTCGAGGACCATCGTGCTGTCCACACCCCGATGGAGCACGAGACGGACCGCGCCGCCTGTCACTCGAGAGACCTCCACGCCGGCGAGCCCCTCTGCCCAGCGGCCTTCACGGTCGCCTTCGACCCGGACGATTAGCCTGGATGTGCCGCTCCTCTCCAGCTCGTCCACGTCGCCGGACGCCACGACGCGGCCGTGGTCGATGATGACGACGACCTCGCAGAGCTTCTCGACGAGGTCGAGCTGATGGCTGGAGAACAGGACGCAACGACCTGCGTGCGCCTGCTCGGTCAGGACCTCCCCGATCGCGTCGATGCCTGTCGGATCGAGCCCGGCCAAAGGCTCGTCGAGCACGAGCAGGTCGGGATCGTGGACGAGCGCAGCAGCGAGCTGCACGCGTTGCTGGTTGCCATGGGAGAGTGACTCGACCTTGCTCTTCGCTCGATCCGAGAGCGCGAAGCGGTCCAGCCAGCGGGCGGCGGCCGACGCTGCCTCCCGGTCGTGCATCCCGTGGAGACGACCCAGGTACCGGAGCTGCTCTCCGACCAGCATTCCCGGATAGAGCCCCCGCTCCTCGGGCATGTAGCCGAAGCGCCTGCGCGCTGAGGCATCGACGGGCGCGCCGTCCCATCGCACGCTGCCGTGGTCGAGCTCGGTCAGCCCGAAGATCGCACGCATGGTCGTGGTCTTTCCCGCTCCGTTAGGCCCGAGGAAACCGGTGACCCGCCCGCTACCGACCGAGAACGAGAGGTTGTCGAGCGCGACGAGACTGCCGAAGCGCCGTGAGAGCCCGTCGAGCTCCAGCGTCCCCTCCACCGCGCCAGGCTAGAGCCCCGAGCTGGGGCCCGACGGCGGCGGAGGTCGGCAGACGTCAGTGTGCGGGTCGAGGCAAATGGACGCGCTCTTCGGCGATCGTGTTCCCACCGTCGACCACGATGACCTGGCCGGTGACGTAGGCCGCTCCTGGCGTGCAGAGCCAAGCGACGAGGGACGCCACCTCTTCGGGGGACCCCGATCGCCCGACCGGGGTGCCCAAGCCGAGCGCGAGCTCGTCGGGGAGGGAGGAGCCGGTCGCGATCCAACCCGGTGCGACTGCGTTGACGGTGATGCCCCGATCCGCGACGTCGATCGCCACGGCTCTGGTCAATCCGACCAGTGCGGCCTTGCCCGCGGCGTACGCGACGTCCCCGGCGATCGCCGCCACCGGTCCGGTGACCGAGGACACATTGACGACGCGCCCCCAGCCTTGCGCGGTCATCGCAGGCAGGACTCCCCGGGTCGCGAGGAACGCGGTCGTCACCTCGCGGTCGAGCTCCCTGCGCCACGCGTCGGGTGCCAGCTCCGTGGCGCTCCCCGACGTTGGGTTCTCGGACACCGAGACCATCCCCGCGTTGTTGACCAGTACGTCGATCGGCGCTGCCGCCGAGGCTTCCTCGACGACGCGTGCCGCATCCTCGACGACCGTGAGATCAGCGATCACCGAGGATGCGTCGATGCCGGCGGCGCGGAGCTCGTCGCGCCGCGTGTGGACGCGCTCGGAGGTCGCCGTCACGACCACCCCCGCTCCGAGCTCCCCGAGCAGGCGCGCGCACGCGAAGCCGATGCCCGTCGGGCTGCCGGCGCCGGTGACGAGCGCCCGGCGCCCCTCGAGGGAGAAGCTCGGGGGGATCGTCCGGCGCGCAACCCCTTCGGTGGACGACATCGGCCTACCTCCAGAGCATCGCGAGCGTCTCGAGCCGCCGGAGTGTCATGAGCTCGAGCGAGCGGGAGCGGGTGATCCGGCGCACGATCTCGGGCTCGTCGGGGCACTCCCCCGCCGAGAACACGTAGAAGGACCTTCTCGCGGGGCTGTGGACTGCCATGTAGTCGTCGTACTTGTCGTGCAGGGCCACTTCGATCAACGTACGCCTGCGAAAGTCCGCGGACGAGAACTGCCCGACCCACCAGCTGCTGTCGGCCCAGATGAGGTGGCCGCTGATCGGGTAGCCCTCGTGATCGGCGTGGAGCTGGCGGAACGGGCGGCCCGCCGCCGCGTCGACGTCCCACTCCGAAAGGTACCTCGGGAAGACCTCGCCGAAGACCTCGTCGATCCCGAAGGCCGGGATGTTCGCAAAGAGCAGGCCGCCGTCGGCCAGCAGCTCGCGCAAGCGGAGCAGGTAGGAGGCGAGCTTGTTGGGATTGAGGTGCTCGAAGATGTCCAGCCCGAAGATGGTGTCGAAGCCCGGGGAGAGATCCGAGGTGAGGACGTCGCCCAGGTGAACATGGGCTCGCACGGCCCGTGACGCGCGCGCCAGCGCCCGCCGGCTGATGTCGATGCCCTCGAACTCGATTCCGCGCAGCGCGAGGCCTTCGAGGACCGCGCCGTTCGCACAACCGAGCTCGAGCACCCGGCCGCCTTGGTTCAGCGACGCCACGATCTCGGCCATCACTCGCTTGTCGCGGTCCACCCGCAGTGGCCAGATGTGCGGGGCCTCGTAGTAGCCGCTGTCGAGGATGGCTTGCTCCATGAGGTCGAAGTCCGCGGCGTCCTCGACGTTGAACGCGAGGAGGCTGCCGTAGGGCACCTTCTCGTTGGTCTGGTAGAGCGAGTACTTGCCGGGGTGGCGCTCCAGCAGCCGCCCTGGAACGTGACCGCCGCCATCTCCGGCACAGCCTCGGGAGCCACCTCTGGTCGCCGACCGGTACCCGGGGCAAACCGAGAGCAACGCGTGGTGCAGCCGCCACTTGATCCGATCGCGAAGGATCCGAGCGGTCAGCGAGGGAGGTGCCTCGCCGCGTGGCGCGACACCCCGGGCCGCGCGCGAAGATGTCGCTCGGCGCGCCCCCGAGGTCACCGGGTCACTATAGGCACCCGCGCTTCCGCCTCCCCCTCGAAGAGTGCGGCAGGGGCTTGGGGCAGTGGCGGCGTCGCCCTCACTCGCCGCAGACCGAGGCGTTGCCCCAGGCCGCCCAGCGCTGCGTGAAGCGGTCGTGCTCAGCGGTAGGCGGCCTGCAGCTCACGCAGTGCGTCTGCCCCAGGGCACAGCTCGTCGTGAGCCAGCGCGTTGAGCGGCACGGGCGTCGTGCGGTTCCGCTCGTGGACGTCGGGGACCGATTCGTCCACGTACAACAGGCCGGTCGGCACCTCGCCTCGCGCGGCATGGTCGGCGAGGTAGGCGGCCACCGAGGTGCGGTCGGTGGGGTCGTAGCCCATGGGCACCGAGCGGAAGCGGATCGCGCCGCCCCCGGGCATGGCGACCTCGACCGGCTCCGGTGAGAGCATGGCGGTCACGGGCTCTTGTGGAGGGGCGAAGTCGGTCACGTGGAGCTCGCTCGCCCGGATCGCGGCGTAGCTCTTGGTGGACCCCTCGTGGTTGTTGAACTGCACGCACGGGGAGATGACGTCGACGAGCGCGAACCCGCCGTGGGCGATCGCCGCCTCGAGGATCGGGACGAGATGGGCCTTGTCGCCCGAGAAGCCCCGGGCGAGGAAGGTGGCCCCGAGCGAGAGCCCGAGCAGCATCGGGTCGATGGGCGCGAGCGCGTTGTGCTCGCCTCGGTGCGAGGTGGACCCCTGGTCCGCGGTCGGGGAGAACTGGCCTTTGGTGAGCCCGTACACGCCGTTGTTCTCGATCAGGTGCACCATGTGCACGTTGCGCCTGATGCCGTGGCAGAGATGCCCGAGCCCGATGGAGAGCGCGTCACCGTCCCCCGAGATGCCGAGGTAGAGGAGGTCCCGGTTCGCAGCGTTCGCCCCGGTGGCGATCGGCACCATCCTGCCGTGGACGGAGTTGAAGCCGTGGGCGCCGCGCAGGAAGTACGTCGGGGTCTTGGACGAGCAGCCGATCCCCGAGAGCTTCGCGACACGGTGCGGCACCACTGCCGCCTGCCACAGGGCCTGGACGAGCGCGGCGGTCGTGGAGTCGTGGCCGCACCCGGCGCAGAGGGTGGACATCGGGCCCTCGTAGTCGCGGATCGTGAGCCCGATCGCGTTGCGCTCGAGCTGCAGGGCTGGGACGAGCGGTTTGGTGATGGACGGCATGGCGCTCCTCGGTCCTCAGCTCTTTGCCGTGCCCAAGAACGCGACGATCCCCTCGAAAACTTCCTGCGCCGTCGGGGGAAGCCCGCCGTAGAGGCGGACCGACCCCAGCTTCTGGATGGGGGCGCTGGTCTCCGCCGACAGCAGCGTCCGCAGCTGGCCGTCGCGGTTCTGCTCGACGACGACGCAGGACGTGTGGGCGTCGACGAACTCTTGGACCGTGTCGTGGAACGGAAAGCTGCGCACTCGGAGGTAGTCGAGGGCGATGCCCCGGTCCGTGAGCTCTGCGATCGCCTCCCTGGTGGCAGCGTCGGTGCTCCCGAGCGTGATGACGCCCGTCGTCGCGCGGGAGCGCCGCTCGGTCACCGGCGCGGGGAGCAGGCGGAGCGCGGCCGCATGCTTCTTCGCGAGCCGGTCCACGACCTCTTCGTAGCGCGCCGGTGTCTCCGTGTAGCCCGCGTGGCTGTCGTGACCGGACCCGCGGGTGAAGTAGGCGGCGTTCGGGTGGACACCGGGGAGCGTCCGCGCGGCGACGAACTCGTCGTCCCATCCGCCGTACCGGTCGAACCGGGGCAGATCCTCCAGCTCGGCGAGGGACAGCACCCGGCCCCGGTCCGGCCGGTAGCCGTCGTCCCAGGAAAGCGCCGGGATCGCCCATTCGTTGCTCCCGATGTCGAAATCCGACAGCACCAGCACCGGGGTCTGGAACCGCTCTGCGAGGTCGAACGCCGCCACGGCGAAGCTGAAGCACTCCGCGGGATCGGCGGGGAACAGCAGCAGGTGCTTGGTGTCACCGTGGGACGCATAGGCGGCGGAGAGGATGTCCGCCTGCTGCGTGCGCGTCGGCATGCCGGTCGAGGGTCCGGCGCGCTGGACGTCGAAGACGACGGCGGGGATCTCGGCGTAGTAGGCGAGCCCGAGCATCTCGTTCATGAGCGACAGCCCCGGCCCGGACGTCGTCGTGAAGGCCCGGGCGCCGTTCCAGCTCGCGCCGACCACCATGCCGATCGCTGCCAGCTCGTCCTCGGCCTGGAGGATGACGTAGTTGTTGCGCGACCCAGGCGGACAGTCGAGAAGCACCTTGCGTGCGGTCGGAGCCGGCCTCTCGCCGTTCGGAGCCGGGACCCCGGGGGAGCCGGATCCCGGCTCGGGGTCAGGGACGCGGCGGTAGCGCGCGCACAGGGCGCTGAAGCTGTCCATGACAGACGTCGCCGGCGTGATCGGGTACCACGCACCCACCGTGGCCCCCGCGTAGAGGCAGCCGAGCGCCGTCGCCGTGTTGCCGTCCATGAGGACCATGCCCGCCGTCTCGTCGGACGGCGCGACGCGGAACGGGAGCGGGCAGTCGAACCTCGCGAAGGCTTCCTCGTAGCCCAGCTCGAACGCCCGCACGTTGTGCTCGAGGACCCGCGGGCGGTGCTCGAAGCGCTCGGTCAATAGCTCGACGGCGACCGCCGGGTCGATCGCCAAGAGTGCGGCGAGCGCGCCCACGTACGCGACGTTGCGCAGGAGCACGCGCTGTGAGGGGTCGGCGAACGACGCCGTGACCAGTGCCGCCAGGGGCGCACCGAGAAGCGTGCGGTCGTCGGGCAGCATGCCGGCGGGGACACCGGCGGAGGAGTCGAAGAGGACGACGCCTCCTGGGGCGCCACGGGTGAGGTCCTGGGACAGCGTCTGGCCGTTCATCGCGACGACGAGGTCGCTCTCGCCGCGCCGCGCCAGGCGGGCCGTCGGGCTCACCCTGATCTCGAACCACGTCGCCATCCCCTGGATGTTCGAGGGAAGGAGGTTCTTGCCCGAGGCCGGGACCCCCATGCGGAAGATGGACCGCACGAGTAGCGAGTTGGCGTAGGCGGAGCCAGTCCCGTTGACCGTCGCGATGCTGAGCGCGAAATCGTTGACGCCGGGCTGGCGGCGGGCGGGGTGCCCGTCTGCACGGAGGGTGGCGCGCGCACCGTCCGCCAGGAGGTCGCGCGTGGTCATCGCGGCGTCGCCACGTCCGCGAGCCCGGCTGCCGGCAGGAACACCTCGAGCTTCGCCATGTCCCACGCTGCGGTGGGGCAGCGCTCCGCGCACAGGCCGCAGTGGACGCACAGGTCCTCGTCCTTGACCATGAAGCGGCCGGTCTGGGGGAGTGGGAGCGAGATGAAGACGGGCTCATCGGACCTGCCGCTCCGTGCGCCGAGATCGCTTGCACCGTCTGCGCTGGTGCTGGCTGCGCCGCCGTCGCCGGCGACGATCTGCAGGCAGTCCACAGGACAGATGTCGATGCAGGCGTCGCACTCGATGCAGCGCGAGGCGCTGAACTGGGTCTGGATGTCGCAGTTGAGGCAGCGCTGGATCTCACGCGCGACCTGTGCGGGGGTGAAGTCCAGCTCCACCTCGACGGCAAGCTCCGCGAAGCGCCGTGCGAGCTCCACGTGGGGGGGCTCCTGGCGCCCGACGGGGTTGAAATCGTTGGCGTAGCTCCACTCGCCGATGCTCATCTTCTGGCTCACGAGCGCGGCGCGCACGGGTGGCCGGTCACCGACCGGGAGGTCCTGGCAGTGACGGTCGATGGATATCGCCGCCTCGTGGCCGTGGGCGACGGCCCAGACGATGTTCTTCGGGCCGAAGGCCGCGTCGCCGCCGATGAACACCCCCGCGCGCGTGGAGCTCATGGTGACGGGGTCGACGATCGGGACGTCCCAGCGGCCGAACTCGATGCCGAGGTCCCGCTCGATCCACGGGAATGCGTTCTCCTGGCCGATGGCCAGCACCACGTCGTCCGCCGGCAGGAACTCGGTTCGCAGCACCGTGGACCGTTCAGCACGCTCGTCCCACTCCAAGACGTCGAACTCCACGCCGACGAGCCGGCCGTGCGCGGTGACGAAGCGCCGCGGCGCCCGCTCCGTGAGGATCTCCACCCCTTCGTCGATCGCGTCCTGCAGCTCCCAGGGGGAGGCCTTGAAGAAGGCACGGGGACGCCGGGCCACGACCCGCACTTCGGTACCTCCCAGACGCCGGGCAGTCCGGCAGCAGTCCATCGCGGTGTTGCCCACGCCGATCACGAGGACGCGCTCGCCGACGGAGGTGACGTGGCCGAACGCGATGCTCGCCAGCCAGTCCAGGCTCACGTGCACGTGCTCGTCGGCGTCGCCGTCGTGGCGCCCGGGGATCTCGAGGTCGTTGCCCTTGGGAGCGCCGCTCCCGACGAAGACGGCGTCGTAGCCCTCCTCGAGCAGAGCGGCCATCGAGGTGACCTCCACGCCGTAACGGACGTCGGCGCCCATCGACAGCACCGCAGACGTCTCTGTGTCGAGGACGTCTGCGGGCAGGCGGAAGGCGGGGATGCTCGAGCGCATGAGGCCGCCCGCAGCCTCGGCCCGCTCGAAGATCGTCACCTCGTAGCCCAGGGGCAGGAGGTCGTTGGCGACCGTGAGCGACGCCGGCCCGCAGCCCACGGTGGCGACCCGCTTGCCGTTGCGCCGCAGGGCGCCTTTCGGCAGGCGCGACGACACGTCTTTGCGGAGATCCGATGCGACGCGCTTGAGCCTGCAGATGGCGACGGGCTCGCCGTCGACGCGGCCTCGCCGGCACGCCGGCTCGCAGGGGCGGTCGCACGTGCGTCCCAGGATGCCGGGGAACACGTTGGTGGCGCGGTTGAGCAGGTACGCGTCAGCGTACCGGCCCTGGCCGATGAGCCGGATGTACTCGGGGACGTCCGTCTGCGCCGGGCACGCCCACTGGCAGTCGACCACACGCCGGTAGTAGGTGGAGTCCGAGACGTCCGTCGGTCTCACGCGGGGTCCCTGCCTGACAGTGCCGCCAATGGCATATGTCGATTCGTACCGGGTTGGGAGGCCGGCCGATAGGGCCGAAGGACCCCCGCTGGTCCCTGGGCAACGCGAGGTGAACGGTCTCCGGGTCCCCGGGGGGCGAGAGAGATGTTGCGGAGCCCATCGACGAGAGCTGGAAGCGAAGAGAAGAGAAGAGAGCGGGCGACGGGAATCGAACCCGCGTTCTCAGCTTGGGAAGCTGATGTTCTGCCGCTGAACTACGCCCGCGTGCAGGGGTCACACTATCGTCTGGCACGCCATGGCTCCTCCCGGACCTCCGCGCCCTCGCCGACGGCGGCATCATGTCGGTTGATGTCGGTTGCAGACCCGGGGACCTGCCTACCGACGGTGCCGCCCCGTGCCTCGGCTCCTCCCGAGCCCGGGTGCCGGGGGGCAACAGGGCCGGCCGAGTTGACCCTCCACTGACCGAGGAGGCCCCTTGCCGGTAAGGATCGCGATCGGCATCGCCGTGACCGTGGTCTGCGTCGTCCTGGCCGGTCGACGGTTCCACTGGATCTCGCGGCTCGTCCGGACCGGGCTGCCCGCCCCCGAGCGGCTTCGCCGTGATCTGGGCCGCAGGGCGGAGGCAGAGGTCACCGAGGTGGCCGGGCAGCGCAAGCTCCTCAAGTGGACGGTCCCCGGCATCGCGCACTTCTTCACGATGTGGGGGTTCACCGTCCTCCTCTTCACGATCGTCGAGGCCTACGGAGACCTGTTCGACCCGACGTTCCACATCCCGGGGATCGGGACGTCGCCGGTGCTCGGGTTCCTCGAAGACTTCTTCGCGACCGCGGTGCTCGTGGCGCTCGGGGTGTTCACGGTCATCCGGCTCAAGAACGCCCCTTCGAGAAGGGAGCGCGCCTCGCGCTTCTACGGGTCCCACACCGACGCCGCGTGGATCACGCTCCTGCTCATCTTCGGGGTGATCGCCACGCTCCTCCTCTATCGCGGCGCGCAGGTCGACACGAAGCCCCGGCAGTTCCCCTACGACGACTGGGCCTTCGCCTCGCACGTCATCGGCGCGGGACTCGCCGGGCTCGGCCACGGGGTGGACGCAGCGCTCGCCACGACGTTCTTGCTGCTCAACGTCGCGGTCATCAGCGGCTTCCTCGTGTTCGTCTCGTACTCGAAGCACCTGCACATCTTCGTCGCACCCTTCAACGTGGCGTTCTCGCGCCGCCCGAGGGCGCTCGGCGGCCTGGACAAGACGCCCGACATGGACATGGAGAACGTGACCGAGGACGCGGTCTTCGGGGCGGGGTTCATCGAGAATTTCACCTGGAAGCAGATGCTCGACTTCGTGACCTGCACCGAGTGCGGCCGCTGCCAGTCGGTGTGCCCGGCGTGGACGACCGGCAAGCCCCTGTCCCCCAAGCTCGTGATCATGGACTTGCGGGACAACATGTTCTCCCAGGCGTCGCACCTGATGGCGCTGAAGGCTGCCGCAGACGCGCGAGGCGGGGACGCCGGCGACGCGAAGCGTTCCCAGGGTGGGGCTCGTGCCGGGGACCGCCCGGTGCCCGGGCCCGAGCCGCTCGTTCCAGGGGTCATCGAGCCCGACGTGCTGTGGTCCTGCACGACCTGCGGGTCGTGCGTGGAGCAGTGCCCGGTCGACATCGAGCATGTCGACGCGATCGTCGACATGCGGCGCTACCAGGTGCTGATGGAGTCCAGCTTTCCGCACGAGGCCGGGCTCATGCTGCGCAACATCGAGAACCAGGGCGACCCCTGGGGGCTCGGGAGTGCCAAGCGTACGGAGTGGACGCAGGACCTCGACTTCGAGGTGCCGGTGGTCACCGACGGCATTCCCGACGACGTCGAGTACCTCTACTGGGTCGGCTGTGCGGGGGCGTTGGACGAGCGAGCGCGCCGTCAGGTCCAAGCGACGGCGCGCCTCTTGCAGTGGGCGAGCGTGCGCTTCGCGATCCTCGGCCCGAAAGAGTCCTGCACGGGCGACCCCGCCCGCCGCATCGGCAACGAGTACCTGTTCCAGGAGCAGGCGAAGGCCAACATCGCAACCCTCGAGGCCGCACGGGTTCGCAAGATCGTGGCGACCTGCCCGCACTGCTTCAACACTTTGAAGAACGAGTACCCGGCGCTCGGGGGCAGCTTCGAGGTGGTCCACCACGCCGAGCTCCTCGACCATCTGGTGCGGACTGGGAGGATCGCGCCCGGCGCCGGGTACTCGGGCACCGTCACCTACCACGACCCCTGCTATCTCGGCCGGCACAACAGGGTGTTCGACGAGCCGAGGACGGTCATCGACGCCATCCCGGGCGCCCGCAACGTGGAGATGCGCCGGTGCCGGGAGCGCGGCTTCTGCTGCGGTGCCGGCGGCGCGCGCATGTGGATGGAGGAGAGCATCGGCACCCGCGTCAACATGGACCGTACCCTCGAGGCGATCGGCACCGGAGCGGACGTCGTGTCGACCGCGTGCCCGTACTGCATGATCATGCTCGACGACGCGGTCAAGGCGCAGGGCAAGGAGGAAGAGGTGCGCGTCCTCGACATCTCCCAGCTCGTCGAGGAGTCGATGCGCGTGCCGGGTCCGCGGACGCCCCCGCCCCAGCGGACGCCCGGAGAGCTCCTGGACGGCGCGGGCTAGCGCTCGCGATTGGCGCGGGGCTCGCGATTGGCGCGGGGCTAGCGCGCGACGATGCCGTACGCGTGCGTCGGCCGCAACCGAGCGACGAGCCGACGTTCCGCCACCATGACATCGCGGTACTCGGCCCAGTCGGGGTGCTCCTCCCCCCGGATCGCGCGGTAGAGGGCTACGAGCTCCTCGACGGTGTCGTCGTCGGGCGCCGCGGCGACGTCCGACAGCTCGGCCGTGCCGTCGAGGACCACGTAGGCCCAGAAGGACTCGCCGGGGACGTAGAGCGAAGCGAGAGGGTCGCGTCGGAGATTGCGCGTCTTGGCCCTGGTGTCGGTGACCGAGATCCGCACGACCGGGTCGTCGCTGCCGCTCAGGTGGTAGAGGATGTTGGAGAGCTGCGGCCGGCCGTCGGACCGGCGAGTGACGAGGACGCCCTGGCTGCGGTCGCGGGCGAAGGTGAGGCCGTCTTGCAGTTCCATCGCCGGCGGTCAGTGCGAGATCAGCGCGGACACCTTGGAGTCCGCGTCACGGAGCCGGGCCGCCATGGCCGCGAGCAGCTTCCTTCCGAGCGGGGGGACGTCTTCGAGCAGCCCGTAGAACTCTCGCTGGCTCATGTTGAGCAGGACCATGTCCGTGTCGGCGACGACGGTCGCAGATCGCGGGCCACGGTCGAGCAGCGCGAGCTCCCCGAAGTAGTCGCCAGGCCCGAGGAGCGCCACCTTCCTGCCGTTCCGCTTCACCGACGCATGCCCTTCGACGATGAAGAAGAACTCGCGTCCGATCGTCCCTTCCTCGCACAGCACGGTGCCGGCGGGCGCCGTGACCTGGTCGAGGGCACGCGCCACGGCCCGGAGCTCGCGCGCGGTGCACGTGGAGAACAGCCAGATCGACGAGAGGTCGAGCTTCTCACGAGCGCGGGCCACGGGCGACCAGGGTAGTGCGGGCGGCCCACCCCGGGCGAGCCTCGCTCGCTCCCTCGCCCAGCTCCCCGTCGCACGCCCGGCTCCCTCGCCCAGCTCCCCGGTCGCACGCCCAGCTCCCTCGCCCAGCTCCCCGTCTCCCTCGACAGTTCATCCTGAGGAAACACCCGCGTCGCACCGCAGAAACGCCGTGCCTTCATACTCACCACGAAGACGGTGGCGGACGGGAGGGGCAACGTGGTGCTGGACGCGGCGAACCTTGCCTATCCCCACTGGCTGAGCCCGGGGGACAACGCGTGGCAGCTCGTGGCCGCGACCCTCGTCGGGCTCATGTGCCTTCCCGGGCTCGCCGTCCTCTACGGCGGCCTCGTGCAGCGCAAGTGGGTCGTCAACACCATGCTGATGGCGTTCGCGGGCTTCAGCCTCGTCCTCGTCGTGTGGGTGCTGTGGGCCTACGACATGAGCTTCGGCACCTTCGCGCACCTCGGTCCCGCGGGCTCCTTCCTGGGCGACCTCGTCGGGAGGCCGGGCTCCATCCTCGGGAGCCCCGTCGAGCAGTCGCAGGCGAGGTCCGGCGCGAACTCGCTGATCCCCTTCCACTACTCCACGTCGACGCTCGCGTACTTCCAATTCGTGTTCGCGGCGATCACGCCGCTGCTCTTCCTCGGGAGCGTGCTCGGCCGCATGAAGTTCAAGGCGTGGCTCCTCTTCGTGCCGCTGTGGACCACCTTCGTCTACACGGTGAACGCGGCGCTCCTGTGGGGCGGCGGGTACTTCGCGCAGAAGGGCGCGGTCGACTACTCGGGCGGCTACGTCATCCACCTCGCCGCCGGCGTGGCCGGGTTCGTCGCCGCGGCGATGGTCGGCCCGCGTGCCCGCAAAGACCGCAGCTCGACGAGCCCGCACAACATGCTGCTGGTCGCCGTCGGCGCAGGGATCCTCTGGCTCGGATGGAACGGCTTCAATGGCGGCGACCCGTTCTACGCCGGGGTGGACGCCGCCTCAGCGGTGCTCAACACGAACGTCGCGACCGCCGCGGCACTCCTCACCTGGATGGGCGCGGACATGACGCTCGGCAAGAGCCGCAAGCCCACCTTCGCCGGCGCGGTCAACGGCATGGTCTGCGGCTTGGTTGGCATCACGCCGGCCGCGGGGTGGGTGAACGGGTACGGCGCGCTGGCGATCGGGGTCCTCTGCGCGTCGGTGGTGTGGACCGCGATGGCGTTCCTGCCGAGGATCCGGCCCTTTTCGAAGGTGGACGACGCCCTCGGGGTCGTCTACACCCACGGCATCGCCGGGCTGTGCGGAGGGCTCCTCGTCGGCATCCTCGCGGACCCCTCGATGATCGAGTACGGGGTCACCGGCCGGCATTTCGCCGGGAAGGGCGCCGTGTCGGTCGGGGGCCTCGTGTACACCGGCTCGTGGCACCAGGCATGGGAGCAGCTCCTCGCCGCCTGCTGGGTCGTCGGCTTCACCGCCGCGGCGACCGCGCTCCTCCTCTTCGTCGTGAAGCTCGTCTGTCGCGGGCTGCGCGAGCGCGACGAGCTCCTCGACGCCGGCGACTTCGCGATCCACGACGAGCAGGTCGACCACCACCGGGTCCCTGCGGCGGTGCAGTGGTTGAGCGAGGAGCAGCTCGCCGAGGTGGTCGACGCGATCGTCGGTGCGGCGGGCCGGGTCAGGTCAGCCGGCTTGCCTCGCGACGGCCTCCGCCGCCCGCCGCGCCGCGTCGGGGTCGCCGAGGTAGGCGGCCTCGTGCACGCCGAGGTCGTCGTCGAACCGGTACCGAAAGGGGATCCCGGTCGGGATGTCGAGGCCGGGGATGTCGTCGTCGGAGATCGCGTCGAGGTGCTTTCGGAGCGCGCGGATGCTGTTGCCGTGGGCGACCACCAGCACCGCGCCACCCCTCGCGCCGGCGGCGCGCAGGTCGGGCACGATCACGTCGTCCCAGTAGGGGAGCACCCGGGCGACGACGTCCGCGAGGCACTCGGTGGCCGGCAGGACGTGTGAGGGGACGTCGCGGTAGCGGGGGTCGCTGGCGGGGTGCCGCGGGTCCCCGGGCGGAAGCTCGGGCGGGGGGACCTCGTAGCTGCGTCGCCACAGTTTCACTTGCTCGGGGCCGAAGCGCTCCGCGGTCTCCTTCTTGTCGAGGCCCTGGAGGTCGCCGTAGTGGCGCTCGTTGAGCCGCCAGTGCCGCCGGACGGGGAGCCATGGCCGGCCCGCGGCGTCGAGGGTCAGGTTGGCGGTGCGGATCGCGCGGGTGAGCACGGAGGTGTGGAGCAGGCGCAGGTCCAAGGATGCCTCCGCCGCCAGCAGCTCTCCGGCCCGGACCGCCTCCGCCTCTCCTGCAGGGGTGAGGTCGACGTCGGTCCAGCCCGTGAAGAGGTTGCGGGCGTTCCACTCGGACTCGCCGTGCCGGAGGAGGACCAGGTCGAGCACTCCGACGAGCGTACCTGTGCGGCGTCGCGCCCGAAATGCCCGGACTTCGTGGTGCAACTGGGGTATCAGGGCCCAATTCCTGCAGTTCACGAGGTGATCGGGTCCGGGCGGGAAGCTGCGGCACCGATCGGGTGTTGACCAACCGCAGACATCAATAAATCTGTAACGCAAAGACTCAACTTTGCTATACTGATAGTGGTAAGAGTCGAGCAGGAACTGGGCGCGCCCGGGGCGCGAGAGAGGCAGGTAGCGCGATGGCCAAGGCGGTTGGAATCGACCTGGGTACGACCAACTCGGTGGTGAGCGTGCTGGAGGCGGGCGAGCCCGTCGTCATCCCCAACGCGGAGGGGTCCCGCACCACCCCTTCGGTGGTCGGGTTCTCCAAGACCGGCGAGGTGCTCGTCGGCGAGGTCGCCAAGCGTCAGGCGATCACCAACCCGGACCGCACCATCCGGTCGGTGAAGCGCCACATGGGCACCAAGTGGACCGTCACAATCGACGGCAAGGGCTACACCGCGCAGGAGATCTCGGCACGGATCCTGGGCAAGCTCAAGCGCGACGCCGAGGCGTACCTGGGCGACACGGTGAGCCAGGCGGTGATCACCGTGCCGGCCTACTTCGACGACGCGCAGCGCACGGCGACCAAGGAAGCGGGTCAGATCGCCGGCCTCGAGGTGCTGCGGATCATCAACGAGCCGACCGCGGCGGCGCTCGCCTACGGGCTGGACAAGGAGGAGAAGGACCAGACGGTCCTCGTCTTCGACCTCGGCGGCGGCACCTTCGACGTCTCGATCCTCGAGATCGGCGAGGGCGTCTTCGAGGTGAAGTCGACCTCGGGCAACACGCACCTCGGCGGCGACGACTGGGACCAGAAGGTCATCGACTGGCTGGTCAAGACCTTCAAGGACACCGAGGGCGTCGACCTGTCGAATGACAAGATGGCCCTCCAGCGCCTCAAGGAGGCCGCCGAGAAGGCGAAGATCGAGCTCTCCTCGGTCCAAGAGACCCAGATCAACCTCCCGTTCATCACCGCGACGTCAGAGGGCCCGAAGCACCTCGACGTGAAGCTCACGCGGGCGAAGTTCAACGAGCTCACCCACGACCTGGTGGAGCAGTGCCGCGGCCCCTTCGAGGCCGCGATCAAGGACGCGGGCCTGAAGACCTCCGACATCGACCACGTCGTGCTGGTCGGCGGCTCGACGCGCATCCCCGCCGTCCAGGAGCTCGTCCACGATCTCACCGGCAAGGAGGCGCACAAGGGCGTGAACCCCGACGAGGTGGTGGCGGTCGGTGCAGCGGTGCAGGCGGGCGTCTTGAAGGGCGAGGTGAAAGACGTGCTCCTCCTCGACGTGACGCCGCTCAGCCTCGGCATCGAGACCAAGGGCGGGGTGATGCACCGCCTGATCGAGCGCAACACGACCATCCCCACCAAGCGGTCAGAGGTCTTCACCACGGCGGAGGACAACCAGCCGTCCGTGGAGATCCACGTGCTCCAGGGCGAGCGCGAGATGGCGATGTACAACAAGACGCTCGGCAAGTTCCAGCTCGTCGACCTTCCCCCCGCCCCGCGCGGCATCCCGCAGATCGAGGTCACCTTCGACATCGACGCCAACGGGATCGTGCACGTCTCCGCACAGGACCGCGCGACGGGCAAGGAGCAGTCGATGACGATCACCGGGCAGTCCGCGCTCGCCAAGGAGGACATCCAGCGGATGGTCCGCGACGCCGAGGCGCACGCCGAGGACGACCGGCGCCGGCGCGAGGAGGCCGAGGTGCGCAACACCGCGGACACCCTCGTGTACCAGACCGAGAAGCTCCTGCGCGAGCAGGGCGACAAGTTCCAGGGCTCCGAGAAGGACGACGTGACGAGCGCGCTCCAGGGCGTGAAGGACGCGCTGTCGGGGACCGACGTCGAGGCCATCAAGAGCGCGACCGAGCGTCTCATGTCCGCCAGCCAGAGCTTCTCGCAGCGTCTCTACGAGCAGGCGTCGCAGAGCGCCTCGACCTCGGGCGGCCCGACGGCCGGTGAGCCAGCGCCGTCCGAGGAGCCTTCCGAAGGTGAGGTCGTCGACGCCGAGATCGTCGACGAGCAATGAGCGGCCGGCCTGACCACGTCGCCGAGCGCTGGAGCGACGACGGAGTCGAAGAGGCCGCGCCGGGCGAGGAGGAGCCCCGGGCGGTCTCGCCCGACGAGGCTCGGGCACCCGCCGAGGTCGAACCGCAGTCTGAGGGCAGCCCGATCCTCGCCGACGTCGCAGCGATCAGCGCCCAGCGCGACGAGTACCTCGACTCGCTCCAACGGCTGAAGGCCGACTTCGACAACTACCGCAAGCGTGTCGCGCGGCTCCAGCAGGAGCAGGCGGCGCGGGCCGAGGCCAACCTCGTCGCGAAGCTTCTTCCGGTGCTGGACAACCTGGACCTGGCCTGGGCGCACCTCGGTCCCGGCGGCACAGCCGGCGAGCCCGTCTCCGAAGAGGCCCGCGCGATCGGGCAGGCCCGCGGCCAGTTGCTCGACGTTCTCGGGAGGGAAGGGCTCGAACGCCTTGACGCCGTCGGGGTCGTCTTCGACCCGACGGTCCACGACGCGGTCGCGCACTCCGAGGCGCACGCCGTGGACGTCGGAGCGACGGGAGAGCACGGCGTCCACGCGGAGGCGGCCGCCGTCGAGGGCGGTGGCGCCAATGGGGCTGGCGAGCCCGGCGAACCCGGCGAACCCGGCGAACCCGGTGAGTCCGGTGAGTCCGGTGAGTCCGCCGTGCATGTGCGCGACGGTGACGACGCGCACCGCGTCGTCGTAGAAGAAGTGCTGCGTGCGGGCTACCGATGGCGGGGCCAAGTGCTGCGCCCCGCCATGGTCCGCGTGAGGGGTTGAACCGTGGCTCCGCAACGCGAGTGGTTCGAGAAGGACTACTACCAGGTGCTCGGGGTGCCGTCCACGGCCACCGACAAGGAGATCACCCGCGCCTACCGCAAGCTTGCCAAGCAGTACCACCCTGACGCGAACCCCGGGAGCGAGGAGCGCTTCAAGGAGATCAGCGCCGCCTACGACGTCCTCGGTGACGCCGCGCGGCGCAAGGAGTACGACGAGGTCCGCCGTCTCGGACCGATGGCCGGCGGCTTGGGCGGGGGCGGGTTCGGCGGAGGCTTCGGCTCCCCGGGGGGGACCACCTTCAGGGTCGAGGACTTGGGCGACCTCGGCGACCTCTTCGGGGGCATCTTCGGCGCAAGATCGACGCGGCGCCGCGGCCGCGTCGCGCAGCGGGGCGCGGATGTCGAGACGGAGTTGCACCTCTCCTTCGCCGACGCCGTGAACGGCGTGACGGCCTCGGTCAACGTGCCCGAGGACGTCCGGTGCCACACGTGCAACGGCTCGGGTGCCGCGCCGGGGACCTCGACGCACACCTGCCCGCGCTGCAACGGCAAGGGCACGCTCGACGACAACCAGGGGCTGTTCTCGCTGAGCACGGTCTGCCCGACCTGCAACGGCCGCGGGACGGTCGTGGACACCCCGTGCCCCACCTGCCACGGCACGGGGACCGAACGGCGCAACCGGGTCGTGAAGGTCAGGGTCCC
Organism: Actinomycetes bacterium; assembly: GCA_021791145.1. The sequence goes on along the minus strand of JAJYXE010000018.1, from coordinate 14,721 downwards.
GCCTGGCGTCGAGAACGGGCAGCGGATCCGCGTGAAGGGCCGCGGTGCCCCAGGGCAGGGCAGTGCCCCGGCGGGCGATCTCTACGTCGTCGTGCGCGTGAGCGCCGACCGGCGCTTCGGCCGCCGCGGACGCAACCTGACGGTCTCGGTGCCGGTCACGTTCCCAGAGGCCGCTCTCGGCACGACCGTCGCGGTGCCGACGCTCGACGGCCCCGTCACGGTGCGCGTCCCGCCGGGGACGGCGCCGGGGACGCACCTGCGGGTGAAGGGGCGCGGCGTGCCGGCAGGTGGCGGCAAGAACGGTGCGAAGGCGGGGGATCTGCTCGTCCGGGTCGACGTCATCGTGCCCAAGACGCTGACCGCCGACCAGCGATCGGCGCTCGAGCGGCTGGCAGCAGCGCTCGAGCCCGCGCCGCGTGAGCCGGCGGAGGCATGAGGATGGCGGGCCTCGCGGCCAACGGGCCGCACGAGCCGGGAGTCGCCGCTCGTCGTGGCGGTGATGCCCGCACAAGGCGTGCGACAGCGGCGCCGGTCTACGTGATCTCGGTCGCCGCCGAGCTCGCCGGCGTGCATCCCCAGACGCTGCGCGTCTACGAGCGCAAGGGGCTCCTCGACCCGTCCCGCACGAGTGGCGGGTCGCGCCGCTTCTCCGAGCGCGATCTCGAACGGCTTCGCCGGATCCAGGACCTCACGGCCGCGGGGTTGAACCTCGAGGGCGTGCGCCGGGTGCTCGAGCTGGAGGGCGAGGTCGCGCGGCTGCGCGTCGAGCTCGAACGGGCCCGCGCCGAGGCGATGGAGGCGATCGACCGGGTCCACCGCCACTACCGGCGGGACCTCGTCCCATTCGATGCGTCGCCGGTCCCCTACGCGCGCGCCACGCGGCGCGGCATCTGAGGGAGGAGCGACGAGCGACGAGCAAGCAAAAAGAAGCATGAAGCAAGAAAGCATGAACCAAGTAGGACAAGAAGGATCTCCCCGAGTGGAAGCAGCCCGCTGATGCCGATCGACCCCGAACGTTGGACCGTGAAGACGAGGGAGGCGTTCGCCTCCGCCACCCAGCAGGCCACCGCGGCCCACCACGCCGAGGTGACGCCGGACCATGTGCTCGCCGCGTTGCTCGCCGATCCCGACAGCATCGCCCGCCCGATCCTCACGCGGCTGGGGGCGGACCCCGCGGCCGTGGCGCGGAGCGTGGGCGAGCGCCTGGCCAGGTTGCCGCGCGCCGTTGGCGGCTCCGAGCCCGGCATGGCGCGGGCGACGCGCGACGGCTTGGAGCTGGCCGACGAGCTGCGCCGGGACATGGGCGACGAGTACGTCTCGGTCGAGCACCTGCTCCTCGCGTGGGCTGACGCGCTCGGCGTCACGCGCGACCAGCTCCTCGCAGCGTTGCGAGAGGTGCGGGGCAGCCACCGGGTGACCTCGCCGACGCCCGAGGAGACCTTCCAGGCGCTCGAGCGCTACGGGCGGGACCTGACCGCGCTGTCGCGCCAGGGCAAGCTCGACCCGGTCATCGGGCGGGACGAGGAGATCCGCCGCGTCATCCAGGTGCTGTCGCGGCGGACCAAGAACAACCCGGTCCTGATCGGCGAGCCGGGCGTGGGCAAGACCGCGATCGTCGAGGGGCTGGCCAACAGGATCACCGCGGGCGACGTGCCCGAGGGGCTGAAGAACAAGCGCGTCGTCGCGCTCGATCTCGGCTCCATGGTCGCCGGCGCCAAGTACCGCGGCGAGTTCGAGGAGCGACTGAAGGCGGTCCTGAAGGAGATCACCGACGCGGAGGGCCAGGTCATCACGTTCGTCGACGAGCTCCACACGATCGTCGGCGCGGGCGCGGCCGAGGGGGCGATGGACGCCGGCAACATGATCAAGCCCCTCCTCGCACGCGGCGAGCTCCGTCTCATCGGCGCGACGACGCTCGACGAGTACCGCAAGTACATCGAGAAGGACGCGGCGCTCGAGCGGCGGTTCCAGCAGGTCTTCGTCGACCAGCCGTCCGTCGGGGACACGATCGCGATCTTGCGGGGCCTGAAGGAGCGCTACGAGGTCCACCACGGCGTGCGCATCCAGGACGCGGCGCTCGTCGCGGCAGCGGTGCTGTCCGACCGCTACATCAGCGGGCGGTTCCTTCCCGACAAGGCGATCGACCTCGTCGACGAGGCGGCGAGCAGGCTCCGGATCGAGATCGACTCGATGCCGACCGAGCTCGACGTGGTGACGCGGCGGATCCGGCAGCTCGAGATCGAGAAGGTCGCGCTGGAGAAGGAGACCGACGAGGCGTCCGTCGAGCGGCTGGGACGCCTCGACCAGGAGCTGGCCGAGCTGCGCGAGCAGGCGAACGCGATGACCGCCCACTGGCAGGCCGAGAAGCAGGCCATCGCCACCATCCGCTCGCTCAAGGAAGAGCTGGAGGAGCGCAGGGCCTCCGCCGAGCGCATGGAGCGCGACGGCGACCTCGCCGGCGCCTCCGCCGTCCGCTACGGCGAGCTGCCGTCACTCGAGCGCCGCATCGACGCGGCGACCGAGGAACTTGCCAAGCTCCAGGAGCACCAGCGGTTCTTGAAGGAGGAAGTCGACGCAGAGGACGTCGCCGAGGTGGTGAGCCGGTGGACGGGCGTGCCGGTCTCGCGCCTTCTCCAAGGTGAGGTCGACAAGCTCATCCGCATGGAGGACACGCTCCACGCGCGCGTGGTGGGCCAGGACCAAGCGGTGAGCGCGGTGGCGAACGCGATCCGCCGGAGCCGGGCAGGCTTGTCGGACCCCAACCGGCCGATCGGCTCCTTTCTCTTCCTCGGCCCGACCGGCGTCGGGAAGACCGAGCTCGCACGCGCGCTCGCAGAGTTCCTCTTCGACGACGAGCGGGCGATGGTGCGCATCGACATGAGCGAGTACATGGAGAAGCACGCGGTCTCCCGGCTGATCGGCGCGCCCCCGGGCTATGTCGGCTACGAGGAGGGTGGGCAGCTCACCGAGTCCGTGCGCCGTCGCCCCTACGCGGTCGTGCTGCTCGACGAGATCGAGAAGGCGCACCCGGACGTCTTCAACATCCTGCTGCAGGTGCTCGAGGACGGCAGGCTCACCGACGGCCAGGGGCGGACGGTCGACTTCACCAACACGGTGCTGATCATGACGTCCAACCTGCCCGGCGATCCCTTTGCCTTCTTCAAGCCGGAGTTCATGAACCGCGTCGACGAAGTCGTGCGGTTCCGCCCCCTCACCGAGGGCGACCTCGCGGTGATCGTGGGCATCCAGCTCGCCAGGCTGCGCACGAGGCTCGCCGAGCGTCGCCTCTCGCTCGTGGTCACGCCGGAGGCGGAGAAGGCTCTGGCCGCAAAGGGCTACGACCCCGACTTCGGGGCCCGTCCGCTCCGGCGGGTGATCCAGCGCGAGGTCGAGGACCCGCTGGCGCTGGCGCTCCTCGACGGGCGCTACCCAGAGGGCGCCACCGTGACCGTCGACGCCCAGGGGGACTCGATCACGCTCAGGTGAGCGCGGGGCGCTCGCTCGGGGGCGCCCCGATGAGTTTCGCACCCGGCGCACGTCCCACCTCTCGAGGCCTACGCTCGCGCCCGGCGCGCGAGCTGCGCCGGACCTGTGAGAGCCATGAGAGAGGGGGGAGCATGAGCCGAGTCCGTCTCCTGGTCGGCACGCGAAAGGGGGCGTTCGTCCTCACCTCCGACGGGACGCGCCGGAGATGGTCGGTGAACGGCCCGCACTTCGCCGGATGGGAGATCTACCACCTGAAGGGGTCCCCGGCGGACCCCGACCGCATCTACGCCTCGCAGTCGAGCTCGTGGTTCGGCCAGGTGGTCCACCGCTCCGACGACGGCGGTGAGACCTGGGAGACCGTGGGCAACGACTTCACCTACGAGGGGGAGACGGGGACCCACCAGTGGTACGACGGGACGCCCCATCCCTGGGAGTTCGCCCGGGTGTGGCACTTCGAGCCCTCGCTCGACGACCCCGACACGGTGTACGCGGGCGTCGAGGACGCGGCGATCTTCCGCTCCGTCGACGGGGGCCTGAGCTGGGCTGAGCTCTCCGGCCTGCGGGGCAACGAGACGGGTCCCCGCTGGCAGCCGGGCGCGGGCGGCATGGCGGTCCACACGATCCTCTTGGACCCCGCCGACCGGCGGCGGATGTTCGTCGCGATCTCCGCGGCGGGGGTGTTCCGCTCCGACGACGGGGGTGAGACCTGGGCCCCCAAGAACACGGGGTTGCACTCGGCGTTCATGCCCGAGCCCGAGGCGGAGGTCGGCCACTGCGTCCACCGGATTGCGCAGCACCCCGCGCGCCCGCAGACCCTCTTCATGCAGAAGCACTGGGACGTGATGCGCAGCGACGACGCCGGCGAGACCTGGCGCGAGGTGAGTGGGAACCTCCCGAGCGATTTCGGCTTCCCGGTCGCCCTGCACGCGCACGAGCCGGACACCGTGTACGTCGTGCCCATCACGAGCGACTCGGTCCATTACCCGCCCGAGGGAAAGCTCCGCGTCTACCGCTCGAGGACCGGCGGCGGCGAGTGGGAGCCGCTCACCGGCGGGCTCCCCCAGGAGCACTGCTACACCAACGTCCTTCGCGACGCGATGGACGTCGACCACCTCGATCCGTGCGGCGTCTACTTCGGGACCACCGGCGGCCAGGTGTACGCCTCGGCCGACGGCGGCGAGCACTGGGTGGCGGTCGCCGAGCACCTGCCGGCCGTCTTGTCGGTCGAGGCGCAGGACCTGGTGTGAGCCAGGCCCGCGGGGGGAAGGCCGGTGCGAGCCAGGCCCGCGGGGGGAAGGCCGGTGCGCGCCAGGCCCGCGGGGGGAAGGCCGGTGCGCGCCAGGCCCGCGGGGGGAAGGCCGGTGCGCGCGATGCGCACGTGGTGCGCGTGGTGCTGCCGGCGCACCTCCGCACCCTCGCCGGTGTGCAGGGGGAGGTCTCGCTGGCGGTCGCCGGCTCGGTCACGCAGCGCAGCGTGCTCGACGAGCTCGAAGCGCGCTTTTCGACCCTGGGTGGGACGATCCGGGACCGCTCGACGGCGAGGAGACGGCCGTTCGTCAGGTTCTTCGCCTGCGCGCAGGACCTCTCGCACGAGCCCCCCGACGCCCCGCTGCCCGAGGAGGTCGCCTCGGGCAAGGAGCCGTTCGTCGTGCTCGGCGCGATCGCAGGGGGCTGAGCGCGGGCTCGGGGTAGAGCGCGGGCCGAGGTAGAGCGCGGGCCCGGGGTAGACTGGCGCCGAAGGCCGATCCAGGGGAGCAGCGTGCCGGCAACCGTGGTCGTCGGGACCCAGTGGGGCGACGAAGGCAAGGGCAAGCTCACCGACCTGTTGGCCAAGGAGATGGACGTGGTCGTCCGGTACCAGGGCGGCCACAACGCGGGGCACACCATCGTCGTGGGCGGCGAGCGGTTCGCCCTCCAGCTCTGCCCGAGCGGCATCCTGTACCCGCACATCACGCCGCTCATCGGCAACGGCGTGGTCGTCGAGCCCCAGGCGCTGTGCACCGAGCTCGACGAGCTGGAGCGCCGCGGCGTGGACACGTCCCGGCTGGTGGTGAGCGGCAACGCGCACCTGATCATGCCGTACCACCTGGAGCTCGACCGTGTGACCGAGCGCTACCTCGGGAAGAATGCCCTCGGCACGACCAAGCGCGGGATCGGCCCGGCGTACGCGGACAAGGCCGCGAGGGTCGGTCTGCGGGTGCAGGATCTCTTGGACCCGAAGATCTTCCGGGAGAAGCTCGAGGTCGCGCTGAAGGAGAAGAACGCGGTGCTCGCCAAGGTGTACAACCGCCTGCCGTTGGCTGCCGAGGACATCGCGCATCGCTACCTCGACGACCTCGCGCCCCGGCTCGCCCACCACGTCGGCGACACGGTGGGGATCCTCCACGACGCGCTCGGCGCGGGGCGCAACGTCCTGCTCGAGGGCGCGCAGGCGACCTTCCTCGACCTCGACCACGGCACCTATCCCTTCGTCACGTCGTCGAACCCGGTCGCCGGCGGGGCGTGCACGGGCAGCGGTCTCGGTCCGCGCGAGATCGACCGGGTGATCGGGATCGCGAAGGCCTACGTGACGCGCGTGGGCGCCGGACCGTTCCCCACCGAGGTCCACGGCGACCTCTCGGAGCTGCTCGTCGAGCGCGGCAAGGAGTACGGCACGGTGACCGGCCGCCGCCGGCGCGTGGGCTGGTTCGACGCGGTGATGGCGCGACAGGCGGTGCGGCTCAACTCGCTGAGCGAGGTGGCGTTGACCAAGCTCGACGTGCTCGACACGATCGAGACGCTGCGCGTCTGCGTCGCGTACGAACACGGCGGTGAGCGCTTCAGGCTCCCGCCCTACCACCAGACCACGCTCCACCAGGTGACCCCCCTCTACGAGGAGCTTCCGGGCTGGCGCACCGACCTCACCGCCACGACGTCGGCGACCGACCTCCCGGAGGCGGCGAAGGACTACGTCTCCTTCCTCGCGGACCAGATCGGCGTCCCCGTGCGGTTGGTGGGAGTCGGCCCGGGGAGGGACCAGATCGTGTCCTTCGCAGCCGCGTGACCCGCCCGCGCGTCTGCGTCGTGGGCTCGGGGGGCCGGGAGCACGCGCTCTGCCTCGCGCTCTCCCGCTCCGCCGACGTCGTCACGACGCCGGGCAACGCGGGGATGGCGGCGTGGGCAGGCGGCGCGGGCACGATCTCGACCACGACTGCGGCGCCCGAAGACGTCGAGGCGGACCTCTTCGTCATCGGGCCTGAGGCACCCCTCGTCGCCGGCCTCGCCGACAGGCTCCGGGCGCTCGGGCGCCGGGTGGTCGGTCCCGGTGCCGACGGCGCACGCCTCGAGGGCTCGAAGGCCTACATGAAGGGGGTGCTCAGCGCCGCGGGGGTGCCCACCGCCCGCTACGGCGCGTTCGGGACCCTCGACGAGGCTCGTGCCTTCCTCCACGAGCTGCCGGGGCCGTGGGTCGTGAAGACCGACGGGCTGGCCTCGGGGAAGGGCGTCACGGTGGCGTCGAGCCTCGAGGAGGCGGAGGCCGATGTCGCGGCGAAGCTGTCCGGCTCGTTTGGGGTGGCAGGCCGCACGGTGGTCGTCGAAGAGGGGCTGTCAGGGCCCGAGTGCTCGCTGCTCGCCCTGTGCGACGGGACCACGGTGGTCCCGATGGTCCCCGCCCAGGACTTCAAGCGTGCGGAGGACGGCGACCGCGGCCCGAACACCGGCGGCATGGGCGCGTACGCCCCGCTCCCGTCCCTGGGGGCAGCCGACGTCGACGAGCTCGTGGACCGTGCGATCGCGCCCGTGCTCGGCGAGCTCGTCCGGCGGGGGATCGACTACCGGGGCGTGCTGTACGCGGGCCTCATGCTGACCGAGGGGGGCCCGCGCGTCCTCGAGTTCAACGTCCGGCTCGGCGATCCCGAGGCACAGGTGGTCCTCCCCCTCGTGGCGGAGGACCTCGCAGAGCTTTTCGGCGCGGTCGCCGATGGCCGCCTCGCGTCGGCCGTCCCGGGCGGGCGGCTCGCAGCGCCCGGGGCTTCGGCGGTCTGCGTCGTCATGGCCGCAGACGGGTACCCGGCGTCGCCGGTGACCGGGGCGCCGATCGGCGGGCTCGGCGCGGACGGCCAGCTGGCCGACCCGGTGCCCGGGGTCACCGTCGTCCACGCCGCCACCCGGCGGGAGTCCCCCGACGGCCCCTTCCTCGTCGACGGCGGCCGGGTGCTGGGCGTCACTGCCGAGGCGGCGTCCCTCGGCGAGGCGCGGCGCCGCGCGTACTCGGCCGTGGAGCGGATCTCCTGGCCCGGGGCGCGCTGGCGCCGCGACATCGCGGCGCGAGCGGTGCCGGAGGCGGCGGAGGCGCGGTGATCCCCCGCTACAGCCCCGCCGACATGGCCGCGCTGTTCAGCGACGAGGCGCGGCTCAGGACCTGGCTCGAGGTGGAGCTGCTCGCTGTCGAGGCGCTCGCCCTCGCCGGCAAGGTCCCTCCCGACGACGCAGAGGCCGTGCGCCGGCGCGCGCCCGTGGTGGACGAGGCGTTCGTGGCGGAGGTCGAGGCGCGCGAGCGTGTGACCGACCACGACGTCGCCGCGTTCGTCGACGTGGTGCAGTCCCGGATCGGCGACCCCGAGGCGTCGTGGGTCCACTACGGGCTCACCTCTTCGGACGTGGTCGACACCGCCCAGTGCGCGACGCTCGTGCGCGCCGCCGACCTGCTGGTGGACGCAGCGCGCCGGCTCGTCTCGGCGCTGCGCGCCCGGGCGGAGGAGCTCATCGACGTCCCGGTCGCCGGCCGGACGCACGGCATGCAGGCGGAACCGACGACCTTCGGGGCGAAGTTCGCGCTCTGGGCGCTGCAGGCGGACCGGGACCTGGGACGCCTCGAGCGCGCTCGCCGGGCGGTGGCCGTCGGCAAGGTCTCGGGCGCTGTGGGGACCTACTCCAACGTCGACCCGTCGGTCGAGGAGCACGTCTGCCGGGCGCTCGGGCTCGAGCCGGTGCCCGCCAGCCAGGTCATCGCAAGGGACCGGCACGCCGAGTACCTCTATGCGTGCGCCTCCGCGGGGGCGACCGTGGAGCAGATCGCGACCGAGGTCCGCCTCCTCTCGCGCACCGAGGTGGGGGAGGTGGAGGAGCCCTTCGGGTCCGCGCAGAAGGGGAGCTCGGCGATGCCGCACAAGCGCAACCCCGTCCTCTCGGAGCGGCTGTGCGGGCTCGCGCGCCTCCTTCGGGGGTATGCGGTCGCGGGACTCGAGGATGTCGCGCTGTGGCACGAGCGCGATATCTCCCACAGCTCGGTCGAGCGGGTGGCGCTCCCCGATGCGTCGCTCCTCGCGTGCTACGTGCTGCGCAAGGCGACCGCGCTCGTCTCCGGGCTGGTCGTGCACGCGGAAAGGGCGCGGGCCAACATCTCCGAGCTGGTCTTCAGCCAGTCCGTCCTCCTGGCGCTCGTGGACGCGGGGCTCGCGCGCGACGACGCCTACCGCATCGTCCAGCGCGACGCGCGGGAGGCCGCGGCGGCGAATCGGAGCTTCCGATCGGTGCTCGCCGACGATCCCGACGTGGTCCTCGAGCGCCCCGAGCTCGATCGCGCGTTCGACCTCGAGCGGATGCTCCGCCATCGGCGGCGGTTCCTCGACGCCCTCGGGACCCTCGGAGAAGGCGGGCCGGAGTGACGCTGCCGCTCGTCCATTCCGGCAAGGTCCGAGAGCTCTACGACGCGGGCGACGGCGCCCTCTTGATGGTGACCTCGGACCGGATCAGCGCCTATGACGTGGTGTTCGCCGAGCCGATCCCCGACAAGGGCCGGGTCCTCACCGCGATGACGGCCTTCTGGACCGACGTCCTCGCCGGGGTGGCGCCGGGCACGCTGCTCGCGGCAGATCCAGAGGTGATCGCAGCGCTCGTGCCCGGGGCCGCGACGTTGAGGGGTCCCGGATGGACGTCGATCGACGGCCGTGCACTGCTCGTGCGGCGCGCGGAGATGCTCGCGATCGAGTGCATCGTGCGCGGGTACCTCGCCGGACAGGCCTACGACGAGTACGTGGAGGCGGGCACGGTCCACGGCACGCCCGTGCCCCGGGGCCTCCGGCTCGCAGACCGCCTCCCCGAGCCGATGTTCACCCCCTCGACGAAGGCCGGGCAGGGACACGACCTCAACATCGGGTTCGAGGACGCGGCGGCGATCGTGGGGCGCGCGGCCGCCGAACAGGCGCGAGAGATCTCTCTCGGGCTCTACGCCAAGGCCGCCGCCCGCGCCGCCGCCGCCGGCTTCGTGCTCGCCGACACGAAGTTCGAGCTCGGGTTCGTCGACGGCGAGCTGTGCCTCTGCGACGAGGTGGTGACGCCGGACTCCTCGCGACTTTGGCCGGCCGACCAGGTCGTGCCCGGCACGACGCCGCCCGCGTTCGACAAGCAGCCGCTGCGAGACTGGGCGGCGTCGAGCGGGTGGGACAAGCGGCCGCCGCCGCCGCCGCTCCCGCCGGACGTCGTGGAGGCGACCGCCGCGCGCTACGTGGCCTCCTACGAGCGGGTGACCGGGCGGCGGCTGGCCGACTGGTACGGTGCGCGGCGATGAAGTTTGCGGCGCGGGTGGAGGTCCGCCTGCGGCCTGGCATCGCGGACCCCGAGGGGGCGACGATCGAGCGGGCGCTGCCCGCCCTCGGGTTCGACGAGGTCCGCGAGGTCCGCGCGGGAAGGTCCTTCCGGTTCGAGATCGAGGCGGCGGATGCCGCGACGGCCGGGCGCAGAGCTGAGGAGCTCGCACGCCGGCTCCTCGCCAACCCAGTGATCGAGGACAGCGACGTGGAGCTGCAGGGACTCGAGCCCGCGGGCGAGCGATGAGCGCCCGGATCGGCGTCGTCGTCTTCCCCGGGACCAACTGCGAGCACGACACGGTGGCAGGATTGGAGCGCGCGGGCGCGGCGGCGACGCTCGTCTGGCACCGCGAGGACCGCCTGGACGGGTTCGACGCGGTGGTGCTGCCGGGTGGCTTTGCGCACGGCGACTACCTCCGGCCCGGGGCCATCGCGCGCTTCTCTCCGGTGATGGCCGCGGTGGCGCGCTTCGCCGCCGCCGGAGGCCCGGTCCTCGGCATCTGCAACGGCTTCCAAGTGCTGACCGAGGCCGGCCTGCTCCCCGGGGCGCTCGTGAAGAACCGGGGGCTGCGGTTCGTCTGCGCGCCCGCGCGGGTGCGCGTCGAGTCCGCACGCTCCGCGCTCACGAGCGGCCTCGAGCCCGGCACGGAGCTGAGCATCCCCGTGAACCACTTCTCGGGGAGCTACGTGTGCGACGTCGCGACGCTCGCCGAGCTGCGCTCGGCCGGGAGGGTCGTCCTGCGCTACGTCGAGAACCCCAACGGCTCTGTCGACGACATCGCGGGCGTCGCGAGCCCCGAGGGCAACGTCGTCGGGCTGATGCCGCATCCCGAGCGGGCGAGCGACGCGCTGGTGGGCTCTTCGGACGGCCTGCCGCTCTTGCGCGCGCTGGTCGGCGCGGCGGCGGGCGTCCCTGCGGCATGACGGCCGCTCCGGCACCGCTCCACCGGGCGCTCGGCCTCACCGACGAGGAGCTCGCCCGCGTCGTCGAGATCCTCGGCCGCCAGCCCAACGAGCTCGAGCTCGCGCTCTACGGCGTGATGTGGAGCGAGCACTGCTCGTACAAGTCGTCGCGCGTCCACCTCCAGCGGCTTCCGACCGCGGGCGAGCGGGTCCTCGTGGGGCCGGGGGAGAACGCTGGGGTAGTCGACGCGGGCGACGGCATCGCCGTCGCGATCCGCATCGAGAGCCACAACCACCCCTCGGCGGTCGAGCCGCACCAGGGGGCGGCCACCGGGGTCGGCGGCATCCTGCGCGACATCTTCACCATGGGCGCCCGACCGCTCGCGGTGGCGGACGCGCTCTTCTTCGGACCACCCGACGACGCGCGCCAGCGCTGGCTGATCGACGGCGTGGTGTCGGGCATCTCGTCCTACGGCAACTCGGTGGGCGTGCCGACCGTCGGCGGCGAGCTCACGTTCGACCCGTGCTACGCGGGCAATCCGCTCGTCAACGTGCTGTGCCTCGGGGCGCTCCGTGCGGACCGGCTTGTGCTGGGGCGAGCGTCGGGCAGGGGGAACCTCGCGGTCCTGCTCGGCTCGGCGACGGGCCGTGACGGCATCGGCGGCGTGAGCGTGCTCGCGTCCGCCGGCCTGAGCGGCCGCGCGGACGGGGCGAAGCGGCCCAACGTGCAGGTGGGCGACCCCTTCGAGGAGAAGCGGCTGATCGAGGCGTGCCTCGCCCTGCTCGACGCCGGCCTCGTCGTCGGGATCCAGGACCTCGGCGGTGCGGGCCTCGCGTGCGCGACGAGCGAGACCGCGGCGCGTGGCGGGGTCGGGATGGACGTCGACGTGGCCGCCGTCCCCCGCCGCGAGCCGCAGATGGCGCCCTGGGAGGTCATGACCTCCGAGAGCCAGGAGCGGATGCTCGCCATCGTCACGCCCGACGCGTGGCCAGCGGTCGAGGCGCTGTGCGGGCGCTGGGAGGTGCAGGCGTCGATGATCGGCACCGTGACCGACGACGCGCGCCGTCCGGGGCGGCTGCGCGTCCACGACGGCGACAGGATCCTCGGCGACGTCCCCGCCGCGTCGCTCGCCCAGGACGCGCCACGTTACGAACGGCCGATGCGCCCGCCTGCAGACCTCGAGCGCGCCCGCGCGGACGATCCCTCTGCCTCGGAGCCCCTCGGCGACTGCGGCGCGGAGCTCCGTGCGCTCCTGGTCGATCCGAGCTGGGTCTACCGCCAGTACGACCATCAGCTCTTCTTGAACACGGTCGTCGGCCCCGGCGGCGACGCGGCGCTGCTCAGGCTCGCGGGGCCCGGGCTCCCTCCGAGCGAGCGCGGGGTCGCGGTGACCACCGACTCCGCGCCGCGCTGGTGCGCGATCGACCCGCGCGCGGGAGTCGCGCTGGTGCTGGCGGAGTCCGTGGCGAACCTGGCCTGCGTGGGCGCCTCCCCCGTCGCCGTGGTGAATTGCCTCAACTTCGGGAACCCCGAGCACCCCGAGGTCGTATGGCAGCTCTCCGAGACCGTCGACGGTCTCGCGGAGGCGTGCCGTGTGTGGGGCCTCCCGGTGGTCGGGGGGAACGTGAGCCTCTACAACGAGACCGACGGCGTCGACATCCCCCCGACGCCCGTGCTCGGCGTGCTCGGCCTCGTCGAGCGGCTGGTCGACCGCCCGCCCGAGCCTGTGCTCGCCGCCGGCGCGAGCGTGGTGCTCCTCGGAGCGCGCCGCGCACCCGGCGCCGTCGCGCACCCGCTCGCCGGCAGCCGCTGGGCGCTGGAGTGCCGAGACCGCCGCCGGGGCGTCCTCCCTCCCCTCGACCCCGAGGCGCATGCCCGCGTCAGCGGCTTCGTGGCGGCACTGGTGGCCGAGACGATCGGAGGGGGCGGCCGGCTGCTCGACGGCGTGCACGACGTCTCGGGCGGGGGGCTCGGGGTGGCGCTCGCCGAGATGGCCGTCGCCGGGGGCACGGGCGTCGTGGTCTCGGGGATCGACGGCCACGCAGAGCTGTTCACCGAGCTCCCGTCCCGCATCCTCGCCGCGACGAGCCACCCCGCGGCGCTGTGCGCACGCGCCGCAGCGGCAGGGGTCCCCGCTGCGGTGATCGGGCGAGCCGGAGGGGACCGGATCCTCGTGGAGGGCCGGGCAGGCATGCTGGTCGACCTCTCGATGACCGAGCTGGCCGAGAGCTGGGCGGGCTCGTTGGCCGGCAGCCTCGAGCGGGCCTGAACGGCCTCGTCAACAGGGTGCGGGACGCCGCGCCGCCAGCTCGGCCAGGACGCGGTCGGGCACGCACAGATCGCCCTCTCCCTTCCCGACCGACAGACCGGCCTTCACGTCCCCGTGGTAGTCGGAGCCTCCCGTCGGGACGAGCCCGTGGCGCCTGGCCACCGAGACGAGCTGGGCACGTTCACCGGGCGGGTACCGGGCGTAATAGGCCTCCATGCCCGCGAAGCCCGCGTCCGCCAGCTCGGCGGCCACCTCCTCCAAACCGGCGGCGTCGACACCGAGGGTCAGCGGGTGGGCGAGCACGCAGACGCCGCCCGACGCGGTCGCGGCGGCCGCGATCTCGGCCGGCGTCACCCGCGCCTTGGGGACGTAGGCGGGACCTCCCTCGCCCAGCCAGCGATCGAAGGCGTCGGGGATCGACTCGGCCAGGCCGTGGCGCACGAGGAGCGCCGCGACGTGGGGACGTCCGGCGCTCTCCTCGCCGGCAGCGGCCCCGACGATCTCCTCGTAGCTGATCGGGACGCCGAGCTCCTCGAGCCGGGCGGCGAGCCGGCGGTTCCGGGCGATGCGGTCGGCGCGCAGGCGCGCCAGCTCCTCTGGGAGGGGTCCCGCGCCGTCCTCGACGAAGTACACGAGCACGTGCGCGCTCACGCCGCGGTAGCGGCACGACACCTCGCAGCCTGCCACGAGCTCGATCCCCAGCTCGTCGGCCCGTGCCCGGGCGCGCCCGATGCAGGCCAGGGTGTCGTGGTCGGTGAGCGCGACGGCACTGCACCCGGCCGCCGCGGCGAGCTCGGGGATCCGCTCTGGCGCATCGGTGCCGTCCGAGCACGTGGAGTGCGTGTGCAGGTCGATCACGCCCACCTCACGCTACCGGTCGCCCAGTACACTGCGTCAGAACCGACGAGCTGTCGCCTCCCGTGCCGCGCACGTGCGCCGCCGCGCCGGACCGGCGGACGACAGGGGCGGAGCAGCGGATCTTGAAGGAAGCCTGCGGAGTCTTCGGGGTGTACGCGCCGGGACGATCGGCGTCGGCCCTCGCCTTCGACGGCCTCTACGCCCTCCAGCACCGCGGCCAGGAGTCTGCGGGGATGGCGGTGAGCGACGGCCGGACGATCACCGTCGTGAAGGAAATGGGCCTGGTCACCCGGGTCTTCGACGAGCGGACCCTCTCGGGGCTGAGCGGCTACCTGGCGATGGGGCATACGCGCTACTCGACGCACGGATCCTCGGACTGGCGGGCAGCCCAACCGGTCTACCGCCCCGTCCCCGGCGCCGGCTTCGCGCTCGGGCACAACGGAAACCTGACCAACACGGCCGCGCTCGCCGCGCGTTGCGGGATGCTCCCCGGCATGGTCGCGACCGACAGCGACGTGCTCGCGGAGCTGCTTGCCCGTGCACTCCCGCCCGCCGAGGCGGTGCCCGGCGGCGGGGCGCCTGCGGTCGGCGGGGCGCCTGCGGTCGGCGGGGCGCCTGCGGTCGGCGGGGCGCCT
>JAJYXE010000020.1 GCA_021791145.1 Actinomycetes bacterium | reverse complement strand
CGGGTACTGGGAAGTGGCCAGAGATGGTGGCATCTTCAGCTTCGGCAACGCCCGGTTCTACGGTTCGATGGGAGGCAAACCCTTGAACCAGCCCATCGTCGGCATGGCTGCCACGCCCACAGGCCAGGGGTACTGGGAGGTGGCCAGCGACGGCGGGCTCTTCAGCTTCGGCAACGCCCGGTTCTACGGCTCGATGGGGGGCAAACCCTTGAACCAGCCGGTCGTCGGCATGGCTGCCACGCCCACAGGCCAGGGGTACTGGGAAGTAGCCAGCGACGGTGGGCTCTTCAGCTTCGGCAACGCCCGGTTCTACGGCTCGATGGGTGGCAAGCCACTCAACCAGCCGGTCGTGGGCATGGCTGCCACGCCCACAGGCCAGGGGTACTGGGAGGTCGCCCGAGATGGTGGCGTGTTCAGCTTCGGCAACGCCCGGTACTACGGCTCGGCGGCGACGTAGGTTGCCTTCTCGACCCAAGACGAGAACGGCGGCAACACCGGTGGATCTGTACCGGAGAACATCGAGCTGGCAACAACGGTGCGCCGGCCGTGGCGACCGATATCGATCACCATGACATGCCCACCGGTGTCGTACTCGGCCGGCCCGGCCAATGGCCCCTCGTAGACGGCAGGTGACAGCTCGACGGTGTCCGACTGCACCGTGATGACAAGGCGGGCCATGAAGCCACCGATCTCCGGCCCGTACCGCTCGATCGCCTCGTCTTCGTCGATGTCCATCAGGTCGAGCACGCCAGTCTCGGCGTAGCCGTTGAGGTTCGATTCGACCCAGGTCTTGATCTTGCCGTTGATGACAGCGTCGAGCTGCTCTCGTGGTACGACCGTCGGTGCGAGGTCGGGGCCGTCCGGGTGCTGCACAGCGGCGAACTGGCCGCCGACGGGAGTGCCGCTCGGCTGCCTGGCTTGGTGGGTCACAATGCTCATGCACTGTGAGAGAGCGGGGTTTCCAGATCGTGATCAACCAGGACTTTCGCCGGCCGCCGCCAGGCGCCGCCTGATGTCCTCCGGATTGGTCGACGCCTTCGCCAGGAAGTCGCTGGGGATCTTCACCTCGACGGGGACCGCCCGCCCGGAGAGGTCGACATAGATGCCCACAGCACCCCTGAGCACCCTGCCGGTCGTCGGGTCCCGCAGGGCACGCATGGACGACCAGTTCGGAGCCCCTGCACCCGCACCTCCGATGCCACCGAGAGAAGCCTTGGCCGTGATCCGGGCGATGCGCTCGGGCGTCGGCTCCAGCCGGAACAGCTCGCAGGCCGCATCGGCTTCTGTGCGGTCCTCGATGGGCAGCACGATGCCTCTGGCGATGTACCCCGAGAGTCCGGCGTTGGTGGCGTCGGTGACCCGCTGAGTGAACAGCATGGGGAGCACCTCTTGGCTTCGGGCCAGCCGGCCGAGTCGCTCGACCTCGCTCCGGCCCGCTGACAGCATCACCCACGCCTCGTCCAGCATGAGCACCCCTTGGCGACCGGTGAGTGCCATCGCTGACCCGTAGACCATCATCCGGACCAGTGCAAGGGCGATGCGCTGCTGCTGGGTGGCACTATCAGTAGCGCCGGGCTCGGGGAGGTCCAGGTACGCCTGTCCCACCTTGATGAGGGTGATGCCCTCTGACGAGCGCAGGCGCGGCCCGCCCGCCTGGACGCCGACGCAGGCCCGGAACATCGGCGACGCACCGGCCAAGTCGAACACCCGCTCGACCATCTCCTTGGGCGCCTGACCGTCGTCGAGAGCGGTCTTGAGGGCGACACCAGTGCAGTCGGCGCCCTTGTCCGCCCCATAAGACAGGGCCTTGATGAGCGGGGTTTCGTAGTCGAGCTTGCCCGTCCCCCAAGGGTTGATCGACATCAACATGCTGGCCGCCAGTTCGACCCCCACCTCTTTGCGGGCCGCAAACCGCAGTGGGTCGAACACGCCGTCCGACGAGGTCAGTTCGTCGAGCGATGCGACTCGCCCTCCGGCACCGAGGACGACGGGACTCAAGTCACTACCGGCTTTTGGATCGACGATGAGCACAGGGCGACGCTGACCGTGTTTGTTGGTCTGGTGGGAGAACTGATCGGCAAGAAACTGCATGATCGCCGTCTTCCCCGACCCTACGCTGCCCGCACAGACGAAAATGGGCAGGGCGTCATTGTCCGCCGACGCCGTGGCTGTCATGTAGCTCGGCTGATGGTCACGCTCGGTGAACCCGACCAGAGCACCGTCTCGGTCGCCAACCGTCGAGAGGTTCGGCAGCCCACTTGCAGCCAGGGTGTGCGAGGGGATGTCGTGCAGGTACGGCACGGCTCTGACGTTCGACGCCAGCCAGGTCTCTGCCATGGCGGTGTTCTGCCGGGCGGTCATCGTCGAGAGCAGCACACCGCGGCCGAGGGCCAGCTCGCGCATGTCGTACCCTGACCGCTCGTCGAAGCCGGTGAAAGCGACGACGGTCGATGCTTCGACCAGGACCGGCGGCCCGCCAATGGCGTAAACCGCCTCCATCTCATCCAGCTCGGCCAGGCGCTCTTCCAGCTCGCTGCGAGACATCTTGTTCTGGCTGGCTCGCTCAGCCTCGTCGTCGATGGCCTGCTTCTTGCGGCGGCGAAGTTCGGCACGGGTCACCTGCGGTGGCTCCAACTTGCCCCTGATGGACACACAGACGGCACCTGCTTCGACGAGACTGCTCACCCATTGGGCATCCACGCTGGTCTCGTCGACGTAGGGAAGGTCGAAGTCCTGGACGCACCCGAACGACACCGTGTGGTGATCAGCGAATGTCCATTCTCCACAGGAGGCATCGCCGTCTCGATCGACCAGCGTTGCCGCCAGCCGGGCAGAGTCGGACGACCCGAAGACGTGGATGTGGTCGGTATGGACGAGCAACGGAGCGTCGGGCGAGTAGCCGTGGTTCCACCATGCGTTGGCGATCCGGTAGTCGTCCGGGGTCATCGTGGTGAGCCCGGCTCGCGCCATGATGCCGTCCACCATGGCGAAGTCAGCGTCGAAATCGGACATCGGAACGACCCCGGTACTGAGGGTCTGCACCACCGAGTCGATGGCTTTGGACAGGCCGTGGTCCCCGCCGCCGATCTGGTCTCTGAGCTTGACGCCCACCACGAGCATCCGGCGATCAACGGCGACGTCTGGAAACATGGCTGACAGGTAACCGGCGAGCTGCGATCCCCGTGGAGGGGTGAACCGTACCGGGATGTTGACCAGCAGGATGTGGAGGTCCCGGTACCCCGACTTCGCCATACCCCGACGAGGCACCCGGACAGCCGTGGCAGCCGAGATGTCGTCCAGCACCAGCCGAAGCGGTTCGCCCACCGCCAAGCCCTCGACCGGCGACCTGGCATCGGCCACCGGGGCCATGGGTACGGCCCGGTAGAGCCACACGGAGCCGTCGGTGCCACGGATGCGGCCGTCCTTCGACCTGGAGCGGAGCGTGGTCGGCCAGAGTGGCGTGGTGGGCATCGAGGAGCTGTGGCGTCCTGCCATGCCCTCCACCATGCGGCGAATCGTGGATGAAGCTATCGCTGGGCGCTGTGGCGGCTGTGCAGCTCAATCACCATCGCCGCCTCCCGCCACAGCTTGGCCTCTCGCTCCAGGCGGTCTGCCTCGTAGGCGAACGAGCTGGCTGGATTCCAGTGCGAGTGCCCGACGATGCAGTACCGGGGCGGCTCTCGGCTGCCGCTTGACGCCACTTCGGCGTCGGTCATGCGCCGGATCTCGGTGCCATCTCTGAGTTGAGCGACGACTTCGCCTTCATAGGCCATGATCAGCCCTCCTTCGTCTCCGGTGAGCCATCGAGAGCCGCCAGGATCTCTTGTGCAGCGCTTGGGTCGATCCGGTCCTGCCGGCCCAGTCGGGCAAGGGTCTGGAGGACCCAGAGCCTGGTACCGTCGTGCTGACGCTGTGCGACCTGAGCCTCAGACCGCCACCAGTCGGACTCGGTGCCGTGCGCCGGGCAGTCCGGATCCCAGTTCCGGGTATCGGTCCGCTCGGAGCCGAGCTTGACGTGAGCGCAAGTGCAGGAAGGTAGTGGCGCCATCATGGGGACCACTCCCACAACCGCTGGCGTCCTCGGGCCGGTACCGGCTCGCACGAGAGCTTGGCGTTACACACCTGGCAGACCATGCGGGTCGGGTAGGGGTATGACCCCGAGCCCCAGCACGCCGGGCATCGCTCGGTGGTCGCCTTGATGTCGGCGAGGAGCCAGGCGTACCGGCCGGGCCGGAAGTCCCCGTAGGGGCGCTGGTCTTCGATGCGTTCGGGACTGCCGCCGTACCAGCGGGACCGAGAAGCACTAGTAGCAGGCCAGCATCGGAATCCAGTGAGCCACAGCCCACCCCGCTGGTGTCGCAGATCGCCGTCGTTGGGCTCTTCGCTCACCCGACACCGGTCGGCCTCTTCGGGTCGCCACTCCCAACGCCCCACGATTGGCACGACGTCCACCAGCTCGCAGGTGGCAATGATCCGACCGAGTGGCATTGGAGTGATGTCGCAACGCGGCGTCCAGATGCTCCACCTGTCCTCGGCGGCGGGGATGCTCTCGGGCTGGTAGTCGGCCCGCTCGGTCTTCCACCACTGGGCCACGACCGGGTTGTCTGGCTGGGTATCGTCGAACAGCTCTCCCGCCGGGCCGTCTTCGAGTATCTCGACGTCGGGAATGCGCTTAGATGCGTGGATTGCCAGCCGACCCCGGTAGTGGGTCGACCACGATTTGGTCTCGATAGTCTTGATCCCCTGGGCCACCAGAGACGCCCACGGTTGGTGCAGGGTGATGGCCTTCACCGGGCACCGTCCCGGTCCAGTTGGTCGGCCATGGAGCGCAAGGTGTCCTGGACCTCGCTTCCACCGGACATCGGCGCCGGGCGACCAGTGAGTCTCTCCAGTGCCCTGAACGCTTCCTCGCCCGCATCGAGCAGGTCGGCGATCTTCCGCAACTCTCCGGTGGACAGGGTGCGTCGGTCCACCCCCTCCTTCACATCGGTGGCGAACTCAGCAACCCTCCCGAGGCTCTGGGCGTCCATGTCCTTGATGGCGGCTTCAAGCACACGGCGGTACCGGCGCCGGAGGAAGTATTCGAGCTGTGTCGGCCCCGGCTGGCAGAGGTAGTCGTCGTACCCGCCGTAGGCGTCGTGGTGGATGACGCCGTTGCGAGGAAAATGCGTCCCCACAGAGCCGTCAGGACGGCACAGCACGATCTCGTCGTCGGTGACAGTGTGTACCTCGTGAACGCTTGACCCGTCGAAGGTGACCCAGTTGACGAAGTCGCCAGGCTGCAATCGAGCCAGGAAGGCGGTGCGCTTGATCTCGTTGCTCTCCATGACCAGGGAGAGGGCGGGGATGGCGAGCAGCCCTACGCGGACCTCCAATGGATCGTCCGGCCCATTTTTTGGAGTTGGTCGGCGCATGTCGCACAGCAGCCTCTTGGATGGTTTGTCCAGGGCGTGACCGAGCCGACGGCCGGTCGGTCCGGGTGCAGCGCGCACTGCCCCTGTGCCGCCTCGTTCTCCAGACGACGAAGCGCGGCAGCAGGGCGATGGACGTTGCGAGCACCGGAGGTCACGGTGCTCCTCCAGGGTAGAGATAGACAACGTCGACTCCGATATCGGGACCGTCGTTGTCGGGGCCGTTCAGTTGCGAACGTAGGCGATCGGCGACGGCGAACGCATCGGGACCGTCCTTCGTGAAGGGACCGACCGCATGGACTTGATTGGTCTCGGGGTCCGCCACTATCACCACAATGCCCGAAGCTTCAGCATGATCGGACAACGCCCCGCTGGCCATGACATCAGCAAGAAATTCCGCCATCGCCGCCTTCCGCCGCTTGTTCACTCGTTTGTCGTCACTCATCGCCCAGCACCGTCACCAGCACTTCGAGCCCGGCCCGGCGGGCCATGCGGATGGTCTGCCAGGTGCCCGAACGCTTCGACCTCGGGTCGTCTTCGGAATGTGCCGGAAAAGCCACCAGCACGTTGGAATGGTCGACGATTCGCTGGTTGCGGTCCTTGTACGTCGTGTTGGGCGGCATCTCTTCTACCAGCACGCCGCTGCCGGGTCCTGCCTCGCGGATTGCCCGGTGCATCCACCAGGGGGAGACGCGGCTGCGATCGGCGGGCACCACAACCCGGTGCGTGGCCTTTTGGTGAGCGAGCCACATGCGACGGCCGACGATGGTATCGACGCCGATACAGCCGCCGGTCGTGTACTCGCTGCCGGGCAGGAGAGATCCCAGCACGTCGTCGATGGTGCGTTGGTCGGTGTCGGTGATGGTTCGACTGCCGGAGAAGCCGTAGCGGCGGGTGGCGGTCACAGCCGATCCTGGTTGGCAAGGACAGCAGCAATGTCTGGCTGTTCCCAATCGGGTGGCTTGATCACCTTCCCGTCGGAGCGGAGTGCAACCTTGCCGTCGGGTCCTATCTTCGCCATGTTCGATTCGTGGACAGCATCCATCACGGACCGGAGATCGATGCCCCACTCCAAGGCCGCTCCATAGGTCACATAGAGCAGATCGGCAAGCTCCTTCGCCACATGGGCGACGTCTCCCTCTGCCATGGCGGCGATGACCTCGTCGAGTTCCTCTTGCAGGAGCACCACGCGGAGATCGCGGCGATCCTTCGGTGGATAGGCCGGGGATGAGACGATCGGAGTGTCAGTCGCACGATGGAACTGTGCTACCTGCTCTTGCGGTGTACTCATGTCTCATCGCCTAGTTCACTGAGAAGCATAGAGACCATCTGGCGCAGACGCTCTTCCCGGTCCGGAAACGTTCTCCTGGAGAGAGAGCGTCGGACGGCCTGCTCCAGTCCACTGCGGTTGCCGAAGAACTTTGGATGGTTTGGCCGACGATAGTTCCGTACCGCGTAGTCGGTTGGGCAGGATATCGATCCAAGCTCGATCAGTCGATGCTCAGAGAGCCTGCTAGCCCAAGTGCGTCCGAGGTGGTCGTCGTAATACTGGAGCACAGTCTGGCCTTTCGCCATCACGAAACACCCCCCATGTACCGCCTGGCGAACTCGTCAGGACTCACGATCTCGACCCCCAACTCCCGTGCCTTCTTGGCCTTGCCGGTGCCGGACTCCGGGTCGTCGGTGAGCAGCAGGTCGGTCTTGGCCGACACGCTCGATGCCGCCCTGCCTCCGAGCGATTCGATCAGCTCATTGACGTCGTTGCGGCTCATGCCCGCCAACGCCCCGCTCATGGCCCCGGTCACGCACACCGACTTGCCAGCCAGTGGCAGGGCGGAGGGGGCGGTGTCAGCACCAGCGACAGGAGATTCGCTCACCGCCCCCTCCACAGAAGAAGGGGGTGCGGCATCCATGTTTCTTGCGGAGCCGATCCCCATTTCTTCGAGCCGGTCCAGCACCGGAGCCAGCTCGGCAATCTCTTCGACGATGCTCGGGGCCTTGATGGGTCCGATCCCCTCGACCTCGGCCATCTGATTGGCGGTAGCAGCCCGAATGGCACCCATCGTGCCGAAGTGGCGGGCAATGCGCCGGGACATGGACCGGCCCGTCCCCTTGATCCCCAGTGCCGTCAGAATGCGGGCGAGCGGCAGAGTCCGGGCTTTGTCGATCTGCGACATGATCTTGGTGGCGTTGGACTCACCCAGGCGGGGGACCGTGAGCAGGTCTGTCACCCGGAGGCCGAACAGGTCGGCCACGTCGTTGACGATGCCACTGCCCACGAGGGCGTCGGTGATCTGGGTCCCCATGCCTTCGATGTCGAGGCAGTCACGGCTCACGGCGTAGCGGATGCCGGCCGAGACGGTGCAGTCCCGTCCGAGCACGCAGCTCCAGATGACGCCGGTGGTGTCGAGTGCGTGGCCGTTCGGGCACAGGCTGGGTGGCACAAAGGGCACCGTCTTGTCCTCGCCGGGGCTGACGTCGGCCACGCCGACGATCTCGGGGATGACCTCCCCGGCTCGCCGGACCACGACCCGCTGAGCAGTACCGTCGGGTCCCGGCAGGCGCAGCCCCTTGCGGGCGATCTCCGAGACGTTGTGGACGGTGACCGACGAGATGGTGGCTCCGCCGACACTGACCGGGGCCACCTTGGCGGTGAACGAGAGGTTCCCGGTCCGGCCCACGGCGACCTCGATGTCAAGTAGGTCCGTCTCACGGGTGTCGGGAGCGAACTTGCGGGCGATGGCCCAGCGGGGAGACCGGCTGCCCTCGCCCATCGCGTCTCGGATGTGGGGGTTGTCGGCCTTGATGACGGCCCCGTCGGTGTCCATCGAGAAGGTCTGCCGCAGCTCTTCGATGCGGGCGATCTGAGCCATGGCGCCGGCTGAGCCCCTGGCGACCGGCTGGTTGCCGACAACGTCAGCCGCAGTCGTGAACCCGAGGTTGTGCAACCGACTGATCGTCATCGAGTACCGCTCGGGCATCGGATCAGTCGTGTACGCCGTCGGGTCCGGGGCGGGAGCGTGGGCACCGTAGGCGATGAAGGTCATCGGGACCCGGTAGTCCCGGTTCTTAGCCCGCAGCGACCCGGCCACGGCGTTGCGTGGGTTGGCGAACGGGCGCTCGCCGTGCTCCAGACGCATCCGGTTGGCCTCGGCGAAGTCCTCGTGGGTCATCACGCATTCGCCGACCACCGTCACACTCGCCTCACCGGGCAGCTCGGCGGGGATGCCGGAGACGTGCCGGGCGACGTGGCCGACTGTCTCGCCGACGAGGCCGTTGCCACGGGTCACGATCCTGGCGATCTTCCCGTCGTGGTAGCGCACGGACAAGGCCATGCCGTCGAACTTCGGTTCGACCACCCACGCCAGGTCGTCGGTCGGCACTCCGGTCTTGTGCGCTACCCGATCAAAGAATGCTTGCAACTCGTCGTCGTCCATGGCGTTGTCGAGCGAGAGCATGGGGACCTCGTGGGGGACGCCGTCTGTATCGCTGCCAGCGCCATCACGACCGACGCTTCCCTGGCCCCCGGCCACTTGTGTCAACAGGTCGTCGGCATCGGTCCAGCCATGCTCGGCGGCCATGGTCCGCAGCTCGCTGATACCGGCGTCGTAGGTGGCGTCGTCCATGAGCTGGGTGCCGTCACCTGCGTAGTAGGCGGCTGCGGCAGAGCGGAGTCTGTCGGCAAGGGCTGAGAATTCGTCGTGGCTCATCACGACCATGGAGAGGGCGGGAGAGGCGAGCGCCCCTACGACTGCTCGGCTTGTGCGACCTCTTGGTGCATGGCGATCGCCGTGCCCAACGAGCCGCCGGACCGCTTGAACAGGTCCTCGGCAGCAGGCTTGCCGATCTCGGCAGCGATGGCGGTCCAGGACCAAGTTCCTTCGCTCTCCAGCACCGCTTGGAAGGACTGATCGGGAATGGTGGCCGGAACAGTCTCGGCTGCGTCCTGTCGCTTTTCGGGTGGCGATCCGACGTGCTTGGCGAGCGACCTGGCGAGGTCGTCCAGCGTGTTCCCAGTGTCGGGCACGTCCCGTTCGTCTGGAATGTCGCTGCTGGTGGCAGGCGAGTCGACATCACCGACGACAAAGCCCGTGCCCCAGTCATCGCCCGAAGTCACGAGGGCACTCCGACGCCCCGACTGCACCACGATGCCCTTGATACCACCGTCATGCCCCACCTTGTACGTCATGAATCCCGACCGGCTGTAGCCGAGGTTTCGGATCGCCTTGTCGATCGCTGCGAGGTCGCCGCGGCCAACCCGTATCCCGAGGGACGACTGCTCGATCCCCAACCTGTCCCGAGCGTTGGCGAGTGCTTCGTCGAAGACGTTCCAGATGTAGTCGTCGTCCAGCACTGCGTCGGCGATCTTGAGTAGATCCTCGTCGGTGGCACCAGCCATAGATGTCGACGTGTCGTCGAGGTGCGACCAATGCTCACGCAGGGCCGTCGGGGAGAGCGAGATCCTCCGATCCGCACGCATCGCACGCCCCAGTCCGGTCACCGGACACCGTGGTCGATGGCTGATGGTGCCGGCAGAAGCCTCGCCGTGGCACACCGGGCACGAGCCAGAGGCAACTGCCCGTGCGTTGAGTGCGCCGATCAGCGTGAAGGCCGCTGTATCGAGAGAGACGACTCGTTCTCCTTGCTCCGTCTCAGCGGGGACTTCGAGGACAACGTCCATAGGTTCCGGATTGGCCTTGCCGGCGAACCGGCCGCCGACCGGGGTCCCGCTGGGCTGTCTTGGCTGGGTGTTTGTGCTCATGCCCGTATAGAGAGCGGGGTTTTCAGATCGTGCTCATGGCCGGATCTTCACGACCGACGACGCCACCCCTTCTCCCCCTCGTGCCGCCAGTGCCTCAGCCTCCATCTTCTCGGTGATGGCGGTGGTGTCCTGCGGCAGGAGGTGTGCGTAGGTCCGGTAGACGATGACCGGGGTCGAGTGCCCCAACCACCGGGACAGCACGTAGGGGTCCGATTGGCCGGCGGCGATCCAGCGGGCGACAGCGCCGTGGCGGAGCGAGTGCGGCGTCACTTCGGGTCCGAGCCCGGCCGCTTCCACAGCCGGGCGGAAAACCCTGGATCGCCAGTTGGTCGGGCGCATGATGCCGCCGTTGCGACCGGTGAAGAGCTTGTCGTCCGGGCCGAGGCCCCGTTCGCTGATGTGGACCGCCAGGCGCTCGGCCACCGGACGGGTGAGCGTGGGCACCGCCCTGATGCCTGCTCTGGTCTTGGGCAGTCCGATCCGGGCGTGCCCCTGGACGTCGGAGACGATCCGGCGGACGTGCACCACCCACGACGGCGAGTTGAACTCGATGTCCCGGACCTCCAGACCAGCCAGTTCCCCGATCCGCAGTCCGGTGTCCAGAGCGAATGGCACCACGAGTGCCCACCACGGGTCCATCGCCGACTCCAGATGGTGAGCCTCCTCGGCGGTGATGAACCGGCGCTCATTGTCCTCGACCCTGGGGAGGGGGATGCGCCGGAAGGGATTCCGGTCCACCATCTCCCGGTCGACCGCCCGCTGGATGCAGCCTGCTGCCACGGCCACCACCCGGACGACAGTCGACGGTGCCAGCCCCGTATCGACCATCGCCTGCACCCACTCGATGGCATGGGTCCTGGTGATCTTGTGGATCGGCACGTCACCGAACCACGGCTGGACGTAGTTGCGGTAGGCCGACTCGTTGCGGACGGCGGTGTTGTGCCTTAGCGGCCTGTCGTTGGACACCTGCCCCCACAGCTCGTCGAAGGTCTGCTTGTGTGCGTTGACGGTGCGAGACCGCCGGCGGCGGGCAACCTGCTCGCTTCGCCAGGCGGCGGCATCGGAGAAGGTCTCGAAGGTCGCCGAGAGGTGCTCACCGTTGACGGTCACACGGGCTTCCCACCCCGGACCGTGGCGCCGGATGCCCGGTGATCGGGCCATTACCGAATCCCGGTCCGGGTGTTGCCGAACCGGCCAGAGCCGATGGGCCGGCCGGGCCGGCGCTTGGTGGCCGGAGAGAACCGAGGTACAGGAGCCTGGTCCCCGTCCGGTCCCCGCTTCTCGGCTTCGATGTAGGCCGCGACGTCCGCCGGGTCGAACCGCCGGTGCCGGGCGACGAGGATGAAGCGGATCCGCCCTTCCTCGCAGAGTCGCCGCACGAACCGGAGCCCGACGCCGAGGTAGTCGGCCAGGCGTTGCTCGTCCCACAGCTCGGGCAAGGCCGGAGCGGTCGTGGTGCCTTGGTCATTTGCTTGGTTTGGTTCCATGCCATCTCTATGCAGATGGCACCGAATCGGACCCCTGATACTCCTGAATGCCCATTCCTGCCCAATCTGACCCCTATCTGAGTTGGGCAAAACTTGGGCAAAACGTCGGGCGTTCGGAGCAAAAAACCCCTCTGACCTGGTGGGGCTACGTGGATTTGAACCACGGACCTCAGCATTATCAGTGCTATTCGGGGTGTTCGGGCTCGTGGCGGCCATGGCCGATTGTGCCGCCAACCAGGACTT
>JAJYXE010000002.1 GCA_021791145.1 Actinomycetes bacterium | reverse complement strand
TCCAGGCGCTCCTCGGTCCGGGCCTGGGCCTGGGCCAGCTCCTCCAGGCGCTCCTCGGTCCGGGCCTGGGCCTGGGCCAGCCTCTCGAGGCTGGCGTCGATGCGACGAACCAGATCGGGGAGCTCGAGGAGCTCGTCGCCGAGGAGCACCGCCCGAATTTGAGCGCGTAGACCGGCATCACCTTCGATCTGGCGGATGATGCCCGACGTGTCCACGTCCAGAGGCTACCGCCCAGCTGTGACCGATCTTCCTTCTCACCGATCCCCACGACACAGCGGCAAGCCTCGACCGGCTGGTCGAGCGGCCTATGTGGGCTCGACCACGATCTTCCCGACGACGCTGCCTGCTTCCAGCATGCGATGTGCCTGCTCGATCTCGGTCAAGGGGACGACGGCACCGACGATCGGCTCGAAATGGCCTGCTTCGAGCTGCCGGACGGCGGCGATCGCGTCGTCCATGGTCCCGAGGCGTGAGCCCAGGATCCGCAACTGCTTGACGAACACCGACGTCACGTCCATGGAGACGTCGTCGCCACTGGTGGCGCCGGCGGTCAGGACGGTGCCGCCGGAGGCGGCCATTGCAAGCGAGCGGTCCCAGGTGGCGTGCCCGACGTGCTCGAAGACGGTCGTCGCTCCGAGCCCGCCGGTCACCTCGAGCACCTTCTCCACGAGGCCTGGCTCGTGATGGTTGACCACGAGATCGACGCCTCGCTGCTCGAGGATCGAGATCTTCTCGTCCGAGCCGGCGCTCGCGATCACGCGGGCACCGCACAGCCGAGCGATCTCGATCCCGGCGAAGCCGAGCCCGCTGGTCCCAGCCCAGACGAAGACCGTGTCGTCGGGGCCGACGCCCCCTTTCGTCACGAGCATCTGCCAAGCGGTGATGTACGAATTCGAGAAGCTGGCCAACGCTGCGTCCGCGACGTGCTGGCCGACCTTGACCGCCGCGCTCGCGGGGACGATCGCCATCTCCGCGTACGTGCCGTGATAGACGTCGAAATCTGGGCAGTACTGCGGGTGGCTGCGACGGCAGTACTCGCAGCGCCCGCAGGGGAGGTACGGGCTCACGGTCACGCGATCGCCCTCGGCGAAGCCTTCCACGCCGACCCCGACCGAGACCACGTCGCCGGAAAGGTCGATGCCGAGCACGGCGGGCATCGCCACGTGGTACTTGGGGTGGGGGTGGCCCCTCCGGATCCAGATGTCCCGGTGGTTCACCGAGGTGGCCCGCACCCGCACGAGGAGCTCTCCGGAGCTTGGCCGTGGCTCGTCGACATGCTCGAGCTCCAGGACCTCAGGACCGCCGGTGCGATGGATCCGCACTGCCCGCATCGTCATGCGATCACCGCGGTGACTTCGATCTCGATCATCAGGCCGGGCAGTGCGAGACCGGTCACGCCGACGATGGTCTGAGCCGGTTGAGGACCGCCGCCCGTCACCTCGTCGATGGCGGCGGCGATCGTCTCGAACTCGCCGGGCCGAGTCGTGTAGATCGTGCGGCGTACGACGTCTCCCCAGTCCGCGCCCGCCGCTTCGAGCGCAGCCGCGACGTTCTGCATCGCACGTCGCGTCTGGGCTGCGAGATCTGTTCGTCCCGTGATCGTGAAGTCGCGCTCGAGGGCGACTTGGCCGGCAAGCGACACGATCCGCGACCCGCTCGCCACCGCAACGTGGCTGTATCCCGGTGAAGGATGCAAGGTCTCCGGTGAGATGAGTCGTCGACTGGCGTTCGCCATTCCAGGCACCCTCCTTTGCATGTGCTCGGCACAGACGGTCGGACCTCGGGGTCCCGGACCTCGGGATCCTGGACCTCGGGATCCCGGTCCGTGGTCCGGGCTCGACCTACTCAGCGAGCCCGGACGAGACAGGCTCCCTGCGGAGCACCTCCCGGACGTCATACTCCCACAGCGGCTGACGGGGGCCCCAGGGCTGGCGTTCATGAAGCACTTGGTAGTCGGCGTCTCGACGCCGCTGAGCCTCGCCGTCGGGGAGGTAGAAGGATTCGGCGGCTTCCCGGGATGAGTCCTGCAGCTCGCGGGTGCGCGCGATCCGGATGCGCGCGTAGCGTCGGAGCGCCGCGCGAGGATCACCAGGCTGCTCGGCCAGGCAGGCCGCGAGCACGTACGCGTCCTCGATCGCCTGTGCCGCCCCCTGCGCCTCGAACGGCTGCATGGCGTGCGCGGCGTCGCCCAGGAGGGTGACGAGCCCGTACGACCACTGCTCGAGCGGTTGGCGCACGTAGACCGCGCTGCGGAGCATGAGCCGGCAGCGCCGTATCCGCTCGAGGAACGGCTCGTGCCATCCGGCGAGGTAGCCGAGCACCTCTGTCGGCTCGGTCTCGAGCGTCCAGGACTCCCGTGACCAGGTGGCGTCCCGGACGGCACAGGTCACCGCGAGCCGCTCTCCGTGGGAGAGCCAGTACGACACGCCGTGGCGGTTCGGTCCCAGCCAGTAGCAGTTCACGGCCGGCGGATGCAGCTCCGACACGTCGCGGCGATCCGCGATGCCCCGGTACACGACCGTCCCGGAGAACACAGGCCGGTCCCTTCCGACGAGCAACTGGCGGACCGTGGAGCTCACGCCATCGGCTCCGACCACCACTGTCGCGTCCGCGGGGTTCTCTCCGGCATCCTCCCCGCCGGCTGCCTCGAGCGCCACCCGACACCGCTCACCTTCTTCGAAGACCCCTACGACGCGAGCTCCGAAACGGACCGACGCGACCTGCTGAGCCTCCCAGAGCAAGAGGTCGTGGAGCTCCGGCCGGAAGAAGTCCAGTTGAGGGGCGCCGAAGTGCTCCACCATCCGAGGTCCGAGCTCCGAACGGTGCAGGAGCCTCCCGTCGTCCCAGCGAAGGAGGTCGACGGCCAGCGGGGTTGCACCCCGATTGCGGATTGCCGCGCCGAGGCCGAGGTCGTCCAAGAGCCTGACGGCGTTCGGGCCCAAGGACAACGAGGCACCGATCTCGACTGACGACGTCCGCTGTTCGAGGACCTCGACCTCGAAGTTGCGTCTCGCGAGCGCGATCGCCGCGGTCAGCCCCCCGATCCCTGCCCCGACGACGAGGACCCGCGGTGGTCGGCTCGTGCTCATGCGACTGCCCGGTCTCGCTGATCAGTAGATGAGGTGTGCCGGCCGGATCTCCGAGAGCTCCTTCTGCCACGAGGGCACCTTGGCGACGTCCTGCTTGGTGATGATCGCCGTAGGGGGTCGCACGACGACCTTTGGGAGCGGGAGGTGCTGCCGCGTCAATGCGTCGTACGCGCCGAGCGTCGCCTCCATCCCTTGACCGACTGCGTCCACCTGGATGATCGCGGCGACGTGGCCGGCTTTGACCGCGTCGATCCCGGTGGTCGAACCGTTGATGCCGACGATCTTGATCCCTGTTCTTCCCTCGCTGCGTGCCGCCGTATAGGCGCCGACGGCGGTTGTGTCGTTGAATGCGAGCAGCCCCTGCATGTCGGGGTACTTGGCGAGCAACGCGGTCATCGCCGTCTCGCCACCGGAGACTGTTGTGTGCGTCACGTCGTACTCGCCAACGATCGTGAGCCCGAATTGCTTCGCGTAGAAGCGGTACCGTGTGACCAGGAACTTGATCGCGGGGACGGGCGCCGCAATGCCGATGATCCCGATCTTCCCATGGGGTACGAGCTTGGCCATCTCGGCGACCGAGAGGTAGGCCTCCTCGTCCCTTCCTTCCCAGACCTGCGCTCGGTAGCCGGGCGGCGTGAACGCCTTCGGGGTCACTGTCACGTTCTCGGCAATGACAACGACCCCGTGCTTCTTTGCGTTCGCGAGCGCCGTCGTCAGCGCGGTGGGGGAAAGAGGGTACAAGACGATCGCGTTGGCCCCTTCGGCGACCAGCTGCTCGAAGTTGCTCACCTGCTTTGTGACTGTCACGTTTGTGACGACGCCGATGTACCTCATGCCGAGCGCATGTGCCTCGGCCATCACCCCGAGACAGAAGGTGGTGGTCGTCTGGTTCCCTGCATTCACGGGGTTCTGGCACCCGATCGTGTAGTGCTTGCCGTGCACGACTTTCGGAACCGGGAACGTCGTCGGGAAGCGGTTCTCGTAGCCCGAGTACGGCTTGATCCCGCTCGAGCCGAAGACCGGTGGCGGCGCGGAGGTGTGACTCCTCGGTGCGGCTGCGGCCGGCGCGAGGAACGCGGTTGCAGCAAGGGCGAGACTTGCCACAGCGGTCGCACCGACACGCCGGCCTCTTCTGTTCCATCTGTTGTGCCACATGACGATGTGCCCTCCCATTTTCTCTGATGTGACGAGACGCTCTGAGCTCGAACGACGCCTCGATCGCTATGCGTTGGACGAGCGTGCGTCGACGCGCTCGGCCGCCTCGTTTTCGGTACTGCCTCGGACCGCCTGAACCGGGAACATCGTATCCAGCGTGCCGGGTCGTCTTCGGTGGACGAGCGGCTTGCCCTTGTGCTGGAGCTGGTGGAACAGCACCGCGAGGACCACGATGGCTCCCGACACGACCTCCTGCCAGGAGCTCGCGAGACCCGACAGTGCGAGCCCGTTCTGGAGCACTCCGAGAAAGAGCACGCCCACCACCGTCCCGACCACCCCACCGATCCCGCCTCCGAGCACGGTGCCGCCGATGAGAACGGCGGCAGTGGCGCTGAAGATGATTGTGGTGCCGATCGTGGGGCTCGCGGCGCTGATGCGCGAGACCTCGAGAACACCGCCAAGTGCGGCCATGCCTCCGGAGATCGCGTACGCGAGCACGAGCGTCCGGGTCACGTGCACGCCGGACAGCCGCGCGGCCGCGGCATTGCCTCCTACTGCGTAGACGTCTCTGCCGAAGTAGGTCCAGTGGAGCACGAAGTACGCAACGACGAGCGTCCCTGCCATGATCCACACGGTGATCGGGACGCCGCCAGCCGAGTCGAAGCCGATCGCGTTGAGCACACCCGATGTGACCGAGATCGTCTGCGTGCCCGAGACGAGATAGGTCGTGCCCTCGAAGATCGAGAGGCTTCCGATCGTGACCACGAGGAACGGCACGCCGAGCCGACCGACGAGCACGCCGTTGATCGCGCCGCCGATGAGCGCTCCCGCAAGGACGGTCAGGACGATCGCCGGGATGGCCGGGACGCCGAAGGTCGAGAAGAAGCCGACGAAGAAGAACCCCGATAGTCCGACCATGGCGGCCAGGGACAGGTCGTACCCCCCGGTCAGCATCACGACCGTGAGACCGAGCGAGACCATCCAGAGGATGGAGACGTTGGTCAGCAGGACCCGGATGTTCGCCGCCGTGAAGAAGCGAGGCTGGGTGATCGAGAAGACGATGAACATGACGACGAGCAGCGCGAGCACCGCGACGTACTGGTTGTCCGTCATCCACTGGCGCAGCGCCGCCGGATGGCTCGAGGCGCGGCGAGCTGGGGTCTCGACCTCGGCGGGGACCGTCACGCGCTGCATCGGTCTCCGCCGCCTCCCATCGCGAAGCGGGTGATCACCGCCTCATCGGCGCCGTGACGCGGGACGTCAGCGACCACCTCGCCTCGGAACATGACGATCACCCGGTCGCAGAGCAAGAGCAGCTCCTCGGTCTCCGAGGAGCTGATGACCATCGCAAGGCCCTTGGACTTCTGCTCGAGCAGGATATCGTAGATATCACGTTTGGCATGGACATCGACCCCGCGCGTCGGTTCGTCCATCAAGAGGACCCTTGGCTGCGTGAAGAGCCATTTCGTGATGAGCACCTTCTGCTGGTTGCCACCACTCAGCATGGAGCACGGTTGCCGGTGGTCTTTCGCAACGAGCCCGAATTCCCTGATCGCGGAGCGCACGAGCGCCCGTTCCCTGACAGGCTGGACCGGACGCAGCCTGTTCACCTTGCTCGTGAGCGCCATCGAGAGGTTCTCGGCAACGGTCATGTGCGGGACCAGGCCGAGCAGCTTGCGATCCCCGGGAATGTACGCGAGCCCGTTCGCGATGGCATGCGCGATGTTGCCCGGCCGGAGCGGGACCGAAGAGGCGTGGACGCTTCCCGACGAGCGGGAGACGGAGCCGAAGATCGCGTCCAAGAGCGTGGCGCGACCTGAGCCTCCCAGCCCCGCGAGCCCGAGCGCCTCGCCTGCGCAGAGATCGAAGCTGACCCCGCGGACCCGCGTGTCGACCTGCAGCTCCCGTACGGAGAGGACCGGTTCGGCTCCGTGGCTTTGCGCGAGCGCAGTGCGGCGCGAACGACCGGCGGACCCGACCATCTTCTGGACGATCCGCTCCACGTCGTAATTCCCGATCGGGCCGGAGTCGACGGTCTGGCCATCGCGTAGGATCGTGATCCGATCGACGAGCTGGAACAGCTCGCTCATGCGGTGCGAGACGAAGACGATGGCCATTTTTCGATCACGGAGCCGTCGGACGAGCCGGAAGAGCGCCTCCACTTCGCGCTCGGCGAGCGCGCTCGTCGGTTCGTCCAGCAGCAGCGCTTTTGCCTCGACGGACACTGCCCTCGCGATCTCGACCATCTGCTGCTGGTCGGGGCGGAGTCGCGAGACGGTGTCCCGAGGCTCGAAGTCGACGTCGAGCTGCTCGAGGATGCGGGCGACCTCCGCGTTCGTCGCACGCCAGTCGATGCCGTACCAGCGCCGTTTCTTGCGCGGCCCGAGCAGCACGTTCTCGGCGACCGACAGCTCCGGGACGAGCGTGGTCTCTTGCGTCACGGTCGAGATCCCCAGTGCCAGCGCCCGCACCGGATTGCCGAGTTGTACCCTCTGCCCGTCCAGGTAGACCGAGCCTGCGTCGGGGAGGACTTGACCGGACAGGACGTTGAGGAGCGTGGACTTCCCGGAGCCGTTCGCCCCGACGAGACTGTGGACCTCGCCTTGTTGGACGGAGAGGTGCGCGCCTCGCAGCGCCGCGACGCCACCGAATTTCTTGTGCACGTTCACGACGGAAAGAAACGGGCGGCGAAGGTCGCTCTCGGTCGGCTCCGGCTGCACGCGTGTGGAGGATGTGAAGCTCATCTTCCCCGAGCGACCGACGCCTCGTCCGGCGCGGGTCCGACGACCGCTCGAAGCGCTTCCATCGCGACGGAGGCTCTTGCGTAGCCGACGTACAGCGCGAGAAGCACGAACAGCTCTTCGAGCTCGGACCGGCTGACCCCGTTGTGCATCGCGAAACGCAGGTGAGAACGGAGCCGAGGATCCACGCCACCGAGCGTGGTGAGCGCGCTCACGACCGCGAGGCTCCGGTCGCGTGTGCTGAGCGGCCCGCTTCCCCAGACTCCGCCTGCGGCGAGGACCGCTTCGCGGGCCATCCGCACGCCGATGAGCTGCTGCAGAGACGCTTCGGCCTCGGTAGCCGCCACCCCGAACTGCCGGCCATATGCCTCACGACCGCGCCGCAGGCGTGAATCGAGCGCCCCTGAGTCGAGCTCGGCTGTCACGGTTCGGCCGCGCTCGGCGCGGGGTGATCGAAGAACCAGCGAACCCCGTAGTCGATCCATTCGGGGTTGTCCCATCCGCTGTACCGGGCGAGAGCCTCAGGACGGACGGCATCCAGCACTGCGTCGAGGTCGTGACGTGTCGCCGTGGCTTCGCGAGTGATGTCGCGGAGCCAGACCATGTACTCCCGTGCGGCACGGATCTGCTCGACGGAGCCCACCTCCCCGTGGCCGGGAACGACGACGGAGGGCTGCAGCGCGTCCAAACGCTCGAGCGTCTCGATCCACCGATGGCCGTCGACGTCGACGTCCTCGGGCGGGAAGTACGGATAGATCGCGTAGAAGCGTGCTTCGACGAGGTCTCCGCAGAAGAGCGTCTCATCGTCCACGACCACGATTTGATCTCCGGCGGTGTGCGCGGGACCCACGTGCTCGAGCCGGACCTTGTGGCCTCCGAGGTCGATCGTGGCGCTCTTGTCGTACGTGACGTGCGGGTCGACGAGCTGGACGCCCTCGAGCTCTTCTTCGACTGTCGGGCCGAACCCTCGGAAGAGCTCGATGTAGGACGCTCCCTTGCGGTGCAGCTCGTGCAGCTGGTCCACGTTGTAGAGGATCACCCCGTCTTCGACGAACTGCTGGGCTCCGAAACCGTGCTCGGGATGAAAGTGGGAGATGGTGAGGAAGAGCTTGCGCCTCGGCGCGAGCTTCTGGGCGAGCTCGAGCACCTGTTGGGCGTTGCGGGGGCCCATCCCGGTGTCGATGACCAGGGCGGAGCTCTCCCCGACGACGATCCCGACGTTCGGGACGAGGTTGACTCTTCGGTCGGGCACGACGTGGACGCCCTCCGCCACCTCGGTGACGAGGGCCGTGTCGACGGCTGGGCGCGCTCCCGAGCTCCCGGGCGGGCGATCGCTAGCAGCCAATGTCGCCTCGCCTTCCGTCGCGCACGGACCGGGCTCGCCCCGGAGGCTGTTCTGAGGGTGGTCTGCGCCGACGCAACCCTGCACGGGGCATACGGGGCATAGGGGCCTCTCTGTGGGGTCTATCGGTGGTTGGGCTGGAGCGATCTCGTGACTCCAAAGAAGTTAGCTCTTCTTTTGATCAACTGTCAACGGGCCGACGCCGTGAGGGAGGTGCCTGGGCAGTTCCGGTCCCCGGCGCCGCTGGCCGGGCGTGGTCCCAGGCGTCGTCGAGACCTCGACGGATCCGCGCGCCGCCGGTGCGGCGGGCTTGCGACGGTGCGAAAAGTCTGATCAAATATCCTCGCAGCCAGAGGAAGACAGGACGGACGTGGCGACCGGCGGTCGCAGCGGCGAGAGGGACGGCAGAGGAGACGAGAGGTGGTCCGCGACCTGCGCATCGGGATGATGCAGCTCACCATGGAGCCGCTCGGGGACATCTTGTCGCACGCCGAGCGGCTCGACAAGGGCGGTTTCGACACCATCTGGCTCGCCGAGGCGTACCCTTGGTGGCGGCTCCACTCGATGGAGGCGCGTTCGTCGACGGCGCTCTCGGCGCTCATCGGCCGTGTCACCTCGCGGCTCCAGGTCGGGTGGGGGATCATCTCCCCGTACACCCGTCACCCGATCCAGGTGGCGATGGAGGCCCGCGTCAGCCAGGAGGCGCTCGGGCCCGGCAGGCTGAAGATCGGTTTCGGCGCCTCCAAGATCTTCATGCGCGAAGCGGGTATCGGCACCCGCGGGCCTGCGCTGCCCACCGACACCATCCGTGAGAGCATCGAGATCGTCCGTGCAGTGCTCTCCGGCGAGGAGCTCGACTACCACGGACGCGTCTTCGACGCGGTGGTGCCCGCGCTCAGGCCCGACGCCGAGACCCCTCGCGACGAGGTGCCCATCTACGTCGCCGGCACCGGTCCACGGCTCCAGCAGATGGCGGGCGAGATCGCCTCGGGGCTCCTGACGCCGAGCATCACGACGCCGGAGTTCGTCAGGCGTTCGAGGCGCAACCTCGCCGAGGGCGCCGAGC
Organism: Actinomycetes bacterium; assembly: GCA_021791145.1. Next base: position 45,638 of record JAJYXE010000002.1, on the reverse strand, counting down.
GTGCCGGCCGGGACCCCGAGACGATCTCCCTCGGGTGCACGATCGTCGCCTCGATCGACGAGGACCGCGACAAAGGACGCGAGGGCGCTCGCGAGATCGCCGGCATGTACCTCGCGAACAAGGTCGAGAACATCCAGGCCTCGGCCGACGAGCTGCTCGAGTCCGCGGGATTGGATCGAGAGGAGATCCGCCCGGTCGCAGAGGCCATGCGCCAGGGGGGCCGGCTCGCGGCAGCTCGGGCGGTGAGCGACTCGATCCTCGACCGGACGCGTCCGATCGCCGGCACCCCGAGCGACTGCATCGCCGCGATCGAAGAGTACGCGGAGGCGGGCTGCACGGACGTCATGCTCGAGCTGTGGGGCGAGCGCAGGGAGGCGCAGCTCGAGCTCTTCGCCTCCCGTGTGCTGCCGCACGTCGCCAGATGACCCCGCCGGTCGCATCTCTCTCCGACGACCTCGCGGCGGCCATCGAGGGGTCCGTGGACAGGGCGCGCCTGGTCGCGAGCGCGAAGGCGCTCGTCGACGTGAGCAGCCCGACCGGGCACGAAGAGGCCATCGCCCACGAGGTCGCGACCCGCTGCGAGGCGCTGGGGCTTCGCACGGTGCTCCAGGAGGTCGAGCCGGGGAGGCCGAACGTCTTCGGGATCCTCGCTGGCAAAGGCGCCGGAAGATCTCTCATGTTCAACGGGCACATGGACACCTCGTACTCGGGCGACGAGCCGCACCTGCGGGACCGGCCGGGGTTCAGGCCCGCCGCCTTCGAGCGCGACGGCAGGCTGTGGGGCCTCGGCATCGCCAACATGAAAGGTGCCATCGCGTGCTACCTGGAGGCGTTGGCGGCGCTGCGTGACGCCGGAGTCACGCTTCGCGGCACCGTGGCCGTCGCGGCGGTCGTCGGCGAGATCGAGAAGTCGCAGTGGGCTCCTGAGTTCGTCGGCGCCGATTACCGTGGGTACTCCGCGGGGAGCCACTACCTCGTGTCGCACGGCGGCGGCGCGTTGGACGTCTGCGTCCTCGGAGAGCCGACCGAGAACCGTGTCGTGACCGGGCACTACGGGACGCTCTGGGGGCGGATCTCCACCAAGGGTCCACATGTGCACACCGCGTTCTCGAGGCACCTGCGTCCCGAGAACTCGATCCTGCGCATGAAAGAGGTGCTCTCCTACGTCGAGCGCTGGATCGGCGCGTTCGAGCAGGAGACCGCCTACGGCGGTGAGCCGGGGGTGGTGAACGTCGCCGCGGTGCGCGGCGGGTGGCCGTGGCGCCTCAGCCGGACTCCTGAGCGGACCGATCTCTTCCTGGACGTCCGCGTCCCGCCGACCATGACCTTGCAGGAAGCGTGCCGTCGGTTCGACGAGCTCGTCGCCGAGCTGCGGACCGAGCTGGCCGACGCCGGCATCGACTCGGAGATCTTCGTCACGAGCCCTGGGGCGGAGATCCAGCCCGACCACGATCTCGTGCGGGCGATCGAGACGGCCCACGCCCAGGTGTTCGGGGCGGCCCCGGAGCACGACACCGTTCGATGGTCCTCGGACGCTTCGGTGCTCACCCGTTACGGCATCGCGACGGTGAACTACGGCGCGTCCAGCGGGCTGCCGCACCCCGACGGCGAGAACCTGTCGATCGACGAGATGGTGCGCACGGCGACCGTCTATGCCTTGACTGCAGCCCAGATATGTGAGGTGGAGCAATGAAGCTGGTGACGTTCAGGGATCCCAATGGAGAAGAGCACCCCGGGGTCGTCGACGGGGACCACGTGGTGACGATCCAGGGGGTCGCGTCGATGCGCGAGCTGTTCGAGCTCGACCCCGAGCTGTCGCGCGCGGCCGCGGCGTCCGGTCCGCGCTACGCGATGGAGGAGATCCGGCTCAGACCGCCGATCAAGCCGACCAAGCTCATCCACACCTCGGGCAACTTCCGGGAGCACGAGGAGGAGTCCAAGGTCGTGAATTGGTCCCACGCGATCGCGCCGTGGATCGTCTTCTTCCAGAACGTGGACGCGATCATCGGCCAAGACGACGACATCGTCTACCCTGAGCACCTGACCAAGGAGCTCGACCACGAGCTGGAGCTCGCGGTCGTGCTCGGGCGCTCCGGGGCGTTCCTCGAAGAGAAGGAGGCAGAGCGCCTCATCGCCGGCTACCTGATCTTCAACGACATCACCGCACGCGACATCCAGCGACGCGAGATGAAGTCCGGCGTCTTCTCCTTCTGCAAGTCGATCCAGACCTTCTGCCCGCTCGGACCGTGGATCGTGACCCCCGACGAGGTGGGCGACCCCCACACGCTCGACATGCGGCTCACCGTGAACGGCGACCTTCGACAGCACTCGTACTCGGGCAACATGTCGGTCACCCTGCCCGAGCTGATCGCGCACCACTCCCCGCTCGGCTACAGCGCAGGGGACGTCCTCACGACCGGCACCGTCTCTGGGGTCGCAGGGTTCAAGGAGGACGCGCAGAAGTGGTACCTGCAGCCCGGTGACGTGGTCGAGTGCTCGATCGACCGGGTGGGGACGTTGCGCAACCGCGTGGTGTCCTGGCAGGAGGCGCACGGGACGCCTCCACCGCCGTTCAGGGATTGGTGAGGTGAGCAGATGAGCTGGCCCGTCGACACCGCGAGGCTCGAGCGTGTCCGCCGCCTCATGGCAGAAGAGGACCTCGAGGCGCTGATCGTCCGTTCGCCGGACAACCTCGTGTACCTCACGAACTACTGGTGCATGAAGGGCTACGACCTCGCGATCTTCCCGCGGGAGGGCGACCCCACGCTCGTGGTCGTCGCACCTCAAAGAGAGGACGCCGAGCGGACCGCATGGACCGATGACATTCGGACCTTCGGCCATTACGACATCGAAGATCCCCGGCCGCCCGCGGACCGCGCGCTGTCCCTCGCCCTCGCCGTCGTCGCCGAGAGGGACCTCGGCCGGCGCGTGGGCATCGAGATGAACCAGAACGCGCAGTCCGCCGACCGCATGGTCGGTGAGCCCACCGTCTACACGCGCGCCTACTTCGACGCGTTCGACGCGGCGGCGGGCGAGGTGGTCGACGCGACGGGACTGCTCGTCCGCGCGAGGTCCTCCAAGACGACCCAGGAGATCGAGCGCATGAAGCTCGCACAGGAGCTCGCGACTCTCGGGCTCGAGCACATCGGGCCGCGCATTCGCCCTGGCATGCGCGAGAGCGAGGTGGGCGCGATGTTCGAAGGGTTCGTCCACGAGACCGGGATCGGCTACAAGGACAAGGTCGAGATGGCCCGGGCGTTCACGCTCGTGTGGTCGGGTCCGGGGATCAAGACCTTCACTGCGACCGGGCACCGCCCAGTGGTGGAGAACGAGCCCACGCTGCTCGAGATCTGGGTCTGCGCCGACGGCTACTGGACCGATCTCACGAAGAACTTCTGCCCTGGCACCCTCAGCGCTCGGTACGTGGACCTGCTCGACCTGCTCCTCGAGACCCGCGACCGCGCCCTTCGGCTCCTGCGTCCCGGCGTCGAGCTCGCCGAGGTCGACCGGGCCGTCCGTGCGTCGCTCGCAGCCGGGGGCTACGAGGGCCAGCCGGACCACGCGATCGCGCACGGCGTGGGGGCTCGGGCCCACGAGCCGCCGTGGGCGCACCTGGCGAGCCCAGGGGTGCTCGAAGAGGGCATGGTCCTCGCGGTCGAGCCCGGCGCCTACTGGTCGGGCGGGGGCGGCCTGCGGCTCGAGGACGACTACCTCGTGACGGCGTCCGGACCCGAACGGCTCGGGACGTTCCGCGACGACTTCCGATGAGCACCCGCATCTGCGTCGTGGGCTGCGGAGCCGTCGGCAGCCTGTTCGCCGCGCACCTCGCACAGCTGGAGGAGACCGAGGTGCTCGCGTACGACCTCTCCCGGCCCCACGTCGACGCGATCAACCGCGACGGTCTTCGCATCGTCGGGAAGGCGAACCTGGTGGCGCGCCTGCGCGCCACCGACGACGCAGCGGAGCTGCCTCCTTGCGACTTCGGCATCGTGGCCACCAAGGGGTATGCGACTGCTCCCGCGATCGAGGCCACCGCCCATTGCTTCGCCGAGGGTTACGTCGCGAGCGTCCAGAACGGCGTCGGCAACGAAGAGGTGATCGCCGCCCGGATCGGCGCCCAGAGGGTCCTGCTCGGGACCACCTTCCCGGCCGGGCACCTCGTCGAGCCCGGCGTGGTCGCCATGGACACGACTGGAGACACCTGGCTCGGCCCCTTCGGCCAGGACCTCTCCATGATGCCGGCGGTCGAGCGGCTCGCGGACCTGCTGACCAGATCGGGCATGCCCACCAAGGCGCTCCCGGACGCCCGCGGCGCGCAATGGAACAAGCTCGTGTTCAACGCCGCGACCAACCCGCTCGGAGCCCTGACGGGGTTGACCCACGGCGAGGTGTGCGAGCAGCCCGGTCTCCGCCGCCTGGTGAGCGGCCTGATCGACGAGGCTCTGGCTGTCGCGACCGCCCTCGGGATCGTGGTCGACGGGGATCCCGAGGCGCTCGTCGACCACGCGGCGGTCGTCGCTCACGACCACCGTGCGAGCATGCTCCAAGACGTGGCGGCTCGGCGGCGGACCGAGATCGACTCGCTGAACGGGGGGATCGCGACGCTCGGCCGGTCCTGCGGAGTCGCGACCCCGCTCAACGACGCGATCGTCGCGCTCGTAGAAGGTCTGGAGGCCTCCTACGGCGTCCGTCGCACCGAGCACGACAGCGGCGCGTCGAGCCGAGAGGGAAAGGGATGAGCTTGCAACCGAGCGAGACGGAGGTCGACCGCCGACACCAGTCGATGCGTGCGGCGATGGCCCGCTCCGACCTGGACGCCCTCATCGTCTGCGGCAGCGAGTACACGGGCTTCGAGGGTGCCGTCCGCTACGCGTCGGGCTTTAGGATCGTCCACCGCTACGCCTACGTGCTCCTCCCGATCGAAGGATCGCCGCTCACCGTCTTCCCAGCCGAGGCCCGCTACGTCGGCGAGCACGACGACGGGTTCGTGAAGGAGCACGTCTTCGCGGAGTTGCCGGGCCAGTGGATGGCCGAGCATCTCCGCTCGTCGGGGTGCCACCGCGTCGGGGTGTACGGGCTCGACTACGTGATGTGCGTGCGGGACTACCGCGCCCTCGAGAGCTCGGGCCTGGAGATCGTGGGGTTCGACGAGCAGTTCGACCTCGCACGCGCGGTCAAGAGCGCCGAGGAGCTCGAGATGGTGCGCGAGACGATGGCGATCAACGAGGCAGGGTTCTGGGCCGTCCACGCGGCCTATCGACCGGGGCGCACGCAGGCCGAGCTCATGGCCGAGGCCGAGGCGACCTTCACCCGTGCGGGGTGCGGTCGGCTCACGATGGACATGACCCTGTATGGGGCGCACGGAGCTGCGACGCCGGAGTTCCGGATCCCAGATCACGTGAACCCGATCGTGCCCGACGACCTGCTCCTCTATTCGCTCGAGGTCGCCGGCCCGTCGGGCTACTGGGTGGAGTTCACGAGGGCGCTCAGCAAGGGGCCGCTCGCGAAGGACACCGAGGTCCTCCTGGAGGCGTACGCGGAGTCCTTCGAGGCGACCCCGAGCGCACTGCGGGCGGGGATGACGGCGCACGATGCCCACGGCGTCGTCTCCGAGCCGTTCCGAAGGCGCGGGCTGCGTCTCGGCCACGTGACGGGGCATTCGATCGGCATGACGATGATCGAGCACCCGCGCACCGGCGACGGCGTCGACGTCGAGCTCGTGGAGGACATGGTGATCTCCATGCACCCGCACGCCATCAGTGCAGACGGGCGCTCGTGCATGTACATGCAGGACACCTGGAGGATCGCGGCGGGCAAGGCCGAGCTCCTGTCGCTCGTGCCGCTCCAGGTGTTCGACGGAAGCGAGTCGCGGACCCAGGGCGCGACGTAGGGCGCAGGGAGAGCTCAGAGCCGCGGTGAGCGCCTCGTACGACGCGGTCGTCATCGGTGCAGGGCACAACGGCCTCGTCGCGGCAGCCACCCTCGCAGATGCTGGGCTCTCGGTGCTCGTGGTGGAACGCGCGGAGGTGCCGGGCGGCGCGCTCTGCAGCGGTGAGCTCACGCTGCCCGGCTACGTGCACGACCTCTTCGCGACCAACGTGAACCTGTTCCTCGCGTCGTCCTTCTACGCGCAGCACGGGGCCGAGCTGGAGCGCCTCGGCTTCGTCCCCGAGACCTCTCCCCGGCCCTTCGCGAACGCGTTCCCGGGCGGGAGGGCGCTCGGCGTCACCACCGACCGGGCGCAGACGCTCGCCGAGCTCGAGGCGCACCACCCGTCGGACGCCCTCGGATGGGAAGCGCTCGACGCGATGTTCGAGCGGCTCGCGCCGACGCTCTTCTCCCTCTACGCGACGCGCGTGCCGTCCTGGGCGATGGCGCGCGCGATCACCGGCTCCATGCGGCGCCTGGGCCGCGACGGGGCGGTCGAGCTCGCCCGGCTGCTCGTCAGCTCCTGCAGGGAACTGGTCGACGAGCAGCTGGCCTCCGAAGAGGCGAAGGCGCTCGTCGCGCCCTGGGGTCTACATCTCGACTTCGGCCCCGACGTGGCCGGCGGAGCAGTGTTCCCCTTCCTCGAGGCCTTCTCGGACCAGCGGTCGGGGATGTCGGTCGCCCGAGGCGGCGCGTCTCGGCTCGTCGACGCGCTCGTCGGGATGCTCGAACGGCGGGGCGGCGTGCTGCGCACCTCCACGCAGGCCTCGAGGGTGGTCGTGTCAGACGGTCGAGCCGTCGGCGTCGAGCTCGCGGGAGGAGAGCGGGTGCGCGCGTCGCGGGCCGTGGTCGCGAGCGTGACGCCCCAGGCGCTCGCAGGACAGCTCCTGGGCGACCGGGACCTTCCTGCTCAGGCACGGCGCGCGCTCGGCTCCTATCGGTACGGCCCGGCGACCATGATGCTCCACCTCGCGCTTTCAGGACCGGTCCCGTGGGCCGCGGGGGACCGGCTGCGCTCCTTCGCGTACGTGCACCTCGCCCCCTACGTGGACGACCTCGCGCGTGCCTACTGCGATGCGCTGAGCGGCCGGCTCCCCGCCGAGCCGCTGCTCGTGGTCGGCCAGACCTCCGCCGTCGACCCGACGAGGGCGCCGGAGGGCGGCCACGTCGTCTGGGTGCAGGTCCGCCCGCTTCCGCGCCGGATCGCCGAGGACCCCGAGGGCCCGCTCGCTGGGCGTACCTGGGACGAGGCGAAGACAGCGTACGCGCAGCGCGTGATGGGCAAGCTCGAGCGGTACGCGCCAGGGGTCTCGGGGCTGGTGCGGGGGCGGGCGGTGCTGTCGCCGGCGGACCTCGTCCGCCACGACGTGAACCTGGTGGACGGCGACAGCATCTCGGGGAGCATGCACCTCCGCCAGAACTTCCTGCTGCGCCCCGCCCTCGGGTTCTCGGGGTACCGGACGCCGGTCCAGGGCCTGTGGATGATCGGGTCGGCGACCTGGCCCGGTGCCGGGCTCAACGCGGTGTCGGGCCAGGAGGCCGCGCGGGCGATCCTGACCAAGCTTCGGGGGCGCCTGCATGGCGGGACTTGGTGCCGTGGCGTTTCGAGGAACGGTGCCAGGAATGGGGACGCGCGAGCATTGGTGGAGGAGTGATCTCCGGTCCGGCGAGTGCCGTCCAGCGGTGCCGCCGAGCGGCAGATCGAGAGCGAGTGAGGAGGTCCGGGTGATCGACGAAGCCCAGCTGTACACGGGTGACCTGAACCGGCAAGCCCTCGGAGATGCGTGGGCGTCGCCGCCGGGTCCGATCGGGATGTACGACACGACGCTGCGCGACGGTGAGCAGACGACGGGGGTGTCGCTCAGCGCGGAGTCGAAGGTCGAGATCGCGCACGCGCTCGACCGTCTCGGTGTCGACCGGATCGAAGCGAGCTTCCCACGGGTCTCGGCGGAGGACGCCGAGGCGACGAAGGCCATCGTGGACGCCGGGCTCTCGGCCGAGATCTGGGGGTTCGCTCGCGCCGTGCGCGAGGACGTGGACGCGTTGGCCGAGAGCGGCGTGCGATCGACGATCGTCGAGGCTCCGGTCAGCGATCGAAAGCTCGCCGCGTACCACATGTCCCGAGAGACGGTGTGCCAGCGGATCACCGACGCGGTGCGCCACGCCGTCGACGGCGGGATGAAGGTCTGCTTCTTCGGGGTCGACGGCACCCGGGCGGACCTGCGGTTTCTGGAGGATGTGTACCGCAGGGCGCTCGATGTCGGAGCCGGCGAGGTCGCGGTCGTCGACACCATCGGGGTTGCGAACCCCGAGGCAGCAGCACTCCTGGTCGGACGCGTGCGCAGTTGGCTCGGACCGGACGTCCCGGTGCACTGGCACGGCCACAACGATTTCGGGCTCGCGACCGCGGCGTCGATCGCCGCGGTGCGCGCCGGCGCGTCGTGGGTCCAAGGAACGGTCAACGGGATGGGCGAGCGGGCCGGCAACGCGGTGATCGGCGAGGTCGCGATGGCTCTGGAAGCCCTCTACGGAGTCTCGACGAGGCTCCGCTTCGGGCACCTTCGCGAGGTGTCGAAGCTCGTCCAGGACCGCTCGGGGTACACGCTCGATCCGTGGAAGCCGATCACCGGCCGGGACATCTTCACGCGGGAGAGCGGCGCAGTCGCGAGCCAGTTCGACGACCCTTCCGCGATCGAGCCCTACGCCGCGGAGCTCGTCGGCGCGAAGCTGCGGGCGGTCCTCGGCAAGAAGAGCGGCCTGGACTCGATCCGGGTGAAGGCCGCCGAGCTCGGGATCGAGGTCGATCGGGACCGCTGGCCGGCGCTCCTCGCCGAGATCAAGCGCCTCGGGTCAGAGCGGCACGGGCTCGTGAGCGACGACGAGCTCCGCGCGCTCGTGGCGAGCAATGTCGGCATCGGCTGATGCTCGCCGGCTTGCCGGCGAGCATCGCGTCAGGTCGGGCGAGCCACCGGGACGAAGCCGTCCTGTGCCAGGGCGACCTCGTCCCCGACCTGCGCGTCACCCTCGACGCGCGCGACTGCCAGGGGACCGAGCGGGAGGCGCACCAGACCCACCCGGACCCCATTCCTTGCAGTAGTAGTGCAATCCTCGAGGATCCCGGTCTCCACGGGCTCGAAGCTCCACGTGCTCCCTGCACAGGACGGGCACAGCAGCAGCGCCGGGAACGTCGGCTCTCCGCAGGCCGCGCACACTGGCATCGACAGGCTCATGGTCCCTCCAGGACGACCGCGTTCGCGCAGCCTCCGTAGCGGTACAGCACCATTCCGTAGCCGCTCACGACCGCTAGCCGGGCGTTGTCCACCTGGCGTTCGCCCGCGTGCCCCCTCAGCTGGGTGACGACTTCCACCAGTCCGATCATCCCACCCGCGCAGCCCGCCTGCCCAGCCGACAGCTGCCCGCCCGAGGTGTTCAGGGGAAAGCGCTCCTCTTCGACGCGACGACGCAGGAAGCCCGGGATGTCCCCGTCCGGCACGAAACCGAGGTCGACCAGCTGGGTGACGGCCATCGCCGGATAGTCGTCGTACACCGAGACGACGTCGACATCTTCGGGACCGACCCCCGCGTCTCGCCAGAGGTCCTCGGCGATCTCGGCGAGCCCGGTCCGGAGCCCGTCCCCCCTCTGGCCGTCGTAGTTGTAGGAGGCCCGCAGCGCACGGACCTTCACGCCGCGCCCAGCAGCGGACACCACCAGCGCGTCGGCGCCGCTCACGACCGGGACGCAGTCGAGCCGGTGCAGCGGCTCCGCCACGACCGGCGCCTCGAGGTACTCCTCGATCGTGAGGGGGCTGCGGTACACCGCTCCGGGGTTCATGGACGCCCATCTGCGCTGGGCGACGACGAGGCGGCCGTAGTCCTCGCGCGTGAGGCCGCGCTGGTCCATCTGCCTCCTCGTGATCATCGCGAACAGGGGGTTCGGGCCACCGGTGGGGATCGGGGCCAGGTACCGCTCGGTGACGCGGTTGTAGCGGTCGACCATCTGCTGGAACCCTCCAGCGTCGAAGTGGTCGCCGGAGACGAGCACGATCGTCGTCGCGTCGCCCGACTCGATGGCGCGCATCGCGTGCTGCAGGAGCTGGATGCCCGACACCCCTCCGTTGCCGTCGTCCATGAGCCAGCGCGCGCGCACCCCGATCTTCCAGGCGAGGTCGATCGCTCGATCCGGCGGGAGCAAGAACGACGCGACTCCAAGCCCGTCCACCGAGCTGCGGTCCAGCCCCGCGTCGGCGAGGACCCGGACGAAGGCGTCCGCGAGGAGCGACTCGGTCGTCACGTCGCCTGCCGGATGCCTCGTGTAGGGCACCTCTGCAGCTCCGACGATGCGCGCCTGGGGTCGGTCGGTCAGCACGTCTCGCGCCATCTCGCGCTCACCTGCCGGTGAAGCGAGCGGGGCGCTTCTGCCGGAAGGCTTCGAAGCCTTCGCGGATGTCCTCGCTTCGGAGGAGCTCGAACACGGCGTCGCCCTCCCTCTGGAGCCCGGTCGCGAGCTCCCGTCCCCAGCACTCGTAGACGAGGCGCTTCATCGAGCCGATGGCCCTGGTCGGTCCGGAGGCCAGCGTCGCCGCCACCTCCGTGGCCCGCGCGATCACCTGGTCATCGGGGACCACCTCGTTGACCAGGCCGTAGCGGAGCGCGTCCTCGGCCCCGAGACGTGTCCCCGTCGCCATGAGCCAGAAGGCGCGGGCGGTGCCGACGAGGCGGGTGAGCCGCTGGGTGCCGCCTGCCCCCGGGAACAAGCCGAGGGCGGCCTCCGGGAAGCCGAACAGCGCCCCTTGGCCCATGATCCGCACGTCGCAGGCGAGCGCGAGCTCCGCTCCTCCGCCGAGGGCGAACCGTTCGATCGCGCAGACCACCGGCTTCTCGAGACGCTCGAGCGCGTCCTCTGCTTCGACCTCGCGTCGCATCTTGCGGTACGTCTGGCGAGAGTGGTCGCTCATGATCTCGATGTCCGCGCCGGCGCAGAACCTGCCGTTGCTGCCTCTCACGAGAACGGCGCGGACCGCGGGGTCCACCGCGATCTCGTCGATCGCCCGAAGCAGGTCGTCGATGAGCTCCGGGGTCATGGCGTTCACCGGGGGATGGTCGAGCCACAGCGTCGCGACGCCGTCGTCGGCGCGCTCGACGTGCACCACGCTCGTGTTCGTAGAAGCCAATCCAAGAACCCCCTCTCGGGCTCGAGCACACTCGGAAGCTCGCCTGGGACCCCTCGAAGGTCACCAGAGGATCACCGCGCGTCCTTTGGATCCTCCGCCCTGCAGCCGTCCCAGCGCGGCGAGGAAGTTTCGCGCTTCGACGACGTCGGTCGCCACTTTCAGCTCGCCTGCGGCGAACTGGTCCACCAGGCGGGACTCGAGCTCGCGCGCAGGCCGCCGTCGCATCATGTTGAGCGGCAGGAGCGGCACGTCTCGAGCGAGGAAGTCCGGGATCGTCAGGCACACCTCCTGGCCCGCCGTGTAGCCGATGACCACGGCGCGACCCCCCGCCCGGACGGCCTCGATGCGCCCGGGCAGCAGCGGCCCCCCGACGGTGTCCACGAGAAGGTCCAGCGGCGGCTCGACCTTGGCGTCGTCGACCAGGACCTCGACGCCCGGAGGGAGGTCGCGAGCCCGTTCCTTCGAGCGGACCCAGGCGACGACGTCGTCGATCCCGTGGCGGATGGCCAGCTGCACGACCAGCGAGCCGACTGCGCCGGTGGCACCCGAGACCCCGAGACGTTCCCCGGCGTGCGCGTCGCCCACGTCGAAGAGCCCGACCCACGCGGTCAGCGCGACCGATCCGCATGCCGCCGCGACGTCGGGACGGAGCGATCGGGGCACCGCGAGCACGGCGCGTGCGGGCGCCACGACGTACTGGGCCCAGGTCCCCGGCCGGCTCGCCCCGAGCCCGCCTCCGTAGAGGCGCACCGGGGAGCCTGGTGCGACAGCGTCGAGCGCCACGCCCTCTCCGAGGCGCGCGACCAGGCCGGCGCCCTCGAGGCCCGGGGTGTAGGGCAGCGCCGGGCGAACGGCGAACTCACCTCCGGCGACGGTGAGATCGTGGTGGCTGACGACGCTCGCCACCATCTTGACCAGCACCTCGCCGTCGCCGACCTGGGGTACTGGGAGCTGGTCCACCTGGGGGGGCGCTCCGAAGCGGTGGACGCGCACGGCCGTCATCTCACCGGGGAGCTCCCGCGGCAGCGCGACGCTCGCCCAAGGGTCCGAGGGCACGGATGCTTCGTCCAGTCGCATTCGGTCGTTCCCGCCCGTCCTAGTTCCTCGTGCCTAGTAGGAGCGCGGCATGCCGAGGTCGTGCTGGGCCAGGTAATTCAGCGTCATCTCGTCGGAGACCGGGGAGATCCGGTAGAGGCGGAGGTTGCGCCAGTGGCGCTCGACGCCCGACTCCGAGATGTAGCCGGCTCCACCCAGCGTCTGGATGGCGGCGTCCGCGGCAGCGAGCGCCGCGTGAGCCGCCGCGTACTTCGCCATGGCAGCCGACACGCCGCAGTCGCGGCCCAGGTCGTAGCGCCACGCAGCCTCGTACACCTGCAGACGCGCCGTCGCCAGGCTCACTCGCGCCTCGGCCAGGGGGAACTGCAACCCCTGGTGCGCGGCGATCGGCTTGCCCCAGACCTGCCGACCCATCGCGTAGTCGACGGCTCTCTTGAGGGCCAAGGTCCCCGTGCCGACGGCGCTCGCCGCCAGGATGATCCGCTCGGGGTTCAACACGTCGTAGAGAGCCCTCCACGCCCCGCCTTCCTCCCCCACGATGCTGTCCGCCGGCACCGGGTAGTCGGTGAAGAAGACGGCGTTCGAGTCCATGAAGTTGTTGCCCATCTTGCGGAACGGTTTGGCTTCGACGGCAGGGCTCGGCAGGTCGCCGAGCAGCAGCGAGATGCCGCTCGTCCGGCGCTCGGGGTCGTAGGGGGAGGTCCGCGCCATCACGACGATCCGGTTCGCGCTGGCGATCAGCGAGATGAACATCTTCTGACCGTTGATCAGGTACGTGTCGCCCGATCGCGTCGCAGACGTCCGGATCGTCGTGATGTTCGAGCCCGAGTCGGGTTCGGTGAACGCTCCGGCCCACAGGTCACCGGTCGCCAGGCCCGGCAAGTAGGCCTCCTGCTGCTCCTTGCTCCCGTGGCGCGTCAGCAGGCATCCGCCGAAGACCGGCCCGCTCACGAACAGCGAGCCCCCCTCCATGCCCGCGCCGCCCTCGGCGAGCGCCTCCACCGCGATCGCCATGTCGAGCAGTCCCTTGCCGCTGCCGCCGTACTGCTCGGGGATGGAGACGCCGAGCAGCTCGGACTCGACCAGCGACCCCCAGAACTCACGGGGGAAGTGGTGGTCCTCGTCGACTTCCTGCCAGTACTTGTCATCGACGCGTCGGGCGACGTCCAAGGCGAGCTCACGAAGGGCAACCTGGTCGTCGTCGTAGTCGAAGTCCATCCGACAAGCTCCTCTCGCCGAGCTGCTCACCAATCCAGCCAGTTTCCCGCACGTTCGAGCTCTGCAGCCAACCGGTACAGGGTCCGCTCTCGGTACGGGCCGCCGACCAGCATGACTCCGACTGGCAGGCCGTCGACGGTCCCGCAGGGTACCGACAGCGCCGGGTGACCGGTGCAGTTGAACGGCGCGGTGTTGACGGTCTGATCGGTCTCGAGGTGCGGGGGAGCCGCGCCAGCGCCACCGGGCTCCCCGACGGTCCGCGGACGGGGACCGGTGCGGACAGAGGGGATCGGACGGGCGGTGAAGGGCACGGTCGGGAGCGCGAGCGCGTCCAGGTCCCGCAGCGCCTCGTCGTAGGCTGCGGCGAGCTGCCGGGCGAGGTTCTGCGCCTTGTGGTAATAGCGACCTCCGAACGAGGTGCGAAGGATCTCGCCCGCGACCATCGAGATCCGTATCGGCTCGGGCAGCTCCTCCGGGTTGCGTCGCCATGCCGCCTGCCGGCGGGCGAGGCTGTCCAGGTGCAATCCCTTCCAGTTGGTCCCGACGCCGTCTCCGAGCATCATCATCTCGAGGCTGCCTTGGAGCACGATCGCCGCCCAGATGGCACCGCCGAGCCCGTGCATCGGCACCGACACCGCCCGGAGCAGCACGCCGCGGCTCTCCAGGGTGCCGAGCGCGGCGCGCACCTTCTCTTCCACCCGGGGATCTGCGCTCGGCAGGCCGAACCCTTCCGCCAGGACCCCGATCCGCAGGCCCTCGGCCGGCTCTTCGACTGCGTCGGCGTAGGAGTCCGCCGTGACCGCGCCCTGGCGCGGGTCCAGCCCGTCCGCCCCGGCGAGCACCTCGAGCACCAAGGCGTTGTCGTGCACCGTCGCCGTGATCGGCCCGACGTGGTCGAGCGTCTGCTCGACGGGGAACACCCCCGTGTACGGCACGAGGCCCCAGGTGGGCTTCATCCCGTACGCGCCGCACCAGGCCGCGGGGATCCGGATCGAGCCCCCCTGGTCCCCCCCGATCGCGATGTCGACCTCGCCTGCCGCGACCACGGCGGCGGACCCCGAGGAGGAGCCGCCGGCCGAGTAGCCGCGGCGGCGAGGGTTGAGGGTCGGCCCGGTGGCGTTCGTGTCGCTCTCGCCAGAGAAGCAGAGGTACTCGCAGTTGGTCTTGCCCACCAGCTCGGCTCCGGCATCGAGGAGCCGGGTGACGATGGTGGCGTCGACCTCGGGGACATAGCCCTCCAGGTACGAGGCTCCGTTCATGAGCGGGACCCCGGCGACGCACACCGTGTCCTTCACGGCCACCCGTCGCCCGGCGAGCGGTCCCTCGGCGCTGCCACGTATCGACGTCTTGCGGTACCAGGCGTGGAGGGGATCCTCACCGGGCCCGGGCCGGTAGCCGGGGGTGCGTGGATAGCGCACCGTCGGGAGGTGGTCGGCCACCTGGTCCAGGACGCGCACCGACTCGACCAGCGCGGCCACGCCGGGCGCCATGCGCTCGACTGTCGAGGCCCCGGCCCCGAGCCCGATGCGGCGGGCGGCCTCGCCGACCGAGGCGTCGCTCACCCGTTGCATGCGCGTCTCGCGTGCGAGCAGGGTCGGCCGGTCATCGCCGTCGGTGCTCCCAGACCTCTGGGTTCGCGAGGTGCGCAGGTCTGGTCCCGCCGAGCACGTCGGCCACGGCTGACGCCGCACGCTCTTGGAGCATGGAGATCGCCTCCTTCGAGTAGGCAGCGACGTGGGGCGTGACCACGACGTTCGGCAGGCGGAGCAGCTCGTCGTCGGCGGAGGGGGGCTCCTTCTCCAAGACGTCGAGGCCGGCGCCACCGAGGCGTCCGTCCCGCAGCGCAGCCGTGAGGTGCACCTGGTCGATGAGGGCCCCCCGGCCCGTGTTGACCACGATCGCGCCCGGCTTCATGCGGGCGATCTCGCCTTCACCGATCAGGTGGAACGTCGCCGGCGTGAGGCTCGCGTGGAGAGAGACGATGTCGGCGGTCTCGACGAGCTCGTCCAGGTCGACCCGCCGGACATTGTGCTCGGAGAAGACGTGTGCCGGCACCTTCGGATCGGTCGCCACGATCTCGAGGTCGAAGCCGGACAGCTTGCGGGCGACCGCCCGCCCGAGCGTGCCGAACCCGACCAGGCCGACCCTCGAGCCCGCGAGCCGCCGGAGCGGCCCGACCGCTCGGATCGCCGGGAACGTCCCGTCCGCGGCGTGCCGGTTCAGCGCGGCCAGCTTGCGCCAGACGGCGAGCAGCAGGGCGACGGCGTGGGTGCTGACCTCGTCCACGCAGTACTGCGGTGTGTAGGCGACCGGGACCCCGAGCGAGGTGGCGGCTTTCACGTCGACCACGTCGACGCCCACCCCGTAGCGCGAGACGACCTTCACCTGGGCCAGCTCCTCCAGGAGCTCGCGGGTGACGGGATAGGCGAGGACCATGAGCGCGTCGGCGTCCCGGGCCCGGGCCACGAGCTCCTCTGGGCTCGGCTCGTGCAGCTCGACGAGCTCGGCGCCGACGCGCCCGAGGACCGCGCGCTCGATCTGCAGATCTGTGAAGTCCCCGTCGGTCTTGACCACCTTGGCGCTCATCGGGACCCCTCTGCCTCACGGAGCTTTGCCTCACGGAGCTCTGCCTCACGGAGCTCCCACACCGGAGCCGCTCCCTGCGCCATCCAGCCGGCGTCGGACCCCACGACGACGACCGACGCGCCGAGATCGATCCAGCGCTCGGCGTCCGTGGCGTCCGGGCTGAAGATCGCGAACCTGCGGCCCGCCGCGCTGCACTGCGCCGCGACACGCTCCACGGTCCGGCGCACCTCGGGATGGCTCAGCTCCCCGGGATGGCCGAGCGCGGCCGAGAGGTCGCCTGGGCCGACGAACAGCCCTGTGGGCCCTGGATCCAAGGCCAGGATCTCCGGGAGCGCCTCGACGGCCTCGAGCGTCTCGATCTGCGGCCAGAGCTCACCGAGGCGCGAGCCGCGTGCCAGCTGCTCGCGCAGGTGCAACCCGTACAGGTTCGCCGTCGACGGGCCGAGCCCGCGGGTCCCCATGGGCGGGTACGAGCAGCTCCTCACCAGCTCCGCCACCTCGCTCGCCGCCCTGACGCGCGGGACCACGACCCCGTCCGCGCCGAGGTCGAGAACCTTCGGGGCGTCCGCGAGCTGCCTCACCCGAACCCAGCGGTGCGCGCAGCGCGCCGCTCTCAGCTGGGCGAGCAGCGTGGGCTCGTCCCCGACGCCGTGCTCGGCGTCCACGAGGACCAGGTCCAGCCCGCCGCTCACCACGGCCGCGGCTTCGGGAGAGGCGAGGCTGAGGAACGTGCCCACCCTCGGCGCCGCCGCGCTCATGCCGAGACCGGCGAGCGCGCGAGCTCGTCCAGCAGCTCTCTGCGCCTCTCCTCGTAGTGCGCGACGTTGCGCATCTTCACCTCTTCGTAGCCCCGGACGATCTCCGGGAGCCGAGCGAGCTCGCACGCCAGCGCATGGTTCTCTGAGGTCAGGATCTTCACGAGGCGGCGGACGTCTGCCTCGTACTGCGCGGCGAGCCGCCGCTCGGTGCGCCTCACCTGCGTGTGCCCGAATGGGTCCAGGGGGGTTCCCCGCAGCGAGCGAGCCGCCCGGAGCGCGACGAACGCGTAGCGGAACCAGGGTCCGACCTCGATCTTCCTCTCCAGACCCAGCGATTTGAAGATCGGCGGTTGGAGGTGCCAGCTGACCCGTGCCCCTGGCTCTCGAGCCTCGATCGGGAGCGCCTCGAGGTGGAGCCGGGCGACTTCGTACTCGTCCTTGTAGGCCATCAGCTTGTGGAGGCCTCTCGCCACCGCCGCAGAGAAGGCGCCGGAGCGCTGGCCCGCCTGCTGCTCCGCGCGCGCGGCGAGGGCGACGACTTCGAGGTAGTGCGCCGCGTACGCAGGGCTCTGGTACTCCTCGAGGTCCCTCGCTCGGAGCGAGACGAGCTCGGCGAGCTCGGGGTCCTGGCGAATGGCGTCCGGCAGCGCAGGGCCGGCTCGTGAGGGGGATGCCTCGTGATCCTTCTCCCGCTCGACGACGGCCGCCACCTGTGCGCGGTCGGCGATCCACGCCCGGCCCCACCGGAACGCGGCGAGGTTCTGGGGGACGGCGACGCCGTTGAGCTCGATGGCCCGTTCGATGCTCTCCGAGGGGAGCGGAAGGGCGCCGGCCTGGAAGGCGACCCCGAGCAGGAGCACGTTCGCGAACACCGCGGAGCCAAGGAGCCGCTCGGTGAGCCGGACGGGGTCGACGAGGAACAGCCGCTCGGGGCCGACCAGCTCGGAGAGCACCTCCGCGACCCGTGCGCTGGTCGGGAGCGTGCGGTCGGGGTGGGTCACCATGTCGGCGGTGGGGACCGGACTGGTCGAGACCACCGCGACGGTCCTCCCCGGTGCGATGGTGGAGAGGTGCCCGGGGGAGAGCGCGACGACCTGGTCGAAGCCGAGGTAGAGGTCGACGGCACGCGACAGCTGGTTGGATCCCGGCAGAGGGCGCGTGCTCAACCGAAGGTCGGAGACGACGGCGCCGGCCTTCTGGCTGAGGCCGGTCTGGTCGAGCCCCTGGACGTGGAGGCCGGCGTGCGTGGCCGCCATCCCGATGATCTGGCTGACGGTCACGACCCCGGTTCCCCCCACGCCCGGCATCCGCATCGTGAAGTCCCCTGCGTCGAAGAGGAGCCGGGGGTCGGGCAGGGAGCCCGGCTCCGCCGGCGCCTGCTGCCGGCCGGACGGGGAGACCGGCGCCGAGCCGGAGGCGCGCCGGCGAGCGAGGAGGGTCCTCACTGGGCTGGTCGAGCGACGCCGCACGGTGAGGAACGACGGGCAGTTCCCCTCGAGGCAGGAGTAGTCCGCGTTGCACGACGTCTGGTTGATCCTGGTCTTGCGGCCGAGCTCGGTCTCCACCGGTTCGACCGACAGGCAGTTGGACGCGAGCCCGCAGTCCCCGCAGCCTTCGCACACCCGTTCGTTGATGTAGACGCGTCGGGTCGGGGTCGGAAGCTTCCCGCGGGCGCGATCGCGTCGCTTCTCGGCGGCGCAGCGCTGGTCGTGGATCATGACCGTGACGCCGGGCTCCTTCGCCAGGACGTGCTGGGCTTCGAGCACCCGCCTCCTGTGCCAGACCTCCACGCCCCGAGGCAGGCGGACCCCGCGGTAGCGAGCCGGATCGTCGGTGGTGATGAGCACCCGGCGCACCCCTTGGCGCAGGAGGATCTCCGCGACGTCCTGGACCGGTCGGCTGTCGCTCTCGGAGGGATCTTGCCCGCCGGTCATGGCGATCGCGCCGTTGTAGAGCAGCTTGAACGTGATGTGGGACCCCGCTGCGACCGCTGCTTGGATCGCGAGCTGGCCCGAATGGAAGTAGGTCCCGTCGCCGATGTCCTGGAACATGTGGTCGTCGGCCACGAAGGGCTCGAGGCCGAGCCAGGTCGCCCCCTCCCCGCCCATCTGGGCCTTGGTGACGATGGTGCCGACCATGCGCTCGTCCGCCCAGGCGCTCAGCGCATGGCAGCCGGTCCCGACTCCGACCAAGGCTCCTTCGGGTACCCGGACGCTCGAGTTGTGCGGGCAGCCGGAGCAGAAGTACGGCGTGCGCTGCACCGAGGCGATCGGGATCCTCGGCCGTTCCGCGGGCTTGGGGGCGAAGGCGGTCTCGGGGACCCTCTGGCGCAGGCGACCGGCGACGATGTCCGCGAGCTCCCGAGAGTGGAGGACGCCGAAGCCTGGCACGAGCGGCTTGCCCTGCTCGTCGAGGCGACCGACGATCCTCGGGGGATCAGCGGTCCCATAGAGCGCCTCACGGAGGTAGGGCTCCAGAAGCGGCCGCTTCTCTTCGACGACGAGGATCTCGTGCAGGCCTCGTGCGAAGTGCCGGAAGGACGCCGGCTCGAGGGGGGAGAGCATCTGGACCTGCATGAGCCGCACGCCGTAGCGACCGAGCGCGCCGTGGTCCAGGCCCAAGCGCTCGAGTGCGGCGAGGACCTCCCGGTAGACGCTGCCAGCTGCGACGATGCCGAGCCAGGCGTCGTCGGTGTCCAGGGTGGCCCGGTTGAGCCCCGCAAGCCTGCCGTACTCGATCGCGGCGTCGGTGCGGACCGTCATGATCTCCTGCTCCGTCTGGAGCGAGTCCGGCACGCATGGCGGGCGCACGATCGGGACGTAGGCGCCCGTGCTCGGGACCGGTCGCCCCTCGAGGCCGTGGAGCGCGTCGCCAGACGCGCTGGCGAAGCCGTCGGCGACCGACGCGACGATCTTGAGCGACGTCCAGAGCCCTGAGGAGCGCGACAGCGCGACACCGTGAGCACCCAGCGACAGGATCTCCTCCACGCTCCCTGGGTACAGCACCGGGATGTGCAGGGAGGCGAGCGTGAGCTCCGAGGCGCTCGGGACCATGGAGGACTTGCACGCCGGGTCGTCTCCCACGAAGAGCAGGACCCCTCCGTTGGAGGACGCGCCCGTGAACTGGCCGTGCCAGAGCGCGTCCAGCGCCCGGTCGAGCCCTGGCGCCTTGCCGTACCACACCCCGAGCACCCCGTCATAGCGGGCGCTTCGGAACCCCTGAGCGAGCTGGCTGCCCGCGACCGCCGTCGCAGCCAGCTCTTCGTTCTGCCCGGGGAGGTGGACCACGTCGAGATCGGCGAGCAGCGATCGGTGCCGTGCCAGCTCCTTGTCGAAACCGGCGAGCGGGGACCCGGGGTAACCCGAGACGAACGCCGCCGTGTGCAGACCCGCTGCACGGTCCCTTCGCATCGCGTCGAGCACGACGCGCACGAGCGCTTGGATCCCCGTGAGGAAGATCTCCTCTCCCTCGCCGGCGTCGCGCTCTCCTGGGAGCGGAGCGAAGGCTTTCGCCCTCCGAGTGGCCGTCGGCGTCGTCGAAGTCGTCATGAGCCTCGCGTCCAGTGCTTCGTCGTTCCCGCCGTCGTCCGTCGCGGCTGTCTCGGATGCTCGGCCTGCACGTCGGCCTCCTTCATCGTGCCATCGTGATCGTGCCATCGTCTCACTCCATCCTCCTCACCTTTCAGCGTCGGAGCCCGGGGAGCACCTGGGCGCCGAACCGATCGAGCTGGTCCTGCTGGTCGAGGGAGGCGAACCTGCAGACGAACGTCGTCACCCCCGCGTCGCGAAACTCGCGGAACCACGCCTCCACTGCGTCTGCGCTGCCCGATGGTCCCCAGTCGGCGAGCTGCACGGCCTCGCCGAACTGCGGGTAGTAGGCCCCGATGTAGGCGCGCTGGGCGGCGAGCGCGTCGGCCTTCGTGTCGCCGAGGGTGGTCGTGACCTGGTAGGCGACCTCGAAGCCGGCGAGCGAGCGCAGCGAGGCGAGCTCCGCCACGAAGTCCGCGACCTCTTCGGGATGCGTCGCGCGGCAGCAGGTCAGCCAGCCGTCGCCCAGCTCGGCGACCCGAGCCGCGGCGCTCGAGACGCCTCTTGGGGTGGAGGCGCCGATCGAGGGGTTCGCCACCACCCAGATCGGCGGCGGCTTCTGCACCGGGAGGAGGGGCTGCGGCTCGACGCCGGTCGAGAAGCCGACGTCCTCGAAGGAGAACACCTCGCCGTGGTAGGTCACGCGGCCTTCGGACAGCAGGGCGCGCAGGACCCTCAGCCCTTCCTCGAAGGTCGCGATCCGGCGCCGGTGGTCGAGGCCACAGATCCCGAACTCCTTCTTCACGGCGTCCTCGGCGACGTTCCCTGCGCACGCGCCGAGCACCGTCCTGCCGTTCGACACCACGTCGAGGGTTGACCACGCCTGAGCCAGCTGCACGGGGTTCCTCAGCGTCGTCACGAGGCACGCGGTCCCGAGCAGCACCGAGGTAGTCCGCTGCGCCAGGGCGGCGAGGAGGACCATCGGCTCGTAACGGGGCCGCGCGACGAGGCTGTCGCCCACCCAGAGCGAATCGAAGCCGGCCGTCTCGGCTCGCTCGGCGAGCTCGAGCAGGCCGGGCATGCCGTAGTCGGGCGCGAGCAGCGCCTCTCGGTTGTTCAGGTTCACGCCGACGCGCACCCTCCCTCCGGTCTGCGACGCCCGCTTCACGCGTCGAGGTCCGCCCCGTACAGCTCGCGCGCGGCTGCAGGGGTCACTCGGCCCTCGCGCACGTCCTCGAGCAGCTTGTCGCGGGCCCGCTCCGCCGGAGGTCCGACGCCGCCGCTCCCAGAGCACCGGAAGCTCACGACGTCGCCCTTGCGCAGGTGCACGACCTCCTTGGAGTGCAGCCTGCGCTCGTCGGGGCGTCCTGGGTTCAAGACGGTCTCGCCCAGGACGCCCTCATGTCCGCCCGACAGCCCGTAGGCAGGGAAGACGTGGCGATCGGTCAGATTGGACAAGACGACGTCGTCGACGAGCACGCGGATGTCCTTGCGGACGCCGAGCCCGCCGCGGAAGCGGCCCGCGCCGCCGGAGTCCGCGATCAGCTCGTAGCGTTCGACGAGGATCGGGTTCCTTGCCTCCTGGGCCTCCACGGGGATGTTCTCCACGGAGACCGACGGCGGGACGGCGTCGACGCCGTCCTTGGTGGCCCGGGCGCCCACGCCACCCATCACGTAGTCGTAGAAGACGAAGCTGCGTCCGCTGCCCTCTTCGACGCCCCCGAAGATCGGGTTCACCCACTGCCCGCTCGCCGCGCAGACCCGTTCGGGCACGATCTTCGCGAGCGCGCCGAAGGCGAGCTCGACGATCCGCTGGTTGAGCAGCGCGCGGCCGTTGAGCGCGGCGGGCGGTAGCGGGTTGAAGAAGCACCCGGGCGGCGCGACGACGTGGACGGGGCGCAGCTGCCCTTCGTTCTGGGGGATCCTGTCTCCGGTCGTGATGGCCTTCGCGACCCAGTAGCAGTACGCCCTCAGGTACGAGAGGGTGCAGTTGAGCGACGAGGGCGTCTGGGGGTCGGTCCCGGTGAAGTCGAAGGTCAGGTCGCTCCCGCGGACGCTGACCGCGACCTCGAGGCGGATCGGTGGCGTGCCCGGACCGTAGTCGTCGAGGTGGTCGACGAAGGTCGCGGTTGCGTCGGGCATCGCCAAAAGCTCCCGCCTGACCGCCTGCTCGGAGCGGGTCAGGATCTCTGCCGCCGCGGCGTCGATCACCTGGCTGCCGGTGCGCGCGTGGAGCTCTGCGAGCTTCGTCGCTCCGACGTGCAGCGCGGCGCGCTGCGCGCGGACGTCGCCGAGGACCGCCTCTGGCACGCGCACGTTCGCTGCGAGCAGCTCGAAGAGCTCGCGCACCGGCTCCCCGCGGCGGTAGATGCGGGTGGGGGGCAGGCGCAAGCCTTCCTGGACGCTGTCGGTGACGCCGACCACCGCCTGGCTCCCCGGCGCGGGTCCGCCGACGTCGGTCAGGTGCACGCAGGTCACGACGAAGCCGACGAGCCTCGAGGCGTCGAACGACGGGCTCATCGCGAACAGGTCCGGCAGGTGGCCCGAGCCCATGTACGGGTCGTTCAGCACGACGACGTCGCCGGGCTCCAAGCTCCCCGGGGGGTACGCGCCGAGCATGTTCCTCACGACGTGGGGCATTGCGCCCAGGTGCGCCGGGCTCCTGTTCGCCTGCGCGAGCATGCGGCCGGAGGCGTCGAAGACCGCCGTCGAGTAGTCCCCGCCTTCGCGGACCTGGTCGGAGTAGGCGCAGCGCTGCTGGGCCTCCGCCATCTCCTCGGCGATCGCGGCCAGCCGCCCCCAGACGACTGCGACGGTGAGCGGGTCGACCCCGGGTGCTGGGGGTCCTGCCGGTGTGGCGCGTTCGCTCATCTCGTCATCTCGCCTCGCCGATGTGCACGACGAGCGTGCCGTCGTCGCAGACCTCGACCGTGTCGCCGGGGAGCACCACGGTCGTCGTCGTCGTCTCGGCCACGAGGCACGGCCCGGCGAGCACGTCCCTCGGCCGCAGCTCCGAGCGGCGGTGCACGTCGACCTCGACCAGCCCGGTCTCCGGGAAGAACACACTGCGCCGGGCCGGGACGCTCGGGCTCGCACGTTCTGGCCACGCAGGGGTGGCCGCACTCGTGGCTCGGCGTCTCGTGCATGCGAGGTGCCAGGTCACGACCTCGACGGGGTGGTCGGGCTCGGCGTAGCCGTAGGCCTTCCGGTAGCGCTCGCAGAACGCCTCCGCGAGGTGGGAGGGGTCCGCCTGCGAGGCGTCGACCGGGACGAGCAGCTCGTAGCCCTGGCCGACGTAGCGCATCCCGAGCCTCCAGACGACCCCGAGGTCTTCGCCGGCGCCGAAGGCGCTCGCGTCCTCGAGGAGGTCGCGCGCGACCTCCCTGCAGCGCTTCGCGGCATCCTCTTCGTCGAGCCGCACGCGAGCGGTGCGGCTGAGCTCGACCGAGGCGGAGGCCTCGAGGAGGCCGCGCGCAGAACCGCCGCTCGCCGCTCGGGGGACGAGCGCGACCCTGGCCCCGAGCGCACGCGCGAGGCGCGCTCCGTGCACCGGGCCGCCGCCGCCCAGGCACACGAGCGCGTGGGTGCGCGGGTCGAAGCCCCGGTCGATCGACACGAGCCGGATCGCGTGCTCCATGTCCAAGGTCGCGACCTCGTGGACCCCCCACGCGGCACGCAGCCTCTCGACGCCGAGCGCGCCGGCGAGACCGTCGATCGCACGCTCGGCGGCGGCGACATCGAGGAAGATCCCCCCTGAGAAGCTCGACGGGTCGCAGTAGCCGAGCAAAAGGTTTGCGTCGGTCACCGTCGGCTGCTCGCCTCCCCGCGCGTAGCAGGCGGGGCCGGGGTCGGCTCCCGCGCTCTTCGGCCCCACGCGCAGGGTTCCCTCCCGCACCTCGGCGATGCTCCCGCCTCCGGTGCCGACCTCCACGAGGTCGAGCGCGGCGATGTCGACCGGCAGCCCGCTGCCGCGGCGGTTGCCGACGCGTTGCAGCTCGAAGTAGGTGCTCGTCGCCGGCGCGCCGGCGTTCACGACGGCCGCCTTCGCGGTCGTGCCGCCCATGTCGAAGGAGATGACGTCGTCGTAGCCGAGGGCGGCGCCGAAACGGGCCGCGCCCACGACGCCTGCGGCCGGGCCCGACTCGAGCGTGCGGACGGGTCGCTCGAGCGCCTGGTCCATGGAGGCGAGCCCGCCGCTCGACTGCATGATCCAGATCGGCGCCCCGATCCCGACGGATGGCAGCTTCGCGGCGAGCTCCCCCAGGTGCTCGGAGACTGCGCGGGCGATGTAGGAGTTCACGACCGCGGTGCTCGCGCGCTCGTACTCACGAGCCTCGAGCGACACGTCGCTCGAGATGGTGACGACGACGCCCGGGAGCTCTTCTTGGAGGACCGTGCCGGCTCTTCGCTCGTGGTCTGGGTTCGCGTAGGAGTGCAGGAAGCAGATCGCGACGGCCTCGGCGCCCGAGCTTCGGATCTTTCGGGCGATCGAGCTCAGCTCCGCCTCTGTGAGCGGGTCGAGGACCGAGCCGTCGGGGAGCAGCCGCTCTGGCACCTCGAAGCTGAGCGCGCGCCCGACGAGCGGTGCGGGCTTGTCGAGCTGGACGTCGTACATGCTCCAGCGCAACGCGCGCTGGATCTGCAGGATGTCGCGGAACCCGCGCGTGGCGACGAAAGCGGTGAGGGGCCCCGAGCGCTCGAGCACGGTGTTCGAGCCGCGGGTCGTCGCGTGCACGACCTCTCGGACCTCGCCGCCCGAGACGCCCGCGCGCTCGAGCAGCGTCTCGACGCCCGAGACGATCGCGCCGACGAGGTCGGCCGGTTCGGCCAGGACCTTCTCGAAGAGAAGGTCCTGGGCCTCGGTCTCCAAGACCAGGTCGACGAAGGTGCCCCCGACGTCGATCCCGAGCCGGGCACCCTCTGAGCCAACGGTGCCGTCGTGTGCCGAGGTGGTCATCGGGGGATCCCGAGCTCTCCGAGGATCTGCTCGCGCAGACGGAACTTCTGGATCTTCGTCGAGGACATCGGCCAGCTCGTCACGAAGCGGACGTGGCGGGGGATCTTGAACGACGCGATCTTGCCCCGGCAGTGCGCGATCACCTCTTCTTCTGCGAGGGTCGCGCCGGGCACGAGCTCGACGAAGGCGACCGGGACCTCGACCAGTCGCTCGTCGGGGATGCCGACGACCTGGCTCAGCTTGATGGCAGGGTGCGTCTCGAGGAAGGCCTCCACCTCGAGCGCCGACACGCTCTCGCCGCCCACCTTGAGCACGTCTCGGAGGCGGCCGTAAAAGGAGATCTGCCCGTCCTCGTCGATCGAGCAACGGTCGCCGGTGTGGAAGAAACCCTCGGGGTCCATGCTGGCCGCGGTCTGCTCGGGGTGGTTGTAGTAGCCGGCGAACAGGCTCCGGCCCCGGACGACGAGCTCCCCTTGCTCCCCGGGCGCAAGGCGCGCGCCGCTCTTCGGATCGACGACCGCCGCCTGCCAGCCCGCCATGACCGGTCCGCACGCCCGCATCCTGGTCTCGTAGGGGTCGTCCAGCCGGGAGTACGAGAGGGTGCCGCACACCTCCGTCATGCCGTAGGCGTTCACGAGCACGGCGGGTGCGAACACCCCCTGGACGTGCTCCTGGGTGCTCTCGGGGCTCACGTTGCAGATCGCCCGCACGTCCCTACGGTCGTAGGAGACGAAGTCCTGGTGCTGCATGAAGGTGAGGGTGACGGTCGGGAACAACGGGTAGAGCAGCGTCGGGCGGTGCGCCTTGCACAGCGCGATCGCCTCTTGCGGCTCGAAGCGGGGCTGGCTGACGAAGGTGCCGCCCCTGCAGAAGAGCGCCGACATGACGAGCAGCGCGGCCACGTGGGTCATCGGGAGCGGGCTCCAGCACCGGTCGTCAGCGGTGATCTCGAAGCGCTCCGCCGTGGCGAGGGCGTTCGCCACCAGCGCATCGTTCGTGAGCACGCAGCCCTTGGCCGCCGACGTGGTGCCAGAGGTGTACATGACGAGCAGCGGTGTCTCGGGTCCGGGCGCGCCGGCGCGCGCGTCGGGGGCCCCGAGCGCGAGCCGCTCGAGGTCCGCCTCGCCGAGCATCCCGGTGCCCGAGGTCGCGCTGAGCACGACGACGTGGCGAAGACGGGGGAACCTCTCCAGGCTCAGGGGCCTGGAAGGGTCGGCCGTCTCCAGGCCGTCGAGTGCCTCGATCACCACCTGACGCAGCGGGAGGCGCTCTGTGACCTCGCCGGTCGTGATCAGCACCCGCAGGTCGCCGTCGCGACAGACGTGGGCGACCTCGGAGGTCTTGTAGCGCGTGTTGACCGGGACCACGACGGCCCCCAGCCGCGCGGCTGCGAGGAACAGCTCGACGAGCTCCGGCGAGTTCGGCAGCATCAGGCCGATCGTGTCTCCCCTCTCCACGCCGAGCGCCTGCAGCTGCCTGGTGCGCCGGCCTGCTCTCTTCCAGAGCTCTTGGTAGCTGAGATGCGTGCCGGGGAAGACGAGGGCGGGATGGTCCGGTCGTGAAGCCGCTGCCGCATGGAACATCTCGGCGTACGCGCTCGAGCGTGAACGGTCGGCTGTTCCCGCCTGTGGGCTTGTGCGGACAGCCGGGCCCGTTCGGAGGGGTCGAGCTGTCGCGAGGGGCCGAGCCCGGGTCTCGGTGACGGTCGCCTCCGTTCCTCGCCGATGCGGAGACGAGCCCGCCTGGTGCAGGCCACCATCCACCATCAGTGCCCGCCGGCGTCCACGCCTCGAAGGAACGTTGAGACCGCTGCGGCGAACGCAGCCGGCAGCTGGTCGGGAAGGGGGACCATCCCTGTGGCGATCTCCACGAGCTCCGCAGCGGGAAGCATCTCACGCCAGCGCGCGAGCATGGGGTACGCGAAGGGATCCGCGGTGCCGGCGAGGACCAGCGTCGGAGTGCCCGCCTCGCGCAACCGTTCTGCTCGTGTCGACGTGTCGTACCGGCTGCACGCGCGGTGGCCCTCCTCCACGCGGTCTCCCACCTTCAAGGCGTCGGTCACGAAGCGGTGCAGCAGGTCTGGACGGTCCGGGGGGTAGAACCCCGAGCGGCGCGACCACAGCTCGGTCAGGTGGCTTCCGTCCGGGCGCTCCTGGACCTCGTCGACCCCGCGGCGGCCCAGCGCCGCGGCACGTTCCTCCGGGGTCTCGAGTGGCGCCGAGGAGAGCACGACCGCCCGCACCTCGGTCGGAGCCTGCACCGCGACCTCCAGCACCACCAACGCGCCGGTGTGATGGCCCACGAGCGCGACCCGTTCGAGGCCGAGCGCCTCGATCAACAAGGTGAGCCCCTCGGCGTAGTGCTCGATCGAGTCCCCGGCACCGGGGTCCAGGTCGGAGGCGCCGAAGCCGGCGGTGTCTGCGGCGACCGTGTCGAACTCGCGCCCGAGGAGCGGCAGGACGTCGCGGTACTCGTCCCATGAGCGCGGGGTCTGGTGCGCGAGGACCACCGGGGGACCCGCGCCCTCGCCGCAGCGCGCGTAGTGCAGCTGCCCCCACGGCACGTCGACGTAGCCACGCCGGATCGTCGGCGAACGAACGGCACCTTCCGGGCTCACAGGCCTCCTCACTCCCAGCGGCCTCGTCGGCCGAGCACCACTACCTACGATATTTGATCAGACCAATGCCAATTCGACCTGCGCTGCCGGCGACGGCTCAGAGCCGAAGGCGGTCGGCTTCCTTCTCCCTGTCCCACGTCCTGCTCGACACCCCTCGCGCGCGCAGCACGAACTTCTGCACCTTGCCGTTCGAGGTGACGGGCAGCTCCTCGACGAGCTCGACATAGCGGGGCACGGCGAAGTGCGCGAGCCGCGTGCTGCAGTGGTCGACGAGCTGTGCAGGGGTGGGCGAAGAGCCGCTCGAAGGGACGACGAAAGCCATCACCTCGTCCTCGCCCAGCTCCGAGGGTACGGGCACGACCGCCGCGGCGGCGACGCCGGGATGGCTGATGAGGGCCTGCTCGACCTCCCAGCTGGAGATGTTCTCGCCTCGCCGGCGGATCGCGTCCTTCAGACGGTCGACGAAGCGGTACCAGCCGCGGCTGTCACGGACCACGCGGTCGCCGGTGTGCAGCCAGAGGTTGGAGAAGCACGCCACCGTGGCCTCCGGCATGCGCCAGTACCCGGTCGTGAAGGCGAAGGGCTCGTCGGCGCGCACCACGAGCTCGCCGGGCGTGCCGTCGGGCACCTCGACGTCGTGCTCGTCGACCACTCGGGCGTGGAACCCCGGCATCACCCTGCCCATCATCCCCGGTCGCTGCCTCCCGCCGCGGGGCCCGATCACGAGGTTGGTCTCGGTCATGCCGTGACCCTCGACGATCTCTATGCCGAAGCGCTCCTTGCAGACGCGCCAGAGCGAGGCCGGCGTCGCGGGTGCGAGCGCGACGCGCGCGCGATGGGCGCGCTCGGCCGGCGTCGGCTCGCGCGCGCACAGGATGGAGACCATGGTCCCGAGCAGGTAGGTGACGGTCGCCTCGCTCTCGCGCAGGTCGTCCCAGAAGCGCGACGCCGAGAACCGGCGTCCGACGACGAGCCGGGCGTCGTTCACCAGCGCCTGGAGGAACGCGTTGAGCGCGTTGGTGTGGAACATCGGAAGGCACGTGTACAGCACGTCGCCCTCGTGCACGCCGAGCGCTGCGCCGGAATTGACGCCCCACCAGTAGAACTGGGCATGCGGGCAGCACACGCCCTTGGAAGGACCGGTCGTGCCAGAGGTGTAGAGCAGCGCGAGCGTGTCACCGGGGCGCACCGACGCCGGCGCGAGGGCGTCGCCCTCCTCTGGGAACTGCTCGATCCTTCGACCCCGCCAGGTCTCCGGGTGCTCCCCGAAGCCCCACAGCCGCTCCACGGAGCCGGGGAGCTCCTCGATGGTGTCGAGACGGTCGAACAGCGCCGGCTCGGCTGCGAGCACTCTTGGTTCCGCGTCGTCGAGGATGTGGGCCAGCTGCGGCCCCCTCACCGAGACGTTGATCGGGACGAGGATCGCCCCGAGCCACCCGCACGCGGCGAAGGCATCGAGCACCTCGACGCGGTTCTCGCTGAGCAGCGCGACGCGGTCCCCGGCGCGGACACCCTGCTCGGCGAAGGCGCCGGCGAGGCGCGCCGCCCGTTCGGCCATCGACGAGGCCGAGCGGCCGAACGGACCGATCTCGAGCAGCGCATCGTCGCCGCTCGATGCGGCGCGCCGGGCCAGCAGCTCCGGAAGGGTCCGTCGAGACGGGGCCACCTCCACGTCAGACGCTCACCTGCTCCGTGCCAGCCGAGGCGGCTCAGCGGCCGACCGGTCGCGTGTCGGCCGGCGGTGTGGCCACTGCCGGGACCGGCTCTTTTGCGAGCGCCGGCGCGCCCGCCTGCCCGGAGAGTGGCCCGGTCCCTTCCGCTGCTGTGGACTCTCTGGTGAAGCGCTTGCGGGTCCGAGCCTTCTGGAACTGGTCCAGGCCGACGGCGGCGATCAGCACGATGCCGGTGACGACGCCGGACCAGAAGTCCGAGACCCCGACGACGCCGAGGCCGTTCTCGAGGGCGCCGATGAGCAGCACACCGAGGACGGTGCCGAAGATGCCCCCTTCTCCGCCCGAGAAGCTCGTCCCGCCCAGAAGGACGGCGGCGCCCGCGATCAGGTTGATCGTGGCACCGACTGTGGGGGAGGCAGCCGCCAGCCGCCCGGCGTCCACGATCCCGGCCATCCCGGCGAACAGCGCGCACGTCCCGTAGGTGAGCATCGTGATCAAGCTGACCCGGATGCCGGCGATCCTGGCGGCCTCCCGGTTCCCGCCGACCGCGTAGACGGCCCGCCCGACGCGGGTGAAGCGCAGGACCACGCCGGAGATCGCGACGGCGCCGATCATGAACCAGATCGGCACGCCGATGCCGAGCGGTTTGACGCTGCCGATCGCGGTCACGAGGTGCCACTTGGACAGCGACAGGGTGTTCCCATTCGTGGCCACGTAGACGAGGCCCTGGACGGCCGTCATGGTGCCGAGCGTCACCACGAGGAAGTTCAACCGGACGTAACCGATCAGGAAGCCGTTGACCAAGGCGCCGAACAGCCCTGCGCACACGACGGCGATCACGATGGCGAGGAGCTGAGGAACGCCGATCGCGAGAAGCCCCGCGAGCAGCACCCCCGTGCCTTCCATCACCGAGCCGACCGACAGGTCGAAGCCGCTCCCGATCATCGCGAAGGTCATCCCGGCGGCGACGAGCATGAGGTCGCTGTTCGAGGTGAGGATGTTTGTGATGTTGACCGCGTGGATGAAGAACGGGTGCAACGAGGTGAACACGATGACGATCCCGACCAGGGCCCCGCCCACCCCGACGTAGCGCCGGCCCCTCTTCAGCCAACCGACGGGGTCCCGTCGCGCTCCGACGTCGATGTCGGGCTGCAGCAGCAGGTCGCGCACGAGCCCGCTCGCTGCTCCTTGGTCAGAGGCGACTCCCCTCATCTACCCCTCCGCAAGTGTCGAGCCGCGGCCCGCGAGGCGGATCAAGTCCTTCTCGGCGAGCGTGCCTGCCGGCCGGTCCGCGACGGTGTGGCCGCGGTACAGCACGATGATCCGGTCGCACCAGTCGATGAGGTCCTTGAACTCGCTCGAGTAGACGACCGCTGCTCTGTCTCCTCGTGCGAACTCGCGCACCGCCCGGAAGATGTCGATCTTCGCACCGACGTCCACCCCGCGGGTCGGCTCGCTGAGCAGGAGCAGTCGCGGATCGCGCGCCAGCAGTCGCGCCATCACCAGCTTCTGCTGGTTGCCGCCCGACAGTGCCGCGGCTGGCGCGTCGAGCCCCGGCATGCGCACCGAGAAGCGGCGGGCCAGCGCTGCCGCCTCGCGCCGCTGGCGACGCAGCCCGACGAACGGGGGCCACAAGGAGCTCAGCTCCGGCAGGTGCATGTTCTCCGACACGCTGAGCAAAGGCACCAGCGCCTCGAGCCGGCGGTCCCGAGGCAGGTACCCGACCCCCCGGGACATGGTCGCCCGGACCGAGCCGAGGGGAAGGGGCTCACCTCCGAGCAGCACCCTCCCCCGAGGGTCGGTGCCGATGCCCGCCAGCGCTGCGAGCAGCTCGGCGGCTCCCGATCCCTCGAGGCCGGCCACCCCGACCACCTCGCCGTGACCCACCGAGAGCGACGCGCTGCGCAGCGAGGGCAGCATCTGCAGCCCTTCGACGTAGAGGAGGGGGGTGGAGCCCGGAGACCCGGTCGCGCCGCTGGTGCTCGAGGACTGGTGCAGCTGTCGTCCGACCATGATCTCGGCGATCTGGTCGGTGTGGACGTCGGCGACGTCCATCGCCGCCACCACCCGGCCGTCGCGAATGACCGTCACCCTGTCGGCAACCTGCTCCAGCTCGGCGAGCCGTTGGGTGACGTAGGCCATCGCGATGCCCTGCTGGCGGAGCTGGCGGAGGACCGCGAAGAGGCGGTTGGCCTGGTCGAGCGAGAGCGAAGAGGTCGGCTCGTCGAGCAAGAGGATCCGCTGGCCCCTGGCGAGCGCCCTCGCAATGGCCACCAGCTGGCGCTCGTCGGCGGCCAGCGTGCTCACGTCCCGGCTGACGTCGAGGTCGTGCGCGCCGAGGACGGTGAGCGCGGCCCTGGCGAGCCGACGGCACGCTCTCCAGTCGACGCCGAGCTTGCCCACAGGGAGGGTGCCGAGCGAGATGTTCTCCGCCACCGTGAGCGACCGGACGAGCGGAACCTCCTGGGGGATCAAGGCGATGCCCGCCCGGAGGGCGTCGGTCGGCTGGTGGAAGCGCACGGCCCGGCCGTCGACCGAGATCGAGCCGCGGTCCGGTCGGATCTCGCCGGAGGCCACCTTCAGCAGGGTCGACTTGCCCGAGCCGTTCTCGCCGATGAGCGCGTGGACCTCACCTGGCCGGCAGGTGAACGACACGCCTCTGAGCGCGGGCGTCCCTCCGTACCACTTCTCGATCGAGGTGAGGGAGAGGAGCGCCGGGAGCGTGGTCGCGGTCGCATCGCCGATGCCGTTCCCGATCGGGGTCTCCAGGGGATCTCCCGCCGGTTCCCGGCGCTCCTCCTCCATCAGGTGTCGAGCCTGCTCCTCACGACGAGGACGGTGCGTACTCGCCCGTGATCTTGCCACTGGCGATCTCCTTGACCGCATCTGTCCAGCTGATGCGCTTGCCGATCGTGTGCCTTGTGTAGAGCGCCACGGGCACTGTGGCGATGACCGGGACGTGCGCTGTCTTCTTCAGCAGCCGGTACATCACGTTCATCGCCGTCGCCCCCTCTGTCCACGGCCGAATTGTGGAGAGGACTGTGATCTCGCCGTCCTTGACCGCTGTGACCGCTGTGGGGTCCCCGTTGCGGCCGAAGATGATCGGGTGCTTGAAGTGGCTCTCCTTGGCGGCGATCGCGGCGCCCTCGGCCGTGTAATCGTTGTAGCAGAGCACCCCTTTGATCTTGCTGCCCCATCGCGTCATCGCCTCGTCCATCGCCTTGATGCCGCCGGCTTCGTTTGTGGTCGTGTTGAATTCCTGGCCGAGCAGGTGCATCTTCGGGTGGCCCTTCAGCGCGTTGTCGATCTCCAGCTGCAGCTGGTACCTCACGCCGGGTACAGGGATGGCGATGTTCAGGGCGACGAAGTCTCCGCTGTCGTGCATCGCCTTGGCGAAGGCCGCACCCTCCAGCCTGCCGTTCGGGACGGCGCCCTGGGTCACGACCGCGTTGAACTGGGTGGGCGAGGCCTTGTAGGTCAGCGCTGTGCCCTTCAGGGTTCCGAGCCCGACCACGTCGATGCCGGCCTTTCGGGCGTCGGCCACGGCGGGGAGGACCGCTGTTGTGCTGAGGGGGAAGGTGATGATGCCGTTGACGTGCTCGCCGATCAGGGTCTTGATGTCCGAGACCTGCTTGCTCACTGTGAGCTGGTCGTCCAGCTCGACGACCTTCACTCCGAGACGCTTGCCCCTGGCTGTGATCGACTTCCCGATGGTGTCGAGGACCTCCACCGCGGCGGTCGGGTTCGTGAAGCCCACCACGAGCTGCTTCGCCGCTGGACTGCCTCGCCGTAGGGCGTGGGAGGTGGCTGCCGACGCGTTGGCGGCTGCACCGGAGACTGCCAGCGCCACGGCGACCGAGGCCGCCGACGCCGTTGCCGCGACCAGCTTCCATCTGCTGCCTGCGGATCGCTTCATGGATCGCTTCATGAGTACCCCCTTCCGTTGGACGATCAAATATCAACGGCGTGACGAAGCTTGTCAAGTCGATTTCTCTCACGAAGGGTCCCGACCCCCGGGCGAGGACGCCCGGTCCCGCGTGGTCGTGATCCTGGATCCCCGGAGCGAGGATGTGAGATCATTGATCAACGGCTCGTTGATCAGCGGCTCGCTGGTCAAGGGCCCGTCGATCGAGGCCGAGGGGGTCTCAGGGACCAACAGCTCAAGGCCGAGGAGGAAAGGGCGTGGCTGTACGACCTGACGGGAACGCGTCGATCAAGCGCAGGCTGTCCGGCGACTGGAGCGCGACCCAGGTCGGAGGCGCAGTCCCTGCCCACCGGACCCTCGCCGAGAAGGCGTTCATCTCCCTGCACGACGCGATCCTCACGGGCACGCTCCGCCCGGGGGAGCGGATCCCCATCGAGGACCTGGCCAGCGCGCTCGAGCTGAGCCCGATGCCGGTGAGGGAGGCCATCCGCCGTCTCGACGCGCTGGGGCTGGTCGAGAACATCCCGCACAAGGGGGCACGGGTCACCGAGCTGTCGATCGAGGACCTGAGGGAGATCTACGAGGCGAGGCTCTCGCTGGAGCCGCTCGCCATCGCGCGGGCGGCGCAGCTCTTCACGCCCGAGGACGAGGCTCGGGCGAAGGAGCTGCTCGCGTTCATGAAGTCCAAGGAGGCGTCCCCGGCGGCCCTCTGGAAGGCCCACAGCGAGCTGCACATGTGCCTCTACCGGGCGTCACGTTCGACCTGGCTCGTCCGGCTCATCCAGCCGCCGTGGGAATCGAGCGAGCGGTACCGGCACGCGATGGACACGACCGTGAACGGTCCTCGCCACTTCCGCAACCACGAGGTGCTCGTCGGCGCCTGCGTCCACCACGATCCCGAGCGCGCTGCAGCAGAGCTCACGAACCACCTCGTGGCCACGGCCAACTCGCTCTCGGGCCAGCTCGGCGGCAAGCAGCTCTTCTCGCCGGTGGAGGGGGACAGGCTCACCCCTCTCGCGATGCGCCTCTCGCTTCGGTGAGCCCGTTCTCGCAAGCAGGGCAGCCGGGACGGGTGCTCGTCGCCGGTGCGGGCGCGATCGGGAGCCTCTTCGCCGCCCACCTCGCGACCGTCGCGGAGGTCTGGGTGCTCACCCGGCGCGCCGAGCACGCCTCGATCCTGAACGAGCGTGGCATCGAGGTGAGCGGTAAGTCGTCGCTGCGCTCGACCGTGCGGGCGACGAGCGACGCCGCCGAAGTGCCGCCGTTCCAGCTTCTCATCGTCGCGACGAAGGCGAACGACGTGGAGGCGGTCGCCGCCGCGCTGAAGGGCCATTCCGACGACGCGGTGGTCATGACGTGCCAGAACGGCCTCGGGGCCGACGAGGTCATGGCCGCGGCGGGGCCCTGGAGCGTCCTTTCCGCCGTGACCTTCATGAGCGGGACGAAGCACCACGACTGGCACGTCGAGTACGAGCTGGACGCCCCGACGTGGCTCGGTCCCTCGCCGGCAAGGCCCCCGGGGCCGACGACGGCCGAAGAGGTGGCCAAGCTCCTCCGAGCCTCGGGGCTGCGCGCGGAGGCGTTCGAGGACCTGCGCCCGGCACTGTGGTCCAAGCTGATCTTCAACGCGACGGTCAACGCGCTCAGCGCACTGACCGGGCTGCCGCACGACGCGCACTTCCGTGCCGAAGAGGAGCTGACCGACCTCGGTCACCTCGCACACGAGCTCGTCGAGGAAGGCCGCACGGTCGCGCGTGCAGCCGGGGTCGAGCTCTACGAGGATCCCTGGGAGATGAACCTGGAGGCGGTCCGCCGTGGGGAGACCGGGCGGAGCAGCTACCGACACCTGCCTTCCATGCTCGCCGACGTGCGTGCCAGGCGTGCGACCGAGGTCGACTTCATCACCGGCGCCCTGGTGCGCCAAGGCCTCGAGCACGGGGTGCCCGTCCCGCTGCACCTCACCATGTGGCGGCTCGTGCGGGCGCTCGAGGCCTCCTACGGAGCCCGCTAGCGGCTAGCGGCCGAGCCTGCGCCGCCTCGCGCTGCGTCGTCGCAGCACCGCCAGCACCGCCAGCACCGCAGCGCCGAGCGCGGCGAGCGGCACGGCAACCCGCTTCACCCGTGTGCGCACCGAGGCTGCGAGCACGCGGTTCAGGTCCAGCGCGTCCTCCGAGGCGTCGTTCCCCGCGGCGCTCGCAGACCCCGCACTTGGAGCGTGGTCCCGGTCGCCAGCACCGGTCCCGCCCGCGCGATCGCCGTCTGCGATCTGGCGCTCGAGACGGGCAGAGAACTCCTCGAGGATGCGCCCGCCCACGTCTTCGAGCACGCCTTTGCCGAACTGGGCCTGGGGGCCGGTGATCTGCAAGTCGGTCTCCGCGACGACGCGGGTGCCTCCGGGTGCGGGCTCGAGACGGTTCCGCACCGTGGCGACCGCGGATCCCTGCCCGCGCGCTTCACGGGCCTTCATCTGGATGACCGCCTGATGGTGCGCTTCGTCGACCTCGACGAGGGTCGCCTGGCCCCGGTACTCGACGGTGAGCGGCCCGATCTTCAGCCGGATCGTCCCTTTGTAGGTGTCCGGCGGGACGACCTCCTCCACCTTGGCGCCCGGGACGCACGCCGCGACGTTCTGCATGTCGAGGAGGTGCGCCCACACACGCTCGATGTCGGCCGCCACCACGAACTCGTTGGTGAGGAGCACGGGCTCCCTCAGTCCTTGCCAGCGCGCCGTGAGGTCACCGTCACCCCGCGGGGTGCGCCCGGATCGGGGTGCAGCAGCCCGTAGACCCGTTGCCAGTGGTTGTGGCTGTCGGTGACCACGGGGCCGCCTGGCTCGATCGCGTCCTGGATCGCGGCGCACACCGCGTGCAGCGGCGCGCCGCCCCCCTCACCCATCCCCTTCGCGCCGTTGGGCGTGAAGGGGCTGGGGGACTCGATGTAGCCGCAGGCGATCGGGGGGATGTCGAGCGAGGTGCCGGCGTGGTACTCGTAGAAGGACGGCTCCTGGAGCTGGCCGGACTCGTCGTAGTCGAGGGACTCGTAGAGCGACGCCGCGATGCCGAGCCCGGTCGCGCCGTGCACCTGGCCCTCCACGAGCATCGGGTTGATCCGCCGTCCGCAGTCGTCGACCGCCGCGTAGTCGAGGATGGTGACGGCCCCGGTCTCCTCGTCCACCTCCACGACGCACACGTGCACCTGGCTCGCGTAGGTGAGGGTGAGGTTCCCGGTCTTCTTCACCGGGTCGGGGACCTCGAAGGGGGGGACGTACGCGTAGCGGCAATTCAGGTCGACCTCCGAGAGGAGGTCCATCGGCAGCCCCGCGTTGTTCGCGTAGACCATGTTGGCGAGCCCGATGAATGGGATCGCCCGCTCCTCGTCGCCTCGCACCCTGGCGAAGCCGCCTGCCACCTCGACGTCGTCCTCGTCGCACTTCAAGGCGTACGCCGCGAGCTTGACGATCTGGCCCTTCAGCTTCTGCGCGGCGCCCAGGACCGCCCCGAGCCCCGACACCGCGAACTGGCTCGCATAGGTCCCCGAGAACCCGACGTAGGCGCTGTTCGCCTGGTTGAACCCCGTGGACACCGTCACGTCGTCGGGGGTGATGCCCAGGACGTCGGCTACGACCTGTGCTGCGCTCGTCTCGTGCCCCTGCCCCTGGGGGGTGGTGCCGATCATGACGTTCACCTCTCCGAACAGGTCGAGCTTGGCGATCGCCACCTCCCCGTTGCCCGAGAAGGGCAGGTCGGGGTTGATGATGCGGGACTGGCCGAAGTTGTTCGTTCCCGAGTCCAGCGTGGAGCCGATGCCGATGCCGATGCGCTTGCCGGTGCCGGTCCCGAGCTCCACCTTGCGCTTGCGCCAGGTGTCGGCGTGGGCGAGGTCGAGCGCGATGTCCAATGAGCGCGGCAGATCTCCCGAGTCGTAGATGCAGCCGTTGGGCGTCTCGTAGGGGTAGTCCTCGGGCTGGACGTAGTTCAGCTTGCGGACGGCGACCGGGTCGAGCCCGAGCTCCCTGGCGACGATGTCGATGACCCGCTCGATGAGCCAGAGGTGTTGCATGCGCGAGTAGCCCCGGTTCGGGGTGGTCGGGCACTTGTTCGTGACCACCTCGGTGTAGTCGACGCGGACGTGCTTCATCTTGTAGCAGCCGGGGACTACCTGCGACCAGATCACCGCGCCGAGCGGCTCGTAGTGGAGGTAGGCGCCCGCGTCGTCGTAGGCGCGGCACTTGAGCCCGAGCACAGTGCCGTCGGCCATGACCGGCACCTCGATGTCGAGGAAGGTCCGCTCGTTGCCGTGGCCGGCGGTCAGCATGTGCTCGGTCCGGTACTCGGTCCACTTCGCCGGTCGGCCGGCCTTCTTCGAGAGGAGCGCGAGCGCCGCGATCTGGGGGAAGAAGCCGATCTTGATCCCGAAGGCGCCCCCGATGTCCTTGGTCACGAAGTTGAACTTGTTCATGGGGACGCCGATCGTCGGCCCGATGGTCATCGCGGCGAACATCGGCATCTGGTAGTTCGTGAGCACGTCGACGACCCCGGTGCCGTGGTCGTAGCGGACGACGGCGCCGTTGCACTCGAGCGGCGTGGAGGAGAACCGGTGGAAGTGCAGGCGGTCGATCTTCACGACGTGGTCGGCGTTCTCGAGCGCCCAGTCGACGTCGCCGTAGTCGTAGGTCCCGTGCCACACGACGTTCGTGCCCGCCGCGTCATAGAGGACCGGTGCAGTGGGGTCGGCGGCGGCTGCCGTGTCGGCGATCGCCGGGAGTGGCTCGTACTCGACGACCACCCGCTCGGCCGCGTCGCGGGCGGTCTCCCGGCTGTCGGCGAGCACCACCGCGACCGCGTCGCCCTGGTAGCGGACCTTGTCGACGGCGAGGGGCCACTCGGCCATGAGCGAGCCGGGCGCAGGGGCGATGGCGAAGAACGGCACCTCGCACATCTGGCGCGCCTCCTCACCGGTCAGCACCGTGTAGACGCCCTCCAGGCGCAGCGCCTCGCTGCAGTCCACTGACACGATCCGGGCGTGCGCGTGCGGGGAGCGCACGAACCACGCGTACCCCTGCCCGTACATCCCGCCGTCGTCGACGAACGAGCCCTGCCCCTGGACCAGCCTGTGGTCCTCCTTGCGCGGGACGCGCCGACCGGACCACGTCTCCTGGGCCCGCGTGACCTCGGTGGTGCTGGTCGTCGTCAACGCACCGCTCCTTTCTCGAGCCGCTCGAGCTCTTCCAAGGTGTCGAGCGAACCGCGCAGGCGGGTACTCGCGGACCTGATCGCCTCGACGATGTTGACGTAGCCGGTGCAGCGGCAGAGGTTCCCCCGGATCCCCCGGCGGATCTCCTCGTCGGTCGGCTCGGGGTTCTGGCGGAGGAGGTACGTCGCGCTCATGAGCATGCCGGGCGTGCAGTAGCCGCACTGGAGCGCATGGTGCTCGTGGAACGCCTCTTGGAGCGGGCTCAGCCCCTCGGGGCCGGCCAGGCTCTCGACGGTCTCGATCTCCGCGCCGTGCGCCTGGGGCGCGAGGATCATGCAGCTCTTCACGAGCTTGCCGTCGACGATGATCGTGCAGGCCCCACAGTTGCCCGTGTCGCATCCGATGTGGGTCCCGGTCAGCCCGAGTGTGTCGCGCAGGAAGTGGACGAGCAGCCTGCGGGCCGGCACGATCCTGGTCACCCTCTCGCCGTTCACGACCATCGACACCGAATGGGTGTCGCCTCGCTCCATCTCGCTCATCTCCTGCTCCCTTGCTCTCCGGCCCTGGCGCCCTGGCGGGCGGCGTCGACCGCCTGCACCACCGCTCGGTGCGCCACCACCTTGGCCATCTTCCTTCGGTACTCCGGGTCTGCGTGGAAGTCGGAGACCGGGTCGAGGCTGTCGGCCGCGATCGCGGTCGCAGCTCGGATCGCTTCGGGCTCCAGGCTGCTGCCGACGAGCGCGGACTCGACCGCGCCGTCGCGCACGGGCACGTTCAGCACGTGGGCGAGGACGACGCGGGCGTCCCGAACCGCCTCTTCCACCCGGACCCACGCCGCGG
The DNA here is from genome assembly GCA_021791145.1 of Actinomycetes bacterium. Next base: position 6,189 of record JAJYXE010000002.1, on the reverse strand, counting down.
CGCGCACGATCGCCTTGGCGTCGGCGGCGACCGACAGTGACACGTACCCGGCGCCCTCGCCCTCGCCGAGCGGCGGCACCTCGATCGAGGTGAGCAGCTCGCCGGGCTCGAGCGCGGTGGCGAAGTAGCCCTTGAAGAATTGGTCCGCAGGTACCGTACGCACCCCGGTGCGGGAGCGGACCTGCATGGTCGCTCCGAGCGCGACCAGGATCGGCGGGAGGTTGTTCGTCGGATCGCTCAGGCAGCAGTTCCCTCCGATGGTCCCCTTGTTGCGGATCTGCTGGTCCTCGATGTGGGCGGCGACGTCCGCGAGGACCCCGTGGCGAGCGCGGACGTCCTCGGAGCGGTCGAGCTCGTCGTAGGTGACGCACGCCCCGATGGCAAGCGAGCCGTCGGGACGGCGCTCGATGCGCCGGAGCTCCGCGAGCCTGGAGATGTCGACGAGCACGTCCACGGACGCCACCCGGTTCTTCAGGACGTTCACGAGGCTCTGTCCTCCCGCGAGCGGCGCCGCGCCCTCGTCCTCGGAAAGGAGCGCCAGCGCCTCGTCCACCGACGCCGGCCGCACGTACTCGACCTGCTCGAGCAGCATTGTCCAGTACCTCCGATCGCTCCGATCACACGGCTCGCCAGGCCCGTCGCTCTGGGGGGTCCTGCGGGACTTCACCAGTGGCTCGGGGATGCCGGCAACGGTCCACCACCGGCGAGCGTACGCGCAGGTTTGATCAACTTTCAACTTGGCCGGGGCTCGGGCCGGGCTGCTGGGCTGTCGGTGCCGGGCCGGGCTGCCGGGGCTCTCGGTGCCGGGCCGGGCTGCCGGGGCTCTCGGTGCCGGGCCGGGCTGCCGGGGCTCTCGGTGCCGGGCCGGGCTGCCGGGGCTCTCGGGGCCGGACCGGGCTGCTGGGGCTGCCGGGGCCGGACCGGGCTGCTGGGGCTGCAGAGGCCGGCCCCGGCAGGTCGGGGCGGGGACGCCCTCGGCATCCTCGCGCTCCTGGCGGGACTACCGTGTGGGCGGGGTGGGTGTGGGCATGCTGGCAGTCCTCGCCTCCGCAGGGGGGCGAGACGTGCGAAACGGCGGCGTTCGGGCCGCCGAGAAGGAAGGAAGGTGACCGTGCTCGACGTCGACGCAGTCCGGGCGCGCTTTTCGTCTCTCTCGGAGGGCTTCGCGTTCTTCGACGCCCCCGGCGGCACCCAGGTGCCCGACATGGTGGCGGCAGCGGTGGCCCGCAATTACCGTGAGGCGAGCGGCAACCTCGGCGCTCCCTACGAGACGAGCCGGAGGATCGAAGCGCTCGTCGACGAGGCGCGTGAGCGATCCGCGACGTTCCTGGGTGCGACGCCAGAGGAGATCACCTTCGGCGCGAACATGACCTCTTTGAACTTCACGTTGTCGCGCACGGTCGGTCGGACGCTGTCGCCCAAGGACGAGATCGTCGTCACCGCGCTCGACCACGACGCGAACGTCGCGCCGTGGCTCGAGCTCGCCCACGACAAGGACCTGGTCGTCCGTCAAGTGGGGATCGCCGAGGACACCACCCTCGACTACGCCGAGCTCGAAGGGCTCTTGAGCTCGCGCACCCGGGTCGTCGCGTTCCCGCTCGCTTCGAACGCGCTGGGCACCGTGGTCGACGCGGCGCGCGTGTGCTCGCTCGCCCACGAGGCGGGTGCGATCGCGTGGGTCGATGCGGTCCAGTACGCCCCGCACTTCCCCATCGATGTCAAGGCGGTCGACGCCGACGTCCTCATCTGTTCCGCGTACAAATTCTGCGGCCCGCACCTCGGGATCGCCTACGGTCGGCGGGAGCTCGTCGAGTCGTGGCGGCCGTACAAGGCCCGGCCGTCGGCGAACGAACCGGTCGGCCACCGCTTCGAGACGGGCACGCTCCCCTACGAGCTGCTCGCCGCCCTCGTCGCCACGTTCGACTATCTCGATGCGATCGGGGGAACCGAGGAGATCGTGGCGTGGGAGCGCAGGCTCGGTGAGCGGTTCCTCGCCGGGATGCCGGAGGGCACCCGACTGTACGGCTCTCCCAGCATGGAGGGCAGGGTCCCGACGTTCCTCGTGAATTACGAAGGCATCCCTTCGGCGGAGCTCTCGGCGGCGCTCGCAAAGGAGGGCTTCGGCGTCTGGAGCGGGGACAACTATTACGCGCTCGCGCTCTACGAGCGTTTGCAGTGGAGGGACGCGCTGCGCGTCGGGATCGCCCACTACAACACGCTCGAAGAGGTCGACCGGTTGAACGAGACGCTCGCGCTGCTCGTGCGCCGCTTCGAGGAGTCGACGGACGCCGGATGAGGCGGCCGTCGGGGGCGGGGTCGCGCCCCGCGGCTGGCACAGCCGCTGCCGCGGTTACCGCCGCCGGATCGCCCAGCGAGCCGCACGCTCCACGTCTTCCAGGCTGACCACGCCGACGAGGAGACCTCCGGCGTCGGTGACCAACGCAGGACGACCCTCGTGGGTGACGATGCGCTCGACGAGCACGTCGGCCGGGTCGTCGGGCCGGGCGACCGGCACCATCACGAGCGGGATCGCGAGCTGGTCGACCGTGGTCGCAAAGAGCTGCTGGGAGCGGAGCCTGCGGACCGCCTGGGCGGTGAGGACGCCCCTCAAGGTCCCGTGCTCGTCCACGACGACCACTGCGTCGCTGCGGTCGGGCCAGTGCGCGTGCCAGAGCAGGTCGGCCACGGTGGTCGAGCCCCGCGCCGTCGGCGGGTCCGGAGTCATGACCTGGGCGACGGTGAGACCGCCGAGCGCGCGCTGGAGACGCGCGTACTGCTCTTCGCCGGCGGCCGCCGAGTACAGGAAGAACCCGATCAGCGCGGCCCACAGCGCGGTGACCCCGACGTAGAGCAGGCCCAGGACGCCGACGACGACGAGGACGAAACCGAAGCCGCGTCCGAACCGTGCGGCCGCGAGGGTGGCGCGTGCGCGATCTTGCCAGTGCCGCCACAGCGCGGCCCGCAGGATCCGACCTCCGTCGAGCGGAGCGGCCGGGACCACGTTGAAGGCGGCCAGGAGCAGGTTGACCTCCCAGAGCCATGACAACGTGGCAACGACAAGGCCGTGCACCGCCAGGGCGGCCATCGCTTCGGCGCCTCGGAAGATCCCTGCCAGCGCGACACTTGCCGCCGGCCCTGCCGCGGCGATCCGGAAATCGGCGCTCGGCGTGTGGGCCTCCCCCTCGAGCCGGGTGACGCCGCCGAACACGAACAGCGTGATGGAGCGGACGGCGACGTCGTGGCGTCTCGCCACCAGCGCGTGCGACAGCTCGTGCGCGAGCAGCGAGAGCAAAAGGACGCTCGCCCCGACCACACCGGCCGCCCAGTCGCCTGCTTCGGGATGGCCCGGGCGAGCCGGAAGCTCGTAGTCGGCCAGCTCCCATGCGAAGATGGCGAGGAGCAGCACGACGCTCCAGTGCACGCGCACGGCGATGCCGCGGATCGTGCCGAGGCGGACGCTCTGCTTCATCGCGATCGCGTGCGGATCCTGCCTGGTCGCGTGCGGATCCTGCCGACGCGGTCGATCCGCCCGCGCATCGGTCCGCTCGCTACTCGTACGAGAAGGACAGTGCGTTGGACGTGCCGCCCTGGGTCTGGATCCTGAGGGGGAGCCGTCGTGGCGGGCCGAGCCCTGCTGGGACCGTCACCACGCACGTCGTCTCCGTCGTGCAGCTGGTGGGGGCGTCGGCTCCGCCCAGCGACGCCTGGACCAAGCCGTCCGGGCTGTACAAGCCGACGCCGAAGACCGTCATCCTCTGGCCAGCGCCCCCGGCCGCGGGGCTGACCGAGATGAGGTGGGGTACGCCTCCCGCGGGCGCCCGAGCGCCGCTCACGACCACCTGCGCGGCGGATGGGCTCGTCGGTGGGCTCGTCTGTGGAGTGCTCGGCGCGGCTGCAGGCACGCTCCCGGTGCGCGACCGCAACGGGGAGCCGGTGCGCGACCGCGACGGGGAGCCGGTGCGCACGGCAGGGAGGTGCTGCAGCGACGGGACGGATTCGGCGACCCGAGGTGCCGTGGAAATAGGGCCGCGCAGCCGCAGCGCGGCCAGCGCCCCCCCGAAGCCGACGATCAGCGCGGCCACCACGATCACGCCGACCCGCAGGGCCGTCTCGACGCGAGCTCCACGTCTCCGATGCGCCGGCGTGGCGCGCTCCTCCGCGCTCCTGGCTCTCGCCGCGGTCGGGATGGGGCCGGCCAGCGCGTCACTTCGCCTTCGACGCGACGAAACCCCTCGCCTGTCGCCTGGTTCGTGCAGCGTACGGTCCTGCTCGTACTTCCCGGTCATGGTCGCCGTCCCACGTCGCCGACCCTCCCACCGCCATCATGCTTCGCGTGCGCGCCTCCGCGCGCGCAGGGCCGAAAGACCCCTGCAGCTCCCGCGGGCGGGCCAGAGCGGCAAATTGGAGAGCATGACCGTGGCGTTCGCGCTCTCGGGCGGCGGCAACCTCGGCCCCTTGCAGGCCGGTACGGTCCTCGCCCTTGTCGAGTCGGGGATCGAAGCCGATCTGTTCGTCGGCACGTCGGTGGGGGCCCTGAACGCGGCCTTCCTCGTCACCCGCCCCGGGGCTGTCGGTGCGCGCGAGCTCGTGTCCGCCTGGAGCGAGCTGAAGCGCCGGGACGTCGTCCGGCTGAGCCCGCTTCGGGCGTTGGCCGGGTTCCTCGGAGTCCGGGACCACCTCGTCTCCACCGAGCGGCTGCGCTCGCTCATCCGGCGCTGGGTCGAGCTGACGCGAATCGAGGACGCGCCGACCCGTCTGGCGATCACGGCGACCGACGCCTTGTCGGGTGAGTCGGTCACGATGACGGAGGGGGACATCGTGGAGTCGCTCGTCGCGAGCGCTGCCATCCCGGGGCTCTTCCCGCCGGTGGCCGTGGGCGGGCGGTGGCTGGTCGACGGCAGCCTCTCGGCGAGCCGCCCGGTCCGCCAGGCCCAGGACCTGGGGGCGCGCGACGTCTACGTGGTCACGACCGCCACGGCTCCCCGGCACCGCCCTCCTCGAGGCGCCGTCGGGGTGGCGATGAATTCGGTCTCGCTCGTGACCAGCCGGATCGCTCGTCGCGAGACGGAAGAGGCGGCTCTGCGTGCGCGAGCCGACGGGGGAAGGGTCTTCGTCGTCCCGTCCGCCCAGCCAGCCGCGCTCGGCACCTTCGACTACCGTCACGGCGGCCGGCTCGCAAAGGCCGCGTACGAACGGACGCGGGCGTGGCTCGACGCCGGTCCTTCACCACTCGAGCCCTCCTCTCCCCTTCTCGAGGCCCCAGATCGCGCCTCGACGGGACCGCCTGACCGGGCCGCACGACCGGGTCCCTGACGGGGACCTCCTGACGGGGACCGCCGGACGGGGACCGCCTGACGGGGACCGCCGGACGGGGACCGCCGGACGGGGACCGCCTGACGGGGACCGCCGGACGGGGACCGCCGGCCCTTCGCTCGGACGAGGGCGATCCGTGGCATCGGTCGAGTGGGAGAGGTGGTGGAGCTCTCCACGGCCGCGAACGTAGGACCCCGCTACAAGTGGGTCGTCCTTTCGAACACGACGATCGGGGTGCTGCTCGCGTCGCTCGATTCCACGAGCCTGATGATCGCGTTGCCCGTCATCTTCCGGGGCCTCGAGGGGAACCCGCTCCAGCCGGCGAACGTCTCCTACCGCTGTGGATCCTGATGGGCTACATGCTCGTGATGGCGGTCGTCGCCACCGTCGGTCGCACCGGAGACATGCTCAGCCGGGTCAGGATACCGTCGTTTGCCCCGTCGTTTGCCAGTCCGATGGGACCACCCCGTTGCCAGCAGCACGGGACCACCTCTCGACCACCGCCACCGGCTCCGGCGATGATCTCGGCCAGTCCCGGTCCTGTCAACTCCGCCGGCTTCCCCGGCGGCTCGGCGGACCCTCGTCGGGTGGGGTCCCGAGCGTCGGCTTCTCCCGCTTGCGGTAGGACTCGCCCTCGATGACGAGCTCCCACGCCGCGCTCGTGACCCGGTCGATGGCCGACTGGGCGAGCAAGGGATCGGCCTCGAGTACTTCCATCTGTCTCTCCTTGGACAACATGAGGGTGTTCCTCCTTGGCTCGATGGGGTATTCCCAGCGCCCATCGAAGCCAGGGAGGGCCAGGGAGGGGCCGCGAGGTGATGGACCTCCGGGGAGGTCCGTGTCCGGCCGCGGGGAGATCTGGTGGCCGCGCGCGGG